>JANQMN010000124.1 GCA_028280065.1 Hahella sp.
GCTGGCCAATATCCATTTTGGGGAGCTGGCGTTGGGCGTGCTCACTCTTATCATTCTGTTTTTCATGCCACAGAAGATTAAAAGGTTCGTGCCACCGCAGTTGGTGGCCCTGGTGGCGGTTACCTTAATTTCCATGTTGATATTCAGTGCCGACGATATTCGCCGCATCGGCGAAATTCCCGCCGGCCTGCCAGCGATCGTCTGGCCCACCTTTAGCTATGAGATGCTTCGAGCCATGCTGGCTGATGCCTTGATACTCGGAACCCTGGGCTGTATCGACACGCTGCTCACAGCGGTCATTGCCGACAGCCTTACCCGCAAGGAACACGATTCGAACCGGGAACTGATGGGGCAAGGCATTGGAAATACCATGTCCGGCCTGTTCGGAGGTTTGCCGGGGGCCGGCGCTACGATGGGGACCGTGGTCAACATCCAGGTGGGTGCGCGTTCGCCGGTATCCGGCATTTTACGCGGTTTGATTCTGTTGCTGGTGGTGCTTTGGTTCGCTCCGTTGACCCAGCCTATTCCGTTAGCCGTGTTGGCGGGAATCGCCCTGTTTGTCGGACTGAATATTCTGGACTGGAGCTTTATCAAGAGAGCCCACAAGGTTGCTCTGGTGCCGACCATCATCATGTATGGCGTGTTGCTGTTAACGGTGTTTGTGGATTTGATTTATGCCGTGGGTATTGGCGTTTTTCTGGCGAATATCATCACGATCGAGAGGTTAAGCCGGTTTCAGGAACGCAATGTCAAAGCGATTTCGGATGCTGACGATGGTGTGCCGTTAAGCAGGGAAGAAAGAAAGCTATTGGATAAAGCCGCTGGTCAGTTACTGTTTTTCTACCTCTCCGGGCCGATGATTTTCGGGGTCTCCAAAGCGATCGCTCGGCAACATGCCGCGATTGAGCAGTACAAAGCCATGGTGCTGGATCTCAGTGCCGTTCCGATGATTGATGTCACGGTAGCTCTGGCGTTGGAGAACGCCGTAAGAGATTCTCTGGATGCCGGTAGCAGCGTATACCTTTACTGTCCGAACGAACAGACGCTTGAACAGTTGGAACGGCTTGGGATACGTGAACTGTTAGACGCCGAGCACATTGTCAGCTCGCGGATGCAGGCGCTGCGAAAGGGATTGGACGATGTTTTGCCGCCGGGCGCCGCCGATGCTCCGGGTATTTCCACACCGGGAGTTGCCACACCTGGTGTCGTCACACAGGATGATGTCACATCGGGAGATACCAAAACCGGTCAGGGTAAGCCTGTCGGCGACAATGAAAAGCGGCAGTCAGCCAACCCCGGGCCGCATTTATCCGAGTGATGCTCCAACTGACAGTCTTTATAAGAAAATGGCGAGAAGCCCGTATTGTGAAGCACAGATACGGGCTGTTGTGGCTTCTCTCCGTCATAAGGATGAATCGATGTAGTTAACAATCCTGGCGACGACATCGGCGTCGTGTAGAATCCGGTTGTGCCCAAGATTTTCGGTAATCAACAGTTCGGCGCCAGGCCAGTTGTCTGCTAGCAGTTCCGCGTTTTCCATCCCGACTTGGGTATCGTTTCGGTCGTGGACCAGCAATCCGGGAACCGGCATGCCTTGTATTTCTTTGTCCATGGCGTAACGATCCCAAACCTGTTCGCCAAATTTCTTTTCAATCAGCTCGCGATGCTGCAATTCGATATGTTCCGGCAACTGCAAATGCGCACTGAAGTGACTGACGATATCGGTCAGCCGGGTGGGGCTGGCGATGCTAACCAGGCGACGAACCGCCAAACCATCCAATGTCGTCCGCATGGCAGCCACGCTGCCCAAGGAATGGCTGACAATCGTATCGATTCCGCCTAAGGCACCGGCAATCTTCTTAATGGTTAACTCAAAATCCACAATGTCGGTCTGCAGACCTTGTGACCGGCCGTGGGCGCGGGCGTCAAAAAGACTGACCTTGTACCCGAGTTGCACCAGGGGTTCGATAAATCCTTTCAGTTGAACTCCGCGGCCCGACCAGCCATGCACTAGCAATACGTTGGGACCCTGGCCCCAGCTGTAGACCGTGACGCTGTCGTGACGAATATGCACGCGATGTTCCTCGTCCGCCGAGTCGAGCAGTTTCCCGATCCAATGCGGTTCATCGTGACGTCTGGGAGTGAACCAGATTTCATTGACCTTCTTGCTGGTTAAGTTTGGCGCATAGGTTCCGCCTATCCTGAGCGCCAACCGCATCAGTTTTACTGAAAAAGGCGCTTCTTTTTGCCCTTGAATAGAGTGAATGGGGGTGAATTCCGCACTTTGCGATGTCATGTTAGGTTCTCCAATGGTGATCGACATGCTTAATGTAACGGGTGAAAACATGAATTTGGAGTGTCATAATTGACAATTAGAGTGCGATATGTGCAATATTGCCGTTGTCCCTAAACGTTGGAGATCGGCGGAGTGACAGAGGAAAAAATTAAAGTAGCGCTATTTGCAGCCGAAGGAGCACATGCCTCCGGTTTATATGGCTTGGTCGACGCTTTTTTTACCGCAAACTACATCGGCCGCAAGAAGTTCGGCAGTCAATTCAACCGTCAATTTGAACCTCTGCTGGTATCCATGGACGGCAATCCCGTGAGAGCATTTAATGGCCGTCAGTTGGCTGTTGACGCTGCCGTGGCGGATATTGAATCTGCACAAATCGTGGTTCTCGGTGCGTCCTTCGGTTCCATGCGTAAGGCGGATGACATTGCTGTGTTGCTGCGGAGTATGATGCCGGTAGTATCTTGGATTCGGCAGCTACACGCATCTGGTGCCTATGTCGCCTCCTGTTGTACCGGATCGTTTTTGCTGGCGGAGGCGGGGCTGCTGGACGGTAAAGCAACCACGACCCATTGGCGGCTTGCGCCGATATTGCAACGTATGTATCCGAAACTGAAGGTCAAGGGTAGCGAAATTTTGGTGGAAAATGAACGCATTCTGTGTGCTGGAGGAGCATTATCTTCGGTCAACCTCGCCCTTAAGCTCATTGAGACATTTGCCGGACGGGAAACCGGTTTGAGCTGCGCCAAGTTGCTGGTCGCGGACCCCAGCCGCGACAGCCAGTTGCCATATCGAATGTTCATGGCGCAAGTCGATCATGGCGATGAAGCTATTGTGGTGGCGCAAAAATGGTTGGAGGAGCACTATGCCGAAACGATTACCATTGAGGAGGCGGCTGCCAACGCAGGGCTTGGCGATCGCAACTTTAAACGCAGGTTCAAGGATGCGACAGGGGAAACACCGCTCAATTATCTACAGCATGTAAGAATTCACCATGCCAAGAACAAGCTAGAGATGACCCGTAAACCCAGTAACCAGATTATATGGGATGTCGGATACGAAGACTTAAGTTCCTTTCGGCGCTTGTTTAAGCGGGAAGTTGGCATGACGATGGAGGAGTATCGAAAACGCTTTGGTCTTTCGGCTTGATGCCGGGATCAGAGGCCAAGGCTTTGCCGGGCAAACGCTTCGAACTCGTTGCATCCGCCGATGTGTTTTTGGTCTACAAAAATCTGTGGAACGGTTAATACGCGATGACCGACGGTTTTTTCGAGATCGGCTTTGGAAATGCCTTCCTGCATCATATCAACGTATTTAAAGCTGAAATCGTCTTGCGAGCCCTGTAACTGTTCGGCTATTTGCTTGGCACGAATGCAGTAAGGACAGCTGTCGCGTCCAAAAATCACTGTGTGCATCACCATCTCCGATAGCCCTGTATTGGGCGGTTAATTCATTGACTCCCAAATTTATGTTGCATTAAGCAAAATGAACAATCAGAAGAAATAACCTTGAGTATAAGAAAAAGTTATGGGAAATCGGAATTTTATAAAAAGATGAGTCAGGGCTGTAATTGGTACGAAGGAACCGGGGAACTGGATCAGCCAAAAAGGGAGGCGGAGTAGGTCCTACTCCACCGCAGTGTCAATTAATCGTTGCGAATGACGTATACGTTCATGTTGTTTTGGGACAATATGTGCGCCGCGATGTCGCTTCGTTGACCACCCTCTTCGGAAAGGTAGTAGGTTTTACTTTTGTCCAGCTTGGAGATGTATTGGCGCAAATCACCCAGCTCGATATGCATGCAGGTCGGCAATGGTGCGTACTCAAACTCCCCTTTGGAACGAATATCCATTAGCACGGTCTGTTCCGGTTTTTCTGCGCGCGCCTGTCTGAAACCCGCATCGGTGACGGATTTCACTAGCGGGTCGTGCAGCAGGCTTTGAAATGAGGTCTTATCCAATCGGGCGAGCACCCCGTCTTCATTCATGATGACGGATGCCGATCGCACCGTGTCGGAGACCAATGCTTCTTCGCCGAAATACGATCCTTTGCTGAGGCGTATCGGTTTGTCTCCATGGCCGCCGATAACGACTCTGGCACTGCCTTCGACCAACAGATAAAAGTAATCCCCTTCATCCCCTTCCTGAATAATCACCTGGTCTTCCAATACTTCAACCCGTTCAAATTTTTCAAAGATCTTGTCGATGTTGGATGGCGGCAGGTTGAAGAAAAGCGGAAATTCCAGCAGGCTGGCTATCCAGTCGAAATGTTCCGGATCGAATTCTCCCTGCTCGGTAACGGCTTCGGGAGCCAGTGTCGGCGCTTTCTTTTTCGGGGTTTTTTCTTCCTGTTCCTTTTTTGCCTCAGCCACTGTCCAACCCAGGGCGCGGTCCATAAATTTGGTGTCAATCATCAGAATGTGGCCGCTTTCCAAGGCCTTCACGCTGACACCGTCGGGAATACTGCTGTTAATCGGGTTCAGGCAACGCTGGCTCTGGGCATCTATCGTTTCGCCGCTTAGCAGTCCTTTGCGGGCTTTGATTTTGCCTTTCAAGAGATAGTAGGTGAAAGGCAGGTCATGACTCTTCTCAAATATTGTTTCGCCGCCCTCGAAAGTCATCACTTGACTGCGCTTAATGACCTGCGACAGATATTTTTTTGATAACTGGGAAAGCGGTGAGTATTTGCCCATCAGGGTTTCAGTAATATTTAAATCTCTATGCAAAGACATTTCCGTTAAGCCTTGTTATAGGTTTAGGCCATTCTCCGGCCGGATCTGGAAGTTTGAGGATTTTAACAGGAGCTTTAGTGGAATTACCTTAGCACTATTGGCATGCCCGATACCATGGCAAAAGTCAAAAAGCTATGGTCAGGAAGTTATTTGTTTTCACAGACTTGAAGTGCTTATTGCCACGTTTAGGCCGGATAGAAGTCAAGGCAACCACTGGCTAACTCCATTGGTCGGGCTATAATTTTGAAACCACCAACCCGCCATTCGTTATCGGAGCATTATGGCATCTTCCACACCGGACCTTGCAAAGATCAACCTCGACGAGGCGACGGCGATGTTGCGGGGCATCATAGTACCGATGCAGCCGAAAATCGTATCCAGGGTACAATCCGCAGGTGACGATCTCACCGCCGTGGCCGATATTATCAGTTTGGATCCGGGATTATCCGCGGGAATTCTACGCCTGGTGAATTCGCCGCTTTTCAATCCGCAAGCGTCTTTATCTTCCATTGAAGAGGCGGTAAACCTACTGGGAATAAACAGCACGATCAACGTGATGAACGCGGTATTGTTGAAGATGGCTGCAAACCGGGAGTTCCACCGTATCGAATTGCTGGATTATTGGGAGTCCAGCCGGGATGTCGCCTACGCCGCCGCCATGGCCGCCCGTCAGCTAAATATCGGCATGGTTGACGAAACCTACTGCCTCGGGCTATTCCACAATATCGGCATGCCCCTGATCCAACAGAAGTTTGGTGATTACTTCGAGTTTCTTCGGTCGCTCGGCGGCGAGGAGTTGATCGCGGCGGAAAACGGTAAATACCGCTGTGATCATGCCACGATAGGCTACTACATCGCTAAAGGAATGCAGCTCGATGAAAACGTCTGTATTGCGATTCGCGAACACCACGACCCCTTTCTTTTTTTTTCGAAAAAGGATGACATGGTGCTCACGATGGCGGCATTGCTGAAATTTGCGGAAATTTCGTCGGATGAGGCCCAGCGCTTGACCGGTGTTGACAATTACCACGAATGGCAGCAGATCAAGGATAGGGTGTTAGAAATCATCGGTCTCAGTGAATTGGATTTTGTCGACCTGGCCGAGATTGTTGCGGAACAAACTCAACACCGGCATTGATCCGGTGTGCTTGCCATATGAAATTGCCGCTCTTCGCAGCGTCGGGAATTTTCTAGCAGGATCAGAAAGCCGCCTGGTCTCCTCGGCTGCATCCCGGCAATCGGTTAGTCTCTGACCTTCCTGGTCGGGCTTGAGCAGTTCAGTTGAGAATTCCGGTCATCCGCCCTTGAGCCAGGTCTTTGGAAACCCGGCGGGCATCTGCCCTGCTGCCGATTCCCAACTTCTGATAGACATGCTTGATATGGCTGCGGACCGTGCTCGGCGCGACAAACAGACGTTGGGCAATCCCCTCGTTGCTGCAGCCTTCGCCAATCAGCCTTAAGACTTCCCACTCCTTTGGGGTAAGCGCCAATGCTTTGGCCTGTTCCGGCATGTCGTCCGACTTCTTCTGTGGCCGTTGTTGACGCTTGGACAACTCCAGAATCCGCTGGATGTGGCGGCGTTCCGTCGCTGGCAACTCGTTTTTCTCCAGCACATCGTTGAACACCCCCAAGATTTTTTCAGGAATCACCAGAAAACTGGCAATCGCGCGCATGGGTTCCGCCAGCTCAAGTGCCCGGCGGGCGGCATTCAACGCCTGGCCATGCTGATTGCATTCGGAATAAGCCCAGGTGCAAAGCAACTGGCCTTTCAGTTCACTGAGGCCCAGGTGGTGGCTTCGGGCTTGTTTTACCAAGGGTTCAAGCACATCCAGAGCGGGTTGGGGAAAGTTGGAGGCGAGCATGGCAAAGGCGATGGTGCGATTTAAGCACTGGTGAAAGTGATTGATCGCGACATCCGCCACTTCCTGTTGGCTGAGCCAGGTCCGGATAGCCGCCGTATCCCGCTGCAGCATCCAAAATTTCAGTTGGATGTTCATCGATAGCGCGTACCAGTCGGTATGGCAGTGATGATCTTTAATCAAACGGTGGTTTTTCTCCAAGAATCCCGCCGCACTTTCCATATCGTCCTGGTACACCGCAATTTGCGCCCGTAATGCGTTAATCGGGATGGCGCAATGCGAGTCCAGATGCTCGATAATTTTGTTGCCGTAGTCGCAATGTTGTCTGGCTTCATGAAACTGCAACCACTCCAGCAGCAAGGTGGCACGGCAGCGATGCACGAACTCCATCACCGGTATTTGCGCCAGATGATGCTCCCGGGCTACCTGAAAGGTCTCCGTTTGCTTCTGATAGGCATCCACCAGATACCCTTGATGGAAAAGCGTGTCGCTTTGTTGCCCCAGGGTCCAAAGCATCAGTTGAATGGAGCGAATGTTTCTGGCCGCTTGCTCGGCTTCCTGAAAAGTTGCGAATGCCTTGGGCAACTCACCCCGGCAAACTTGCACTTCGCCTTGCACGGTCAGGGCGATGGTTGCGGCATTGGATCCACCCGGCGGCGCCAATTTCAGCGCCTGATTAGCGTGTGACTGGGCGGCATCAATATCTTCTGCTATAGCGCTTAGCGAGGCCTTCAAGGCATAGATCTCGGCACTGATCCAGCGCCATTTTTCATCTTCCACATAGTCCGGAAGTTGCTGCTCCGCCTGTTTCAACGCGTCTTTAAGAGAGTCGGGATCGGCTTGGGTCAGGCAGATCCAGGCTTGCAGCAATGCCAACTTATAGTTGTTTTCAATCACGCTATCGGGAAGCGCGGACAAGCAATTTTCGATCAACGTCATCTGGCCCTGTTCAAATAGGGTCCAGCCGTATTCAGTCAGGGTCTGTTCGATCAATCCGAGATTTTGCACGACCAGAGCATGACTGAGCGCTTCCTGAACCTGATTTTGACCAAGCCACCAGTCATGGGCGCGTTGATGTAGATCGATAAGTTGTTCGGAAGCCGTCTCCTGCTTCAGCTGATGGCGTAGAAATTCGGCAAAAAACGGATGGTAACGATACCAGCGGCGGTATTCGTCCAGGGGAACCACGAATAGACCGCGCTTTTCGAGATCTTGCAGCAGTGAGAAACTGTCGGCACAGCCGGTAATGGCTTCTGCCAACTCCGGGTTGAAGCGATCGACAATGCTGGTTTTCAGCAGGAATTGCTGCAGAACTTCCGGCTGTTTATTCAGTATTTCCTCGGCCAGAAAATCCAAAACGTGGGCATGGGTGCCGTTAAAGTGCTTAAGGAAGTTGCTGATCGATTCCTGGGTCGGCGTTGACAGTGCGATAATCTGTAAACCGGCTGCCCAGCCATTGAGCCGGTCCAGCACTTCGTCCAGCAGATGAATGTCGGTCTCGCTGAGCGACTTCTCACTTAGAAACTGTTGGGCCTCTTCCAGATTAAAACTCAGTTCATCCGCGCCTATCTCTTGCAGAATACCGCGCACGCGCCAGTTTGCCAGACCTAATGGCGGTTCACCGCGGGTAAGTATGTAAAGGTGCAAGGGCGCAGGCTGGTGTTGGATCAGGAAGCGCAGGGCTTCGTGAATGCGTTCGTGGCGAATGTGGTGGTAATCGTCGAGAACCAGGACTATGCGCTGGTCCAGGGTGCTGAGTTCGTTACAGAGCTTACCGGCCAGCCAAATGAGATCATAGAGATGCAGCACTTCCGCGATGCGTTCGAACGCTTCTTTCAGTTCCGGAATTTGCTGTTGCAGCGCAGACAGCAGATAGCGTCCGAAGAAAGAAGGATCATTGTCCAGCTCATCGATATGCAGCCACGCGACTCTTCCCGGCTGATTCAGGCACCAGTGCGACATCAGCGTGGTCTTGCCAAATCCTGCAGGGGCGCGAATGATACAGAGCGGTTTGTTTGCGGCCTCGTCAAGTAAAGCTTCAAGCCGGGGGCGATGCAGGGCGCTGCTGTCTATATGCGGAATAGATATCTTGCTGGGAATCAGTGGTCTTGCATCAAGAAACTCAGTATTGCTCATGTCTTATACCTTCGCCGGAAAGCACATCGATAGGTATCGGAGCACCTTGTTCCGGTCTTTTTATTCTTAATTAGGAATAATACTTAGGTCTAGGATAAGAAAACACCTCCATTAATGGGGAGTAGATGGGGGTATGAGGAGGAGGGGAGGGTAGGCGTAGATTTGCTGATTGAAAGCCGGGAAAGTAACTGCAAACTGGGTAATTTGTCTGCAATTTTGGTTAATTGTTAGACGTTTTTGCATTAGAAGTGATTAATGTGGCGGTTTTTTGTCGCCAACTTGGTATCAGCTGATTAATATTAATGAAACAAACTTATTTGAAATCATTCTCTATGAGCAATATTTCCGCACTCTCCACCGATCAGTTGCAGTCTTCTGTTGCAGATGAAGAGTTGCTGAGCCGGCAGCAGCTTAGCGATTTTCTGGATGACATGGCTTTAGGAGAATCCAAGTTAAATTACGAGCAGATGCAGGGATTTATGCTTGCTGTTGCTTGCTGTCCGCAGCAATTGGATGCCGAAGATTGGCTCCCGGTTGTTTTGGGCGAAGCCTATACCGGTGATCAGCTAATGCTTGGTCCCGTATCTCATACCCTGGAAGTACTGCTGGTCAACCTGCGGGAGCAGTTGATCGATGAGACATTCCGCCTTCCGGAAACCTGTCTGTTTAGCTGGGACCCTTGGGAAAGGCGGCAACTTGAGCACTGGTGCGAAGGGTTCTTGCTGGGAGATGAGTGGCTTGAAACCCACTGGATGCAGGCTTTGGCGCTTCTGAAACGCGATGATCCGGTAGCGAGCCAGACAGTGGCTGATGAACTGGACGAAGTCGTCGGCCTGGTGAAAGTGTTGGCCGATGTGGACGGCGCGTTGGAGTTGCTGGAGCAAAATCCCGAAGATCCCGTCGAAGATCTCCGGGAGCAAGTGCGGGATAGTTTTAACCTGGTGCCGGATTATTTGCAAAAGTATGCCCATGTCGGCAGAGGCCTGGCCTGGTATATGACCAAGCATGAACCCACGGTCCGGGAGGAACCCAAGGTAGGCCGCAATGAACCTTGCCCTTGCGGGAGTGGCAAGAAATACAAAAAGTGCTGCATGAACCAAAGTTAATGTTTTCGGCCGGTTGATTTGCCGGATCTAATGCCCGGTTCCGGTAATCGTTTTCCTCCGATACGGCTCTTGTTCTGAATCCGGCCTACACATCCTGCAAAATGCGCCATACTTGTATGACTCAATACAGGAGGGCTTATGAAACTTTATCGCTTTGACTACAGTTGTTACGCACGTAAAGTCCAAATGCTGCTGGATTTAATGGGGCTGCACTATGAGCTGGAGGAAGTGCCCTATCTGGAGCGTTCGAAATTGGTTCATCTGACGCAAGGGTATATTCAAGTGCCTGTTTTGTTGCAGGATGACGGCAATTTTTTAAAGGATTCCAAAGTGATATGCAAAGCCCTGCTGGTCGGCGAACACGAGAAAAAACTCGTGCCGAGTCCGTGGCAGGGGCCAATTTGGGCCTATTCCGATTGGTGCGACCAAATTCTGGAAGATACCATTTTCCGTCTTTCCTCTCCGGGCATTGAAAAGCGGTTCAAGACGCTGGAGGAAAGAGCCCTGTACCGTTATGTGAAAGAACGGCGTTATGGCGAAGGGTGCGTTCAGGCATGGGCTAAGAACAAGGGAGATCTGGTCGCCAAGGCCCGCAACCAGTTAAAGCCTACTCTGCATACGCTTGACGAACAGGAGTTTATCTTCGGTTCTGCACCGACCCTTGCCGACGCAGCGCTGTATGGATTGATAAAAATGGTCGATATATCCGACGGCGATTTGGTTACCGATATCGCCCCGGAACTAGGTCTATGGAAAGACCGGCTGGAAACGGTTGCAAAAGCCAGCCAAGGGGCCTAGGCGAAAAAGCGCTGCCCCTATGGCAGCCAGATAGAGAATCGGCCGCCATTTGCCGGGCTGTCGTTGGACAGCTGAATATACCCCTTGCGGTCTCCCTGGGTGTGCAACTCCGCTATTCTGTGCGCGAAATACAGGCCCAGGTGGGTGCTACCCGAGTCAAAATCTACCCCGTCAATAAATGCCTGGGGTTGCTGGATCATCGCCGGGGGAAAACCGGCGCCATCGTCTTCAATGCGGATGACCAGCCACCCATCTTCTTCGTAAGCATGAATTCGGATCAGGCTTTTACTATAGCGGATTGCGTTAGCCAGGATATTGTTGATCACGCCTCCGACCAAATCCCGATCGAAGTAGCCGGCTAAGTCCAGGTCGCAATCGACTTTACAGGCCGTATTGCGCGTTTCGAACAGCGGAGCGTAGCGAACCGTTTGTT
Source organism: Hahella sp. (assembly GCA_028280065.1). Classification (GTDB taxonomy): domain Bacteria; phylum Pseudomonadota; class Gammaproteobacteria; order Pseudomonadales; family Oleiphilaceae; genus Hahella. Next base: position 11,354 of record JANQMN010000124.1, read on the forward strand.
CTTCCAGAAAATCCGCTAAAAAGTGTTCGTCGATGTTGGCGCTTAGGATGTCCTCTTTAATCTTGTACAGACTAAGCAGTTGCACCAGATCATTGTTGACCCTGGCGGCTTCGTATTGGAGGGTCGCCATACGTTCCGCAATGGGCAGGTTGGAAGCGGATAACTCCTGGTTGACCTCGTCCAGAGAGTGGAGCAGCATGCTCAGCGAATTCTTCATGTCGTGAACGCTGGAAGCAATGATAAAGCTGAAGTCCAATGTATTCCTGTCTGTCATCTGATCGCGCTCCAGAGGGTTGGATAGCGGCGCCCGTTTTTCGGTCTATTTTGCGCCACTGAGTTTTTGGAATTTTCCCAATAAGTGTTGATAACGCTTGTGCTGGCGGTGATCGGCCTGCAGGTGAGACAAGCGTTTTAGTCCGAGTTTCAGCGGCTGGCTGACACTGGGATCGCCCAGCAACTGTTTATTGTTGGCTTTTACCACGGTTTGCAACAGGTTGAGAATCAAGCCGACGTGCCGGGGGGTGATGTTCATCGCCTGCTTGAATACCTCTATGGCGTCATCCAGTGCTCCTTCTTCATATTTTTCAATGCCTTGACGATTCAGTTCCCTTGCTTTCATACGCTGTTTCAAGGTGACCGGTTCGTCCCTAAGTTCTTCCACCTTCTGCATGAAGCTCGAGTCGTCAGCATGCTTCTTGGCTAGTTCGGTCAGTAGTTCGCCGGCCTTTCCGGGATCGCCTACAGCGTAATATGTTTCCGCCAGTTCCAAGGAGACTTCCGGCGGCAGATCGTTGGGGTCGCTGATATAGCTGCCTGCCTGCGCCATGGCTTTCTGGGATTCCTTCACTTTACCCTGGCCGGCCAGCACCCGGGCTTCCACCATATGAGACAGCAGCTGAACCTGGTCTTCTTCCTTATACTTGCGGCGCAGTTTGTCCAAGGCATGGGTAGCCTCATCTGCCAGCTTGTTGCCGGCCTTGCTGTGATCCCCCTCCGCCATGTCGGATAGGCAGCGGGTGTAGTCGAGATAGATTTTGGGCGACTCATAGACAGAGTTGTCGCTTAACTTTGCGGTAGAGCGGAAGGCCTTGGTTGCAGTATCCAGGTCGTAATTGGTTTTGCTGACCTCGGCAAGCTGTTTTTGCCGAAGCAGAGCGCGAGGTGAAATGTCTACGGCTTTCTGCAGCGTAACCTGGGCTTTCTGCATCTGTCCCGATTTTTGCTGCGCTTCGGCCAGCCAGTCATAAGCTTCGATGATTTCCGGCCGGTCATTGATCAGGCTTTCCAGGTGATTTATGGCTTCCTTGTACTTACGTTCCCTTACCAGAACCTTGCCGAATCCCAGGCGTGCCCAATAGAGCGGACGTTTTCTATTCACGTCTTCGTAGATTTTTTTGGCGTTGGCAAAGTCGCCGTTGAGGTAATAGAGGTTTGCCAATGTGCGCAGAACCCATCCGCGGTAAGGGCTTTTGTTCTGCATATGCTTAGTGCAAAAACTGATGGCTTTCGAATAGTCTTCCTGATCCATTGCCCGATTGACGTCCTTGACCGCTTCTTTTTGCTCGACCAATTTGTCCAGACGGTTCTGTAGCAGCGATTGGGTGACAGGTTTGGTGATATAACCATCCGGTTGATATTCGAGCGCACCGTAAACCATGTCTTTTTCAGCTTCGGCGCTAACGATGAAAAAGATGTCCGTATTCTTGATCAGTTTGCGGTAGCGTAACTCCTCCAAAACCTGTTGGCCGCTCTTGGTGGCTCCCAGGTTATAGTCACATAACACCACATCGTAGTGTTTGCGAACGCAGAGCTGCACCGCATCCGCGCCATTTTTAGCGCTGTCGATATCGGTAACGCCAAGCCGTTTGAGCATTTGCTTGATAGAGAAGATGAAGTTGTCGAAATCATCGACAACCAGAAATTTTTTCTTTTGGTAAACGGTAAAAAGCATAGTTTGGACCGGGCTCTATAAGCGCGACCGCATTATTTGCGCCATTTGATTTTGGTTTAGCCCTCAGTGACGGCATGCCAATAAGTGTAACGGGTTTTTAAAAAGATGCTTAATTGATTGTTTTTTGGTTCAATTCGGCAGTATCCGGTGAATTTAGCGTCTGGCATCAGATAATCTTCGTTGCCGAATACCGGGATATATCGATAGGAACCGACGTCCCAAAAAACTACGCGGCAGATTTTTATTCAGATGGGTTTTTTATTGCACATTAAATGCGTTTTTTTCCAATTCAAGATACTGCATCAGAGGTGGGAGGATAGGCTAAACTGTCCTACACTGAAACGGTTGGAATAAATAATGATCAGTATGCCAATCCATTGGAGCTGTCTTCTAATGGCGCCTTTAACTAGGTTGGATAATTCGTTACTCTAACAGCGTTTTTACTCATCCCTTAGCGGAGCGTTAGCTCAAACATCATGGAAATTAAGCTAAATGTTGTCCAATGTCCTCCCGAGAGCGATATGTCCGGTCATTCCATTACCGTTGACGAATCCGGCGGGAGCATCGGCAGGGCAGCGACCAATACCTTAGCGCTGCCCGATCCGAATAGATATGTATCTTCCCTGCATGCAAAGATTGTATACAACGGCACGGCTTTTGAGATCGTTGATCAGAGCACTAACGGCACTTTTTTGAACAACCTCAGCCAGGCGTTGGTAAAAGGTCAGCCTAAAGTCCTGTCCAATGGGGATCAGATTTTAATGGGGCCATTCGTCCTGCAGGTAGAAGTCGAAGGCGCCACAGACGAAGGAGCGGCAGAAGCCACATCCATCGGCAGCGGACTGGACGACACCAGTTCGATGACAATTCCTCCCGAGAGTAATGTCGGCCTGGATGATTTGGATCGTTGGCTTGAACCCGATGCACCCGAACCGGAGCCCATGCCGAAGTTGAAACCGGCGACATCGGAAGAAGACGATGCCTTGTTAAGCGCCGGAGACAAGGAACTCGATCCACTGGCTGCGCTTGGTAAGGATGCTGCCAGTCCCGAATCGGACTTGAATTTTGGCTTGGGCGCAGGCGATTGGAATGCGCCGGAAGCGGAGATTCCAAATGGTGACCTCGGTGGCCAACGGATGGATGTGCCGGGCATGATTCCGGATGACTGGGATAAGTCGATCGTCGCCCCGAGAGCGCCAAAAACGCCTCCTCCTCCCGCCTCTGAGCCTGCTCCGTTAGCGCCGGGGCCCTCGGCACCGCCGGCTGGTGGCATGGGCTCGTTGCTGGATTTGGTGAATACGCCGTCGGAGCAGCTAAAGCAAGCAACGCCGGTAACGCCGACTGCAGACCCGCTTGCCGGACTGGGATTAGGAGAGGGGCCAGCGCAGCCCACGCGGGAAGCGCCTCCTGTCGCCCCGCAATCTGTTGAGCTGCCTGTCACGCCGGCGCAACCTGAAATACCGCTGGATGACACGGGCTTTAATCGGGACCTGGGAATTATCGGAGATGCTTCCGAACCCGAGACTGAACCGCCTCAACCAAAACCGGCGGAACTGAAACCCGCAGAAGCTGAGTTACCGCTGCTCGATGATGAGCCGATAATTCCGGGTGCCGATGATGATCTTGACAATTGGCTTGACGAGCCGGAAGAGGAAGTTGACAGCAGCTCCGTGGTGACGGAGCAAATGGACGCTATCCAGGATCCCAGTTTGAACAAAACTTCAGATGCCAGCGCCGAGCCTCCTATCGCGCCTGCCAAACCTGCCAAATCGAAATCCGGTTCGCCGCCGACAGGCCGGATACGGCTGGGCAAGGGTGCTGCCGCTGCAGATCCCTTGTCAGATTTGTTCGGAGAGGCTAAGCCAGCGGAGACCGAACCGCCGAAAGCCCCACCCGAACCACCGAAAATGCCGCCGGCTCCGGAGCCGCAAGCGCAACCTGCAGCTAAGCAAGCGGCTGTGGAATCAGCCGCTGAAGTACCGGTTTCCCTGGATGGACTCGGATTGGCGCGGGAACTGGCGAATGCGATGGGCCTGCAAGAGCTGCCGGACGATCAGTTGGTGGATTTAATGCCTGTGATCGGTAAGTTTGTTCTGCAAACCATTGATGGCGTGATGAAGGCGTTACGTGCGCGGCAAACGATCAAAAACGAGTTTCGGATGAATCTCACGATGATCCAGGCGGCGGAAAACAATCCTCTGAAGTTTTCTTTGTCGACCGAAGATGCGATCGAAAATCTTTTCATGAAGCAGCGCAAAGCCTATATGACAGCCAACGAGTCCATTGAAGAAGCTTTTGGCGATATCGCGGATCATCAGCTGGCCTTGTTTAACGGCATCCGGGCCGCCTACGATAGTCTGATGGAGGAGTTTGATCCGGCAAAACTTGAAAAGCGGTTTGAGCGGCAACGGGGCAAATCCCTGTTTGGCGGCGGCGGCAAAAAATGGGATGCTTACCAGGCTTTCATCGAGGAGTTGAACGAAGATCAGGAAAAAACCTTTAAGCACCTGTTTGGTGAAACTTTTGCTGAACACTATGAGCGTAGTTTTGAAGCCCTGAAGGCTAAACGCGGGAAATAGCGCTTTATCAATTGGACGGACAAAGCGACCTTTCTCATCTACATTTAGGAATAAAAATTTAAGCCCTGCTTTACTGCATAAAATTGATCACCTACTTTGAGGCAATGCGTGGCAATCGAGCTTTGTTTTGTAGGCTGGCGGCAAGTTAGAGGGCTGGTGGATCCGCAGATTTTACTCATAAACCTATTGGAGGAAACATTGGCATGAAATGCCTGAAACTACCCGTTCGGACGTTGTGTTTGTTTGGTCTAGCCGTCTTCGTTTTAATTTCCGGGTGTAGCACGATCTCAAAACCCTTTGAGTGTGAAGCGCCGACGATGACGTTGAATATAATTCCCGCCCGGGATATTAATCCCGCTGACGACGGCCGGGCTTCGCCGGTGGTGCTGAATGTCTTTGCGCTGGAAGGTGATCGCCAATTCGAGCAGGAAGATTTCATTTCGCTGTTCCAGGATCCCGATGCGGTACTCGGCAAGGACTTATTGTCTTTAGTGAAACTCCGGGAAATCACCCCCGGAGAAGATCCCCGGCAAGAGAAAATTGATCTGGATGTACGCACGCGCTATGTTGGCGTGATGGCAGAATATATTCGCTATGAGGACGCTGAGACAAAGATCGTGATTCCCAGGGAAGATGAATGTGAAAGTAACGTCACGCTGTTTATCGACCGGCTTAGCATGCGTTTTGAAAAATAATCTGGGGATTTTGCATGTCATTTGAGAACCGCGTTGTCTGGACCGAAGGCATGTTCCTTCGGCCACAGCATTTCCAGCAGCAGGACCGTTATCAAGAAAGTTTGATGGAGGCCCGATGCCGGCCGCTACGGTCCTATTTTTGGGGGTTTCATGAACTGGAAGTCGATACCGCGTTGTTGAAGCTGGGCAAATTTGCCGTCAACAAGTGCCGCTGTATTTTTCCGGATGGAACGCCGGTCAACATTCCGGAATACGATGTGAATCTGAAGATTCTGGAACTGGAAGCGGGTCTGCAAAATCAATTGCTCTATCTGGCATTGCCGGTAAAAAGGCAGGGCGCTCCCGATACCCGTCTGGAAGAAGATCCTCAATCCCTGGTGCGGTTCAACGCGGTGGAAATCGATACCTTCGATTCAACCTCAAACCAAAACGATAACGCGAAAATTCAAATCGGCTCGCATAATCTGCGCCTGCTGCTGGAAAGTGAGGACAGAAGCGGTTACACGACGCTGCCGGTGGCGCGGGTTAAGGAAACCCGGGACGATGGAGAGATCATTCTGGATACCGCCTTTATTCAGCCGCTGCTCGATATCACCTCTCATCCCAAGGTGGGGAGTATTTTGAAAGAAACCGCCGGCAGCCTAAACCTTCGGGCCGAAGCGCTTGCAGGGCGCATTCGTGACAGCGGCCGCCAGGGCACTTCGGAAATTGCGGATTTTCTCATGTTACAGATGGCGAACCGGGCAGAACCCTGGATTTTGCATCTGTCCAAGGTAAAACCTCTGCATCCCCTGGAAATGTATGGCGAACTGATCCAGTTGACCGGCGAACTGGCGACCTTTTCGAGCATACAGAAACGGCCGCCGGAGCTGCCCGAATATGACCACGATGATCTGCAAAGTTGTGTTCAGCCGCTAATGCAACTGTTGAATCAGTACCTCAGCACCGTAAGCGAAACTTCCGCGGTATCGCTGGAACTGGTTGAACGCAAGTATGGTATTTATGTTTCGCCGATCAAGGACCGGTCTTTGATCAAGAAAGCGACTTTTGTTCTGGCGGTGAAAGCCCAAATGAAGCCGGATCAGATTCGCAGCCGATTCCCCAGTCAGGCTAAGATTGCGCCAGTGGAGAAAATCCGCGACTTGGTCAACGCCCAATTACCCGGAATAGGGCTGCAGGTTCTACCGGTAGCGCCGAGGCAAATTCCCTACCATGCAGGATTCACCTACTTTCAGTTGGATTCCAATAGCGATTTTTGGCCTGAGCTTGGCAAGTCCAGTGGTTTTGCCTTACATATCGGTGCAGACTTTCCTGGTATGGAGCTGGAATATTGGGCAATTCGCGAGTGATAAACCGGGTTCAGCAATGCGCATCCTTCGAGGAACCGCAAAATGATTGATGATTCTGAAAAAACCTTTTTTGGCGGCAGTCCCGCCGGACAGAACGACCGCACGGTGATCGTCCCCACGCCGGGCCGGCGGCCTGCCCCGCAACCGGCTGCTCCGGCTGCTCCATCTTATGCAAGCGCGCCCGCAGCACCGGCAGCTGCACCGCCGGCCGGCGGCAATATGGGGCTTCAGCAAGGACTTAACCCACTGATGGCTAGCGCAGCTGAACTGATCGCGCTGCTGGGCGAGCTGCGCCACACTGTACGAGTGCAGAATCCGGGCCAATTGCGGACCCAGGTGGTCACGGCGATCAAGCAATTTGAAGGCAATTCCAGTACCAAGGGAGTGCCGTCCGATGTCACTCTGTCGGCGCGCTACATTCTGTGTTCCGCATTGGACGAAGCCATCTTGAATACGCCCTGGGGTTCGGAAGTCGGCTGGGCGAGGGCATCCTTGTTGAGTACCTTTCACAATGAAACCTTTGGCGGTGAAAAAGTTTTTATGATCCTGGAACGGGTGCAGTCGACACCTGCCAAATATATTGATTTGATCGAACTGATTTATGTCTGCGTCAGTCTTGGTTTTGAAGGGAAATACAAACTCGATCCCCGGGGCAGGGATCAGTTGGAGATCATTCGCGACAATCTGAGCAGAATTATTCAGGTTCAACGTGGAGAGTTCGACAGAGATCTGTCGCCGCGATGGCGCGGCGCCAGCCAGCAAAATAAGAAAATTATGGAATACATACCCCTGTGGGTCATTGCAGCGGTCGTCGCCGCACTTTTATTGATCAGTTATAGCGGTTATCGGGTGTGGCTGGAAACGGTCACTGACCCTCAGGAACAGGAGTTGCTGGAGCTGGTCGACAAGTACCAGCCGTAACGCCTGATTAGAATCAAAACCCGCCTGCCGGTCGAGCAGGTCTGGTGGCTACTCACAATCGTCAGAGGACAATATGTCGCGCTTTTTCAGGTGGATGATTCACCCGGTTTTCCTCACCATACTTGGCTTGGTTTCACTCTCGCTAGTGATCTGGTTCGGCGCCAACTATGTAAAATTCGGCGATCCCGCGGAACCGCTTTCCAACATGGGGCGGGCGATCGTTATTCTTGTGGTGTGGTTTCTTGCGTTGTTGATCGTGGTGATAAAACTGCTCGGTCAACGTAAGCAAAATGACACCATGGTGGAAGCGATTCAGGAAGAATCCGGCCCGACTATTATCGACGAAGAAAATCAGGTTATTACCGATCGCTTCAAAGAGGCCATGAGTCTGCTGCGGACCGCAAGATTTGAAGGAAAGCAGGGTCGTCGCTCCATCTACCAGCTTCCCTGGTACATCATTATCGGTCCCCCCGGTGCCGGCAAGACCACCGCGCTGGTGAATTCCGGCCTGCATTTTCCGTTGAAGGAGAAACTCGGCGTACAACAAATCGGCGGGATTGGCGGTACCCGTAACTGCGACTGGTGGTTTACCGATGAAGCCGTGATAATTGATACCGCAGGCCGCTACACCACCCAGGATAGCGATAGCGCCCAAGACAAAGCCGCCTGGGGAAATTTTCTAAATCTGCTCAAGCAGCATCGTACCCGGCGTCCGGTGAACGGCATTATCCTGGCGATGAGTATCCAGGATCTGTTGTCCTCCAGCGAGGCGGAACGGCAACAGCATGCGGAAAAGATACGCAATCGAATCCAGGAGCTCTGTGAGCAATTCAAGGTAAAGTTTCCCATCTATCTGCTGTTTACCAAGGCCGACCTGATCTCCGGCTTTAATGAGTTTTATGAAGATTTAGGCACTTCCGACCGGGAACAGGTATGGGGAATTACCTTCCCATTTGCCGAAAACCAGACCACAGCCCAAACCACGGAATATTTCCTGCCCGAGTTCGACGCCTTGGTCCGGCGCTTGAATGAACGGGTCATCTGGCGCGCGCACCGCGAGCGGGATTTACAGCGGCGCGGAAGAATTCTCGGCTTCCCCAGCCAGGTCGAGAACTTACGAAGCGTGCTCGACGGATTTATTAAATCGGTGTTTACCACCAGCCGTTTCGAACAACAAACCCTGTTACGGGGCGTCTATTTCACTTCCGGGACTCAGGAAGGCCGGCCATTCGACAGGATTCTTGCCAACCTGTCTTCCAACTACGGCATTAACTATGATGTGGCCGCCGTTCCGCCCGGGTCGGGGAAAAGCTTCTTTATCAACCACCTGCTGCGCGGGATTATTTTCCCGGAAGCGGAGTTGGCAAGTGTCAACGTTAAATATGAAAACCGGGTCAAATGGATTCGCCGTAGCGTCTTTATTGCCATGGGGCTGTTTTTTGCCCTTGCGGTTGGGGCATGGACCACCAGTATTTTTAACTCCCAGTCCTTGATGCAGGAAGTGCAAGCATCGCTAAACGATCATAAAACCCAGGTGGTGAACTTTCCGGAACCCAAAACGTTTGAACAAGTCTTGGCGATTCTCGAACCGCTGCAGGAAGCCAGGGCGCGTTATGAAGAGACCGAACATCCTTGGCTATCCAGCATGGGTCTCTACGATAATGGCGTGGTGAACAAAACCGACCAGGCCTTTGACAGTGCGCTACGGCATTTCTTCAAGCCCTTTATTCAACATCAGATCGAAACCGTTTTGGGGACCGAAGCAAATAACGATGTCTTGTATGACGCGACACGAACCTATCTGATGCTGGGAGACGAAAAGATTCGTCAAAAGCCCGAGGTGATGGCCTGGTACGCCGATTACTGGGCCGAGCAGTATCCGGGGCAGGCGGCGGAACAGGAACAGCTCAAAGGCTACCTGAACCATGTACTGGACGAAAAATACACCAACATTGCGCTCAAAAATTCGCTGTTGAACCGAAGCCGGGATAAGTTACGCACCATTCCCATCGAAAAACGCATCTATAAGCAAATTAAGCGACAACCTGAGTACGCCGGAATCTATGACTTGACCAATGAGTTGGGCGTCGACATGCGCGGTTTCTATACCATCGACAGCAAGGGCGCGCGGGCCTTGCGTATCCCCGTGCTGTTTACCAAGTCGGGGTATCAAAGTCTCGATCTCTCGCCGGACTCGGACATTGTACGCAAATACTCCAGCGAACAATGGATATTAGGGGATGATTTGCAGGAAGACTTTTCGGATAAGGATATCGAGAAGATTGTCGAGCGGATCAAGATGTTGTATTTCAGCGATTATATTCAAACCTGGTCCAATGCCTTGGACGCGCCGGTGGTGAAGAAAGTCGGATCAATGAATCAAGCCAGGGATAAGCTGGCACTGGCTTATGATCGAACCGACTCTCCCGTAATCGCACTGATCAACCAGGCCAGTAAGGAAACCTTACTCACTCCCCGCCTGCCGAAAGCCAACCTGTCCGGCCGTGTCGGCAATGCTATCGAGTCGGCAGTAGAGGTCGTGGCTGAGCGGCGCGAGCCCACGCCGGTTGACGAGCACTTTAGGGAATTGCATAAGCTTACCGAAGATAAAGATCTGGAACGATATCTGGATAAGCTGCGGGCGGTATTCACCAAGCTTGAGGAAATTTCTCTTGCGCCCAATGCGGGGGAAGCGGCTTTCAATTACTCGAAAGGGCGCTTTGCCGGTGCTGGCGGCGATCCGATCCGCGATCTTCGGGTTATTTCTTCCCGCGCGCCGAGTTATGTAAAACGCTGGATGGAAAGCCTGGCCGATGAGTCCTGGAAGGTAGTGCTCTACGGCGCCAAAGGCTATCTCAGCAATGCCTGGAATCGCGATGTGTATACGCCTTATAAGGAAACGCTGGCGCGGGGATTCCCTTTTGCAAGCAATACGACCAACGATGCGGCACTGCCGGATTTCGCCGAGTTCTTCAAACCCGGGGGAATCGAGGATCAGTTTGTGAAGGCGAATATTCGGCCGTTTATCAACTCCAAGTGGCAACAGAAAGCCGTCGACCGTCGCGCTATAGGGCTTTCGGAAAATGCGATCAAGCAATTGCGCCAGGCCGAGTCGATTCGCAATGTGTTCTTCAGCAAAGGAGAAGAACCGTCTATCAGCTTCCAGATACGGCCGGAAAAGCTGGATAATACGGTGCGGCGTTTTGACTTTGAAGTCGGCGATCAACGGCTACGCTACACCCATGGTCCCCGGCTTCGAACCACGATGGAATGGCCGACGCTGGAAACCGGCGCGAGGATCTTGTTCGAAGACCTTAACGGTACCATGCATGAGCAGGAGTTCACCGGCGACTGGGGCTTTTTCCGGTTGCTGGATGCAAATCAGGTGAAGCGTGGAGGCTCTTCCCGGCAGTTTCAGGTGAATCTGGCGGTTGAATTCCGGAAAGCTGAATTGCAGATTGTTGCCTCAAGTGCCAGCAATCCGTTTTATCCCGGTTGGATAAAAGCGTATCGCTGTCCGGACAAACTATAATGGCCCGTCCCGAAACAGGATGGTGGGCCAGTCCAATAAGCACTGGTAGTACTGTTCAACGATAGAAGCTCCGAGAGGAACGGCAATGTCGCAGGAAAGTCTGGCTTACTTTGGGAAATTACCCTGTGCGGGCGACTTTGTGCAATACAATTTGCCAGGTGTGGTCGGCACGAACTGGGATAAATGGATTCAGAATAGTGTTCTGGCGACACAGCAGACGTTAGGGCAGCGCTGGCTCGAACTCTTCCTGGTCGCGCCCTGGTGGCGCTTTTCAATCATGCCGTCCATATTGAGCGAACAAGGGTGGATGGGACTTTGGTGCCCGTCCGTGGATAAAGTGGGCCGTTATTTTCCCTTCACCTTTTTACATCCGGTGGACCCAACTCACTCGGCCCTGGACACCTTGTTATATAACAGCGCCTGGTTTGACGCACTGGAAGAAATTGTCGGTCAGGTGTTTGATCAAACCTTGGACTTCGATGCTTTTAAGCAAGAATTTCTGCAACTTCCGGACCCTGAGCCGGCGGTATTGCAGATGTCCAATCTGGACGGGCTCAGCCTGGAAATTCCGCACACCGGCGCTGGGCCTTTTCAGGTAACCACGCGGTATTGCTCTGCCTTGTTAAACCGGTTGAAAATCCCCCATAGTTTCTGGTGGACAGAGGGCTCCACCTGGGTCGGTCCGCGTTTGGTGAGCTGTGCCCATCTGCCCAAGTTTCAGGGTTTTACGGCGTTCTTAGACGGACATTGGCAACAATGGGGCTGGAATGGCGATTGACTGCATTGACATAGATGGGGAATAACCCGCAATGAAAAACCTGCAGTGCATTTCAGAGGTACGAACCCACGTCGGTAATGTGCGTAGTCACAACGAAGACGCGGCGGCGGTGCGGGATGCCGATGGCCTGTGGATTGTTGCCGATGGCATGGGTGGTCACCAGGCAGGGGATTATGCAAGCTCCAAGATAGTGACCACTGTCGGCAATATGAATCTGCGGGCGTACCTGATCGACGTGGTTGAGCAGGTTGAGGATGCCTTATTGGCCGTTAACAGCGAGCTGATCAGTTATGCCAGTCAAAGTTTCTCGGGAAATAGTAAAGTCGGGTCTACGGTCGTTTGTTTGATAGTGCGCGATGGCGTTGCCGTTACCATGTGGTCGGGGGACTCCAGGGCTTATTTGCTACGGAACAATAAGCTTTTTGCGGTCACCAAGGATCATACGAAGGTTCAGGAACTGATGGATCAGGGACATATGTCGGCGCAGCAGGCAGAGCAGAGCAACTTCAAAAACATGTTGACCCGTGCGGTGGGAGTCCACGATGAATTGTTTGTTGACTTAAATGCATTGGCGGTGAAAAAAGGCGATAGGTTTTTACTTTGTTCAGATGGGCTCTACAATGAAGTAGAAGAGGATGATATTCAGCGCATGATGCAAAAAGGCAGTCTGAAAAAGGTGGCGAACAATCTACTGGATTCGGCGCTTGCCAATAGTGCGCGAGACAATATCACCCTAATTCTGGTAGATGTGAAATAACGACAAGGCGGAAACCGAGCTTGGCTGAAGCAAAGCTAAACACAGATCTCATGCAGCTCAACCAAAAACAATTATCCGAGCATGCAGGTCGAAACGATATTCGCAGGCAACGCAAGGAAATCCTAGAAGAAGTCATGGCGAAACGGGATAAACGGGCCACCCACGCCGGACTGCGAAGGTCCAGTTTGGCCAAATGGCTCATCCTGCTTGTGTTAATGTCCGCGAGCGCTGCCGGCTACCTGATTTACTCGCTATCGATTAATTAGCCACAATCCCTACTTGCACAAATATACGGCAAATCTTCGAGTGCCTTCTTCGATGTCGCCAAGGGGCAGAATCGCATTACCGCCCAATTTGACTGCTTCATTTTTTCCCAGCGTTTCCAAATTCTTCTCTACCGGATCATCCTGCCTTTCAATAAAGCCGATTTTATCGAGAACCTGCGCTGAAGCTTCGCCCATTAATTTGCAGTTCCTGGCCTGATCCTCGGTAATGAGATTTACCGCCTCCGAACCCGGCAGAGGTTCTATGACACTGCAGCCGCTGACAACGGCTATCGAAAACACCAGTGCGGCAGTTCTGCGAACGGCAATCTGTTTAACTTTGATCATCGGGCGTACTCAGAAAAATAGTAAAGCACCAGTCTAGCGACTTTCGGTGCCAGATCAAGAACCCTGTCTGCGCCGGCGTTGGATAATATATTCCCCAATTAGTCTTTTAAACAATGGATTAGGAAAGAGTTGGAGATCCCTGCACTGTTAAGTGCTGCAAGCCTGGACAGGCCATTATCGGGGAAAGCGACTAAACTAGGTTAACCGGTAATCAATTTCCAGTGATTGATTTGCCTGTGAACCGCGTAAGTATGAGAAGCCGGATAAATAACTAGAGAATATCACTATTATCGAAAAACTAATCAATAATTCCCGATCCTGGATGTTGCTGCTGATGGCTGCCATCGGTATAGGAGTCGTGGGAATCTATGTAGACCATCTCAATAACAAGAGCGCCCAGCAGTTGCAGCGTGCAGAAGTCACGGATCGGCTGGCGACAATACGGGCCACGATTGAAGGCAAGCTGAATGCGAACCTGCAGACCATCATGGGCTTGGTTGCCACCATCAAAGCGGAACCCGACATGCGGCAAGAGCGCTTTGAGCAAATAGCCTCTCATCTTATTGCAGGGACCACCCAACTGCGTAATATCGGTGCCGCGCCGGACATGGTCATTCGAATGGTGTATCCGCTGCAGGGCAACGAAGATGTCTTGGGAGTGGATTTGCTAAAAGTGCCCAGCCAACGTGACGCTGCCTTAAAGGTGCGCGCTATCGGCCGTATGGTGGTGGCGGGACCGTTGAATCTAATCCAAGGCGGCCAGGGATTGATTGGTCGTTATCCAATATTCCTGGAGTCGGACACCAATGCCAGTTCCCCACGCTTTTGGGGACAGATTTCGGCGGTCATCGACTTGGAGAAGTTCTATCAGGCGAGCGGTCTCCGTGATGAAAATCTTGAATTGAATGTTAGCATCCGTGGCCGGGACAGTGCCGGCCCCGGAGGTGAAGTATTCTTCGGAGATGGGGGTATTTTCACCCGGAATCCCCAGCTTGCTATCGTCACGCTACCCAGCGGAACCTGGCAAATTGCGGCGACGCCGGTTGGCGGTTGGCTAACTGTTGCGCCGAACGCCCCGTATGTCAGAACCTTGATTGTGTGTTCGGCGTTGGTCATTTTAATTCCCTTTGGCGTTGCATTGAGTTTGTTGCGAAAAAAACGTGACAGCGATTCCAGATTGGAAGGATTGTTTGTTTTATCGCCCTTGGGGATTGCTTTAAATGATTTCGAAACCGGCAAGTTCATTGAGGTGAACGACGCACTGCTAGGATCTTTGGGGTATAACAAGGAAGAACTTCTTAAAACAGATTATTGGGATATTACCCCAACCGATTATCAGGAAGTTGAGGAGGAACAGCTCAACAACCTGAGTAACACCGGTGCTTACGGGCCGTATGAAAAGGAATATATCAATAAGGCCGGGCAGCGCTATCCGGTTGTGTTAAATGGAATGATGATCGAAGACAGCTCGGGTAGGAAGTTTATCTGGTCGATCGTTGAAGACATTACCGTTCGAAAAAATGCAGAAAAAGCCTTAGCCGAAAGCAAACAGCAGTTACAACTGATTCTTGATAGTACCGCGGTTGGGATTTGGGACTGGGATATTTGTTCCGGGAAGGTTATTTATAACGCACGTTGGGCGGAAATTATCGGCTATCGCCTGGAAGAGCTGGAACCCCTGAGTATCGATACCTGGACCCGTTTCGCCCATCCCGATGATTTGACAGAGTCCGGCAGACTGATGGAACAACACTGGCGAGGAGAAACTGAGCGCTATGCCTGTGAAAGCCGAATGTTACACAAAAATGGCGATTGGGTTTGGGTGTTGGGAACCGGCAAGGTGGTTGAATGGCAAACTAACGGTAAACCGAAACGCGTGATTGGCACGCATTTGGATATCACCAAACGGAAGCAACGAGAAGAGGAACTGCTAAAACTATCCCGTATCGCCAGCCAGACCGGCAACGCCGTGGTGATATCCGATCCGGCGCACCGAATCGATTGGGTGAATGAAGCATTCTGTGAGATCACCGGCTATCAACTGGATGAAGTCAAGGGGAAAAGTCCGGGTGAAGTCTTGCAGGGAGAGGGAACGAATCCGGATACGGTCGGCAAAATGCGGGAGCTCCTGCAGAGGCATGAATCGTTTCAGGTGGAGATACTGAATTACCGCAAGAACGGTTTGGCTTTTTGGGCGGATTTGCGCTGCAACCCCCTATCCAACGAACGGGGCGACCTTACCGGCTGGATGGCCATAATCGTCGATATCACGCAACGCCGGGAGACCCAAAGAGAGCTAGCCCAACAGCGGCAATTACTGGAATCCATGAGCCGGCAGGGGCGCATCGGAGGCTGGGAAGTGGATTTGGCAGATGGGCGAATTCACTGGAGCGCGATGACCAAGGAGATTCATGAAGTGGCTCCCGACTATACCCCCGATATGGAGTCTGCAGTAAACTTTTACAAAGCGGGCGAACATCGTGAACGGGTGCAAAAAGTTGTCTATGAGGCGATGCAGACCGGCCAACCCTGGAGCCTGGAATCCTTGTTGGTTACAGCCAAGGGCCGGGAAATTTGGGTCGCATCCCGTGGCCGGGCAGAGATGGAAAAAGGCAAGTGCATTAGGCTGCATGGGTCGTTTCAGGATATTGACGAACGCAAAAGGGCACAGCTTGATCTCACTAGAGCGAAAGAAGAAGCAGAAGCGGCCGCTAGGGTTAAGAGCGAGTTCCTTGCAACCATGAGTCACGAAATACGAACGCCGATGAATGGTGTACTGGGCATGTTGAATCTGTTACAGCGAGGAAAACTTACCGCTGAACAAAGGCGTAAAGTCAATTTGGCGAAAGACAGCGCCGATTCCTTGTTAATGCTGATCAACGATATTTTGGATTTCTCCAAAGTCGAAGCCGGTAAGCTTGATCTGGAAATTTTCGACTTTGACTTACGCCAGATGCTGGGAGATTTTGCCGAATCGATAGCTTTGCGAGCCCAGGAAAAAGGCCTGGAACTTATTCTCGACCTGCGGGGTATCAAGCAGTCCTTAGTAAAGGGTGATCCTGGACGTTTGCGGCAGATTTTTGTCAATCTTGTCGGTAATGCCATCAAGTTTACGGAGCGGGGTGAAGTAACCATCCGCAGCCGCCTGGAAGAAAAAGCCGGGAATCTGCAGTTAAACTCAGAAATTATTGATACCGGAATTGGCATACCGACTGAAAAAGCCGTGGGATTATTCGAACCCTTTACGCAAGTAGATCCGTCGACGACGCGTAACTTCGGAGGCACCGGGTTGGGGCTGGCCATCTGCCGCCAGCTCTGTCATTTGATGGGTGGTGATATCAGTGTGCAAAGCACGTTCGGCGTGGGCAGTACGTTCAGGTTTTCCGTGCGTCTCCAGGCCAGTGAGAAAGCCAAGCCAGTTGCCCCGGCGTTCGCTGTCAGCCATCTCACACTGCTTGTGGTGGACGACAATGCGACTAATCTTGAAGTGGTTAAGGGCCAGCTTGAATCATGGGGCGCGTCCGTCACCACTGCGGTCAATGCGGAAGAAGCCTTGCAAATATGTGATAAAAAGTACCAGGAAAATCCGGATGGCCGGCAGCTATTTGATATCGTCTTAATTGACTATCGGCTTCCGGGCATTGACGGAACGCAATTAGGTCAGATATTGCAAAGAGACGTGCGATTTTCTGCCATGCCGATGGTCATGATGACAGGCATGAGTCATCGGGGCGACGCTCGGCATTTTAACCAATTGGGTTTTAGCGGGTACTTTCCAAAACCGGTGACCACGACTGATTTATTCTCTGTTCTGGCAATAGCCGTTCCGGATAACAGCGTCCAGCAGCCTGCAGCGTCATTTACCAGTGAACGCCGCTCGTTGACCGTAAATGTATACGACCGTGTTGAAAACGATCAGGAAACATTAAGCAGTTTGAACTTGGCCGCTGATGTGCAATGGCCCGATAATACTCGCTTGCTGCTGGTGGAGGATAACCCAACCAACCAGGAGGTTGCACAATTCATGCTGCAGGAAATGAACCTGTTTGCGGATATCGCCGGTAATGGAATCGAGGCTATTGACGCATTGATTCAAGCACCGCATGAGAATCCATACTCTCTTGTGTTGATGGATTGCCAGATGCCGGATATGGACGGCTATGAAGCGACACGTAAAATCCGCGTGGGTTCGGCCGGAACCCGTTATCAGACAATTCCGATCATTGCGCTGACGGCGAATGCCATGAAGGGGGACAGGGAACGGTGTCTGGACGCCGGTATGAATGATTACCTGCCTAAACCCATTCAAGCCGATGCAATGGCAGTCAAACTCCGCCAATGGCTGCTACAGGAAACTGAGGGCGATGGCGCCACAGCGATTTCGGCGACGAATCATTTGGAGGAGAATCCCATTTCAAATTCAGAGCAAACCAAAAACGAAGACGCAGTTAAACAAATCGTTACCGGGGCAGTCTCCACTGGGGCAGTCTCCACTGGGGCAGTCTCCAGTGGGGCAGTTCCTACCGAGGCAACCGACTGGGATGCGGAAGCGACGCTAAACAGCTTTTTAGGCAAACAAGCTTTCATGTGCCGGATGCTGAAAAGTTTCTCGGACAAACAACCAGAGCAAATCGATAAAATCAAATCGGCTTTGGCCGCTGAGGATTTTGGGACTCTGGAACTGTTAACCCACTCTACCAAAGGTAGTGCGGGCCAGTTAAAAGGCTTCGAGTTGCAACATGTCGCCGCCGCCATGGAAGAAGCGGCCAAGCATCGGCAGGGTGCCGAAGCGGCGGCGCTGTTGCCAAAATTCGAGCAGGCCAGCAGGCGCTTGCTGGAACAGTTCCAACACTACCTGGATAGTGTGGAAAGCTAGTTCCGCAATTGGAAATGCCTGTTAGGGGCTAAAAGGGAAAAACCGATTTTTTTCCAACCACTCATCGGTTTCTTCAATATCTGACATGCCTTTGGCGAGCTTGGATGAGGGCTTGTTCTCCGGGGTCGAGATCAACAGTAGGGATTCCGGATTTTCGACAAAAGTTTTCCGAATGATGTCAATCAATGGCTCTTTGCTGAGCTTGGCGACTTCATCGGCTATCTCCTGGGAAGTGTTGAATCGTCTGTTTTGCGTGTCAATTTCCATCCAAAATCGGTCAGAACGCTGTTCCAACGTTTTATCGGCCTCCGTCAACCGTGTTATCAGCGCTTCCTGGTGTTTGGCGAATTCCTGGTCAGGCATTTGCGCCAGACTTTGTTCGAAGCTCTTCAGAAAATGGCTGGTAGCCTTATGTATTTCGGTGGCGGTATGCGAAGGTGACTGCACGATAAAGGCAAGGGCGGGAACCTCAAGCAAGGTGTAAGGCGTAGCGAAGACCACGTAGCCCATCTGCGCTTCGGTACGAATGGTGTGGTAATACTCCGGGCTCATGATTTGAGCAATCAAACCAAACGCTGCGCGGTCTTCGAAACGCTTGTCATTGCCCTGAACGTAGTAAAGGTAGGCCGTATCCTGGTGTTCGGTGCGAATTTCCCGATACCAACGATTCGGTTGGATGTTGACGACTTGACTTTTGTTAACTTCGATAACGTCGGTGTTCTGTAAAAGCTGCTCCTGGATTACCTTGCTGGCGACAGTGGCTTGGGATTCCGCTACATTTCCGTGATTTAGCGTCACCATGTTGGTTGCCTGCCAGAACGCGTCTATATAGTTCCTCAAGTCATCTTGGGTGACGTTTGCCAACGCTTCCAGTTGCTCTTCTTCCGTCCAGTAGGGTACCAGCAGTAGACTTCTGGCTTCGGCTGCAAGGCGTTCAAATGGCTTGTTCTGCATGGCATTGCGCAGGTCCCGCTCGTAATCCAGTTTGTTTTGATCAAAACGGTCATTCTGAATTTGCAGATTAAGTAAGGTTTGCAGAATTTCTTTGAGCAAGACCGGCTGTTTGTCGCTAAAGCCGTCTATGCGAACCGTGATACCGCGCAGATGTTTGTAGAGTTTGAAGTCCAGCCCCGCCAGATAGGCCGGATAGGAAAACTCCGTCAAGGCATCCTTGGCCAAGGTGACATAGAGTTCCGCCAGAACCAGGTTCTTGGCCGTATCGTTGGCGACCGGCGAGCGAACGCTTAGGTAAAAACTGGATTTCGGCGAACCAAAAGATACATCCCTGGCATACCAGGCAGTGTAGCCGCTTACTTCTTCCAGGATCGTGGGTTTTTCCATGGAGGGCAGGGCCAATAAATCAAGATTTTCCGGTATGAATTGGTTTTCCGTGGGCAGATGGATCCTGGCGCTGGTGTTGGATTCGCTAATAAAGGCGACATCTTCCGGTGTCAAACTGCGAATCGCATAAGGCGCTTGGTACCAGCGTTCGATTTGATCGGTTTCCACATCCGGTGCAACCAGCACCGCTACCATATTTTCCGGCGTCAGCCTGGCGCTGAAATCACGCAGAAGCTGCGCATCGAAAACATCCATGATATAGGGTGCTTCCAGCACTTCTTCCGGAGCATGGTCCTGCAAGCGGCTGGCAAGGCTGCTCACGAAATGAATTGGCGCAACCTTGTCCTGAAAACGGAATGCGGTTTCCATCATGATTGCTTGTTCGTCAAAACGCCACTTGTCGATACCTTGCTGCAGCATTAGTTGGATATAGCTGAAGGTATCCCGCATTACCTGAAGATACTCTTGACGTCCCAGCTTGGTGAGACTGATCGAGATACTGACCACGGAACGATCATGGTCGCTGGTAAATAATCCGGCAGACAGGTTTTCCGCAAGCTGCTGCTCTTTTAACCAGGATAGCAAACTGCCTTCGCCTTCGTGGCCAATGAGGTTGGTAATGTAATACAGCGGTTTATTGCGGTAATGGGGCTCGGAGGAGGGTAGCTCGAATAGCATGGTGAGGCTGCGTTTCTCTTTTACCGGTTGCAGAGAAACCAGCATCGGCAGTTCGCCTTCGCGGAATATTCTTGGACGTTCTATCTCTTTGACATCGCGCCGCGCCACGGCGGAAAACTTTTCTCTGACCCATTGTTCAAGTTGGGCCAGCGGTTCTTTACCCAACACGACTAACTTCATGCGATGAGCAGAATAGAAGTCCTGATAAAACTGAATCAAGCGCTTCCGGGTAGGGCTGCCCGGCTGATCCGCTAGGGTTTCCAAATTACCGACGGCGAACTTTGCCATGGGGTGGTCAGGATTTAGCGCTTGTTTGATGACGGCGAAAAAACGCCGGCTATCGTCCCGGATCTTAGCGGTATACTCAGAATGCACGGCATTCATTTCCCGTTCGACGTACTCTTCTGAAAACAGCGGTGCGACAAACTGCTGGCTGAACCTGTCGAGCGCCGGCTCGAAATAGTCGGCGTCGACATCAAAGAAATAGTTAGTGTGTTCGAAGGCGGTGAAGGCGTTGTGGTTACCGCCATTGCGATTAATAAACTCTTGGTATTCCCCCGGTTCGGGATATTTTTCTGTCCCCAGAAACAGCATATGTTCCAGAAAATGCGCAAGTCCCAGCCGGTCCCTGGGATCCGCGCCGCTGCCGACATCAACGTCCAATGCAGCGGCGGCTTTATCTGTGGTCGGATCTGAGATCACCATGACCTGTAGGCCGTTGCCCAGTGTGATGGTGCTATAAAGGCGATTGTCGTTAGGGCTTTTGCGTATCACTTGTTTATCCATCGCCACTTCTTTTGGGGTAATGCTTGCGCATGCACTGAGGAGTACTCCTGAAATAATCAGCGTGAAGTAAATATAAATTCCCTGAGACAAAAACCGCATTGTTTTGGAAACCTGTTATTCAGTATAGGGTGTTATCCGCGCCTTGTGACGCATTTGACATTCTCGGGTACGTTAGACGTATACCTTTCGACCAGCTCATAAGGTATCGTAGCGCTAATGATGGGCACCGGTTCCATGCAGGCCGGATAACTGCCGGAGTGCTTGTCGCGCCTTGTGCTGCGCCCTACTGAGCGGTTCATTGGCCGGTAAGGCAGTGATTTCCCGCAGACAGGTTTCTGTAACCTGCTGCATGTCCTGGTATACATGGAACTCCAGTTGAAAGGCTTCGTCAATCGCCTGGTAAACACGCTGGACGTCTTTCTCTCTTTCCTGTTTGTCTGCGGAAACCTGATTAATCGCTTTGAGGCAGGCTCTGGCAATGCGGATATAGCGTTGATCTTGATTTGTCATCTTCGGGTCCGGCTAAGTGAAGTCAGCCAGTATAACACGAGCCAGCTTGTGCACGAGAACTCCTGGAAATGAAAATCCCGATAGAATTTCGCTGTTTGCCCGGGTTCTGGATTTGCAAAAAACCCGCTTTATGACAACACTTATCCTCTTGATAAAAGGATAGTTCAATGCGTTATTTGGTTACCGGTGGCACCGGATTTATCGGGCGGTTTTTAGTACAACGTCTGTTAGCCAGGCGTGGAACGGTTTATTTGCTGATCCGCCCCGAATCGAAATCCAAGGTTACTGATTTACGGGAATTCTGGGGCAAGCCGGGCAATCGTCTGCGGGTCATTGAAGGTAACCTGACGGAGGCCGCTTTAGGGGTTGGCGGTGTCGATCAAGCCCGGTTGTGCGGGAAGATAGACGGCTTTTATCATTTGGCGGCACTGTATGACCTGACTTCCGCCCAACCGGAACAGGGCGAGATCAATATTCGCGGTACCGCGCATGCGCTTGAGTTGGCGGCTTCCTTGAAAGTCGGCTGTTTCCATCATGTCAGTTCAATTGCCGTCGCCGGTCTTTACCGGGGAATTTTTCGGGAGGATATGTTCGAACAGGCGGAAGCCTTTGACCATCCTTATTTCTACAGCAAGTATCAGGCTGAAAAACTGGTCCGCGAACAGCAACAGGTGGCCTGGAGAATTTATCGGCCCGGAATGGTGGTCGGCCATTCTGTAACTGGCGAAATGGATAAGATCGACGGTCCCTACTATCTGTTCAAGGCAATCCAAAAGCTGCGCAATATTCTACCGCAATGGTTCCCTACGATCGGCCTTGAAGGCGGGCGAATCAGTATAGTGCCCGTGGACTACGTAGCCTCGGCGTTAGACTATATCTCCCATGCTGAAAATGAGGACTATGGGTGCTTTCATCTCACAGATCCCGATCCTCTTACTATCGGAGAAGCTCTTAACCTGTTTGCCGAAGTCGGCCATGCGCCGCGCATGGCTGTGCGCTTCGACACCCAATTGCTGGCATTCATTCCACCTTTAATACGACAGAGTATCGGCAGGCTGGGACCATTGCGGAAACTGAAGGAAAGTTTGTTCAACGAACTCAACATCCCAGTGGAGTTGGTCAGGTTGTTCAACTATCCAACGTTGTTCGATAATCGCCAGGCGGAGCGTGTTTTGGCGGGAACCGATATATCCGTGCCCCCGTTACGGCAGTATGCGGCCGTGATTTGGGACTACTGGGAACGGCATTTAGACCCCGATTTATTTCGTGAGCAAAATTTACGCGAAGTGGTCGAAAACAAGCTTTGCTTGGTTACCGGAGCGTCTTCCGGAATCGGCGAGAGTACGGCGCGGATGCTGGCGAAGGCTGGGGCGCATGTCTGTCTGGCGGCACGCTCAGTTGCGAAGTTAGAGAAAATCGCGGAAGAGATTCGGCAGGCAGGAGGCAAGGCAGCGGTTTATCCGGTAGATTTAAATGACTTGGAGGCTTGTGACCGGCTGGTGGAAGACATTGAATCCGAGCATGGCGTTATCGATATCCTGATCAATAATGCCGGTCGCTCGATTCGCCGCTCTATGATCTATTCCCTTGATCGGTTTCACGATTATGAACGGACCATGCAACTCAATTATTTTGCGCCGGTGAGGCTGACCAACCGGGTCATTCCGGGGATGCTGGAGCAAAGATCCGGGCACATTATCAACATCTCTTCCATGGGCGTGCTCGCCAAGGCACCGCGATTTTCGGCCTATATTGCATCGAAGGCGGCACTGGAAGCCTTTTCCCGGTGTGTTGGCGCAGAGCTTCGAGATCAGAATATCCGTTTCACCTGCATCAACATGCCGTTGGTGAGAACACCCATGATTAGTCCGACTCGGCAGTATGAGTCGCTGCCCGCGTTGACACCTGAACAGGCCGCGGAATTTGTTGCCGAAGCATTGATCAAAAAACCCAGCCGGATAGCCACCAGGTTAGGAATCTTCGCTGCGGTGGTAAACGCCCTGTCCCCGCAGCTAGCCGAAATAATCATGAGCATCGGTTATAAATTGTTTGCGGAAGAGCACCCTTCGGGTACAGAAGAAAGCCCGGAAACCAAACAGCACCGGTCTGTACTGGTGGCTTTGTTAAAAGGCGTTTATTGGTAGTAGCTGCGAGCACAAGCATGGCACCTATTTTACGTAAATCGAAGTTGTGAACCGGCAGCTCGGTATTAGTGGTTACCTCATTGGCATCAAAAGGATTTCCCGCGGGGTCATTGTACACAATCTGTGGAGCGCTCGATAATTTAACCTAATGTTGACAAATATAGTCCGAATTACCATGAAACACCGAGAAATTCTCTATTGCAATGTCGTCAAAATCTAACGGGCAAACCAAATCTTTTGCCTTCCTGGCGCTACCAAACAGTTTCGAGCATATCGCTTTGTCGAAGGTTTTCATCGGCCGTAACGAGTTGGGCATTTAGAATAATTGATGTAGCAGCAATTATTCGATCGGCGGGATCTTTGTTAATCTCATCTCCAAAATTTACAGAAAGCTCCGCGATTTCTGGTGAGATGGATTGTACGGAAATATTTCTGGATTGAAGAAACAGGTTTAAAAAATTGGCGGCAGTTGTATCTACTTCTAACCGACGCCTTTTGATTAACATTGATATTTCCCAAAGTGAAATGTCTGAGATTATTAATGCTTGGTGTTTGTTGGCATTTTCAATTGCCTTAATGGCTTTTTGACTTAGCTTCGAGGGTTCGAGAGCATCCCAAATTATTGTGCAAGTATCCATTATAATCATGATAGAGCATTCCAATCACAATCCGTTGGGGTGGTTACGTCATGAATTTTGGCTGTCGAGGCCAGAGAGCGTAATTGCTGTCTGGCGGTTTCTCTTTGATTAACAGGGGGGGCAATAGTCGCCAACAGTTTGCCGTTAGATGTTACGGATATTTGCTCTCCGGCATTGGCTTTCTCTAAATATTTCAGTAGGTTAGCTCTAAACTCGCTGATATTAATAGTTTGCATGACTAGCACCAATAAGGGTTGTACAATATGTTTGTACAAGTATACAGGCAGGAGCAGAACAATGCCATTCTAGAGACACAATGAGTGCGCTCAAGATTCTACTGTATGCAGGCTGGGCGTGGCTGTCTAATAATAGAAACGGTCAATCAATAATCCCTCACCATTTCCGGTCCGACTTACCAGAAGAATTTAAGGCTAGTGGGTATAATTGCCTTGTATCCAGACTTGATCATATTTCTCGTAGAGTTGCTTAACGAAACCGGAGTCTATTAGTGCTTTTAGGGTACGATCAAATCGGTTTACGAACTCCTCGATAACTTGTTCCCGAGTTTGAGCGTTTCCGTCGGTTGGTTGGAAATAGGGCGAGTTTTTTACAATGACGTCATAGTAGGGTTTGGATTTAAAAGCTTTGGGAAGATAAGTCACAGCATTGTGGATTCCCTCATTTTTTATTTTTACCAACGCACTTTGGGTGCTCATCGGGATGATATCCACCCTCTTACTCAGAAGCATTGGAAATAGCAGTTCTTCTTTTGCGACGAGAAAAAATTCAAGGAACGCTTGTGTTTTCCAAAATTCCTTTGTATAGGAAACACCCCGCGCAACGCCAATTTTGTAGGGTTTTAAATCCTCAAATTTCTGGTACCTGATTTTTCTTGCATCTTCTGCTCGGATGAAAAAGTTCCAGTTGATAAATCGATAGTAGTTATTCGGATATACCAGAAACTCTTTTCTCTCTTCTTTCTTGGAGAAGCTAATAAGCATTTCTGCTCGCCCCTTTCTGGCTTGCTCTTCAATTCGGGCTACGGATCGAATGAGCTGGAATTGGAACGGAACTTCCATATCGATCATTATTCTGCGTAGAATTTCCATCGAGATGCCGGGCTTGGGGTGATTAGGATCGGCGCTTATTTTGAAAGGAGAGGAAGGTTTTCCCAGAATTAGAAAACCATTTGTTTTGGTAAAACCCTCAACAGGTAACCAGATACAGATTATTACAAAGAAAAGCCGCATCTCACATCGTCACCAGGTCATTACATATATCAGCAAGCTACTATTTCTTTAATAGTAAATTCTCTCCCGCTAAGCAAGCCCCATTCAGGACTTTCACATTCTGGACAAATAGATCGATTCTTCATAATGTTAAAAACCTGCTGGCAATTCTTACATAGCGCGTTCGCGGGAATGATTTCGATCTTTAGTTTTGTCTGATCAAGCTCGGTGCCGTCCACTGCGGCGGGATAGCACTCGTGCACATATCTTGGAATCATCGAAGAAAGTTCGCCAATCTGCAAAACGATGGTGTCAATTTGCGTTACGCCATTTTCTTTTGCGAATCTTTGCACGGTTTTAACAACTTCCATAACCACGCCTAGTTCATGCATATTTACTTTTCTCTCCCGAAAAGGCGGGCTGGTTCTGCCCGCCCTAGTCAGACACTAAACCTGTTCGGTTTCCTTTGATCTTAGGATGGATTTCAGTTGTTTTATCGGTTTATTAACCGCTATACGGACCTTCCGTTTGACGGCGTGTTTGATGATTTTCCTTTGTGCCACCTTTAACTGATCACCCTTGGCGTCGAAAGTTTTTTCTAAGCTGATAGCGCCAAATTTGCATTTAGTGGTACATGCACCGCAGCCGACGCACATGTATTCGTCCGCGACTGCAACACCGCAACCCAAACAACGTTCGGTTTCCTTTTTAACCTGCTCCTCGGTAAAGGTGCCGCGTAAGTCGCGGAAGGTTTGCTTGGATGCCATGCCTTCTACCTGATTGATGCGCTGACGCGGGGTATTGTCGTAACCGCCGAAATGAATATTGCCTTTGTCGAACGGCCTGTAGTCGCGTTGCAAACGGCCCAACACGAGGCTTTGGCCATGTTGTACAAAACGGTGGATGGAGATCGCGCCTTCCTTGCCCTGGGCTATAGCATCAATCGCAAAGCGTGGTCCGGTTAACGCATCTCCACCGACGAAGATATCCGCTTCATTGGTTTGGAAGGTAGTGGTATCGGCCTTCACCGTTTGGTTTTGGTTTAACTCGACTTCACTATCGGCAAGCAAATCTCCCCATTGCATTGCCTGACCCACGGAAATCAGCAGATGGTCCGCCTCGACAACCAGTGAGGTGGTTTCGTCAAAGCTTGGATAAAAGTGACCGTTTTCATCTAACACGGAAAGACATTTTTGAAATTCAACCCCGGTGACCTTACCGTTTTTGGTGAAAATGTGTTTTGGTCCCCAGCCGTTTTGAATTGCAATATCCTCTTCCAGTGCTTCATCGACTTCTTCGTCGTGAGCGGGCATCTGTTCGCGGCTTTCCAGGCAAACCATGGTCACTTGGTCGGCATCGCTACGCACGGCAGTGCGGGCCACATCGATGGCTACATTGCCGCCGCCGATGACCACCACGTTGCCCTTAAGGTTTGCCGCTTTTCCGAGATTGATATCACGCAGGAAATCCAAGCCGGTCCGGACACCTTGGGCTCCTTCACCCGGCAGATTGAGCTTACGCCCGGATTGAGCGCCAATCGCGATGTAAAACGCCGCATAGCCCTGCTCGCGCAGTTGAGATAGGGTTACGTCCTTACCGACCTCAACGCCGGTCTTAAACTCCACACCCAGATCCCGCAGCACCTCGATTTCGGCATTGATGACATCCTTTTCTAAACGGAACGATGGAATACCCAAAGTGAGCATACCACCGACGGCGGGCTGTTTTTCAAAGACAGTAACACCGTAGCCATCCAACGCTAGGAAGTAGGCACAGGATAGGCCGGCAGGACCGCTACCCACGATGGCAATTTTCTTATCGCTGTAGTCGTGATGTTTTTCCGGGGCGTAGCGGGTGTCAGCATTGAGATCCTGTTGCGCGACAAATTTCTTAATGTCATCGATGGCCACGGGAGAATCGATGTCCGCGCGGGTACATTCCGATTCACAGGCTTTCGGACAAATTCGGCCACAAACAGCCGGGAAGGGGTTTTCGTGTTTAATCAATTCTAAAGCTTCGCTGTAACGCCCTTGGGAAGCCAGTTTCATATAGCCTTGAATACCGATATGTGCCGGACAGCCGGCCTTACATGGACTGGAGCCTTCGTCCATGACGACTTGACGGTTGATCCGGTAGTCGGGATTGAATCGGTCCTTGCCCCATTCGGTATTGTACGGCAACTCGCGTTCGACCTTCGGCGCAGGTTTAATTGCACAAAGCTTTTGACCTAATTTAAGGGCATTGGTGGGGCAGGTTTCAACGCATTCTCCACAGGCGACACATTTCCCGGCATCGATCTTCACCATATAGTTTGAGCGAATCATATCGGGGTTCTGCCACTGTTCAGCCAGACGCAGAGCGAAGCAGCCGCACCCGCAACAGTTGCAAATCGCATGGGTTTCTCCGGAACCGTCGAAGTTGGGAATTTGATGCATCAAACCGTTTTCTTCAGCTTTCAATATGACTTCCCTTGCTTCGTCGCGGGTAATTTTTTTCCCGCGGCCGGTACGGATGTAGTACTCGGCGGCTTTGCCCATCTGAATACACATGTCTTCTTTCAGGTGACCACAGCCTTCTCCCATTGCTTCTCGGGAAGTACGGCAGGCGCAGTCGGAGAGGGAGAAAATCGAGTTTTTATCCAGATAGGAGGATATCTCTTCGTAGGAAGCTGATCGAGTATCGCCGTCCAGCGCAGTTTCGATGGGAATCACCCGCATCGGACCGTTGCCTACAGGAATATTGCCCACGGCTTTCGGCCCGCTTCTTAGGCCGAACTCATCAAACGCCTCCCCAAGTTCCGGATATTTTTGAATCAGCTCTTTGTTGTTAACAATCATTTCCATATGGCCCGGCACCCAGATGACATGCCAGTACTTATCTACGCCGTCGATTTCATTTACCACGGCAGCGCCGACCATAGCCAGTTCCCACAAGAGCTTTGCTGTTTCCTCAACAGGCTTTCCGCACTTTGCTGCGATCTCCGCAACACTCTGCGGCTCGTCCAAGTGCAAACACATGCCGACCTCGGCCATTTCATCGTCCATGATGGGCGCGAGAATTCGGTATTGCGGATGGTGAGGCTTGATACGCTGCTTCGTCTTTGACTTCACCAGACTAAGCTTGTTGGCATAGGCAAGGACTTTTTCCTTAACGACTGCATTCATGACTATGCCTCCACTTGCCATTGCTTCACTTCCTGGCAGAGCCATCGGACCCATTCGTCTATACCTTCTCCGGTTCGCGCCGAGATCGGGATTACCTTCAAGTTCGGATTTAATTTGGTGGCGCGTTCACGCACGGCATCCAGGTCAAAGTCAAAGTGCTCCAAGACATCGATTTTGTTGATTAGCAGAACATCGCATATGGAAAACATCAGGGGATATTTCAGGGGTTTATCGTCACCCTCGGGAACACTAAGGATCATGGCGTTTTTTACCGCGCCGGTATCGAATTCGGCGGGGCAGACCAGGTTGCCGACATTTTCCAGAATGGCTAAGTCGAGTTCGCCGGATTCCAGGCCATCGAGGCCTTGGCGGGTCATTTCCGCATCCAAGTGGCACATTCCGCCTGTGTGTAGTTGGATGACTTTGCAGCCTTGTTTGGCGATGGTATGGGCATCCACGTCGGAGTCGATATCCGCTTCCATCACGCCGATTTTCATTTCCTCTTTGAGGCGGTTTAGCGTGTTTACCAAGGTGGTGGTTTTGCCGGAACCGGGAGAAGACATAAGATTTAGCAGAAATAATCCTCTCTGCTTCAACTCTTTGCGTAATAAGTCCGCTTGCCGATCATTGTTTTCAAAGACACCTTCTTTGATTTCCAAGACCTTAAATACACCCATGACAGATACTCCTAAGATTAATGCCGGAATGGACAATGACAGACTTCCTTGTGGGAAGTTCTCCGATGCCCCCATGGCGATAGTTTGAAAAGCTTGATTGCATCCAAGAACAGCTCTTCTTTTGGAAGAATCTTTGTCTCAGACGCTGGAATCCGGGATTTTGAGCGGCAGGATTTCTTTGGTTCGTGTACCAAACCGGGAGTTTTTTAACACAAAGTAACGGGTACGCCAGCGAAGCGCAGGTTAGGTTATTGCACTCAGTATATTCTGTGGTTTTACCCATTTTGGTTTTGTTTTTCTTTTTTGCTCGTTAGGCCGATACTATTAATAAAAAATAGAACTTGAAATCTAATTTGTGACACTTTCATCGTGCCAGGAAGATATGAAGCGATACGAACGGCTCGCCGGTGATATTACAGAACTAATTAGAACCGGTATTTTGAATCCGGGGCAGCGCATTCCATCGGTCCGCCAAGCCAGTGCGAATTATGGAGTAAGTGCCTCAACGGTGTTTCGAGCCTACTATCTTTTAGAAAATAAAGGACTGATTCGTGCAAAACCCAAGTCTGGCTATATTGTTTGCAGTCAGACCAATCATCATGTGCCGACCTCGGCCAGAACACATTCCAAGTTGGAATCAACATCGGTTGATGTCAGTCAACTGGTGTTTAGCGTGCTTGGTTCGGTAAAGGATAAATCCATCATACCCTTTGGCTCTGCCTTTCCCAGCCCGGCTTTATTTCCAATGCAGCGGCTTGCCAAGTCAATAGCAAAAGCTACCCGGTTGATGGACTTAAGCACAGTCGTGTCAGACCTTCCCCTTGGAAATCCTAATCTACTTAAGCAGATAGCCTTGAGATATGCCATCGCGGGGGTGAAAGCACCAGTTGAAGAGATTGTCGTTACTAGCGGCGCTATGGAGGCGCTAAATCTCTGTCTACAAGCAGTAACCCGCCCGGGAGATGTCGTCTTGATTGAGTCACCGGCTTTCTACGCAAGTTTGCAAGTTGTGGAACTCCTACAACTGCAGGCTGTCGAGATCTCGGTGGACGCTGAAACTGGTATCGATCTTCTCGAACTGACAAAAGCGCTTGAGAAACATCCAGTTAAAGCTTGCTGGATGATGAGCAACTTCCAGAACCCTGTGGGTGTCACCAGCTCCGATGAGAAAAAGCGCGAACTGGTGGATCTATTGCACAAGCATCAAGTTCCGCTCATTGAAGATGACGTATATAACGAACTGTATTTTGCTAAAGAGCCCCCGAAACCTGCGAAAGCCTATGATAGGGATGGGCTCGTTATGCACTGCTGTTCCTTTTCCAAGTGCCTTGCTCCAGGTTACCGGGTAGGCTGGGTTTCCGGAGGACGTTACGCCAAGAAAATTGAACAACTAAAGTTGATGACCACTATTTCGGCTTCCATACCTTCACAAGCGGCCATTGCAGACTATTTGGAATTTGCCGGATTTGACCGCCACCTACGCAAGCTCCGATATAACCTCGAGATTCAGCAGAACAAAATGCGGGCGGCTATTGATGATTTTTTCCCAAATCAAACCCGCGTTTCCCGTCCTGAAGGAGGGTATTTTCTTTGGCTGGAACTACCGGAGAAAGTGGATTCTCTCGCATTTTTCGATTTGGCATTGCAAAAAGGAGTCAGTATCGCGCCAGGCCCTATTTTTTCTGCGAACCGGGGATTTCGAAACTACGTTCGACTCAACTACGGATATCCTTGGGGGCCGAACTCTGAAGCGGCAATGGAAAAGTTAGGCAAAATTGCGTGTTCATTTTGACATGGATGTCCCAGCGGAAGATAGCTGCCATCCTGTAGGCGTAGTCACTTTGTGACACCTGAAATCTGATATGCTTTTTTTTCGCTTATCTGAATCTGTTCTGCTTAAGCTGCATTGAATGATAATTCTCCTCAATGAAGGCTGCCTGATCACACAAATGCTGTTTAGTGCCGTTGAGCCCGGATATCCGTTCCAATCTCCCGAGAGAATGTACCCTCTGCGAAGCTTCTTCAGTATGTCGTGATCGGTCAACCGAAAAGTGTCAAATGTTCACAATGTGGAGCGAAGCGATGAATTACGCAGATTTGAAAGAAAAAGCAAAACCTCGTCCAAATGATCAAGAAGAAAAGAGTTATATAGAAGCTTCCATTGTGCTTAGCATCATCGCGATTACCATGTTGACCATTTGCTTTGTTGTGCCTTTCGTCCTTTATGAGGGGCCAACACCTCTATAATCCCACAATGTCGAACGAACCGTGAACAGGCGTATAGGCAGTTACAATTGCGGTTATTAAAAGGGTTTATTCATTCAATATAAAAATTTAATGGAATGGGATTAGGTTTCCGTCGACGACCAGCGTATGATCGTGAGCCTGATTTCTGACGCTGCATGTCGCAGTGCATTTCTTGCAAATTCAACTTTTAAGGAGAGCCTTATGGGCGTATTGGTTGGTAAACCAGCACCAGATTTTGAAGTACCTGCCGTTTTAGCAGATGGACAAATTGTCGACAATTTCAAGTTTTCTGAAACCACCAAAGGAAAATATGCGCTTATCTTTTTCTATCCGCTCGATTTCACGTTTGTTTGCCCATCGGAGTTGATCGCACTTGATCATCGCATGGCGCAATTTGAAGAGCGTGGAGTGGAAGTCATTGGCGTGTCTATCGACTCGCACTTCACCCATAATGCGTGGCGCAACACCCCCGTTGATCAAGGCGGCATCGGCCCGCTTAAATATACCTTGGCCGCTGACATGAATCATGATATCTGCCGTGCCTATGACGTTGAGTCTGAGGGCGGTGTCGCTTTCCGTGGCGCTTTCCTGATCGACAAAGAAGGCATTGTACGTTCGCAGATCGTTAACGACCTACCGTTAGGGCGTAACATCGACGAACTGCTGCGCCTTGTCGATGCCGTGCAATTCCACGAAGAACACGGTGAAGTCTGCCCGGCAGGCTGGAACAAGGGTGACAAGGGCATGCAGGCATCTCCTGACGGCGTAGCCGCATACCTGACTGAGAATGCTGAGGGTTTATAAGTCATCCATATTCGATAGATCGATGTTATTGAGTGGCCGGATTTCCGGCCACTTGTTTCAATGGCAGCCAAGATTCATGCGGTATAAAGCCGTCCCTTGAAAACGCTGCTGTCACATATCTTTCACATAAACGTTACCTTTCCCCATGAGCCAACCTGCACCACGTTGGTATGTCTATATTCTCAAAACATGCAGCGGCAGACTTTATACCGGTATCACAACGGATGTTGACAGACGCTTCCAGGAACATGTCGATGTGTACCTTGGCAAAGGTAAAAAGGGGGCGAAATTTTTCCGCACTGACCAACCCTTGGCCATTGTCTATCAGGAAAACTGTGATGATCGCAGTGCCGCTTCCAGGCGCGAGAGTTGTATAAAGCGTCTGGATAGGCGTCAGAAACTACAACTGGTGGCCGAGTGGAAGGCGCGTTAAGTCAGTCGCGTTCATCCATATTCGGGGAAGTGCGGGGCGGGCAGTGATAAGCGCTTAGCAGTTTGCCGCCCTCCATGGATTCAAGGTGCACATCAAAACCCCAAAGCCGATGCACGTGTTTTAGGACTTCATTGACTTCCTTTTCCAGCAATGGAACGCGGTCTACCGGGGTATGGCGCAACGTTAGTGACCGGTCGCCACGTACATTGACATTCCAGACTTGAATATTAGGGTCTCGCACACTCAGGTTGTACTGGCGTGCAAGTTGTTCACGCACTGCCCGGTAGCCGTTTTCGTCATGGATGGCCGTGACCTGATATTCGTCTTCCTGGTCATCGTCGAGGACAGTGAAAAACTTAAAATCGCGAATAACCTTGGGTGAAAGGAACTGCAAAATAAAACTTTCATCCTTAAAGTTGTGCATGGCAAAGTGAACGGTTTCCAGCCAGTCTGAACCGGCAAAGTCCGGGAACCAATACTTATCCTCAGCGGTCGGATTTTGACAGATTCGTTTAATGTCCTGAAACATGGCATAGCCGAGGGCATAAGGATTAATGCCACTGTACCAGGGGCTGTCGTAAGGTGGTTGATACACGACCGATGTATGGCTTTGCAGAAATTCCAACATGAAACCATCGGTTACTTGGCCTTTTTCATAAAGCCGGTGCAGCAGGGTGTAATGCCAAAAGGTTGCCCAGCCTTCATTCATGACCTGGGTTTGGCGTTGGGGATAGAAGTACTGGGCAATTTTACGCACGATGCGGACGATTTCCCGTTGCCAGGGTTCTAGCAAAGGCGCATTTTTTTCGATGAAGTACAGCAGGTTTTCCTGGGGATCTTCCGGAAAACGTTTTTGATTCGCAACGGCTTTGTCCTCGGCGCGGGTAGGGATGGTTCGCCACAGGTCATTGACTTGCTGTTGCATGTATTCTTCACGTTCCCTTAAGCGTTTTTCTTCTTCCGCTGCCGATATCGGCGATGGCCGCTTATAACGGTCAACGCCGTGATTCATGATGGAGTGGCAGGAATCCAGGACTCTTTCCACAGCCTCCAGGCCATGGCGCTGTTCGCAGTGGGCGATGTAATTTTTTGCGAATAACAGGTAGTCGATGATTGCGCTGGCGTCGGTCCAGGTGCGGAACAGATAGTTGCCTTTAAAGAACGAATTATGACCGTAACTGGCGTGAGCAATCACCAGCGCCTGCATCATCATGGTGTTTTCTTCCATGAGATAAGCAATACAGGGATTGGAATTGATGACTATCTCGTATGCCAGGCCCATTTGGCCGCGTTTGTATAGTTTCTCGGTTTGCAGAAACTGTTTGCCGAATGACCAATGGTTGTATCCGACAGGCATGCCGACCGAGGAGTAGGCGTCCATCATCTGCTCGGCACTGATGACTTCAATTTGGTTGGGGTAGGTGTCGAGCTTGAATTCGGCGGCGCACTGCGCTATCGCCTCATCATATTGCTCAATCAGTTCGAAGGTCCATTCCGATTCTGTGGAAATATAATTACGTTTGTTGCCTTGTTCGGACGCAACTTCAGACATGGTCTACCTGTTTCTGGAATAGTTTTCGGAACACCGGGTAGATATCGCTCTCATCCATGATCTGCTGCATGGAGAACCGCTCGCTAAAAGCTTCGGCCAACATTTCATATTCATGCCAAAGCATCTGATGCTCATGGGGGGTGATCTCAATATAGGAATAGTATTGCACTTGAGGAAGTATGTTTTCCGCCAGCAGTTTACTGCAACGCGGAGAATCGTCGTTCCAGTTGTCACCGTCTGACGCCTGTGCCGCATAAATGTTCCAATCGGCCGTCGGGTATCGATCCTCCATGATGTTCTTCATCATTTTCAAGGCGCTTGAAACGATTGTTCCGCCGGTTTCCCTGGAATAGAAAAATTCCTCTTCATCCACCTCTTTGGCACTGGTGTGGTGACGTATGAAAACCACATCGATTTTTTCATAGTTCCGGCGCAGAAAAAGGTAGAGCAAAATGAAAAAACGTTTCGCGATATCTTTGTGGGTCTGACTCATTGAGCCGGATACATCCATTAAGCAAAACATCACGGCAGCCGTGGCCGGCTGCGGCTGTTTAATGTGTTGATTGTAGCGGATGTCAATTTCGTCGATAAAAGGAATTCGGGTTAAACGCCGCTTAAGACGTGCAATCTCTTCTTCTAGCGCGCGTATTTGGTCCTCCTTACTAAAAACCGGATCGGGAGGTTCCGGGGTGCGCTGGATTTCTTCCAATTGAGCTTGCAGGTCGCTTATCTTCTTCCGGGTACTGCCTGACAGTGCCAAGCGTCTGCCATAGGCGCCCCGCATACTGCGCACGACATTGATTTTCGCCGGTGTTCCCTGGGTTGAATATCCGGCCCGGACGAATTTGAAATTAGAGGTGTCCTTAAGCTGCTTTTGCACCAAGTTGGGTAGAGCGAGATCTTCGAACATGAAGTCCAGGAATTCCTCCTGGGAAATCTGGAAGACGAAGTCATCCATGCCTTCACCCTGGTCGCTGGCTTGGCCTTCACCGGAACCACCGCCGCCTCCCTGGCCGCCTGGAGGTCTTGGAATGCCGTCCCCTGTGACGAACTCCTTATTGCCAGGATGGGTTTGCGAACGGCGCCCGCCTTTGCCATGGCGAAAGGTCGGCTCGGTAATGTCCCGGCTGGGAATGGAAATGCTTTCGCCACGATCAATATCCGTGATCGAACGCTTATTCACGGCATCGCCGACGGCTTTCTTAATATGCTCGCGATAGCGCCGCAGAAAGCGCTGTCGATTGACGGCGCTTTTATTCTTACCGTTCAGACGACGGTCAATAACATGGGTGACACCCATTGTGTGTGTTCCCCCTGGGAAAGCTTCAGGTCAGACTACTGGGATTTACGTACTCGCAAATACCATTCGCATAACAATCGCACCTGTTTTTCAGTGTAGCCGCGTTCAATCATGCGCTTAACAAATTCCTGGTGTTTCTTCTGGTCCTCCTGAGAAGCTTTCGGATTAAAGGATATGACCGGTAGTAAATCTTCCGTGTTGGAGAACATTTTCTTCTCGATCACGGTGCGAAGTTTCTCATAGCTGAGCCAGGAAGGGTTCTTACCCTGGTTATTGGCCCGTGCCCGCAACACAAAGTTCACAACCTCGTTGCGGAAATCCTTCGGATTGCTGATACCGGCAGGTTTTTCGATCTTTTCCAGTTCCTCATTAATGGCCGCGCGATCAAAAATTTCGCCGGTTTCCGGATCCCGGTATTCTTGATCCTGAATCCAGAAGTCCGCATAGGTTACATAACGATCGAAGATGTTCTGGCCGTATTCGGAATAGGATTCCAAATAGGCGGTCTGGATTTCCTTGCCGATAAACTCGACATACCGTGGCGCCAGGAACTCCTTGATATAGCGCAGATAACGGTCATGGGTTTCTTGCGGATACTGCTCCTGTTCGATCTGCTTTTCCAGGACATAGAGTAAATGCACCGGGTTGGCAGCCACTTCGGTGGTGTCGAAGTTAAACACCTTGGAGAGAATCTTAAAGGCAAATCGGGTTGACATCCCCTCCATGCCTTCATCCACGCCAGCGGTATCCCGATACTCCTGAATAGACTTGGCCTTGGGGTCGGTATCCTTGATGTTTTGCCCGTTGTAGACCTTCATCTTCGAGTAGATACTCGAATTTTCCGGCTCCTTAACCCGCGACAAACAACTAAATTGGGCCAGCATGCGGAGGGTGTCCGGGGCGCATGGCGCTCCGGCAAGAGAACTACCCCGCAACAGTTTTTCATAGATTTTGATCTCTTCGGAAACCCTTAGGCAATAAGGGACTTTGACAATATATATCCGGTCGAGAAATGCTTCGTTGTTCTTGTTGTTGCGGAAGGTTTGCCATTCGGATTCATTGGAGTGGGCGAGGATAATGCCTTCGAATGGCACGGCTCCCATGCCCTCGGTAGTATTGTAGTTGCCTTCCTGGGTAGCGGTTAACAGGGGATGGAGGACCTTTATCGGCGCTTTGAACATCTCGACGAATTCCAGCATACCCTGGTTGGCTTTGCTCAAACCGCCGGAAAAACTGTAGGCATCCGGGTCGTGTTGTGGAAACTCCTCAAGCATGCGGATATTGACCTTTCCCACCAGTGAAGAAATATCCTGGTTATTTTCATCGCCCGGTTCCGTTTTGGAAATGGCAACCTGATTGAGAATCGACGGGTAGAGTTTGACCACACGGAATTTACTGATGTCGCCGTTGTATTCGTGCAATCTCTTCACTGCCCAAGGCGACATAATAAAGTGCAGGTAGCGGCGGGGAATTCCGTATTCCTCCTCTAAAATTGTGGCGTCTTCGGTGGGTGAAAACAGGCCGAGGGGCGATTCGAAAACCGGGGAATCCTTGATGGCAAAAAACGGCTGTTTTTGAAACAGAAACTTGAGTTTTTCCGCTAATGAGGACTTGCCTCCACCGACCGGTCCCAGTAAATACAGGATTTGCTTACGCTCTTCCAGACCCTGCGCCGCATGTTTGAAGAAGGACACGATTTGCTCTACGCAGTCCTCCATGCCGTAGAATTCTTCAAATTCCTTATAACGCTTGATGACTTTGTTGGAGAATATTCGGCTTAGCCGGGGATCTCGGCTGGTGTCTACGAAATCAGGCTCGCCGATGGCAAGCAGCATGCGTTCGGCTGCAGATGCATAGGCGGTGGGGTCCTTCTTACAAATCTGCAGATACTCTTCCAGACTGTATTCTTCTTCCTGTCTGGACTCATAACGGTCTGCGTAGTGTTTAAAAATGCTCATACTGACCCTCTCTACATTAAATTCACTGGCTCAGATGGACAAGCCGTCGGTTCTCTGTTGATATTCCATTCACCTGAGTGCCCTGATTTGGCACTGGCTCGCTGCACAGGGAACGCGAGTAACTTAATATCCGGCAAGCAATTTACCTATTCGTGCCCTGAAAATTACCTTTGCATGAACCATTCCGCTTCTCTAAAGCATAGTTCATGTCTATACAATTGGATACCCATCGAGAATGTCCAATTAATTAAAAATTTTTATATATCATCCTGTTATAAGGATTTGAATAGAAAAAATCAGGGCTGATTCCCCGCCTAGGCATGGCTGGATAGTGTGCTTCCATGGTGCGTCAAAAGGCTACAAATCTGCCCTATGCGCCCTTCTAGTGCCAGATCCCTGCACAGTGCTCATTCAGAGTACAAACCTTGTACAACACTAGGTTCCGACATCCAAAGACGCGGCTTAATCAGTACCTTTACGATGCAAATCGACCGGTCAGATTTAGTGCCGACGATTATTTTTTGGAAAGGTTGCGAAGAACTTCTTGGAGTGAATTTGCAAGAAAAGCCTCTGATCGAGGCTTTTCTTTAGTGGAAATCATTGACCCGGACTTGGCATTGCTTTTAGGTTGAACTTGGTTTCGCCGCGAGTTGCGTTAAGAAGCACTCTTTCGTCTTTTGCATTATTAAAATCAAGTTCACTGGTTGAATTGTCAAAATAGTTGAGGGATATCTTGATTGTGGCGAGCGGCGCATCGACACGAAAAGTTTCGTCCATACCCCATGCCAGTTTTCCTTCCAGCCTTTTTGCATTCGACGAGGCTCTTTGACGCTGGTAGGCGGTAAAGCTCAAGGTCGCTTCAATAAAGCCTTTTTTGGCTCGCTCGTTACCAAAGGCCCGGCCGTAGGGTTTAGCAATCAGTGCGACCTCGACGCAACTATCTCCGGCTGCATTTACCGAAACGACCTCGCCATGGCGGCTGTTGAGAACGGTCACGTCATGCCCTTCATTGTGGTCGATTTGCCAGCCGTCCAGGGCACATACTTTACGGGTTTCTTCTTGAACCAACATTAGCGTGCTTTCCAGACGGTCCAGTTCAAAGGTCTGCTTGCGCCTGCTTATGTCGGTTGTTTCGGTTGTATAGGTAATGCTGTACGTACCCAGTTCAGGAACAGGGATGCCGTATAGCAGAGTGTAGTCATGTTCCGCTCGGCGCGCTGGGACGACCAGTGCCAGCATGGTGGATTGGAGCATTTCAGTTCGGTTATCAAACAAACTTGCCGGCAAACTGAATATGGCATCATTGCCACGAACTCTGGAAACCGCATAGGCGACCCCGCTGGCATCTTTCAACTTCAGTTCCACGTTGCCGAGTTTGGTGCGATCGACGAAAACGTCCACAGAATCGGAGTTCGGTTTTTTATCAACGATTATCGGGCCGTAATTCGCTAACTGGGGATCAAAACCTCGTAACGGTAATCCGTCTATCAGTGTTTGGATTTTGCTGTGCAGGACTTCGAAGTTGGTTTGCGAGTTCTCCTTAGTGGCGACAACTTCGTCGGCCAATTCCGCCAATTGGGCGTAAAGGGTGCCCTCCACCCGGCTTAGCTGCGCGATGGGTTTGTCGAGGCCGGTGCGATAAGCCAAGCGAACGTGATCCTTTAACAGCAGCGAATGCCGGGCAATGTCCATTAAATCTTCCGCTCTTGCCTGTAATCCGGTTTTATAGACACCCTTTATACAGGCGTCATATTGGGTTAGTACCTGCGAGGCCGTAGTCGATCGATCAGTCGGGGCAATGCAGTCTGCGCTGACAGCCGTGCTGACTGCCACCATGGTCGCGGTAATAAGCAGTGGCAAGACGCGGATTCTCATGTTGCTTCGCTCTCCTGTGGCACGAAGAAAAAGTGTGGTCTATGCGGTTGTTTTAGACAAAACACCTTCTGAGGCGGTTTTGAGATGGGTCGGCCAGCAATAGGTCGGACACGGCCAGATATCTCGCGCACCGCTACCGTCCTGTCTACACCAACAGCGGCATGATATGAAAAATAGCCTAGTGTAAAAGGATTACAAGGAAGGAGTTTAGCAGCCAAAACCTGTTCTGTATTGCAGGATTACATTCCTACACATTTTTTTTCTGAATCGTTACAGGCAGCGACGGCTAAGCTCCGGTAATACAAGGAAAAGGTGATAAGATGACAGGTTTTAAGCGGTGTTTTGCGGCTCCCGGTTGGTCATCTTAAAAATACCCTGGGCATTGCGGCTATCAAAGCGTAAATCGAGGCTACCGTCAGGTTGTCTGCCGCGTTCGATAAACTCGAAAAATGAACCGGGTACCGTCTGCTCAATCTCTCCGTTCGGCGTGGTGAAGGGGCGCTGTATTTGGGCCGCACGATATGCGGTCTGTTTTACTTGGGCATTGTGAGCGACTTCGATTGCCGGTTTCAAAGGCCGGCCCAACGCATGTTGCCTGGCGGCAAAGCCATCAATGTCGGTTATTCTGTCGGTTGCGTGGTTAAAGGCGTTGCCTTCCGTGGCGATCCATGCCATTTCGGCAGATTCGTCCAACAGAATTCGATAGTCCTCTAACCGCGGCGCCAGGTGTTGGCGGTCAAAACAAGCCAGCAAGTTCGGTATCAGAAGAAGGGTCTCATCCATGTTGAGGCAGCCGGTTTTTGCCAGCTTTTCGAGTAACGCACCGGAGGCCGGAGTTAAAGGATCTGTAGCAGTGTTGATCACGCGGCCGACTGCCTGCTGGAATACCTCGGAAAACCTTTCCGGGTAAAGTTCGCTGACAAAGAATTGCGAAATAGTCTCAGGCAGGTCTTTGTGGGTAAAGACAAAACCGCACATTGACAACTTTTCAAGAGGATATTCCGCCGCCAGTTCGTAACCGAGCGGTTCCAAAATGCGCGAAAACGCGTTTACTCCACTAGGCAGAGGCTGCGGTTGCCACCGCACGGTGCGTAGCGCGCCATGATCCAGAAGTATCTTTTTGCCATTGGCGGCTTTCTCCTCGGCATATTGGCGGCCCAGCGGCACCCGGTTGATAAGGTCTGAAAACAGTAAGATGTTGAGTAGATGGGCCAGCAAAACACGGGGTAGTTCGTCTACGGAATATTCCCCGGATACCTCCGGGGGATGTTGGATATTCTCCAGCAACCAGGTTTTACCTGGAGTCAGCCCGCAGACACCGTCTAGTTTAGTGAGTAGCCGTTCGACATTTGTTGTAGCCATAAACTAGAATCTCCACATTGAATTCGGTTTAATCCAGGTCGAATTGAATGCCCTGGGCGAGCGGTAGTTCAGTCGAATAGTTGATGGTTGCGGTGGAACGCCGCATGTAACCCTTCCAGGCATCCGAGCCGGATTCCCGGCCACCGCCGGTGGCCTTTTCACCACCAAATGCACCGCCAATTTCCGCACCGCTGGTGCCGACATTGACGTTGGCTATTCCACAATCGCTGCCCGGTGCTGCCAGGAACCGTTCCGCTTCGCGTACGTCGTTAGTGAAGATCGCCGATGAAAGACCTTGGGGTACGTCGTTCTGTCTCTGAATGGCTTCGTCAAGGTCCTGGTATTCGAAGAAATACAGGATCGGTGCAAAGGTTTCCGTCGGATTGTTTGTCATAGCGGTACCGCCGACAACGATTGCCGGATTCACGTAGAAGGCATGGGGATGGATTGTTTCTAATGCCCGGCCGCCGCCGATAACTTCGCAACCACTGTCACGGGCGCTCTGCAGGGCGGATTCCATTGCCTCGTAGGCACGACCGTCGATCAACGGGCCAACCAACGTTTTGGGATCCATCGGACTGCCAATGGGTAATTGTTGATAGACCTTATGCAGGCGCGCCAGTAGTTCCTCCTTGATGGAACTGTGGGCAAAGATTCTGCGGGTTGTGGTACAGCGTTGACCGGCCGTTCCCACCGCGCCGAACACGATTGCCCTGGTCGCCAAATCCAAGTCTGCGGTCGGTGCGACAATGATCGCATTGTTGCCGCCAAGTTCTAAAATGGTGCGACCGAAGCGTTCGGCAACCACAGGGCCGACTTTCTGTCCCATTGCACAACTCCCTGTGGCACTGACTAATGGTAGTCGGGGGTTATTACAGAGTTGTTCGCCAACTCCTGCTGTGCCTATGATGACTTGGCTGAGATGGGCGGGAACCAAGTCCGGTTGGGTAGCATTCAGTTGAGAGACGGCTTGTTCAAACAGAGCCTGACAGGCGAGTGCGCAAAGTGGCGTTTTTTCCGATGGCTTCCAAATCACGGAGTTACCGCAAACAACTGCTAACGCGGTATTCCAAGCCCAAACGGCCATTGGAAAATTGAATGCGCTAATCACCAAAGTCGGCCCCAACGGATGCCAGGTTTCGCGCAGCGCGTGATCGGTGCGTTCAGACGCGATTGTTTTGCCATAGAGTTGGCGTGACAGTCCGACGGCAAAATCGCAGATATCGATCATTTCCTGCACTTCGCCTTCGCCTTCTGCTAGGATCTTGCCGCATTCTAATGTGATCAAACTGCCTAACGCGGTTTTATGTTCGCGCAGCAAGTTGCCATAAAGACGGATTAGTTCACCGCGCTTGGGCGCCGGAAGTTTACGCCATTGGAAAAATGCCTCTTGGCTTTGAGAAATAACCTGCTCAACCTGATCCTCTTGGGTCTTCAGCATTGCCAAATGCGCTCCATCAATGGGCGAGCGAACTTCCAAATCGCCGGTCGAAAAATCCTGTGCGACACCGATGGCGGCAAAAATGTCGTTAAGTTTCATTGGTCTCCCCCTTAGGCTACGTTACGTGGTGCGTCAGTGGCAAAGTGTTGGTTTTCCTTGCCATGCTCCCCGATCAGGAAATTCTTACCATAGCGGTTTTGCAGAAAATCGCTGAGATTGATGTCTTCCTGGCGGACAAATCCTCTGTTGGGAACCTTGCCTTCCACCAGCAGATCCAGGGCACCGCAGATGCCGCTGGCAGTCGTGATTTGAATGGCGCTACGCACGTTCTTTTCCAAAACTCGACTATAGACTTTTTGTGCGAATGTTTCCTGTACAAACAACCCGTTACGCATGCCGCTGACCGAAACAAAGATAAGCACCACGTCTTGCATGGTGACGGGAATGGATGTCTCGAGAATATCTTTCAGCAGTTCGCGCCGCTCGCCTAAGCCGAGGTCTTTAAGAAGCAACTTCATGACATCGCGGTGACCAGGATAACGCACGGTCCGATAGTTAAGGTTTTTTACCTGACCGGCTAGTGACTCGCAAAGCGTCCCAAGTCCGCCGGAAGTATTGAAAGCTTCATAATCGTCACCGTCGAGAGAAAACAGCTCAAGTTCCTCAAGCGGGGGGACTTCTACTAATTCGCCGTCAACAATGGCTTCACACGGATTCAGGTATTCGTTGATCAGGCCGTCGGTGCTCCAGGTGAGATTGTATTTCAAGCCGTTGGAAGGATACTTTGGCAGAGCGCCGACACGCATATGGACATCGCGAAGGCTGTCGAATTTTTTCGCCAGATCGTTGGCAACGATAGAGATGAAACCAGGTGCCAGGCCACACTGGGGTATTAATGCCGATTCGGCATCGCTTGCCAGTTTTTTGATGGCACGGGTGCTCGCGACGTCTTCGGTAAGATCCAGATAGTGAACTTGTTGTGCCACGGCTGCTGTGGCGACATTGCGGGTTTGGTCAAAAGGACAGGAATTGATAACGGCAAACTGGTCGGCAAATGCTGTCATCAAAGCGCTTTGATCCTGTGCATCAATTTGCCTTGTTTTGACTGAAGGCACTTCCTGTTGCACCCGTTTGAGTGCATTTTCATCCCGGTCTATCAGTGTGATTTGGTAAGACTTTCCAGTAGCTAGAAGCTCGGCGATCATCAAGCCGATTTTTCCCGCGCCGACGATGGTGATTGGTTTCATAAAATTCCCCTCTATCAATACGACATGTTTTTTACATGATAGAAAGAGGCGGTGTCGGATTGTAAGTTCTAATCTGTCTGAATAAAGGCAAAAAATGCACAAAATATCTATAGATTTAGATAAAATGACTGAGATTCGACGGCTGATTGAATAATAAATGACCAGGTGAGTAAGTGGACGAGAAAAACGTGCAGTTGATTGGTTTACTGCGTGCCAATGCGCGGGAATCGACCTCGGAGCTTGCCCGGAAGCTGAAACTTTCCAGAACGGCAGTGCATGAAAGGATTCGAAAGCTGGAGGAAATTGGCATAATCCGGGGCTATACGCTAAGGCTAAATCAGGAATACTTACGCTCCCTGATCACAGCCCATGTCATGATTGCCGTGAATCCGAAACTTGGTAAACAGGTGGTCAGCTCCCTAACCCGGATCCGTCCGGTTCAAGCGCTTTACACCATCAATGGCGAATATGATCTCATCGCGATCATTCGTGAGGAGAGTACGGCACAATTGGATAAGGTTCTCGACCAGATTGGTGAAGTCGAAGGAATTACCCGGACCATGTCCTCAATCGTATTGGCGACGAAATTTGAACGCTAAACCTGCTTTTAACAACTTAGTTAAAGGAAACCATGCCATGAGTCAATATCGTATCCTTTCGTTAACGCCTGAAAATGTTGAAGAATTTGGTATATTTTGCGTCAAGAACAAGAAGCATGCTGGCTACCGGGCAAAATCGGCCTGGCTAGGCGATCAACTACCTCGCGGGCTTAAACTGGTGTTGCTATTAAATAGTCAGGATAAAGCCGTAGGGTTTCTTGAATATGCTCCGAGTGAGCAAAGTTGGCGACCAGTGAATGCACCAGGATATGACTTTATTCATTGTATTTGGACGGACGGTAAAAAGTTAAAGACGCCTGGATTAGCCGCAAAACTATTGCAGTATTGTATTGAGGATGCCAGTAGTCGTGGCCGTCAGGGTGTTGCCGTGATCTCCAGTACCGGTTCCTGGATGGCGGGAGCCGACGTATTTCGTAAACACGGTTTTGATCCAGTCGATGAGAAGCCGCCATTCAGTTTATTGGCCCATCGTTTTACCAACTCATCGTTGCCAAAGTTTCCCAGGGGATTGGCTGACCGGAGTGAACAGTATCAGGAGTTGACGCTTTTATATGCAAATCAATGCCCTTACGTAGGAAAAGCGGTGGCTGAACTGCCACCGGTCGCGGCTAGGTTTAATATCTCTTTATCCCTGGTGGAAGTCACCAAGCCAAAAGAAGCGCAAGCAATTTTTCCCACTCCCTATGGCGTATTCTGTTTGATTTATGAAGGCAGGGTTCTTGCCGATCACCCGATCAGTGCTACTCGATTTCGCAATATTCTGCAAAAGGAACTGAACCTGATAACGACTGATAAACAACGTTGATTTCTCTATGCAACTTTGAAG
The DNA here is from genome assembly GCA_028280065.1 of Hahella sp. Taxonomy (GTDB): domain Bacteria; phylum Pseudomonadota; class Gammaproteobacteria; order Pseudomonadales; family Oleiphilaceae; genus Hahella. Next base: position 56,235 of record JANQMN010000124.1, read on the forward strand.
ACGAATGGGGTGGCGAATTCGATAAACGAGTACGGTTAGTGGTAAATATTATTCCTGGTATCAAGCTGCGTTGCAGTGATAAGTTTCTTCTTGCCGTGCGATTTTCCCCGGAAAATTATGGCTCGAGTGAACACTATCCATTGGCCGAAAGTTTTAACCTCATGGATATCCTGGTCGAAGAAGGTGTGGATTTGCTACGTGCGTCTTTGTGGAATGTAAGAAGAGGGGCCTGTATTGGTCGATTACCTTCGGCGATGGCCGAATTTTGTTCTGGATTGGCATCATTTAGTCGTCAGGCTGACGCTACTAAATGTGAGTAGGATGTCTCTCATCAGTTCCTGGAAAGCGGCTAAAAACGAGTCAGGATGCTGTTCAAACACCCTTACTGCCCGTCCCAGGGGTTGTGGTTTCGTCAACCGCTGGCCGATGCGCTGCAGAGCCAAGCAGACGTTGTCCAGCTCAGCATAGGCGGGTAACCAATTCTGCTCGACCATTCTGGTAATGACCATGCGGGCCTTGCGCACCTGATCGGTTTCCGGGAGATGGTCCAGATGGTTTAGGTTAGTTGCCAGTTCACGGTACTGGCGGTTGATGAAGGCACTAACGGGTTCGGTATGGTAGTCCGTCCAATGATTAAGTAGGCAATGGTCCCAGAACAGGTCGTTGCAAATACCGCGATAGCGCTTTAGATGGGCTGGATACAAAGGGGCTATTTGTTGATTGACCGGGTGCTGGTCAGTGTAGGCATCCACTTTGCGATGTAACAGGATGCCGGTTTGCAGATCGGTTGGAAACTCCTGGTATTGCTTACCCTTGATGAAATCACCCAGAATATTGCCAAGGCTGTCGGTGCCGCTGATATCAGCGATAAACAGATGTGCCAGGAAGTTCAGATGTGTCCTCCATTGCTGACCAGGGATTGATAGGGTTTGTTAGGGGCGAATAAAAGTGGCAAAGCTTGTTGGAGCATACTGTCAAGATCTGACCAAAACAATGCATCTTGCGGGCTTTTCTCGATATCTTCGCGATTTTGGCTGATTTGCTGTTTCAGGTCGAGCATTTGCATTGACCAGTCAATGCTGTCATTAAGCATCGAGTTATTGACGGGTGCGCGATATTTACCGAACACTTCCCGGTAACAATTATCAATATCTTCCACCCAACCATCCAAACTGTTGGAGAGATCGAGCAGTTCCCGGCGCATTTCGCTGAGCTGTTTTTCAGCATGAAGATAAGGTTGGAAGACATGTTTGAGGATAAAAACCAGCTTGCCGCGTTCTGATTCGCAAGCGCCCAGCTCCAGACCTTGGGCGGATGTGAGCGGTAGGCAGCAGAGTATGCCCGTCATGACAATATTCATGCGCAATCGATAAATCAGGCTACTGCTCAGGCTTCGAATGAAAGGTCGCATCTTGCCCCCAAATCCTGAAAGGATTAGTCCGTCGCTATTAACAAGCGTAGACTAATTCTTCGGATGCGGTTAATAAATGCTCGATTTTGCGTTTATAAATGCTCAATTTTGTTTTGAAAATAATGCCCCGGCCAGATGCGATCCGGTCACAGCGGTTTCTTAATAAGAGAAAATTACATCGGAATATGTCGGACTGCCAATTGCCACCAGGGGACTTGAATGGACTCGGCCGTCAGGCGGTTGCAGCATGAAAATTAGCGAAACATCCATTGTTGGCATGGAGTTTCGCTACGGCCATGTGCTAGAGTCGCTACCCGTCAATTACTTGTAATTTTTGGAGATCCTATGGCCGCGGATGTTGTGCGTATCGTATGTAGTCATTGCCATGCAGTGAATGGCATTCCGCAGCAAAGTCTTTCAGGCGCCGGTCAAGGAGTTGCTAAATGCGGTGAATGCCAGCAGCCATTGTTTGAGGGCAAAGCCATTGATTTAGCGCCGGAACAGATTCGCTCTCAATTGCAGGCGGATGTGCCGGTGCTTATCGAATTTTGGGCCTCCTGGTGTGGCTCCTGCAATACCTATGCGCCGATTTTTAACCAAGCTGCTCAGCAGTTCGAACCCTTTGTCCGTTTGGCCAAGGTAAATGCCGAGAAAGGACCGGATTTACTGCAGGAGTATGCCATCGAGACCATTCCCACGCTGGTTTTGTTCTTTCGCGGCAAGGAAATCTCCCGCACCAAAAGCGGCCTGCCGATCGGTCAATTGGAACAATGGATGGTTGCGCAACTGCAACCGCATTTGGCGGCGACTACCCACTAAAATTAAGCATTGTCCAATCAGCTTCCAGCCAATGAGAGTAAGGCGCTACTGCTAGGTGCTTTGGCTGTGGCCTTTTGGTCGACAGTGGCCACTGCCTTTAAGTTAGCACTGGCCGAAATGAGCTTTCTCCATCTGCTTTTTTGGGCGGTGCTGTCCTCTACATTCGGGCTCGCCCTGGTGTTAGCCTGGCAGCGACGCCTTATCCTTGCCGTTAAAAGTCTACGTCAGCAATGGCACAAGGCAGCGTTGATGGGGGCGCTCAATCCATTGGCTTATTATTGTATTTTGTTTGCTGCCTACGAACGCCTACCGGCACAGATTGCCCAACCGGTTAACTATACCTGGGCGATTGTTCTCGCCTTACTCGCGGTTCCGGTGCTGGGGCAAAAACTGCGCTGGCAAGATGGCATCGCCATGTTGCTGGGATATGCCGGCGTAGTGGTGATCTCCTCCGGAGGTGGGTTGGCGGGACAGCCTTTATCATGGACCGGTCTGGGTTTGGCAATTCTCAGCACTTTTGTTTGGGCAGGCTACTGGTTGCTGAATACCAAAGATTCAAGGGACCCGGTAGTCGGTCTGTTTCAGAATTTTCTGTTGGCATTGCCGGTCGTCGCCCTAATTGCCTGGCCTATTAATGAAATCAACTGGGCCGTCGCCACCGCAGTGTATGTCGGGCTTTTCGAGATGGGTTTTACTTTCGTCCTGTGGTTATACGCGTTGAAACTCACACGCCACACCAGCCGCATCGGCAATTTGATATTTGTCTCGCCCTTTGTGTCACTGGTACTGATACATTTCGTGTTAGGCGAGCCCATCCGCTGGGTAACCTTGATCGGGCTGGTGATGATTATTATTGGTTTGAGGATTCAGCATGCAAAAACATCAAGTCAATAGCATTAGAACAGGTGCGGAAGAGTGCCCCTGTGGCTCAGTGGATCGAGCAACCGCTAAAAGGCTAAGTTATGCCGAATGTTGCATGCCTTTGCACCAGGGACAGGCTGCAGCGACACCTGAAGCCTTAATGCGGTCGCGTTACTCGGCAAATGCGATGAACAATGCAGAATATCTGTCTCAGACTTGGGACAGCAGCACAAGGCCGAAAGATTTGCAATTGGATCCGACGACCCTGTGGTGCCAACTGGTGGTGGTCGACAGCAACTTGCAAGGCGATCAGGGAGAAGTTGAGTTCTGCGCCACCTTCAAGCAGGAAAAATCCTGGCACTGTTTGCGGGAGAGAAGCCGGTTTGTGCGGCGAGAAGGACGCTGGTATTACTTGGATGGCGATGCCAAGTGGGAAAAACTTAATCCGTCACGCAATGGCGAATGCCCCTGTGGCAGTGGTAAAAAGTTCAAGCGCTGTTGCATGTAAACGGCAGCCGGTAATCCGGCTGCACTGGATTTGCCTAGCTTAACACCTGCTTATTGGTAAGCTGAAATTCTTCTCCCTGATAGTAGGCTTCCACTTTTGGATTCATTACCCTGCGCCAAAGCGGCGGAACCAACGCCAGTAATACCATCGCCGGATAGCCTGCGGGAAGTTGCGGCGCGTCATCATAATGGCGTAGTACCTGATAACGGTGTTTGGCATTGGCGTGATGGTCGGAATGGCGTTGCAGGTGGAACAAAAACAGGTTGGTGAGAAAGTAGTTGGAGTTCCAGGAATGTTCCGGCATCACCCGCTCGTAACGGCCGTTTTCCAGCTTGCGCCGATGTAGTCCATAGTGCTCCAGATAATTGACGATTTCTAGCAGCGTTAAAGCGATGAAGCTTTGTCCGAGAAAGAAAATCGCTCCTTGCCATCCCCAAAGTACGGAAAACAGAACAAGCTGCAGAATGCTTAAGCCATACCACCAGATAAGCTCATTGGAGTACGACCAGAGGGATTTGTTTTTGCGCTCAAGATTCTTTTTCTGCAATAGCCAGGCGTTGCGAAAGTTGTGGTAATAAGCATGTGGTAGAAATTCATAGAGCGATTGATTGAAGCGGGCTGACGAGGCATCTTCCGGCGTCGATACATTGACGTGATGACCGCGTAGGTGCTCGACTTTAAATCCTCCATAGCAAACCATGCTCAGTAATACGCCGCCTAGCCATTGTTCGGACTTTTCGTCCTTATGGATCATCTCGTGAGCGATAGTGATTGCCAGCGCACCCACGGTACCGATGGAAAGAATCCAACCAACTTGCCCGAGTAAGCTGAACGTCCCATCAGTAAAAATGCTGCCAGCCCAAAGAATCAGTAGAAAATAGGCCGGTACGCTGCCCATGGTTAACCAGCGGTAGTATTGCTCTGATGCCAGTCTTGGTACATCCAAGGTTTCATCAGGATTACTTGGATCATGGCCGAGCCATTGGTCGATGGCCGGCACCAAAACGAAGACAAACAATACGGTTCCAAAAGCAAAAAAATCTGCATAACCCCATGATTCCGCAGCAAAATAGCTGGCTACGGGAAATAGCAACGGTAATAAGAAAAATAAATAGCACCAACGCTTAACGCGAAGCATCAATGCCGGTGAGACCTGTTCGAGCATAGGATTCCCCTTCTTGTTTTATGTTTGTTGGATTGTAGGACAATAAAACAATGTATGCAATCCTTATACTCACATATACCCGCAGACAAATATTCTCTTAGCTCGCCACCTTCCTCAATCAGTTTGTAAAGGAACCCCTTTGTTCAAACCTAAGCAGAATCCTATGCCCAGGTTTCCAGTTCGATTTGCGCATAGAGTTTTAAGTAGTCGGCAGTGGTCACAATGCCGATGACGTTGAAGTCGTTGTTGCGAATAAGGACCGCATCGACAGATTTAAACAGCATGGCTATCGCCATTTGGTCTATGGTGCTATCACTACCGACCACTAGGAAGGCTTCGCAGATGTCGCCGATTTGTGTGGTGGGGTCTGCTTGCAGGCTGCGAAGGACCTGGCTTTCTTTCAACAGCCCGACAACTTCGGTGCCGTCAGAAACCGGCAGATGGGTAATGTCATGTTGCGCCATAACTTCGGCGGCATGGATGGGTAACCAGTGGTCCTGTCCCCAGATCAGTGGTGCGCTCATTATGTCCTTGGCTTGGAGTAAGGCATCCGGTGGAACCGACTCGGGCGATGGCGGCTGCTGTGAAGGTACTTGCTTTGACGTGGGGGCTAATGCGGATTGTTGGTTAGCTTGGTAATACTCGGCCGTGCGTTCGGTGGTGCCTTCATCGCCAATGCCGAGTGGATGAAGTGCTGAAATTTCTTCCAGCTCTTCAACCTGTTTGATTTTTGGTTGGACTTTTAATGGAGTGATAACCCGGCGGCCGGGTTCCACCACATAGATTGGCATTTTCGCCCTCTATCATTTTGCGTTGTAGAGTAATTTTAGCCCAGGCCAACCCTGTTTGCGCACCGCTTTTAATGGAGTAGCCGTGGTTTGAATCGATTACCTGGCGTATCGCAGAGGTGACAGCCTTGCCTGCAATTTGGTTGGCAGAGGAGCGCCGCAACCTTCAAGTAGGTCGGCAATCAATTCTCCGGCAAAGGGTGTCAGTGCGAGCCCTTTGGAACCAAAGCCGAGATTGATAAACAACCCGGGGCTAATTTCACCGATGGCGGGAAAGTAATCCGGTAGCGCTGCGCGCACGGACGTTCGCCCGAGGAGTTGTTCCGGGCCTGCAGAAAGTTGATCGGCAATAGTCGCAAAGTCTGGGCTGAAGGCCTTGAGCTTTTGTAGATTCTCCAAATGATCGGTTTGTTTGATCTGGTAATCCTCTTTGTTCGGCTGGAAGGTCGCGCCGGTCACCAGATAGCTGGACATTGCAGAGTTCATGGAATTGTCGGCGATGATCGGCATGGCATAACCGTCTCCGCAAAGCACCGTTTTTAGGCCAATTGGAGTCTCTTCGGCGACGGGTAACAGGCTGATTTGGCCTCTTATGGGTTTCACCGGTAAGGTGGGAATGGATGCATCGAGAATCTCAGGGAGTTGGTAACCGGTGCATATAATCACCTTCTCAGCGTTGTAATCTTGTCCGTCATTGGCGATTAATTGCCAATCAGTTCCTTTTCGCTGAATGCGGTTGATTCGACTGCTGTTAATCAGGGTGACATCCAGTTCTGCTTGAAGTGTTTGGCAAAGCTGGGCGGGCCGGCACCAACCCCCGTTTGGGAAATACAGTCCGCCTGTCTGCAACCGAACCTCGGCGAGTTGTTCCGCCCGGTTTCGATCGACCGGTAAAAGCACTTCCTCCGGGTATTCATTGATGTTTAGAAACTTCTCTTGCCTTTGTAACTCTTGTGGGTTTTGCGCCAGTTGCAGAAGTCCACAGGCCTGCCAGATGTTCGGATATTGTTCTGCCAGCGCCGCATAGGTGCGAATGGCATACAGGTAACTGGTGAGGTGATATTCGGAATGCGGATTCCAGTCTACCGCCAGCTTTACATAAACCGCCCCTTGAGGATTTCCGGAAGCAGCTCTGGCCAACTCTTTGTCATCTGAGAAGATTGAAACTTTCCAACCCCTTCTGCACAAAGCCAAGGCCGTCATGCTGGCCGCCAATCCGCCACCGACGACTGCCGCAGCAGGCTGCTGTAAAGCAGCAGTGGTTTTTTCTGAAACTGGCAGGGAGGCCCTGGTCATATCCCGCTTGTGCCCGAATCCGGGGGATTTTTCCGTGTTGAATCCCGCCTCTTGCAAGCCGCGCCGAACGGCGCCGGCTGCACTGAAGGTCGCACAGGTTGCGCCTGGGTTACTATGTCCGTGAATCTGCCGGAATAGTTTCGGGGTCCACATGGTGGGATTTTGTTTTGGCGAAAAGCCATCCAGAAACCAGGCATCGGCACTGAAGCCGGTTGAATCGAGCCAGTCTTCGACGTCGCCCAGAAACAGCGTGAGGTGAACATCCGCTGCCAGACTTAAGCGGTGAACACCCGTTAGGGCTGGTGGATATTGAGCTTGCAGCCGTTCTGCAAGTTCTGTCAACTGCGGCCAGCTACCATGGCACTTGGCCAGATCTGTCCCGGTCAGCGGGTATTTTTCCACCGAGTGGAAGTGCAACAGACCGTTTGCCGGCCGCAGTTCTAGCCAGAGCTGCCATGCGGCAAGGAAGTTCAAGCCACTGCCAAAGCCGGTTTCAGCGATGACAAACCGCTGGCCGGTTTCCAACTGATTGAACCGTTGTCTTAGCTGGTTTCCTTCCAGAAAGACATGCCGGGTTTCCTCCAAGCCATTGACCTTGGAGAAATAGACGTCCTGAAACTGGCTGGAAACCGGTGTTTGCGGATCGCGCCAATCCAGGACTGCTGTTTTCAGCCCTGGGCCGGGAGATTGCGTCATTCTTGTTGAGATGAAATTCGTTGTGGTACCAGGCGCGCCGAAATTACCGTGATTGTTTCGTCCGGTAGATTTGCAAACGGGCCATCCTCGCTGGTGGCGGTCCGGGCGATTTCGTCAACGATATCCATCCCCGAGACAACCTTGCCAAACACAGCATAGCCTGGGCGTCCCGGCCGATAGTCCAGGTATTTGTTATCGGCCACATTGATAAAGAACTGGGAAGTAGCGGAATCCGGCACTGCAGTTCTCGCCATGGCGATGGTTCCTCGGAGGTTCCCCGAAGCTTCTTTGGATTCGTTCTTAATCGGAGCTTCGGTGGGCTTACGCTCCAGATCGGCGCTGTAGCCTCCGCCTTGAATCATGAAATTTGGAATGGTCCGATGAAATATGGTGCCGTTATAGAAGCCTTTCTTCACGTAGTGCAGGAAGTTTGCGACGGACAAGGGCGCAGTTTTTTCGAATAACTCCAACTCGATGGTGCCTAGATTGGTTTGCAGGGCGACTTTCGGGTTGTCCGCCAGGGAAGAGCATGACAGGCACAGCAAGAGGCAGCTCAGCAGTACACGTAATTGCACAATGGATCTCCAAATTTGGGTAAAGGTTCAGGGGGTCGTTATTTGATTTTTTTGCATTTGTTTTGTCAAGCGGTCGCCGAGGATGTGTCAATGCCGTTACCGGCCGGTAAGGCTTCGCAAACGCAGTTACGGCCGCAGCGTTTTGCCTGGTAAAGCGCTTGATCCGCTGCTTGCAGGAGCTGCTCCTTGGCGGATTCGGCGGTCGGCAGAATAGCGCTGACACCGGCACTGATCGTCACTATGCCGACTGGTTCCTCGGCGCCTTTATGGAGGATTTTCAAGCCGGCTACATCTTTTACCAGTTGCTTGGCAATACCGGATGCCGTGTGGGGACCGGTGTTGGCTAAAATGATGGCAAACTCTTCGCCGCCATAGCGCGCCAGTGTATCCGTGGCACGTCGCATTGAATTCCGCAGCAAGGTTGCCACTGCAATCAGGCAGGTGTCGCCCTGGTCGTGGCCGTACAGGTCGTTATATTTTTTAAAGTGGTCGACATCCAACATGATTAAGGCTAGCGGGGTTTGATCCCGCTGCGCCCGATTCCATTCCGATTGCAAGGCATTATCGAAATGTCTGCGGTTGGCAATGGCGGTGAGCGGATCGATCAGGCTCAATTTGCGTAACTCATCCCGGGCATCCTCAAGGTTTCTACGGTCAGCACGCAGAACGGCCTGGCGCAGGAAGTTCATTCTGGTCTCATACTCCATTCGGAACCCCATCATCGCGGCGATAATGGTGACGGCGGTATGGATAAACAGGAGTTCAATAAACTGTGTTGTGGGGAGCGCCATGAAGAAATGCATGCCCAAAATTTGACTGAACCAGAGCATGAGGGCCAACGGCAAGGCGAATTGAAACTGCAACCGCAGGACCGCCAAGGCAAACACGACGCAAATGATGGTTCCACTCTGATAATGAAAAATGCCCGCCTGGGCGGCATGGGCCGCAATACCGATCAAGGAAAGTTGAATGCTGTAGGCACCCAGGCAAAGCAGCATCTGGATGCGCTGAACAAACCAGCCAATATGACTCAGCAGTACCAAGCCAATAACAAAGACCGCAGCCAGGACGCGAACCACCAGGACATCGTCGGCTGCGGGACCAAGCACCAACTGGTCGGCAAAACAAAAAAAGCTATTGATCAATGCGCCTGCCAGTGCATACACGCGGTTCAGATGCAGATAACGGAGATTGAAGTAATGCTCGAACCGGGATTCCAGTTGTGCTTCGAATTGTAAGCCCGACAGGCCTTGCTCCAGGGTTTGTCGCGCCTGGCGTTCAATTTGCGGGGAGAGATCCTGATATTTGGCCAAAGAGGTCATGTTGTTGTTATTTTGTGCATCTCCGCACCGATTTAAGTCCACTATTTGATCCATAATACCCTGATGTATCGATGGACCAATGCATTAATTAGAGTGTAGGGCATGAAAAACTGAAAGTCATAATGATCATGCTGCTTTATACAAAAAATAACGCAACTGGAATGTACAACAATTTAATTGTCTACCATTATATGAGGTAGTTCGAACCCTTAGTGGAAACCAGGTCATGGCTGTGCAAAAGCAGGTATTAGACAAGTCGCGCCTTGGGCGCTTATTGGTCAATCGCGGCTACATCACCGAAATACAGTTGGAAGAAGCACTGGTGCAACAGCGCCAGGAAAACACCAGGCTGGGTGAAGTCCTTATAGAACGCGGCTGGATAACCGACAAAGAACTATCCCGCACCCTAAAGCACCAAAGCCGTTACCGCTATGCGGCAGCGTTTATCGCCATGGCGGTAACACCGCTGCAACCGATGATGGCGATGGCCGCTTCGACCACTGCCCAGGCAGTGCCGGTTCCTCAAACCCACAGCACCCAACAACTTAAGTCCAAAGGTCTCCGCCCGCTGGACGATACTGAGTTAGGTGCGGTTAGCGCCCAGGGTTTGTTAGAGGATTTTACCCAACTGTACGCACAGGTGGAACAGGCGAGGATAGATCCTGAATATGCCGAATCCCTTGAGGAAGAAGGGGGCATTGACAGTATCAAGGTGTTGAGTACGCTTGGCGAAGTGTTTTTCCCCATTGCCGGAATGTTGGATGCGGAAGTTGAAATCGAAGGTGTCCGCATCGATCCTGATCGGGTGAAACCGCTGTTTACCGGAGATGGTGGTTTTAACGTAACCCTGCCTAACCGCATTGAGAGAGTCAGTTTTAAGAACATCCGTCCTGTAGGCCAGATAGGCGGCCCGACAATGGGGACGGTTCACCTTGAAGGCATCGAGTTCAGTGACGACGCTTCTATCGTTATCCGTCCATTTTATTAGAAAGCACGCCTATTAAGGTGGGTTCAGGTCGTCGCCTTCACCGGAAAATGTGACCGACCCACCGAAGCCAGATGTCCCCTTTCTATTTAGTTTTCGCAAAAAAAAGCTTTCACCGAAAATTGCATCTGGCGTGGACGCACCGCAGTAGACTTCTATACTGAATGAAAATCTAATATAAGTGGCGTCCACGACAACGTTTTATGGCGACTATGGGATTAAGCAGTATAAAGTTCCGCAACTCGATTTCGACGCGGTTACTGAAAATCGTCTTGTCCATATATTTTGCGGTCACTTTTTTTGTGACAGCGGCGCATATTTTCATTGAATACGACGCTGTGAAGAAGGATGTTAAATCCGAGCTTACCGTCATTCAAAAAACCTTTGAGGCCAGCCTTGCCACGGCGTTGTGGCATCTTGACCGGGAACAGTTGTCCGTGGCCGTTAACGGGATAGTTGAACTACCGACCATTACAGGCATTCAAGTATTTGAACTCAATAAGGAAGTCTTGATTGAGTCCGGTGACGTTATTGAGGGTAACGCAGAGAGCGTCACGAATAGCGGCCTGTTTTGGCACGACTTTCCGTTGCGCTACCAGTTTGGTGAAGACAACGAAGAAATCGGTTATGCCAGGTTGTATTCCAGCAATCTGATCGTTTGGAACCGCATCGAACTGGGCTTCATCATCCTGATTGTCAGCGCGGTTATTAAGACTATTGTACTTTGTGTATTGATCATAGTGGTTTTTGACCGCCTGTTGTCGCGTCCGCTGGGGCGATTGGCACACGAAGCGGAAGGGATTGATCCCGACAATATTAAAGAGCGGCGGATTTTTATCGAAACGACCCAAGGGAATGAGCTTAAAGTGTTGGAAACCGCACTCAACGGCATGATGGATAAGGTCGTTGCCTCTCTCGCGGCGCTGGACGACATGAACAAAGGATTGGAAGAGATGGTGCGCAAACGCACTGAGTCGCTGAACGAAGTGATCGTGCAACTGGACAGCAAGCAAAAGGATTTGGAGCAGGAAATCGAAATAAGAAAGGAGCGGGAACAGGAGTTGGAAAACAGCCGCCGAGAACTTCAGATATCGCTGGATAATCTGCGGCGGGCGCAGAAACAACTCATCGAGTCGGAGAAAATGGCGTCGCTGGGTAGCCTTGTGGCCGGCGTCGCGCATGAAATCAATACCCCGATCGGTCTCAGCCTGACCGGCATTACCCATTTTGAGTACATGGTTGAGCGCCTCGAAGCTACCTTCAAGGCGGGCGAACTGGAAGAAGATGACTTTGTTAAGTTTATGGATGACACCAAAGAGTTGGCAAAATCCATCGTGATCAGCCTGAGACGCGCCGCGGACCTGGTGAAGAGCTTCAAGCAGGTCGCCGTGGACCAAACCCATGAAGCCCTCCGGGCATTTAATCTCCGGACCTATGTGGAAGAGGTTCTGCTCAGTTTGCGTAACCGGATTAAGCAAACTCATATAAAAGTGCATATAGATTGTGAACCGCATTTGATGCTGACAGGATTCCCCGGGATCTGGTCGCAGATAATCACTAACTTTGTCAGCAATTCGCTTTTACATGGATATGACCAAGGTGATCAGGGCAATATACAATTGCAGTTTGTAGAAGAAGGGGAATACCTGATTTTCAATTACCACGACGACGGCAAAGGTATGACAGCGGAAACCTCGGCGCGGGTATTTGATCCATTTTTTACCACTAACCGGGAAGGTGGTGGTACCGGTTTGGGAATGAACATTATTTACAACCTGGTCACCCAAAAAATGGGAGGCTCCATTAGCGTGGAGTCGGCGCCGGGGAAAGGCGTACATTTCACCATCAAGATAAAAACTCATCTCACAGCGCCAGCGGCGGAAGTTGAAAATGTTTAAAAAATCCACCAAGAAAAAACTCTTCGCCCCGGAGGAATCCTGGAAGATCCTGGTTGTGGACGATGAACCGGAAGTACATACCATTACCAAAGTGGCGCTTAGCGATTTTACTTTCGATGGCAAGAAGTTGCAGTTTTTGAATGCCTATTCCGGAGAAGAGGCCAACCGCCTGATTGCCGAGCATCCGGATATTGCGCTGATTTTCCTCGATGTGGTTATGGAGTCGGACCACGCCGGGCTCCACGTGGTGGAATATGTTCGAAAGACACTCAATAACAAGTTCGTTCGTATTATTTTACGCACCGGGCAGCCAGGCCAGGCACCTGAACGCAAAGTCATTATTAATTACGACATCAACGACTACAAAGAGAAAACCGCGTTAGACAGCAACAAGCTCTTCACCGCCACTTACGCGGCCTTGCGGTCCTACAACGACATTATGAGTATCGAGTCGTCGCGGAAAACCCTTGACCGCTACCGGATCGGACTTGAGGAAGTGATTAATTCGTCGGCGCGATTGTTTGAAATTCGCAGCTTGAAACAGTTTGCCAGCGGCTTGCTGTATCAATTGGCCTCGCTACTTCACGTGGACAGGGAAACCATGCTGGTCCGCTGCAATAGCTGTATGGTGGTTAAAAATGGCGAGGAGTTTGAAATTCTGGCGGCTACCGGCAACATTAGCGCAGACAGGGAAGAACGGATTACTGATGAAATCCTCGGTTGGCTGAACAAAAGTATGGAACTGCGGGACAGCATAATCGACGGCGATATTTACGTCGGTTTCTTTCCAACGCTTTCCGAAAAGATCAATCTACTCTACATCGACGGTATTAGTATGATTGACGAGTTGGATCAGAAGCTGCTAAAGATTTTTACCACCAATGTGACTATCGCTTTCGATAACCTCTACCTGGATAAGGAACTCTACGATACCCAAGTGGAAATTATCGATACCTTGGGCGATGTAGTGGAAACCCGCTCCAAAGAGACCGCCAACCATGTCAAACGTGTCGCCCACCTAAGTAGGCTGTTAGGACAGGCAGTAGGATTAGCCAACGATCAGGTGGAAACTCTCTACATGGCCGCGCCCATGCACGATATCGGCAAGGTGGCAATTCCGGACAGTGTCTTGCTGAAACCCGGCAAGCTTGACCCGGATGAATGGGAGGTGATGAAAACCCATGCCACCGTCGGCGAGGAAATATTTGCCAATTCCAAACGCCCGGTATTAAAAGCGGCTTCTGTGGTTGCCGGGCAACACCATGAAAAGTTCGATGGCAGCGGTTACCCCCGAGGTTTACAGGGTGAGGACATTCATATCTTCGGAAGGATTGTTGCCGTGGTCGATGTGTTTGATGCCCTGGTACATAAGCGCTGTTACAAGGAACCTTGGCCAATCGACCAGGTTCTGGACTTTTTTGAGAAGGAACAGGGCAAGCACTTTGATCCGAAACTAGTCAAGTTACTGGTGCAAAACCTACCGAAAGTAAAACAGATACTCACTGACTTTCCTGAAAGCTAGCGAAACTCCCAGGGTACACCCGTTTTCCTGAAAGGGCATCCATAGCGGCTTGAAATGCGCCGGCCAGCGTACTTGAAAGCGTATTCAGGGATTCTCAACTACACTGAACTGATAACAGTTGTTAACGTAGTAAGGTAACAATAGTCAGTTAATGAGTGACGATGATTATTTAGTTTTTGATGATGAGCCCGACGTTGCCGGCGATTCGATTCCGAGCGAATCCGCAGGTCCGTGGAAAGTGGTGATTGTCGATGATGAAGAGTTCGTCCATAAATCCACCAAGTTGTCGCTCAACCATCTGCAACTGGACTCCCGCCCTCTGGAACTCCTAAGCGCTTATTCAGCCAATGACGCCAAAAGACTGCTTCGCGAGAATGCCGATGTCGCTGTGATCCTGCTGGATGTGGTGATGGAGGAAGACGATGCCGGACTTGCGCTGGTCGACTGGATTCGCAATGAGCTGGACAACCCGATAATCCGCATTATTTTACGTACCGGTCAACCGGGTTACGCGCCGGAGATGGAAGTCATCAACCGCTACGAAATCAATGATTACCTGGCTAAAGGGCAACTTACCGTTGAGCGGTTCTGGACTTCTGTCACGACCGCATTACGCAGTTATCAGCAAGTTTGCGCCTTGGAGCAATCCAGACGCGGTCTGCGTCAGGTAATCGCCTCCTCGTCCGACTTAATGCGCGCCTACGGTCTGGAAAGTTTCGGCCAAGGCGTGTTGCAACAGATTGCCGCGCACTTGCAACTGCAGACCGACGGACTATTTGCGGTTGCCGAAGAGCACGACGAGCAGCCCAATGTGGTGGCGGCAACAGGCCAATATGCAGGCGCGGCGTTGAAACCATTGGAGAATAATCCGTTTGTACCCGGCACTATCGTCGAAGCGGTGAAGTGCTGCCTGCGGGAGAAAGAGCATGTATTTGATGCTGATGGGGTGGTGTTGTTTCTTCATGCTTCCAAGGATTGGGCCGCGGCGGTACGAATTGATGGCAAAGCCAGACTGGACGCCAATGAGCTGGATCTATTGGAGCTGTTTTGCAGTAATATCGCCCTTGGTTTCGACAATACCAAATTATTCGATAAGGTTAGCAAGCTGGCCTTTATTGATTCTCTTACTCAACTGCCGAATACGACCAGCCTGCTAGAGCGGCTGGGAGAACAGAATCCGCCGGCCGGATTCCTGTTGATGCTCGATGTGGATTTCTTTCATGAACTGAATGAAACTCTGGGCTACGACAAGGGTAATCAGGTCTTGCAGGAGTTCAGTCTGAAGATCCGCAACATAGTACCTGAGAGTTGCACGGTGGCGCGCTTACATACGGACGTATTTGCAGTTTACAGTACCGATCAGTCGAAAGCCTGTATTGTGCCGATGCTGGAAGAGTTGGCCAAGCCGATATTCATCGGCGGAGAAGAATATCGTTTTGGCATTACCTCCGGCCTTGCGGAATATCATCCTGGACTGTCGCCGCATGATGTTCTTCGGCAAAGCGAAATCGCCTTGAAAAAAGCCAAGGGCTCGAAACGCGGACGTCTGGTCGAATTCAGTATCGAGCTGGAAGAAGCCATCACCAATCGTGGACGCTTGGTGCATGACTTGCGCGGTGCGTTTAATCGGGATGAATTGCGCTTGGCCTACCAGCCGAAAATTAATTTGGCCACGCGGGAATTAGAAGGTTTTGAAGCGCTACTGCGATGGCAGCACACAAGCAGAGGCTGGGTGTCGCCAGGCGAGTTCATACCGGTGACCGAACACTCGGGGCTGATCATTGATTTTGGCGAGTGGATTATCGACGAAGCTTGTAAAGCCCTGGTGAAGTTTCAAAAAAGCCTGGCTAACTTGCATCTGGCGATCAATGTGTCCCCGGTTCAACTGAGAGAGTCCACCTTCCCGAAAAAAATGCTGGCCATAGTGGAGCGGAATGGCATCTCGCCGACCAGCGTTATTGCCGAAGTAACTGAAGGTATCGCTGCTGACGAAGAACGGGCGATTTTTGCATTAGACACCTTGCGGGATAAAAAATTTTCGGTATCCCTGGACGACTTTGGCACCGGCTATTCTTCCATGAGCTACCTTATGCAACTCCCCATCAACAGCATAAAAATAGATCGGGCATTTGTTCGGGAAATCCCGGGAACCGAGGCGACGGTCAAGATTCTCGAATCCATCATTAAAATTGCAGGAGCTTTGAACCTGGATGTTGTGGTGGAAGGTTTGGAAACCGACCGGCAGGTGAAAATTGTGTCAGATTTGGGGGCAACTACAGGACAGGGTTATTACTTCGCCAAGCCTATGTTTCTGGACGAGGCCCTGGAATTTATTGCTGCCTATCGACCCTTGTGAGAGGTGACCATATGTACAAGCGGCTGCTGTCTGTGACTTTCTTGTCAATGCTGTTCGCTGGTCAATGCGCATTCGCTGAAACCATCCGCTTGATGCACATGATCCTGCACGAGCCGGTCGACAATATCCTCAACGATTTTCGCCAGAAAAAGTCTATTGATGTGGAGTCGATCGTGATCGATGTCAACGATATCAACGGCTACATGATGCGTGCTCTGCAAGAGGATAATCTGCCGGATGCAGCGCTGTTTCCCGCCGACAAAATTGGTTTGCCCGGTATGAATTACGCCGTGATTCCGGAAGATTGGATAAACCGTGACGTTGCCACCACTTATTATGAAACCACACGGCTGGATGGGGAGATTCGCGGTATTCCCGTCTATGGCGGCAATCACTTAATGCTTTATTACAATAAGAAGTATGTCAAAAAGCCTGCTACAAACTGGGAAGAAGTGTTTCAACAGGCTCCCTCAATTCGTGCTCAAGGCGTGGAAGTGATCGGCTGGAGTTTTGGTGAAATGTATTGGCTGGTGGGTTTTCTGGGGGCTTTCGGCGGTTGGCCGATCAGCGGCGATCAGATTTCTATAGACACACCGGAGATTCAACAAGGGTTAACCTACTACAAAAGTTTGGCTGACCGTGGTTTGATCGATCCGAGCTGTACCTACGACTGTGCCGCCCAGCGTTTCTATCAGGGCGAGTTCGCCTATGCGATAAACGGCGATTGGGCCTATCTCAATGCCTCCAAGGCACTCAAAGATGACTTTGGGGTCAGCATGATTCCCAATGTCGGAGAGCGCAGGGTGACGCCCATGTTTTCCACGATAGCCCTGGTGTTTCCCAATGATTCACTGAATGGACCGAAACAGGCTGCCTTAAAGGAGTTGGCAAAATATTTTCAATCCCGGGATATTCAATTGCGTTCCTACGAAGAGTTGGGGCGGTTCCCTGTCCATCGCGGTGTGATCCGCAAGTTGCAGGATTCCGCGGAACAGAATACGCAAATGGCGTTGAAACAATTGGACGTTGCCCAGCCGATGACCGCCTCGCCACTGATGACCAGAATGTGGACCGGGCTGAGCCGCTGGTTCCCCCTATTTATGACCGGCAAGGTACCGGTTGAACAAATCACTCAAAAAATGCAAAAGACGGCGACCGGCCGTTAACGCAGTATGCTCCCGACAAGGCCCTAGTTGTAGCCTATGCTTGATTACATCCTCTCACGGCAACTGCGAAATGTCCTCTTCACCGTATTAATTATTGCAACGCTGATACCGGCGATGGTGCTGTCTGTTTATTTCGTTATTCGCATAGACGCCTTTAAACGCGCGGATTTAAACGAGCAGTTGGCTTTGAGGTCAGCGAGGTTGGTCGATCTTCTCGAGCATCATTTGGAGGTCTTTAACGTCAAGTTGGAAGTATTGGCAGATAATCCCGATATCGAGTATCGAACGCGGAGTGATCTATTTCATAATTCATTGAACTTACTCATTGATTTTCAGAAGCAGAATCCGTTGGCATTTTCCGTTCATCTGCTGGATCTTGATTTGCAGTTGTTGGAAGCAGCGCCGCCCATTGCGACCATTTACGAACTACCGCCAATGACCGCGCCCCTGGAAGAAATATTTGATCCTCTTAATCAGCTTGCCCGAAATTACTATGTGCACGGCCAATTCCCCCAGTTTCTGGATGAATCCTATCTGCTGGCTTATTCCGATGGCCGCAAACCGACAAGTGCGGAAACTCTCTTTGTTATTGCGCCAATTTATATTGTGCCATCGCGGGCGAGGCTCGAAACTATCCTCAACGGCTATATGCTCTCGGTCGTGACCCTGGAATCCATTCAGGCGTTATTTGATTCCGCGGTAGAACCTCAGACTATCGTGGAAATTCTCCGGGATGGAAAACTCGTGGGTCCGCCACCAACCTTTGCTGATGAAGAGTATGTCAGCAGTACTGCGGACTTTACCTTCGGCGAATTAGATTACCAATTCCGGCTGTCGATTCCATCGTCTGCCGGCTTGGCTGCAATCCGGGAAGAGCGCCAACTGCTGGGATTGATCATCGTATGTTCCGCCATTGTGACGATGCTACTGAGTTATTATCTGGCCCGGCTGTTTATCAAACCCATCTCGAAGCTGGATAAGGTTGTCAGCGGCTATGCCGACGGACAATATGATCAGCCCCCCGCGAAGCTGTCTTTTCAAGAATTGCAGCAGATCGCCAGTGTATTGAATGCCATGGGAATGAGAATCCTGGAAGAACAACAAACTTTGGAACAGCGGGTCGAACAACGCACTCGCGAGTTAAAAACAGCGCAACAGCAGCTAGTCGTGGCGGAAAAAATGGCGCTGTTAGGGCAGCTTGTTGCAGGAATAGCCCATGAGATCAACACGCCCATCGGCGTGGCCTTGACTGGCGTAACCTTTCAGGCGCAACAATTAAAATCAATAAGTGACAAGGTCGGCGATAATAAAATTCGCAAGAGTGAGCTGTTGGAAGGCATTAGCAGCATGAATGAAATGGGCGACTTGGTGCAGGTCAATCTGGAGCGTGCTTCCCATCTTATCAACAATTTTAAACAGGTTGCCGCAGATCAACAGGTACATGAACAACGGCGCATCTGCTTGGCAGAATACTTGCGAGAAATTCTCCATAGCTTACACCCGCAGTTAAAAAAGAAAAAAGTGAAGACCCAGGTGCTTGGTGAAGAAACTCTGGAAGTTGTCACTTTTCCTGGCGTTTTTGCTCATATGCTGTCGAATCTGGTGATGAACTCCGTTCAACATGGCTTTGTTGATCGCGGTGATGATTGCCAAATTGAGCTGGAGTTTGTCCGGAACGACGAGACGATTGAGCTACACTATCGGGACAGCGGCTGCGGAATGACTGAGGAGCAGCGTTTGCAGGTGTTTGATCCTTTCTACACGACTAAACGCGGTCAAGGCGGTACAGGTCTTGGAATGCATATAGTCTTTAATCAGGTTGCCCAGGTGCTACGTGGCACTATCCACTGTTTGGAAGCCGAAGTGGGGGTACATTTTTTAATTAAGTTTCCGTTTAACGCAGACAAATCCGCGCTTTAGTTTCTTTTTGAACAATGGGCTTAATAAGTCGCTAACTTTTTATTCTGGGACGGTGATTTAGCCATCGGCTGTTGAGTTTACACTTTCCTTGGTAGATTCTGATTGCTTAGGTAGTTGAATACCAAGATTTTGCGCACATGCTTTCTAGCCTGATCATGAACGCCCTCAAGCATGGTTTCGTGAATCAGGACGACGACTGTCAAATGCATTAGGGGTCGTCCAGGACGAACCCACCATTGAGCTACATTAGCCTGGCCAGCCGCGTCCTAAACTCAGAGTAAACCTCGCTCTTTTTCATGGTTTCTTCGTCGGTTTGCCGCACCACCCCAGGAACAAGCTCCGAGACAAAGTAACGCCGGGTAAAAGGAAACCGCATCAAGGAGAGCACCGAATTAACAAGACATCAAATCTCCAACTGAACGACGAGCTGCCATGACCGGTTATTGCTCCTGCCAAACCGCATATATGCCATCCATGGCAATAACTTGACCAACACAAACTCCAAAACCTGGCAGCGAAAAAGTGTCATTGGGCGAAAAATGATGCGTTTTTTGCCCACCTGTATATCGACTTTGGTTGGAAAAGGCCTTTAAAGTTTCCTATCCTTCGAAACCCTCAGCAGTAGCCGCAGGTTATTTGAGCGTTACATGGTTTGAACATAAACTTCGGTAACAAAATCGGAGGATAACGTGAAACATTATGTACCCGATCCAAGTATGACGGATTTGATCATTCCACTGACTAATACATCGAGGCCGATCTTTGATGCCGAACGGATGGTGTATGGCGGGTTTCGGTCGCTTGTACCTCGCGCCGCTGTACATAAATGCCAAAGAGCGGGTGATCAATAATGAAATTGGGCATTGCTTTGGGCGGTGGCGGTGCCAAGGGTCTGGCGCATATTCCCATGCTGGAAGTGATCGATGAGTTTGGATTGCAAGTGCATCAAATTGCCGGCACCAGTATCGGGGCCATTGTTGGTGTATTATACGCGTCAGGATATTCGGCTAAGGAGATCCGCTACATTGTGTCGCAGATGACCTACAAGAAAGGTGACGGGTTATTGCGAAGCATCAAAGAAAAGTACACATTTCGCTGGCTTCAGTACATTGATATTGATTGGCGCGGCAACGCTTTTTTAAAAGCGGATAAATTTATGGCCGATTTGATGTTGGATGTCAAAGTCTCGGTTATTGAAGATTTACAATGTCAGCTAAAAGTGGTGGCAGCCGATTTCTGGAAGCGTGAGCAAGTTGTATTCGAATGCGGGGATATTCGTCAAGCCGTTCAGGCCAGTATGGCACTACCAGGTATCTTCGTGCCCATGATCATTGATGACCAGGTTCTAATCGACGGCGGCTCCGTGAACCCGGTTCCTTTTGATGTACTGGATGGTTGTGACCTGATAGTGGCGGTTAACGTCATGGGTAACCGCACTGAAAGCGCGGATTTGATCCCGTCGTTTAGCGAAGCAGTGTTCAACAGCTTTCAAATCATGCAGACGACGATACTCAAGCACAAGCTGCATACGGCGCCGCCGGATATATTTATCGCGCCAGACATTGTTGATATTCAGATGCTCGAATTTTACAAGGCCGAAGAGATATTCAAACAGGCTGAACCCGCCAAGGAGTTGTTGCGTAGACAGCTGGACGAATTGTTGCAATTGAAAAGTCGATCCTGGTGTCCTGACTAAGGGCACAAGAAAGCCAATCACAAAATTGGGGCAAACAATCGTGCCGTATTTTCCACAAAGCGGGAGTATTCGGAGCGTTGAGACCATTGATTCTTGTCGATTCTGTCGGAATCCGCGATGTATTGCTTTTGCAGGTCGCGTAATTGGGACGTGAAAGTAATATCCGTGGTGGAAAAACTGACTTCGTAATTCAACTCGAAACTGCGGCGGTCGAAATTAGCGGTATCGAGTAAAGACCATTGACCGTCGATGGTGATCGTTTTGGAGTGAAGCAAACCGGGGCGGTATTCGTAGATTTCCACACCGGCATCGAGCAGGTCCTGATAGAAACTGCGGCTGGCGGCAGTGACCAACCTGGAATCATTGCGCTGGGGTACAATCAACACAGTCCGTATGCCTGATCGTGCCAGGCCGCAATATGCGGTAATGCTCGCTTCATCAGGTACGAAATAAGGTGTTGTGATAATCAGTTCGTGTTTGGCAATAAATAACGACATGACCGCCAATTGGCGCAATATTCGAAAGTCCAAGGTCGGCCCGGAAGCGAACACCTGAACTTGCGACCGATCATCGTGGGGTTTTGGGATAGGCGTCATCAGCGTTTCGATCGCTACGTCCTGCTCAAGCAACCAATCTTCGATGAATACGATCTGAAGGTCGTAAACCGACGGTCCGCTAATGCGTGCCATAACATCGACCCAGGGTGCAAAGTCGGGTTTAATGCTGAATTCCGCGTCGGCCAGGTTGCGGCTACCCGTCCATCCAATGTGGCCGTCGATAACAATCAGTTTACGGTGATTGCGGTGATCGATTCGTATATCGAAACCGGACAGCGGAAAAGACGTCACCACGTCAATGCCAGCGTCATCCATTCGTTGCTTAAGCGCGGAATTCAGGAACTGAGCGGAACCCATCGCGTCGACAAGAACCCTGCATGCAACCCCGCGTTGCCGAGCGCGAATCAACGCATTCGCTACCAGGTTTCCCGAGTCATCGTTGAGCCAGATATAGAACAGCAAATGACAACTCTGCTGTGCCTGATCGATATCTTCGACGATCTTCAGCATGGTCTGTTTGGGAGCGCTGAAAAGCTGTAATTGATTGCCCTGCCTTAGTGGAAATGCGCCCTGAAATTCGAAGGCATTTGCTACTTTTGCATAGATATCATGTGGCATGTGTTCGGGGTTCGAGACGCCAAAAGGGACGGTTTCCATATGGCTACGTACCCTTTCGATAATTGACTTATGTCGTGCCAGGCGGCCCCGGTCTCGCCATACTTCGCCAAACAGCAAATACAGGGCCATACCGATCAAAGGAATGAGTAACACCACGATCACCCAACCCAGACGCACGGGCGAAGAACTTTTGTTCCGATAAATGATGATGCCGGTAAACAACAGGCGTAACGCGATATCGAGGAAAAACGGAAAATCCATGTCAGGTAGTGAGTTGAATCCGTGGACGACAATCGAGAGCTTCGTTTTATCGCTTATTAATATTATAAAAATCCGCCTGGGTCAATTTGATCGCTGTTTGTTGATAGACCAGTGATAATGCGGCCGTTAAGGCAGTTACAGGGTGACGGCCCGCCCCTCGAACGCTTGTCAGGTTTGGACTGGTTTGCATAGTGCCTGGTTCTTACTCCCTTCCCACGGCACAGGTTCAAGTCAATCGCCTGCTGAGGTTGACTTCGCACTCTCTATCGGAGATTCTGCAGCTTCCGGAAGCTGAATACCAAGATTTTGTGCGCGATGCTGCCAGTTTTCCCGGGCTAGTTTTTGCAAATCAGCGACATGGTCTGTTTCATCAACTATTTCTACACCGATTAGTGTTTCGACAACGTCTTCCATCGCGACCACGCCACTGACGGAACCGAAGTCGTCAACGACGACGGCGATTTGTTCCCGTTGGGTCAGGAATTTTTCAAACAGCTCCGGCATGGGCAGTAGCCGTTGGATCAATAGAATCGGCCGCAGGTAATCGCTGATGGGCTGGTCTCCCTTGCCATCAATCATCGCGGCCATGACGTCGCGTTTCAGGATAAAACCGGTGATATTGTCCGGATTATCCTGATACAAGGGAATTCGAGAAAATCGTACTTCCTTGGTCTCTTGCAAAAAGTCTCTGATGCTCATCGATTGCTCGGCGGTGACCATGACCGATTTGGGGCTCATGATATCCTTTGCCTGCACCTGTTCGAATTTCATGAGGTTTTTAATCACCATGTTTTCAGTTTCCTGAAATATCCCTTGGTTATGCGCGGCATCCGCCATGGCGATAAACTCTTCGCGGGTAACGGTGCTGACATGGGCATCTTTGCCGATTAGATGAGTAGTTAGCTGCAATAACCATAAAATCCCGCTCCACTTGAGTGGGAAAAGAATCAACTGGAGTAAGCGTGTGGCGGCGCCCGCCAGATAAGGCCAATAGGTTGCGCCGATAGTTTTGGGAATGATCTCCGAAACCACCAGGATCAGCACCGTCATAACTGCCGAAACGATACCCACGACATTGGTGCCATCCCCGAAAGCCTGCTCTGCGGTAGCGCCGACACCAATTGCACCCACTGTGTGTGCGATGGTGTTGAGCGTCAGGATGGCGATCAGGGGTTTATCGATATCCTGCTTGAACTTGTCGAGCGCTTTCGCCCAGACTTTGCCCTCCTGTAATTGAATGTTCAGATAGGTTGGGGTGATGCTAAGTAATACCGCCTCCAAGATGGAGCAAAGGAATGAAACGGTAATGGACAACAAAGCAAAGGTCAGCAATAAAAACATAGAATATTCTTTTCGTCGGTCCTTGGGTGTACCTCTATTTCAGAGGTGGCCTATTTCTTCGCGTAATCTGGTTCGAACGTTGGTCAGCACTTTGCCATAAGTGTTTTCGCCCCTGCGGTCACGGCCGCAGCCCCAAAAGTAATCGTAACTGCTGTTTTCGACAAGTTTGCGTTCTCCCGTGTCCAACAAGGCTTCCGTCAGAACCGGATAGGTTTTACAGCGGGTGTAGAGCGCCCGGGTCATAACGATCTCACGAATCTTGCGCCAGTCCTTGCGGAAACTCTTGTGGCGTTTTCTACCGCGCTTGCGTGCCTGGGTGGGGGAATTCGCTGTTCTCACCCGTTCCTGGTAGTCCCCGTCGGTGAATTTCATCGTCTGGTAGTAGTGTTCCACGGTTGGCCAGAATTTATCGTCCAGTTCGAAGCTGTAGTCGGCAAAAGTACCGAAATTTTCGTTGGGATCAGAACGGGAGAAGAAAATCACATCATCCGGTAGTTCTGGTGTGAATATCATATTGTCACAGTGTCCAAGTAGTCGGGAACGTTTACCTGCCAACCTAATTGATCCTGAATCTTTAAGCGCAGTGCGTCTGCTGATACAGGTTCGCCATGATTGACGAATGTCATTTTTGGCGGTTTCGTAAAGTTAGCCAGCCAATCCAGGATTTCACTGTAGTCCGCATGGGCGGACAGCGCGTCTAAATTATGAATGGTCGCTCTCACTGGAAAGTACTGGCCATGAATCTTAACCTTTCCTGCGCCATTCACCAAGGCGTCCCCACGAGTTCCTACTGCCTGAAATCCGGCAAACACAATGCTGTTGCGGTGGTCAGGCAGGAGGGTTTTCAGATGATGCAGAACCCGGCCACCACTGGCCATGCCGCTGGCCGAGATGATGACGCAGGGAAATTTCTTGCGGTTGAGTTCGATCGATTCTTCCACCTTGCGGACAAAATGGGTATCTGCATCGAACAGTTCGCACTGTTCATGGGTTAATTTATGCAGGTGGTGATATTGGCAAAAAATTTCAGTCGCCTTGATTGCCATCGGGCTGTTTAAGAAAACCGGTAGGTTCGGGATGCGTTTTTCTTGTTTGAGTCGTTGAATTAAATACAGCACCGCCTGGGCGCGGCCTACCGCAAACGCCGGTATCAGAACAATGCCCCCGCGTTGCGCCGTACCGGAAATGATTTTCGCCAGAACCTCCAGGAAGTCGACTTCCTCATGCAAGCGGTCGCCATAGGTGGACTCAATCAGCAGATAATCCGCCTCCTCGATAGGATGCGGCGGATACATGATCAAATCGTCGGGCCGGCCCAAGTCGCCGGAGGCGACGATTCGGCCGGCACTGGTTTCGATGATTGCACAGCTGGCGCCGAGTATATGTCCGGCCGGCGTCAGGGATGCCGTGACACCCTGGATTGGCTGAAACCGATCTCCAAAAGTAACGGCTTCGAAGAGTTTCAGGGATTCCCAGGCATCTTCCTCGGTGTACAAAGGCAGGGCCGGTTTGTGTTTGGAGAATCCCCGCTTGTTGGCGTAGCGGGCGTCCTCTTCCTGCAGATAGCCGGAATCCGGGAGGAGGACTTTGGCAAGCGCCAAAGTGGCGCTACTGCAATACACCTTGCCGCGAAAACCCTGTTTAAACAGGGCGGGAATATAGCCGCTGTGATCCAAATGGGCGTGCGTCAGCAACACCGATTTTAAGTCCTTTGGCGCAACCGGCAGGCGTTTCCAGTTTCGTTGGCGTAGATTTTTTATGCCCTGGTACAATCCGCAATCCAATAACCAAGATCCCTGGTCAGACGTCACCAGGGTTTTCGAGCCGGTTACAGTGCCGGCAGCGCCGAGAAATTGCAGTTGCAGTGTAGATGTTCGGTTCATTGTCCGGGTCGTCAGATTGTTCATCTCAAGACTACTCTAAGCCTGCAGAATTCGCACGGTTTGATTTATCGCAATCCAGGCAATCACTTCCCTCGTCAATGCTTGCCGCCGGATTTGTTTGGGGCGTAGTCTACCCTTACGAAACCAACTTTTCTCGTATCACTAGCCGACTCGTAAAACGCAACATGGCAGATCGACAAAAAAACTTTCTATACCTCAAGCGGCTTGGCATAGACACCTTGCAGGAGCCGGTGGTCTATATGCGAAAAGATTGTCATGTCTGTCGTTCCGAAGGATTTAACGCGCTTTCAAGAGTCCGGGTGAGCACTGACAAACAGAGCATTATCGCCACCTTGCATCAGGTGTCGGAGGACTGGCTCTCCCATCAGCACGCCGGACTATCGGAAGCAGCCTGGCGGCTGCTGGACGCGGAAGACTTGCAGATTGCCCATTTTAGCCATACCCGCCCCGTTGACTCCATGAGCTTTGTACGCGGCAAGCTATATGGTAATCCATTGGATCAGGAAGCCATTGACGCCGTTATTGACGACATCACCACCGGCCGCTATTCCGATGTGCAACTTGCCGCGTTTGTCACCGCTTGTGCCGGAAGCCGGTTGGACGAATCGGAAGTCGCCGGACTGACCCGCGCCATGGTAAATGCAGGTAAACGTATTGACTGGGGGGAAGGTCTGACCATGGACAAGCATTGCGTGGGCGGTCTGCCTGGCAATCGCACCACGCCAATCGTGGTCGCCATTGTGACGGCCTGCGGTCTGCGGATGCCGAAGACGTCGTCCAGGGCGATTACGTCGCCGGCAGGCACAGCGGATACCATGGAGGTTCTCGCGCCTGTCAATCTCAGTTTGAAGCAAATGCAGCAGGTCGTGGAAAAAGAAGGCGGATGCATTGCCTGGGGCGGTTCGGTCAGTCTGAGCCCGGCGGACGATATTCTGATCCGGATCGAAAGAGCGCTGGACCTGGACAGCGAAGGCCAACTGGTCGCCTCGGTCTTGTCGAAAAAAGTCGCCGCGGGTTCCACCCACGTGCTCATTGATATTCCCGTGGGAACCACGGCGAAGGTCCGGAGCCGCAGCTATGCCCGCCGCTTGGCAAAACATCTTCATTATACCGGGGAGCGTTTGGGGCTCCATTTACAAACCTACTTTAGCGACGGCAGTCAACCGGTCGGCTTCGGTATCGGTCCGGCCCTTGAGGCCCGGGATTTGGTCGCCGTGTTTAATAACCGCGAACACGCGCCGACCGATCTGAAAGACCGCGCACTGATGCTTGCCGGCAACCTGTTGGAAATGGGGAATAGGGCACCCGAGGGTATGGGATTGCAGGTTGCCAAGCAATGCCTGGAGTCAGGCGCGGCCTGGCAGAAATTTCTGGCTATTTGCGAGGCTCAGGGGGGCTATGGCGAACCGCCGGTGGCAACCCACACTTATCAGGTAGCGGCAGAAAACAATGGCGTGGTCGCTTATATCAATAACCGGTTTATTGCGAAGCTGGCAAAGCTGGCTGGCGCTCCCGGCGCGGCGGTGGCTGGAGTAGACTTTCACGTCAAGCTTGGACAAAAGGTGTCTCGCCATACGCCTTTATTCACCATCCATGCCGAAGCCAGGGGCGAGTTGGAGTATGCCCTGGAGTTTTTAAACCACCATCCCGGTGAAATCCGGGTCGAAGAGGAAGGGTTGTAACCGTCCAACCGCCGGAAGCTGTCTTAGGATGATGCGCAAACGGAGCCGTCAAAAAAATGGCAGCAGGCTTTCCCAAGTGCGGGCTTCTTCTTTTAACCCGCTAAAAAATATGGGTTTTCCCGTACTGGCACAATATCTGAATACGCTCCGGCAGTGATCATTTTCTGATAATGCATTGATAAGTCCTTGCTAGCGGAGAGTATTTATGTCGATACCCGGAACCAATCTGGCGGAGAAAGATAATGTTTCTGTTCTGCGCAAGTCGCCTTGGTCGGTTGCGCGCAAACAAGTAAACAGCTTGGACTCCCCAAAAGCCATGGACTCAGCCGATATGGGAATGGCCGATGCATTCGCCATGGTGGACGGTATCGCCAGCGATCTGCAATCCGGTAGTGAGTTGAATTCCAGAGTATCCAGCCTGGCTGAACAGTTAGCCAGTATTCGCGAGTATCGTCAGGAAGAGCTGGAAGAAAAAGAAGCGTTGGCCATGCGCCTGTCTACTTTACTGAAAGCTCTTCCTGCTGGCGTTGTCGTCCTTGATGCCAGAGGTAATGTCCAGGATTGCAACCCCGCAGCCGTGGATTTACTCGGTGAGCCGTTAAGCGGTGAACGCTGGGTCGATATCATCTCCCGCGCCTTTGCGCCACGCGCCGATGATGGGCATGAAGTCTCGCTTAAAGACGGTAGGCGCTTGAGCATCCGAACCTGCAGCCTGGAAAACGGCTTCGGTCAATTGATTCTGTTATCGGACCTCAGTGAAACCCGTCAGTTGCAGGCGAAATTGGCGCAGCAGGAACGGCTTTCGGCGATGGGGCGCATGGTTGCCTCGCTGGCTCACCAGATTCGCACGCCTCTGTCTGCGGCAATGCTGTTTGCCGAGCATCTGCTGAGTGCTGATCTGGAACCGGAAATCCGGGTGAAAAGCGCCCGTAAACTGCTTTCCCGATTGGGTCACCTGGAACAGCAAATGCGCGATATGCTGTTGTTCGCGAAAGGCGACGCGCCAGCGGCAGAAACTCTTGGCGCAGGTCAGTTTATTCAGGAACTGCAAAATGCCGCAGAAAACCTGATGGCGGTAAACGAGGTCGCTTTCCATTGGCAGTGTGCCGATCCGGCAGTTCGATTTCTCGGTAATAAAGACGCCCTGGTCGGCGCGGTGATGAACCTGTTAAACAATGCGGTTGAAGCTATGCGCGGACAAGCCGATGCAGAACTGCACATCGCCCTGGAGCCGCTCGGTAACTTTATCGCGCTTACCGTGAAGGACAATGGCTGCGGCTTTCAGCCGCAGGAATCCTTGCAACTCGCGGAGGCGTTTCATACCACCAAGGCCAACGGTACCGGTTTGGGACTGGCCGTTGTGCAAAGCGTCGCACAGGCGCACCAGGGCAAATTCTTTATTACCTCGTCAGGGCCGGGCAATGGCGCTCAGGCCAACCTAATCATTCCCGCATGTACGAACCCTATACAAGCTGTTCAACAGGAGGTCTGCTAATGCCCAAGGCAACTGTATTGATCGTCGAAGACGATCTGGAATTACTGGATGCACTGACCACGACATTGGAACTGAAAGGTTTCGATTATATTGGCGTGGACTCGGCCCGTGAAGGATTGGCGGCACTGGAGCAGAAAATGGTGGATATCGTGGTCAGCGATATCAACATGCCCGGTATGAACGGATTCGAGTTGATGCAGGAAATCAAACGCCAATATCCCGGTTTGCCGGTGGTCCTGATGACCGCCTATGGGCAAATTAGCCAGGCGGTCTCAGCCATGCAGAATGGCGCGTCGGACTATCTGGTTAAACCTTTTGATAGCGGCTCTTTGCTCAGCATTCTCAACAAGTATATCGCTACCCTTGAGGCGGAAACCGCAGACGATCAGCCAATTGCCTCGGATAGCAGCACCAAACGCATTTTTCAGTTGGCGAAACGGGTAGCCGCGACGGATTCGACGGTGTTGATCAGCGGCGAAAGCGGCACTGGAAAAGAGGTTCTGGCACGCTATATCCATCAGTATTCGCCACGCAAGAAACAACCATTTATTGCCATTAACTGCGCTGCCATTCCCGAAAACATGCTGGAAGCCATGTTGTTCGGCCATGAAAAAGGCGCGTTTACCGGTGCCCATGCCAGTATGCCCGGCAAGTTTGAGCAGGCCAGCGGCGGTACCTTGCTGTTGGACGAAATTTCTGAAATGGAGTTGGGGTTGCAGGCAAAACTCTTGCGGGTGCTGCAGGAACGGGAAGTGGAACGGATTGGCGGGCGTAAAAGCATTCAACTCGACGTTCGGGTGTTGGCGACAACCAACCGGGATTTGAAACAGATTGTTCAGGAAGGCCGCTTCCGTGAAGACTTGTATTATCGCCTTTCGGTATTTCCTATCCATTGGCTGCCTCTCAGAGACCGTGCCCGCGACATTATCCCGTTGGCCCAGCATTTGTTAAGCCAGCATGCCAACAAGATGAAGCTTTCGTTCGTGAAGTTTGACGACAGCGCCTTGCGAATGCTTGCCGTGCACACCTGGCCGGGCAATATTCGCGAACTGGACAACGTGGTACAGCGCGCTTTGATCCTCCAGCAAAACGGTGTCATCAGCCCGGCGGACCTCTGCATCGAAGGCGTGGGATTGGAAGAAGCCTTGACTGCGCCTGATGTCGCCGACTTGGTCGGCGGCGGAGAAGAAGAGGAAGAGGACAATTCCGGACTCGGCAAGGAAATGAAGATGCGCGAGTTTCAGATCATATTGGATACCCTGAAAAATGAGGGCGGGCGCCGCAACAAAGCGGCGGAAAAGCTGGGAATATCCCCTAGAACGCTGCGCTACAAGATAGCGCGGATGCGTGAGTGCGGAATCGATATTGAAGAACGCTTATCAAAAGTGAGCTAGCGGTTTTTTTCCGGGCTACCGGCGGACGACATGGGGCTTAATCTGTAGTTTGGTACATAACCTGCAGTAAAGGTGAACTAAACCACCGGATTGACAAAAAATTGACGCCACGAGAAATCGATATGCGAATCGGGTTTGGAGAAAACAAATGACTGACCGGGTCGATATAAGCAACGTTTTAGCAGAAATCAGGAACCTGCGCGCCCAGATGCAGCAGCCTGTGAATGTGCGCCCGGAAATGAATCCGAATGCGATTCAGCCGACCCAGAAAACCAATGAAACTCCCGGTTTTGGCGACATGCTGAAAACAGCCGTGGATAAAGTGAACGACCTGCAGAAAGAAACCGGTCAGTTACGAAATGCCTATCAAGCCGGGGACCCGGAAGTAGACCTTACTTCCGTGATGATCGCCTCGCAGAAATCCTCCGTGGGATTCCAGGCGTTGGTACAGGTCCGGAACAAGGTTGTCAGAGCCTACGAAGATATTATGAAAATGCCTGTGTAAGGGATTTTTTTCTGCCGCAGCGCTGCAAAGCATTGCTTGCACAGAGTTCGAGAAAAGATTTGAGAAAAGACTGAATAGAGTACGAGGCAGGTAATGGCAGCAGTTCCCGCAGAAGTCCCTGAACCTGGCATGCCGGGATTGGCAGGTGACAACTCCGATCTGATTGAAAACAAGAGCGATATGCTGCTTGGTTTCAACAAGCTTTCCTTATTGCGGCAACTGGTATTGATGGTCGGTGTTGCCGCCAGTATCGCTATGGGCGTGGCGATTATTCTTTGGGCCAGCGAGCCGAATTATCAGCCGATTTTTAGTGACTTGAGCGTATATGACCCCAACGAAGTTTCGGATTTACTGAATCAATACGATATTCCTTTTAAAATCGAACCCCGCAGCGGTGCGTTGCTAGTCGCTTCGGATCATGTTCACAATGCCCGCTTGAAACTTGCCGCCGCCGGTATAACCCAGGACAGGAGCATCGGCTTCGAGCTGCTCGATCAGGAAACCGGATTGGGTACCAGCCAATTCATGGAATCCACCCGCTACAGACGCGGCCTGGAAGGGGAGCTGGCCAGAACCATCAGCAGCTTCCGCAATATCAAGAATACCCGGGTACATCTGGCGATTCCAAAATCCAGCGTGTTCGTGCGGGATAACCGGCGGCCCTCGGCATCGGTGTTTGTCGAACTGATGGGAACCCGTAATTTATCCATGGAGCAGGTGGAAGCCATCGTCAATTTGGTTGCCAGTAGCATTCCCGAAATGGAGGATCGCGATGTTACCGTTGTCGATCAGCGTGGCACCCTGTTATCCCAGAATAACCTCACGGCAGAAGACCGCAGGACGTCCAAGGAGTTTGAGTTTGCCCGCAAAACAGAAGATGTCCTGACCCGCCGGGTAAGCAGTATCTTAGAACCTATCCTAGGCATCGGCCGGTTCCGGGCCGAGGTATCTGCAGATGTCGATTTCACCGCCATTGAACAGGCGGAAGAAATCTTCAATCCTGAATTACAAGCCATTCGCAGTGAGCAGGAACTGGGCGAACAGCGCATCTCCGGCGCGGTGCAAGGCATTCCGGGCGCCTTGAGCAACCAGCCTCCGGCAGCGGTAAACGTTCCCGAGCAGGCAGGACAAGCGGGCGGCGCCGGTGGTCAGGAAGCAGCGACAGATGTGCGCAAGCAGACGATACGCAATTATGAGGTGGATCGTACGGTCAGCTATATCAAGCATCACCAGGGCAAAATCAAACGGTTGACCGTCGCGGTGGTGGTCGATGATATTCCGCGGACCAATGCCGACGGCGAAGTGGAGTCAACTCCCTGGCCGGCGGAAGAACTGGAGCGCTTAACCATACTGGTCCGCGATGCGGTAGGCTATTCGGCCGCCCGTGGGGATAGCGTAAATGTGATTAATACGCCGTTTATGGCACAAGAGGCGGATTTTGGTGACTATGAGAAGTCGTTATGGGACGAGACCTGGATGCAATATCTTTTAAGGTGGGGACCGGCTGTTCTTATCGTATTGATTCTTGTGTTTTTTGTCATTCGACCGACTTTAAAGAATCTATCCTCCACTGGCTCGGCAGAAAAGGATCTGGCGCTTGCCGGTGACGAAGAAGGCTTGGTCGAGCTTGAAAAATTAGGTGAAAGCGCCGATTCTTTAGGGGAAGGTGTAGGGCTATCGGCGGCAGGCGAGTTTATGTTGCCCGGAGCGTCAGCGGGTTATGACAAGAAAATTAATGCATTGAAAGGTTTAATCGCGGAAGATCCTGGTAGAGTTGCACAAGTGGTAAGGCAATGGGTAATGGCGGATGAGTGAAGCCGGTGGTGAAAACAAGAAACCGCAAAAAGTTTCGCGCCTGGAGTCTGCAGCGATACTCCTGATGTCCCTGGGCGAGGCTGACGCCGCGCAGATTCTTAAGCACATGGGACCCAAGGAAGTGCAACGGGTCGGTTCGCAAATGGCGCAGTTGCAAAATGTTTCCCAGGAAATGGTGGAACAAGTGACATCGGAATTTCTCGATGCGGTGGGCGGCCAGACCGGTCTGGGTGTGGGCGCTGATGACTATATTCGTGCGATGTTGACACAAGCCTTGGGCGAGGACAAAGCCGGCAGCTTGATCGACCGGATTCTGCTTGGCGGCAATACCACCGGACTGGACACGTTAAAATGGATGGAAGCCCGGGCTGTTGCGGATATCATCCGCTATGAGCATCCGCAAATCCAGGCCATCGTCATCTCCTACCTGGACCCCGATCAGGCGGCGGAAATTCTCGCCAATTTCGACGAAAAAGTACGGCTCGATATCATCATGCGGGTTTCCTCGCTGGAAACCATTCAACCCCAGGCGCTGCAGGAACTTAATAATATCCTGGAAAAACAGTTTTCCGGCGGCACCTCGGCGCAGACCAGTAAGATCGGCGGCATCAAACGGGCAGCGGAAATAATGAACTTTATG
Organism: Hahella sp.; assembly: GCA_028280065.1. GTDB lineage: Bacteria > Pseudomonadota > Gammaproteobacteria > Pseudomonadales > Oleiphilaceae > Hahella. The sequence continues at coordinate 89,431 of JANQMN010000124.1, forward strand.
GACAGCAGTATCGAAGCGCCCATGATGGAATCCATCAAAGATGTGGATGCGGACCTCGGTTCCCAGATCGAAGACTTGATGTTTGTCTTCGATAATCTGAAAGATGTCGACGACCGCGGAATCCAATCCCTGCTCCGCGAGGTGTCTTCGGATAATTTGATCCTGGCTCTGAAAGGATCCGATGAAGAACTGCAGGAAAAAATCTTCAAGAATATGTCCAAGCGGGCCGCCGAGTTATTGCGCGACGACCTGGAAGCGCGCGGGCCGGTGCGGGTCAGCGAAGTGGAAACCGCGCAGAAGGAAATTCTTACTATCGCCCGTCGCATGGCAGATGCAGGAGAAATCATGCTTGGCGGCGGTGGCGAAGAGATGCTTTAACAGAGCTTGAAAGCCCCCATGAAAGACTCTGACGGCAAGGTCCCCCCTGAACAGCTTACCGCTTACGAGCGCTGGGAACTGCCCGTTATGGGAGAAAAAGCCCGCAAGCAACCGGAGCTGAAACCGCCGACGGCGGCGGAGTTGGAAGAGATCCGGCAAAACGCTTATCAAGAGGGATTTCGGGAAGGCCGTGAAGCCGGTCATCGGGAAGGCAAGGCACAGGGTCATCAAGAGGGCCTGAAAACCGGCCAGGCAGAAGGCAAAACGGCAGGATTCCAGCAGGGCAAGGCGGAAGCGCTTAGGCAGACCAAAGCACAGATTCAGACCAGCTTGCAAAACCTCGAAAAGATCCGGGAAGAGTTGCAGTTTCCGCTCAAAGAGGTCAATGAATCCACGGAGGAAGCGATCGTTAACCTGGTGTTGGCCATCAGCCGCGCCGTGATATTCCGGGACTTGTCTCTGGATCAGCAACAGATTGAAAACGTCGTTAACGAAGCATTGGCCGCCTTGCCGATGCAGGATGAACAGGCGATCGTTTATGTTCACCCCAGCAATGTTGCGTTTTTAAAAGAGCATTTACCCGCCGGAGACGACTTTCATTACGCGGTCGATAAAAATATTCTGCCCGGCGGTTGCCGCATCGAAACCCGGCATACCTTGTTGGATTACACGGTGGAAAAGCGCTTCCAAACAGTCGTACAGAAAATGCTGGCGCGTCACGGCAATCTGCAGGACCAGCAGGATTCCCAGGATTTTACCGAGCAAATGGGAGAAATGTCCGATCTCCACCGTGATCTGCTGGAAAGCGGTCATGATAGCGAAGAGGAACCTGCGGATGATAAGAAGCCGGAAGTGTCGGCATCCCCCGAAGCTACCCCGCTTTCTGTCACGGCGTCCCGGAAACCCGCAGCGGCGCTGCAAAAACCGCCCCTGACCCCGGCGAAGGCAGACAGTCTTCCGGGAGAAGCAAAATCCACCTCAACCGATATTCAAGAGCCGCCGGCCAATGAGCTTACTGACTGATCGTCTGCAGGATTACCGGCTCTCGGTACCGAACCGGGTTCAACCCGAGGTCTGCGGCCGGTTGACCCGGGTTGTCGGCCTAACCCTGGAAGCGGTCGGTTGCCCGATGACCATGGGAGAACGCTGTCTGATCGAAATCCGTGGCGGAAGAGCGGTCGAGGCGGAAGTGGTTGGTTTTGCCGAGCAACGGATTTATCTGATGCCGATGGCATCGGTAGAAGGATTACAACCCGGCGCCAAGGTAAAACCCATGACCGAAGTCGGCAAAATAGCAGTAGGCTGGCATTTATTGGGAAGGGTCCTGAATGGTGCTGGGGAGCCACTGGACGGACGCGGGCCGATCATCGCGGACCACCATGTGGAACTGTTCGGAGTGCCGATCAATCCTCTGCACCGGGCGCCTATCCGGCAGAAACTCGACGTCGGTATTCGTGCAATCAATGCTCTGTTGTCGGTGGGAGTCGGTCAACGCCTTGGCTTGTTTGCCGGAAGCGGCGTGGGTAAAAGTATGCTGCTGGGCATGATGACACGGCTTACCACGGCAGACATTACCATCGTCGGGCTGGTGGGCGAACGGGGCCGCGAGGTTAAGGAATTTATCGAGGATATTCTTGGTGAAGAAGGCCTGCAGCGCAGTGTGGTCGTCGCTTCACCGGCGGACGATTCGCCATTGATGCGGTTGCGGGCCGCGGTGCTGACCACTCGAATTGCCGAATATTTCCGGGACCGGGGGAAAAACGTGTTGCTGTTGATGGACAGCCTGACCCGCTATGCCCAGGCCCAACGGGAAATTGCGCTGGCCGTCGGCGAGCCTCCGGCCACCAAGGGCTATCCGCCTTCGGTGTTTGCAAAGTTGCCGCAATTGGTGGAGCGGGCGGGTAACGGGCCGCCTGGCGCGGGTTCCATAACCGCTTTTTATACGGTGTTGACTGAAGGTGACGACCAGCAGGACCCCATTGCGGATGCGGCCAGAGCGATTTTGGATGGCCACATCGTTCTGAACCGCCGCCTGGCCGAAGAAGGACATTATCCGGCCATCGATATTGAAGCGTCTATCAGCCGGGTCATGCCACAAGTCACTTCACCGGAGCATTTGAAAAAAGCGCAGTTTTTCAAACAACTGTATTCCCGTTATCAGCAAACCCGCGATCTTATCAGTGTCGGCGCTTATGTCGCCGGTTCTGACCGGGAAACGGATGTTGCGATCGAGCGTTATCCGCATCTTAAGAGATTTCTCCAGCAAGGCTTGCAGGAAGAAGCGCGAATGGATAAATGCCTGGCCGATCTGGAAGCGTTGTTTGCAGTCAATAATGGCGTGAAGAATCCCCCCGCCGCCGCGACGGGTGGAAATTCACCCGGCAGACCCAACGTGTAGACAGGAGTTAGGGAGGGATGGTGGAGAAGAAAACTTCGGAACGTTTGGGCCTGGTCATGGAGCTTATCGTCAGGGAAGAGGAAGCGGAACGGCGGGCCCTCGGCGAATTCCAGGCGCAAATTAAGAGTGCGGAACTAAAAGTACAGGAACTGGTGAGCTATCAGCGGCAATATCAGGATGAATTGCGTGGCCAGGGAAAAAAAGGCGCTGCAGCAGCAGGGTCAACCATCCGGAATCTGCAGAACTACCACGTTTTTATCAGCCGTCTTGGGGTTGCCATCGAGCAGCAGGAACAACAGATTCTTTTATTAAAACAGAAGCTTGAAGTACAAACTCAAAAGTGGCGGAAAATCTATCAGAAGAAAAGCAATATGGCCGACTATATCGACCGCTGTCGCCGGGAAGAAGATTATCAAGCCGATAAAAAGCAACAGCGGGAACTGGATGACGCTGTCTGCAGACGGTCTTTTTATCGGTCCGAGGGGTAAATGTACTCCGAAAACATGAGCGCGTAGGTTAATGAGTGAGCAAATTGGAAAAATAGTTTCAAGAATTTCAAACTCGTTTCGCGAATCTCAAAATCCTGGACTACACTAGTCAGAAGAACGTAGAAACAACAGTTTATCTTCATACGTTACAAAAATTCGACGCTGTCTTGAATTACTGCCTATACTGCTTGCAGGGTCCGGCAGGAAACAGATTTTCTGAAACATTTGCTGTTGGTACGGAACTAGGTCTTGTAAGGAGGTTGCATGTCAATCACAACGAATCGTTCGGGTGATGGTTCTGAATTGGTAATCAGCATCAAGGGTCGTTTTGATTTCAGTTCTCACCAGGAATTTAGGGATGCCTACGAAAATACAGAGGGCCCATTTTCCAGTTATCAAATCGATATGGCGGAAACGACCTATCTCGACAGTTCAGCACTGGGTATGCTGCTGTTGTTACGAGATTATGCGGGTGGCGACAACGCTAAAATTAAAATTATGAACTGCAATAACGATGTGCGGAAAATCCTGACAATTTCCAATTTTGAGCAGTTGTTTAACATCCAGTAAGCGCCGGGCTATGTTTGCCAGGCTAGCGGCGCAGCACTAGCCCACGTTGTCTATGTCTTCTCCTGCAAATGTGTCTGAGGTTGACCGTGGTTCCAAGTCAACCCTCAAAATTCTTATCGCAGATGATAATCACTCTGATCGACTGATCCTGCAAACCATTGTTAAACGCCAAAACCATACCGTTGTCACCGCCGTCGACGGTGTTGAAGCTGTGGAGAAATTCACGGAGGAGCGTCCCGATATCGTGCTGTTGGACGCCTTGATGCCGCGTAAGGACGGATTCGAAGCTGCCAGGGATATCAAGCGTCTGGCCGGCGAAGACCTGATTCCGATTATCTTCTTGACCTCTCTGAGCGACGCGGAATCCCTCGCCAAGTGCCTGGAGGCCGGGGGCGACGATTTTCTATCCAAACCCTACAATCAGATAATTCTGCAGGCCAAAATCAAAGCGTTTGACCGCATGCGCAAGATGCACAGCACCTTGCAACTGCAACGGGACCAAATCGCGGAAAACAATAAGCATTTGCTGCGGGAGCAACAGGTCGCAAAAACCGTTTTCGACAATGTCGCGCATTTGGGTTGTCTTGGCGCGGTCAATATCCAACATCTGTTATCGCCGCTCTCGGTTTTCAATGGTGACGTCCTGTTGGCTTGTCAAAAACCCTCCGGGGACATGCATGTCCTTTTGGGCGATTTTACCGGCCACGGACTCCCTGCAGCCATCGGCGCGATGCCGCTGGCAGAAATTTTTTATGGTATGACAACCAAGGGGTATTCCCTGGCAAATATCCTGGCGGAAATTAATCAAAAGCTAAAGGCTATTCTGCCGGTCGGTTTTTTCTGTTGCGCTTGCATGGTCGAGTTGCGGTTTGAGCAGAAGGAAATTGAAATCTGGATTGGTGGTCTGCCGGAATGTTTTTTACTGCGGGGGGATACTCTCGAGAAAATCAAATCCAATCATCTGCCTCTGGGTATTCTGAAAGCGGAAAGTTTCGATACTTCCACTTACCGCTATGAAATGAATGACGGCGACCGGTTTTATATGTGGTCGGACGGCATTATCGAGTCTACCAGTCCGGAAGGGGAACTGTATGGTGAGAAACGCTTGGAAACCATGGTAGAGCAGCACATACGATCGAAAGAGCTGTTTGACACCATCAAGCAGGAAGTCATCAGTTTTGCCGGCGAAAGTGGTCCGACCGATGATTTAACCATGGTCGAAGTGACCATGATTCCCGAACAGGATTTGGGAGTCGTATCGAACCCGCAAACCATTGCCACTTTGCATGGCCCCAAACAATGGGAGTTCAGCTACCGTCTGATAGACGATTCACTGGCTAACTTCGATCCTATTCCTTTGCTGTTGCAGATAGTGGTCGAAGTTCCCGGCTTGCGTTCGTTTACCGGGCAGATTTTCACTATTATCAGCGAGCTGTATTCCAATGCCCTGGATCATGGCGTGTTGGGCTTGGATTCAAAACTTAAGAGCGGGTCCGACGGTTTTGGTAAGTACTATCGAATGCGCGAAGAACGCCTGCGGAAACTTGAGAATGATTACATCTCGATCCGCATAATGCATACGGGTTATGGCGAAGGAGGGCGCTTGACCTTCAGGATAGAGGACAGCGGAGCGGGTTTCGACTTTTCCAGCCGGATGGAAACCATGGCGCAAAATAACGCCGCTGTCTTGCCGGCCAATGCCGGCACCTTTAGCGGTAGGGGAATCAGTCTGCTTTCCAGCCTCTGTTCCAGGATCGCGTTCGAAGGCCGCGGAAACATTGCCGAAGTGGATTTTGAGTGGGAAATTTGAGGATCTGCAAGCAAATTCCATAGTAACTAATTGTCTGTTTCGCAGATACTGGTCTAATAAAAACAAGTGGAAAAACCACTAGACGTATAATCACTAAGGATTCATTGAATATGAACTCTGATCTTCCACATATTAATGAATCTGCCATCGATGAACTGAAAGAAATCATGGCAGATGACTTTGCGTTGTTGATTACGACTTTTGTGGCTGACTCGGAAACACGCTTGCAGGAAATTGCCGAAAAGCTGGAAGCCAAGGATGCCAATGCCTTTGGCCGGGCTTGCCATAGTCTTAAAGGAAGCGCAACCAATGTCGGTGTGGTGCGGCTGGCAGAGCTCTGCCGCCAGGGAGAGCAGATGGGTAACGAAGTCAACATGGATGCCGCACCGGAGTTACTGGGTAAAATCAACGAAGAGTTTATCCTTGTAAAAAACATGCTTAATGCAAAACTATAGGAGTCTCTCGATTAAACCAGGCCTTTATTTATTCCTTCATTACTACTCCCGGTAGCCTCTTTTTCAAACGCGCTTTATCGGTTCTGGCCTGATCTGTGCATTATTCCTCGCAACTATATGTCTTGCCGCTTTGAAATCCGGGCAAGATGTGTCGATTGGTTGCCCGAACAAAGGCTTGCCGCACAGTCAACGAGGACCCGAGATGCCTGCGAATTTACCTCCGCTCGATCTTTCAGCCATGGCGGAAATGTCCGCGAAAAATACCGTCAATTATCTGGCGAATAATAGTAGTAGCTTGTTTTTAAATGAAAAACAGTTTTCTGAAGTGCTAGACGAGCGGATTGCCATGAAGCCTGATCCCAAGAACCGGTCGATCCCGGAGCCGCCTCGTAAAACAGAAAGTGCAGTTCCAAAAGAATCTCATGAACCGCCACCCGCAGAACCCAAGCACACCACGCAGGTGGCGAATACCGGCGACCAGCCCGTCGAGCAGTCTGCCCACGAAACGAAACAGGATAACGGCGAAACGTTGCCGTCTGCTAAAGACCAAGCGCAAGCCGATAATGCTGAAAGCGAAACCGCTATTCAGGATGGCGACGCTGCCGCTAACGCTAATAATTCAGAAGCCATGGATTCTAATCAGCAAGATACGGCGGATTCTGAAACCCAGGAATCCGAGGATATCGACGCACTTTTGGCGTTAGCCCCTAGCTTGAACCATGGCCAGGAAAGGTTCGCGGAAGGAGAGGCAGCAGAAGATAAAGAATCCGGCCTGGCCGATGCTTTGGAAACAATTGTCGCTGAGCAGCTTGCAGTTGACGAAGAGGTTGGAGAACAGGGATTAACCGGCGATGAGAACAATGAACTGGGCGATGAAGCAGTTGTTGTGGAAAATGGCGATGGAACGGAAGACGTCGCCTTGCAACAATCCGAACTTGTAGGTCAACCCATACCCACCCAGGATCCGTCCACTGAACAAAGCAACCCGGATGGCGACCTGGATGTGCAGCGGATTGCAGATCCGGGATTGTCCCTGAACGATCAAATGCAGGGCGCCGAGACAATGGATCCCACCGCTGTCACGCAGGCCGCTGCCACGGGTGCGGTGACGCCTGGCCGCGAATCAGGCCAGGGCAATCAAGTGTCGGCGGACGGCGAGTTACAGGCTGATAAAAGCCCCCTTGCCAAAGCCATGCAGGCAGCGTTAAAGGAATCCGGAGATGGTGATGGCAAAGCTTCCGATCAGCAGCAAAAGGAAGCCGAAGTAACCGGGCAAATGAAACGAATGGCGAGCAAAACGGTGATCGAGCAGGCGCTGAGTCCCGAGCAGAGAAACAAAATCGACATCGCCGCTGAGGAAGCCCTGCACAACCGGTTGCTGAATCAAAACCAGGCCGCGGTCCAGAATGTCCGGCCCACGATCTCCATGGCGCCGCTTCTGCATGGCGTCCGGGTCGATGCCAATAGCCTGGCGCCGGGCAGTTACGTTTCCAACCTGCAGATGCCGTTGCAATCTCCGGAATGGAAGGAAGGTTTAAGTCAGAAATTAGCCTGGTTTGTCAGTGAAAAAATTCAGAGTGCGAAAATTCATGTTAATCCGCCTGAATTGGGACCGGTAGAAATGAAGATTCAGATCACCAAGGACCAGGCGCAGATACAGGTTCAGAGCCCTCACGCGGTGGTTCGTGATTTGTTGGAAGGCACTGCCCATCGTTTGCGGGAAATGTTGGCGTCTCAAGGTATCGAACTGAGTGGCTTCGATGTTGGTGGTCATGAACAGCAAGCCAATGAAGGCCGGGAAGGACAAGAGGAAGGGCAAGACACCGATACCGGTTTGCTGGAAGCGAGGGATCATGAAGGCGAACAACCTGTTCAGGAGCAGACAGTCGCACTCGACCAACTGGTGGATTACTACATTTAGATTTTTCTGACCTTAAGGACTAGCGTTTATAAGCTAAACTTGTGAAAGTAAATATAACTATTTACTGTAAGCCCATAATGGTAAATGGGTTTAGCAGCTGGCAAAAAGCACACTGTTGGCTGTCACAAACAGTTTTTAGGATCTAGTCGACAAGGGTTGGAAAATGGCGAAAGAAGAAGCGGCGGAAGTGAGCGAAGAAGGCGGTAAGGGAGGCTCGAAAAAGCTCATTATCCTAATCGCATTAATTGCTTTGGTGGCGATAGGCGCCAGTGTAGGGGTGACCTGGTTTTTATTGTCCGGAGACACGGCCGAAGAAGCTGTCGCTGAGGAAGAAGAGCCGAAAGAGCCGGTAAAAGGTCCTGCTGAATATTACAAGGTGAAAGATCCGTTCATTATTACGTACAATGTGAATGGCCGGCAAAAATTCATGCAGGTGCATTTAACCTTTCTAATGCGCCAGGAAGGCGTCTATGACGCGTTGGACTTGCATCTGCCGGTGATTCAAAACCGCCTGTTGAACCTGTTTGGCGAAAAGGATTTCAAGGAACTGCAAACCCATGAAGGCCGCCTGGCAGTGCAGGAAGATGCGAAACAGGCGATAAATGCCATGCTCTCAGAGCAGGGCGCGGATGGCGAGATAGAAAAAGTGCTGTTTACCAACCTGGTCATGCAATGATCCTGTCGGTAAACCGGCTAAGTGCTCCGACGATGCAAAATCACGTCGAGGATTAGGTAATGCAAGATTTATTATCACAAGACGAGATTGATGCCCTCTTACATGGTGTAGATGAAGGAGATATCGAAACCGAGGACGAGATTGACAGTGATGGCGTCAAAAATTATGACCTCACCAGTCAAGACCGCATTGTCCGCGGGCGCATGCCCACCTTGGAAATGATTAATGAACGGTTTGCCCGCTACACCCGCATAAGCCTGTTTAACCTATTGCGGCGTAATGCCGATGTGGCTTCCGGCGGCGTGCAGATCCTGAAGTTTGGCGAATATATCCATACGCTCTATGTACCGACCAGCTTGAACTTGGTAAAAATCCGTCCGCTGCGGGGAACCTGCCTGTTTATTTTGGATGCCAAGCTGGTGTTTAAACTGGTGGACAACTTTTTTGGCGGCGATGGACGCCATGCCAAGATCGAGGGGCGGGAGTTCACGCCGACCGAAATCCGAATTGTGCAGATGGTGCTTGAACAGGTCTTTGTCGATATGAAGGAGGCTTGGAACGCGGTAATGAAGGTCGATTTCGAATATACCGGCTCGGAAGTCAATCCGGCGATGGCGAACATCGTGAGTCCCAGTGAAGTGGTGGTGGTCAGCACCTTTCATATTGAACTGGATGGCGGTGGCGGCGATATGCATGTGGCGTTGCCCTATTCGATGATTGAACCGATTCGTGAAGTCCTGGATGCCGGAGTGCAAAGCGATGTGGACGATGTGGACGAGCGTTGGATCACGGCTTTACAGCAGGATATTCTCGATGCGCGAATTCCGCTGAATGCAGCTGTAGTGAAACAAAAAGTCACTCTCGGTAGGCTTTCCAAATTAAAGCCCGGCGATATCATTCCCGTGGAAATGCCCGAGGATGTGACGGTAACCGCGAACGGAATCCCCATATTTAGAGCGAAAGTCGGGCAGTGTAACGAACATCTGGCCCTGAAGATTATTGATAAGATCAAGCGTACGGGCGGTAGTACTGGGGTTAAGGAGGCGCAATGGCCGAAGATGAAACAGACGGAACAGACAACGTAGACGACGAAGCACTGGCTGACGAATGGGCTGCGGCTCTTGAGCAGCAGGAGTCTGACGAGGGTGACGATGTCGAATCCCGCGAAGATGAGTGGGCCGCCGCGATGGCGGAGGCGGAGGCTGCGGAAAGTGCGGCGCCGGAACCGGAACCCGAAATAGAACCGGATGCGGATATTCGCAGCGCTTCCTTCGAGAGCTTTGACGAACCGACCGCCCAGGTGGCCGGTGCGCCGGATCTGGATGTTATTCTCGACATACCCGTCACCATCTCCATGGAAGTCGGAAATACCCAGATCGCTATTCGCAACCTTCTGCAACTGAACCAAGGATCTGTTATCGAATTGGACCGGTTGGCGGGCGAACCCTTAGACGTTCTGGTAAACGGTACGCTAATTGCCCATGGTGAGGTGGTCATGGTGAATGAGAAGTTCGGCATTCGACTGACGGATGTAATCAGCCCCTCGGAACGGGTGAAGAAATTAAAAGGCTAATGGCGAGTTGAAAACAATAAAAACCATTTGGCCGATATTTATCGCAGCAATTTTATTCGCAAGCCTAAGCCCTGCTTTTGCTTCCGAACAAGCGACGCCGGAAACCAAACCGGTGGGCGTCGGCGGCGCCGGGATCGGTAGCGGGCAGGTACTGGAAGTCTTTGTCTGGCTGATCCTGGTGGTACTGCTGATTTTTGGCGTTGCCTGGTTTGTCAAACGTTTTTCCGGTCTTGGTCCCCAGGGCAGCCAGCATATAAAAACGCTTGCCGTGCTTCCCGTCGGCACCCGGGAACGTATCGCCGTGTTACAAATTGGTGACCGTCAAATAGTTGTCGGTATCACTCCCAATCAGATTTCCACCCTGCTCGAACTCGATAAACCTCTAGAGTTTTCGCAGGCTGACGGAGAGTTTGCACGAAAGTTGCAGTCCCTTTTGCATCGTAGTCAAAACGACGCAAAGGGCGACATTAATGGGTCTGCGTAAACTCCTTACATTTGTATTACCGGCAATACTTCTAGGCACTTCATTACCGGCTTTCGCCGACTTGAGTGGATTGTCGGCGGTGAAAGTCGTCGCCAATCCGGACGGCAGCCAGGAATACTCGATAACGCTGCAAATCCTGGCGTTAATGACGGCCTTCACCTTCATCCCGGCCTTTATGATGATGATGACCTCCTTTACCCGGATCATCATTGTTTTTTCCATATTGCGCCAGGCAATGGGTCTGCAGCAGACGCCCTCTAATCAGATCGTTGTCGGACTTACGCTGTTTCTGACTTTCTTCATCATGAGCCCGGTGTTCAATAAGGCCAATGAAGCCGCCCTGCAACCCTATCTTGCCGAGGAAATTACCCTGGTACAGGCTGCGGAAAGGGCCGGGGAACCCTTTCGGGATTTTATGCTGGGTCAAACCCGCGAAGAAGACGTGGCGCTGTTCGTCCGGATTGCCGGAGAAGAGGGCAAATATCAGTCCGCCGAAGAACTGCCCTACAAAATACTGCTTCCTGCCTTTGTCACCAGTGAACTGAAGACGGCATTTCAGATCGGTTTCATGATTTTTCTACCGTTTCTGATCATAGATATGGTGGTGGCCAGCGTTTTGATGGCGATGGGGATGATGATGCTGTCGCCGATGATTATTTCTCTTCCCTTCAAAATCATGTTGTTTGTTCTCGTCGACGGCTGGAGTCTGATCATGGGCACGCTGGCCGCCAGTTTTGGCGTTTGAAAATTCTGCATCCTGTCCCGGAGATTTTAAAATGACCCCAGAAGTAGTATTGGATATTTTGCGTGAAGCGCTTTGGCTTATTGTAATCCTGGTGACAATAATTATCGGGCCCAGTCTGATCGTAGGTTTGATCGTGAGTATTTTTCAGGCTGCCACCCAGATCAACGAACAGACCCTGAGTTTCCTGCCCCGTTTGCTGGTAACGATTTTAGTCATAATTGTCTTCGGGCCACATATGATGACCCGAATTCTCGACTTCACCAATAATCTGATCACCAATATCCCTTGGGTTATTGGTTAACCCGCTGCAGCTAGGATTCGGCCGGTGTTCGAAGTCACCGATCAGCAAATCTGGGCCTGGTTGGGTAATCACCTGTTTCCCATGTTTCGGATTGCCAGTTTTATGATGATAGTACCGGTTCTCGGTACCCGGATCGTCCCTGCTCGAGTGCGTTTGATTTTGGCATTGTTGATGACGGTAGCCGTGGCGCCAACCTTACCGCAAGTGCCGCCGGTAGACCCCCTTAGCCTTGCCGCTGTGCGAATAATCATGCAGCAGGTATTCATCGGCCTGGCCATGGGATTTAGCGTCATTCTGTTGTTTCAGCTATTCGTGGTAGCCGGTCAAATGTTTGCCATGCAGATGGGACTGGGGTTTGCGTCCATGGTGGACCCGGTCAACGGGGTTACCGTCACGGCGATGAGCCAAGTCTATCTGATCATGGTGACCTTGCTGTATTTGAGTATGAATGGTCATTTGGTGGTGTTCGAGGTCGTGATAGAAAGTTTTCGTTTAATCCCGATAAGTAGTGGAGCCTTGGCGGATCTTTCCTGGTGGTATTTGGCCAGCAGGATTAGCTGGATGTTTGCTAGTGCACTGACAGTTGCTTTGCCGATTATCACTGCACTACTAATCGTCAACATATCGTTTGGCGTAGCGACACGGGCGGCTCCGCAAATGAACATTTTTTCGCTGGGTTTTCCGATCACGGTAATCCTGGGTCTGGTCATTTATTGGTTGACGATCTCCGGCATGTTGCCACCTTTTACTAAGTTCAGCGAAGAGACTTTGAGCTTTATGCGAACTATCCTCGTTGCGGAAAATGGAATTCCGCTGTAACCAGCCGAGAAAACTCAATGAGGCATAGCAATGGCGGATGACAGTAGCCAGGAAAAAACCGAGGAACCCACCGGGCGAAAACTGCAAAAAGCACGGGAAGAAGGCCAGGTTCCGCGTTCCAAGGAACTCAGCACATTCGTTGTGCTAATTGCTGGAGCGCTTGCTTTGCTGATTTTCGGCCAATATATCGGCAATGGTATGGGAACCCTGTTTGAGTATAGCTTTGAACTTAGCCGAGATGAGATTTTTGACGACCAGCAGCCGATTATTCATCTCGAAAATCTGGTCCGGGATGCTGCAATAACGCTCGCTCCTTTTATGGTGATCATGATTCTTGCCTCCTTTATCGGTCCCACTGGTTTGGGTGGTTTTAATTTTGCGACCAAAGCCTTGATACCTAAGCCGAACCGGCTCGATCCGGTTCAGGGAGTTAAGAAGCTGTTTTCTCTTAACTCGCTGGTGGAACTGGGGAAAGGCATTTTAAAAACCCTGGTTATCGGCGCTTGTGCGGTGCTGATTTTTTATATCGACATTCCGGAAATTCGCGCCCTCCGTGGTGAAGCCATTGAAGTTGCAGTTCCCCATGCCATTGTGACTATCGCCTGGAGTTTTTTTTGGCTTGCCTGTTCGCTGATTTTTATCGTTATAGTGGATGTGCCCTTTCAAATATTCAACCACAAGAAAGAGCTGCGCATGACCAAACAGGAGGTGAAGGACGAGTTCAAGGATATTGAAGGGAAACCGGAAGTTAAGCGGCGGATCCGTCAAGTACAGTTTGAAATGGCGCAAAAACGCATGATGGAAGCGGTACCGGAAGCGGATGTGGTGATTACCAACCCGACCCATTACTCCGTGGCGCTGAAATACGATGCCGAAAGTATGGGGGCTCCGCTGGTGATCGCCAAGGGCATTGATCACTTGGCGTTAAAGATTCGGGAAATCGCGAAAGCGCACAAAATAGAAATCGTCGAAGCGCCACCATTGACCAGGGCGGTATACCATCACAGTGAAGTTGGACAAGAGATACCCTCTTCCCTCTATCTCGCTGTTGCCCAGGTATTGGCTTATGTATTTCAGCTCAGGCGTTACCGTAGTGGCTACGGACAGAAGCCCGGCGAAATTCCTTCCTTCGAAATTCCGCCGAATATGCGCAGAGACCAATAGCGGCTAATGGTTCACGGGTGTGAGCCAGTCCAGGTGAGACTCGTCTTTGCCCTTAACCAGATCAAAATACTTTTTCTGCAGTTTGGCGGTGATGGGGCCGCGTAGTCCGGAGCCGATCGGTCTGTCATCAAGCATGCGGATTGGCGTCACCTCCGCTGCCGTGCCGGTAAAAAACGCTTCATCGGCAATATACACTTCATCGCGGGTGATCCGCTTTTCCACGATGTCATAGCCGAGTTCGTTGGCCAGATGGAAAATCGTGTTGCGGGTGATACCGTTCAAGCAGGATGTCAGCTCCGGAGTGTAGATAATGCCATCATGCACGACGAAGATATTTTCCCCGGAACCCTCGGCCACATAGCCTTCCGGATCAAGCAATAGGGCCTCGTCACAACCGCAGGAAAGCGCTTCGTTCAGGGCTAGCATGGAGTTTATATAGTGGCCGTTTGCCTTGGCTCGGGTCATGGAAATATTGACATGATGGCGGGTGTAGGAACTGGTGCGGACTTTAATGCCTTTTTCCAACGCTTCGTCACCGAGATAAGCGCCCCATTCCCAGGCGGCGACGATGACATGCACACTAAGACCCGTGGCGCGCAGACCCATGCCTTCCGAACCGTAAAAAACCATCGGCCGCAGATAAGCGGAAGCCAGGTTGTTGTCTCGAACTGCCTGTAGCTGGGCTGAATTGATTTCCTCCATGCTGAATGGAATGGTCATATTCATGATTTTGGCGGAATCGAACAACCGGTCGGTATGTTCCCGCAAGCGGAAAATGGCTGTTCCCTGGTCTGTCAGGTATGCGCGCACACCTTCGAACACCCCCATGCCGTAGTGCAGGGTATGGGTCAAGACATGGACCTGTGCGTCCCGCCATGGAACCATTTCTCCATCAAACCAGATGAGGCCGTCGCGATCAGCCATAGACATAGTGGTAACTCCTACGGGTTTGCAACCCAAATCAATCAGTTGAGTAGATAATGTTGCCTGATTTTGCGTTCGGGTTTCAGTGCCATGCCGGAGATGTCTCGCCCGATGAAGCGCTATAACTGAAAAACCTTGTCCCAAATTGCGCTAACGGTTTTCCGGTCCTCCCGGAACTCCTCGATATCAACTTTCGGGCTTTGATTCTGCAAGGCCAACAGGTGCCCTTTGGAACGATAACGTCGATAGATGTCGCAAAGTGCATCGGTATCGGCGTTTGCCATGAGTTGATTGGCGGCCAATGCTTCAAGGATCCGTATGTTGTCGCTCCAGCGCACTACCTCGGGATATTCCGGTGCCCAACACAAAGCGGCATATTGAACCATAAATTCAATGTCGACGATACCGCCGGGATCGTGCTTCAATTCAAAATGTGGATATTTTCCATCGGCGGTCATCTTGGTGCTCATATTGACCCGCATCTTTTCCCGCATCTTGAGGACATCTTCCCGAAGTTTCCGGATATCCCGGACCTGCGTAAGAACCTCCTGACGAATAGCCTCGAACTTCTCTCGAATCTGTGGCGTGCCACAGACGCAACGGGTCCTGACCAGCGCTTGATGCTCCCAAGTCCAGGCTTCTTCCAACTGATATTGGCGGAGAGCGTTCATCGACGAGACC
This sequence comes from Hahella sp., assembly GCA_028280065.1. GTDB lineage: Bacteria > Pseudomonadota > Gammaproteobacteria > Pseudomonadales > Oleiphilaceae > Hahella. Next base: position 104,818 of record JANQMN010000124.1, read on the forward strand.
AATAGGCCCGAGTTGCCTGAGGGCCTGAGCCGCATATCCACCTCATATACGTCTCCTGACATGGTTTTAGTGGTTAGCAGGTGGATCATGCGTTTTGCCAATCTGGTGAAAAAAGTTTGATTGTCTATACTCTTGTGGCCATTGGTTTCCCCTGAAGCCGGGCAGTCGTGGATGAATACGATATCCAAATCCGAGCCGTAGCTCAGTTCAATCCCTCCGAGTTTGCCATAGCCGACGATGCCGAAATCCTTGTTGCAAGGCGAACCATCGTCCTTGACCGGTAATCCGTATTTAGTAGTCATGGCAGTCCAGGCTTCTTCGAATACCTGGTGAAGTATTGTTTCCGCGATAAAGGTGAGGTAGTCGCTGACTTTCATCAGCGGTAGGGTTTCCCTTAGTTCAGAAGCTGCAACGCGAAGTACATGGGCCTTTTTGAAGTAGCGTAGCGCTTCCATTTGCTCTTCCTGATCGTCTTCGGGAATACGTAACATTTGCAGCCGCAGTTCGTCCCGGAGAGTATCCGTATCCGGCGGTGAATAGAGACTTTCGGAATGCAATAGTTCGTCCAGTAGCAGCGGCATGCGAATAATTTGCTCCGCAATCCAGGTGCTGGCATTGAACAGCCGAATGAGTTCCTTGAGCGCTTGCTGATTTTCCATTAGCAAAGCAAGATAGGCGCTGCGTCTCGCCACGGCATCCACAAAGTCGAGTAGTCTGCCGAATGCCCGGTTATCCCCCTGCTGTTCGGCAAACTGTTGCAACAGCAATGGCATGAACTGGTCCACACGCTCCCGTCCTTGGGTCTGCAACTGGGCGATGCGGGAACTGGTGCGCAGTTCGGCCAGCTGGTCCAACAGTCGGTTCAGCACCTCGTTGTCCGGGTCGGGAAACAGTTTTCTAATCTGTTCCGCAGTTGCCCGGCCGAACCAAACTTGCCGCCAAAGGGGTTCGGTTTGACGGTCGGCATTGGCTGCGGCCGGTTCTTCGATAAGATTGGCGAAATGCTTTGCTACTATACTCCGATGTTGCTTCAGTGTGTGTTCGGCGGACTTCCAATCAGCAAAACCTAAACTGAATGCAATCCGTTCCCGATCCTGAACCCTGTCGGGAATCAGTTGGGTTTGTTTGTCTTGTATACCTTGGATGGCGTGTTCCAGATTACGTAGGAAGATATAGGCTTCGCGCAATTCCGACACCGCTGCCGCCGGCAGCAATTGTTCTTCAGCCAATACCTGGAGTATCTTCAACAGGGATCGTTGCCGTAACGCCTTCACGCGACCGCCGCGAATGAGCTGAAACACCTGGGCGATAAACTCAATTTCCCGAATTCCTCCGTCGCCGATTTTAATGTTGTTGGCCATTCCCCGGCGTCGCACATCTTTGGCGATCATGTCTTTCATTATCCGCAGAGATTGAATCGCGCCGAAATCGATATAACGGCGATATACAAAGGGTTTCAGCATGTCCAAAAGCCGCCTGCCTGCTTCCAGATCGCCGGCCACCGGAGCGGCTTTGATCATGGCGTAGCGCTCCCACTCCCGTCCCTGATCCGAGTAATAACCTTCCATCGCGCTAAAACTCAGCGCCAGTGCGCCACTTTGTCCGTAGGGCCGCAACCGCATATCTACGCGAAACACAAAGCCGTCCGCCGTTACCGTGTCCAGGGTTTGTATGAGTTGTTGGCCGAGACGGATAAAATACGCCTGATTGTCCAGCGAACGTTGCCCTCCCTCGGTTTCGCCGGTCTTTGAGAAGCTGAACATCAAGTCGATGTCCGATGATACGTTGAGTTCTTCGGCACCCAACTTGCCCATACCCAATACAACCATTTTGATACGATTACCGGACTTGTCTTTGGGAATGCCAAATCGTTTACTCAGATCCGCATCATGCCAGTTCAGCGCTGCATCAAGACAGGTCTGCGCCAGCCAGGTGACTTCACCGGCGGTGACTTCAAACTGTTCGTGCAGCACCAGATCCCGATAATAGATGGCGAACATCTGTTCCCTGCGGAATTCACGAAGCTGTTTCTTCAGGGAATCGGCGTCGCTGACATTACCTAAACGAATGTTCAACCGGGCTTCCAGTTCCGCTTTTGTGATTCGGCCAATGTTATTGAAACGCTCTGTATTGAGCCACTGAACCACCTTATCTGAATGTTTGAATATGACTTCCGACAAGAAGTCGCTTACGGCAAAACAGCGACTAATGGCCTTGGCATGGGGTAATAGCGGAAGTGCGTTTATCCCTTGGATTGAAGAAAGCCTAGCGGCATGGGTCCTTGAAAGTGAGCGAAGCGCCGTTGGAAGTTCCTCAATAGCCTGTTCAAGTGCCGTTTGGAGTTGTTCGGATTCATTCAAGGTAAATTACCCCAAAAACTGATTCTAATGATTTGTTATTTTCAATGGCGCGGTTGCCGATTGTGATCCCGTTTAAGTAATAAACTCTAAGCCGGGTTCTTACGCGGTTTCAACTGTCGGACTTAAGTTTTTTCTTCTATAGAACCGAGTAGGAAACAATTGACCAGAATAAAATACCCGGCCCCCAGATGGCTGCTAAAAAAGGTTTCGGTCAGCGAGAAGCCGCCATACATGATCAGCATGATGATGCCCGCCTGCGCAACTCTTCGCCTATCCGCATTGTCTGACCCAAGATGCGGAGTGTATTGACGCCCAAGCCAGACCATGAGTGCCAGCAGAATCGTCAACCCGAGAATGCCGTTTGTAGCCAGTTGGCCAAGGTATTCATTGTGGGCGTTGTTGTAGGTGGCCGCTAGTTCGTGAATCAACCCTTGGTCTTTTTCCTCAAGCATCCAGGCTTGAAATCCGTCAGAACCGACCCCGACGACGGGTCTGTCCAGCCAGGCTCTAACCGCTGACTGCCAGATTTCCAGGCGAATTCCGGCGCTTTCCCGTTTTGCCAGTTCATCGCCGGCAAAATAGGCGAAGACAACGTCAACTCCCTTGGTCATCCGCTCTTTCATGACGACATCCGGCTGGAGGAACAGTGCTGAGAGAGCCAGGATCATGAAGCCGACTGAGATAGTCATCCGCCTGACGCTGATTTCTGTGCGCAGGAATAGCAGCATTACCGGAAATGCCACCAAAAAGGACAACAAACCAATGCGTGCTCCTGCGACACTGCAAATGAAAATACCTGCCGATAAGGCACCGGCTGCGACAACCATTCCCAGCCGCGAGGTCTTATCCTGCAACAGAAAAACCAGCATTCCTGTGAGTATCGAAAGGTTTCCGAACTTGTTAATCTGGCCATGGAAACTGAGATCGCGGTCGTTATGGCTGATGAAGTCATAGCAAGCTATGCAAAACGCAAAGCCTAATGCTGTCAGCAAAATCTGTTTAATTTTCAGCACATTTGTCCTGGCAAGTTGAATCAAGAGTACAAAGGGGATAATCAGCAGATACTTCGCAGCCGGTTCAAGTCGAGAAAACGACTGGCTTAAGGGAGATAGCAATTCGGAAACCAGTGCGGTCAGCGCAAAAAGTAAGCCTAGAAGCGCAAATGTGCGGAGATTTCCAGGGATCGGCTTCCTGTCTCTGCACAGCAACAGGCAGTAGCCGAACACGGAGAGGTGAAGCAGGTCTTTCGCCAAATGCTTTTCAAACAGCAATGAGACGACACACAGAATCAGCCAGGATGAGGCGGCAAGCCGCCATATTTCCGGGCTAAGGCTCCTACCCGTGGCGAGGTTCGATTCTGACATTGAGAATAGACAAATGCATTATGAAATTAGTGTGGTTGATGGCCAGTCATATGACTCGACAAAAATTCGCGGCGTAAACCGCCTTAGCATAGCAGGGTGTTTTTGGGCCGTCTGTCTTCAACAATCAAACCATACTTTTTTAGGGTGCTAACGTCATCGTTCTGGATAATGAAAGAGTTGTATTCCTCCTTTAATTTGCCTTCTTCCAGAAGCCTGACCCAGCGTCGTTTATGATTTCCAACCTTTATGCCGGGAAGACCGAGTAATTTTTGATCCTGTTTTACTCTGCCTTCGAACTGTTGCCAAGACCGGATGGGGTAGTGATAAACCATAATGCCGGGTTCATGCCTTTTGGTTAAGAATTTACCTATATGCTTTGCACGATGGTTTCCGCCGCTGATCTTGACGAAGCCATTGACATTGACAATGACCTTGCCGGGTGTTTCGTTGAACAGAATTGAAACGTCCCGGTTATGGATGCGGTCTTCAATCGGGTAGTTGATGGGGTGTTGAATACGATAGGTGGCGTCGGTAAAAAGGTAGTCGGAACTCAGGCTTTCCGGCAACAAGACCATGTTCTTTTTCGTTACCGATACTACTGAATCCCGGTGGCTCAGAAACTCCTTGAGATGACGCCCGTCCTCCAAGGGTATCCAAAATTCATCGGCATCGTTGCTGATGACCCAATCGGCATTCATCTTCTCGCGTGCGTAAATGGCGAGTTCTTTCATCCATTTGGCCTGTCGATAGGTCTGACTGGGTTGGTCAATGATGTGTAACTCATATTCTTTAGCCAGTTCCGCAAGCTTTTCTCGGGTCCCGTCAGTAGAACCATTGTCCATTACTGCAAAGGCATCGACGCCAAGGCGCGCATGCGTGCGGATGTTCGCTTCAATAATATCCAACTCATTGCGGCATAATATGGTCATTATCAAGCGATCATCCTTTGTTTTTTTCTTCCAGAGGCGGAAGAAAAACTTCAACCAGTGCAACATTAATTTCTCCGGGTTGCTTTTAGTGTTTACGGCCGCTAAAGCCAAATTGCCGGCGGACTCTTTGAGGCCAGACAGTCGTTATATAAATAATCAGCGCATTAAGGAAATCGCCTTGCCAATAAAGTTTCTGTCTTAGATTAAAGTTATCGACACCTCTGTGAATGTTCGATTTCCAGTCGTTCCGCAACCAGCGGTTAAAATACTTCTTCAGTAGTTGGCGTTCCCGAAGGCTAAGTCCTGTCGACAACTCTTTTAAGTGTTGTGAGTTCATTAAAAAACCGTTTGATGGTGCCGATTTGGTGACCATATTGGCAGCATCCGTGAAGTACCTGGCGCCTATTTGTCCGCTCCAAATCAAACTTTTGTGCAGGCACATTAGCTTTAGCCATGCAAAGAGATCGCCGCCGCGCTTCACTTCCGGGTGCGTGATGAAGAGCTCCTTCAATACGGGGGAGTCGCGTCTCACACAGGCGACGCTCGTATGAATAGGGCGTTTGCCATGTAACCCCTGTCGCAGATAGCGTTCCAACGAGACTTCGTGAGGCCCCAGTTGATTAAAATTTCTATAGTATTTATCTGCGGTAGCTTTTGTTGCCCCGGTGTTTTGCCAACCTGAACCGATCACCCAGGCTAACGGATGCCGGTTGGCAAGATCATGGACAACGGCCAGATGTTCGGCGGTCCATTCGTCATCTGCATCCAGAAACGCGATCCATTCGCCCCGGGCTTTTTCAATGCCCAGGTTTCTTGCGGCATAACCACCCGGTCCCGGTTGATCCCGATGGAATATACGCACCTTTTCTCCCCGATACCGGTTAACCGCTTGATTGCTGTTATCCGTGGAGGGATCACACACCATCACAATCTCATAATCCTGAAAGGTTTGGGCAATCACCGATTCCAGGCAGCGTGCAATATGCTCTTCTTTGTTGTAGACAGGAATGACGACCGTAAAAAATGGCCGCTTCTCGGATTGGCTCATTGTGTTTTGCTTATGATTTCCTGTTGTCCTGCGTGAAGGGCCGTCTGCCCATTGTTTAGAAAATCCACCAAACGAGCCAGGCTATTGACCGTAGTAATCGAGTTGTCGGCTAGGAGCTGCTGCCAATGCTTGTCGGCTCCCTGATCGAGACTGGCAACTCGCAGGTCTGGGCGCATCCAGCGAGCCGTTAACAATACGGTCGATCGCTCGCCGATGATTCGACAGTCGTTGAAAAAGGGTAATAATAACTCCAAAGGGACTGAAGAGGGTAAGCATTCATGATTCGCCATGCTCTTCTCAAGCCGGTCTTCCAGCTTAGCGGATCGCGGATGTGTTTTTACGGCCAGACGGCTATTGTGATCTGCCTGATTTAAGTATTCAGTGATGAGTTTGCTTGTTGCCGGCGTTAGTACGGATTCGTGTGGGATCAGGATTAACTGTCGAAGGCCCTGCAGATTCCCGGTATCTATCTTGAAATCCTGTAGTGCGTGGCGGCCAAGAGTTTGCATAAAGGGAACTTCGTGCATGGCAGGAAGCGGGTGGCAGGGCAGCGATTGCAGATGCGGTAGCGCAATCTCCGGACGAAACAACCAGGCCTCGTTAATCCAACTGGAACCGCCGATATCTTCCGGTTGCCGCCACCAACCGCCGTAAACCAGTTTCTTTAAACCGTTATCGACAATGGCGTCGCCCAGCCATGACGACTTTTTTCCAACATAGCTGTAAGTGCCGTCATCCATATAAATCCCAAGAGCGTCAACCGGCTTGGAATGCATGGCATATTGGAACTCCATGCGCCGGTCATTGCCGGTATAGATAGCAACCGGTTGCCAGGTTTTCCAGAGCTGGTCCAGTTTCGCAAAAGCCGATTTTCTACCGGCGAGTTTAGCCCTGATGCCCCGCGCTTTAAACGAAACCACTTCAAAGGATGAAAAGGGTGTGCCGGGACATTCCTGAAGCCATGAAAATATCCGGTGGGGTTCTGCTCCCGGCTGATCGATTACGGCTAACAAGCACTCGGCGTTTGCAGCTTCGGTGCAGGCGATTAGAGTCGACGTCAACATGTTAAGTGGCGTTGAGGCCAGAAACAAATGGCACTTCATCCGGGTGGCTCGCTTCCAAAGCGAAGGGAAGCGTCATCTTGAGTCATCGTCGCCCTCCATAGCGACGGTGCTTGGTTCCGTCCGGTTCGGTCTTAAATCGGCGATGGAGCCATAGATATTGGTCCGGGTGTAGACGAATGGCCTGTTCTATGACCTCATTTGTACAAGTAGCGTCTTGAATGTCGTCACCGGACGGATAATCAGGCAGTGGAGCACCGAAATAGACGTCGTAACCACCTCTGTTATTGCGGAAATGGCTAAACGGTATGACAACGGCTCCGGTCTTCTTGGCAATTCTCGATGTGGTGGTCAGCGTCGCCGTGGGAATATTAAAAAACGGTGCGAAAACGCTGGACCGGCGGCCGTAATCCTGGTCGGTCGCATACCAGATGGACTTTCCCTCACGAAGGGCTCTCAGCATTCCTCTAAGATCGTCTTTACTCAGTAATTCGGCGCAGTAGCGGAGGCGGCAGCGTGTCATTACCAAATTGAACAGCGGATTGTTATGATCGCGTTGCATAGAAGCGGCTTCTGAGTAGAGATTAAATAAACAGCCCCCTAAATCCAAAGTGCTGTAATGCCCGCCCAGTAAGATGACTCCCCGTTTTGCCTGCTCCGCTTCACGCAGGTGATGCAGGCCGTGAGTGGTAGTGATGGGTCGAAATCTTTCATTATCGGTAAACCAACTGCTGGCTGCTTCAAACAGGCCGATGGCGTTACTTTCAAAGGTCCTGCGCACCAACCGTTGCAACTCAGTTCGGTTAAAGTTAGGGAAACAAAGCCGAATATTCACTTCGGCTATATGGCGGCGCTTTCTCAGCGTGTAATAGCCCAGGTTGCCGACAATCCTCCCCATTCCTACCTGCACCGCCAATGGTAGGTGCGCAACAAGCCATAAAATTGCCAACCCGCACCAGGTGGGCCACCATTTGAGGCTCGCAAAGTCGCGGTACTGATAGTCGCCGGCAGAGTTGCTGCGGGAGATTTTGCTTGGATTCTGTGCAGTTGAATTCACGTGTTCGAGCGTCTGCTAAAAGGCTGCTATTCTAACCATAATTTTCAGCGCCAGCGAATGTCCTTCTAAGCGTAGCGAGTCCATTGGCCGGCATATCGAACTCATTTCCGAATAATTGTAGAAGAACATGCGTATTGAAGCTCCTCCATTTCAAAATACCAAACTACTGGTGATTGGCGATGTCATGCTGGACCGCTATTGGTCGGGACCCACTTCACGAATTTCTCCCGAAGCACCGGTTCCCGTCGTCAAGGTCAAACAGATCGAGGATCGTCCAGGCGGTGCCGCGAACGTGGCCTTGAATATAAGTGCGTTAGGAAGTGCGGCGTTGCTGATTGGGATTGTGGGCGAGGATGATGCGGGCGAAGCACTCGCTTCCCGGCTACAGAGTGCGGGAATTTTGACTGAGTTTGCCAGTCAGCCGGAACACCCCACCATCACAAAGCTGCGGGTGGTCAGCCGCCATCAACAACTGATCCGTCTGGATTTTGAGGAGAGTTTTGCCGATCTTCCAAAAAGTTTGCTGGCGGGGCGGGCTCAAGAGGCTGTTAGCAAGGTTGACGCAATCATTCTCTCTGACTATGGGAAAGGTGTGCTCAATGATCCTCAGCCAATCATACAAGAGGCTAAAAAAGCTGGACGCGCGGTTTTTGTTGATCCCAAAGGTACGGATTTTCGCAAATATCGTGGTGCAACCATTCTCACGCCGAACCTTGGAGAGTTCGAGGCCATTGTTGGGAGTTGTGAGACCGAGGAAGCATTGGTTTCTAAGGGGCAGCAACTTATTACCGATCTGGAGCTGGAAGCCCTGCTGGTTACCCGCAGTGAGCATGGCATGACTTTAATTCGAGCGGATTGTCCTGAATTTCACTTACCGGCGCATGCAAAAGAAGTTTTTGATGTGACCGGTGCCGGAGATACGGTGATTGCTGTTCTTGCGGCTGCAAAAACCACCGGCAGCCCATGGGTAGAAGCGGTTGCATTGGCGAACATTGCCGCCGGCATTGTTGTCGGCAAACTTGGTACAGCGACTGTTAGCGGCCCTGAGTTGCGCAGCGCTACGCAGAAACACTCCGAAGTCGGACGCGGCGTGATGACGGAAGAACAGTTGCAAATCGCCCTTGCAGACGCCCGCTCTCAGGGTGAAACGGTAGTATTTACCAACGGTTGTTTCGACATTATTCATGCCGGCCATGTCGGCTATTTGGAACAGGCACGCAAACTTGGAGACCGGCTGATTGTCGCCGTCAACAGTGACGATTCGGTCCGGCGTCTTAAGGGGGAAGCCCGGCCAATAAATCCGGTAGACCGGCGAATGGCTGTACTTGCCGGTTTGGAAGCGGTCGATTGGGTGACCAGCTTTGCCGATGATACGCCGGAGCGTCTTCTGGAACTATTCAAACCTGACATTTTGGTGAAGGGTGGGGATTATTCCAAAGAACAGGTGGTTGGATGGGAAATCGTCGAAGGGTATGGCGGCAGAGTTCAAGCTTTGGACCTTCTGGATAATTGTTCTACAACGGCAATCGTCGAAAAAATCAAAGGGTAAAAACATTTCTGGATGAAAACCCCTTAGTTGTAGGGTTTCGAGGATTGCCTGACGATTGGGAAGGCAACTGCGTTTACTAAAAGTGATAAATTACCTTCTATTACCAAGTGTATTGGTAATTACTACTGTTTTTGGTAAAGTCGGGTAATTCTTTTTCAACTACCCTTAACCCATATGATTGATTGGCATTATCCGCGTACCGAATTGGCAAAAAGCTACATGAACGCTTTTGACACGGGGATTACCGGCGCGCTCGCGCTTTTTGCGCCAAGGCGGATGGGTAAAACCGAGTTTGTCTTGCTCGACTTGGCGCCGGAAGCAGAAGCCCGGGGTTATCAGGTGGGATATTGCTCCTTTTGGAATCTCCAGGACAATCCGGCCAAGGCACTGCGCATTGCCTTGGAGTCCATCAGTCAAAAACATGATTGGCGTGCCAAGTGGGCATCATATCTGGGTACGACGGGAAGTGAACTTTCGGCAAATATCGTCGGCGCCAGCTTCAAGCTGCAAGCCAAGCCGCAAGAGCCGGATATGGAGCAGAACGATCTGCTGGCCATTATCGATCTATTCAGTAAACTGGCGGTGCAAAAAAAACCAACATTGTTGTTATTGGATGAGGTGCAGCACCTTGCGAATGACAATTATGCTTCGCTGGTGGCGACTCTACGGACCCAGTTTGAGGAACACCGTAAGAAACTTCATGTCGTTTATACCGGTAGCAGCCGGGATGGTTTGCAACGTATGTTCCGCGACCGTAAAGCGCCAATGTTCCATGCCGCCCAGCAGGTGGAGTTCCCCAAGCTGGAATCCGATTTCGTGGCGTTCATGCTCAAAGCCTTTGAGCAGGCGAGCCAACGCAAATTGGCGCTGGCGAAAGCCACCCGAATTTTTAACCGGATGAACTACAACCCTGCTTTGTTTCACCATCTCCTGCGGCATATGGTGATCAAGGGGGTATACGATATCGAAACCGGCTATGAAACTTTTCGTGATCTAGTGGATGCCGAAGCTGACTATCAGGCGCTGTGGGAACAATGCAAACCCATTGATCAGGCGGTATTGCAACTACTGGTCAAAGACCACGAGTTAGGCTTGTACTCGGAAGAAGCGCGGCAAATTGTCGGGGATGAAATTGGTATTGAGCAGGTCACCGTCAAAGCTGTACAGAATGCCATTGAACGCTTGCGAAATGAGCAGATTCTCTACAGTTTGGGGAGAGGGCAGTGGGAGTTTGAAGACCCGGCATTGAAGGACTGGATAATGGCTAGGTAGATGTTAAGTTATTGTTAATAATGCACAACCCTCTAAAAAGCCCGCTGTCGCAGGCAATGAGTACGCGTTAGAGTTTACCTCGGTAGGTGTTTTTCTAGATCTGTTTCCGACACAACTTTGTTTTCTATAAGTATTGCACTGCCATTCTCATCGTAGACAATTATTTTGAAGTCGTCCCCACTCAGAATCCTTTCAGATTCTGTCGTTTGCATGTGATATCCCGAAGAATCTACTTTTTCACTATTGGCGATAACGTATAAGTACTGCAATTCTTCAGCATCGAGTGTTGACATTATCTCCAACTGAGCTTCGTAATCTTGCATACCTTACATGTGAAGTTGCGATAACAACTATTCTTGGGCTGGTGGCTAACCCGAATTCATTTTGAATGACTAATGGGCCATCCAAAGTAGAATACTCTTTCCCGTGAGCATCATGGAAAGCAAACGAGTTGGAGTTTTTAACAGCCGTACAAGAAATAATTAATGCCATTAATGTGAAAATACCCAAAAATTTCATGGGATTATCCTCACTTTACTTGCAAAGTAAGCTGTGCACTTGATGCAGTCATCCTAACCGCATCATGGAAACTCTTTGTGTTGGCATCGGTTATTCCTATGCAACCCAATGTTCCAGGCTTGTTCCCATCGGGATGAATGCCTAGCCTTCCGCCGGTTTTCCCCCTTTTTGTTTCGAATTTTGGGTAGATGGGAATGAAAAAGCCAAACCCGGTTTTATCTCGATATGGCTTGTCCACTTTGGTTGTATAGTCCGTAATCTCTCTGCGGCCTATGTCGTACAAACCTGGTGGTAACGCGCCCGCGCCAAATGGGCCGCTGATGGCATTCCAGCTTAAGTTTTTTGACACCCATGTTTTCCTTGTATCGGATCATTGGTGCGACGTAAAAGAACCAAAGGCCAATCTTTCCTCTTTTTAACAGTCTCATCTGGAACTTTAACGTTCGACTCGAATCAAAGCAGGATTCATGTACAAATTCCGTGAGTTTCAGCCATGAGCCGCAAGAAAAAAACGCCCAAAGATAAATCCTCTAATTCGTCAAAACAGCCTACATTGAAAACGGCCGCCTCTAAACCTATCCGCTGGAGAAAACTTATCGAAAGGGCGGTTTTTGCCTTGGCCATTTTAGGCATCATCTCATTTTCCGTTGCCGCCTATATGGATAAGGTGGCAGATGACCGGGATCTTTCGGTGATTGGCAACGGTATCGCTACGGTAGTTCAAATACACGATCCTAGTTGTCAGTTGTGCCGCCAGTTAAAAAGCAATCTGGACTCGGTGAAAGGGGATTTTAAAGACAAAATTCAATTCAAAATCGCCAATATCCAGTCGAAAGAAGGGCGGGAATTCGCGGCTAAGCATCGAGTGCAGCATGTGACGTTACTATTCTTCGATCAACGCGGTAGGCGGGTAGATACCATCCAAGGCGTTACGCCGGCCAAGGATATTGAAGCCGAGTTAGCTCAACTCGCCGGAAATAATTAGGGTTATACGATGAGTTGTCAGCAAATGCGGACATTGATTGCTATCGTGAAAAATCGAAATTGATCACATCATGCAGGCTGTCTAAGACGATGTGGTCTAATGTAAGAAGCTTTTCGTCTGGTGGAACTAAATCCGGAATTTGTACGACGGTCATACCCGCTTCCAAAGCGGCGACGACGCCATGGTTTGATCTCTTCTTGTAAAAAAACTTTGCCCTGTTGAGAATTTGTGCCAAGGCACTGATAGAAAATCTGTGATAGATCACCGAGCTGGAAAGTTGAGCAGGCGGATTGGAAAGCTTTCAGTGCCAACCTTTCGGTGTCCAGGAGGAGTCCATCCATGTCGAAGATGATAGAGTCAAATTGCTTCATTTTTACGGTTGAAATCCCTTCAATCTAAGGTCGGGAACCGGCACAGGCCGATCCCGACATTTCCCTCTCTAGCCTTTATAGGCTGCCGCAGAATCCGTAATGGCTTTGCGGGCCTCATCGCTACCGGCCCAGCCTTCCACTTTTACCCATTTGCCCGGTTCCAGGTCCTTGTAGTTTTCAAAGAAGTGTTCGATTTGTTTGATCAGCAACTCAGGCAAGTCGCTGGGTTCTTTGACATCGTTATAGATGGGAGTGAGCTTGCCATGAGGTACCGCCAGGAGTTTGTAGTCTTCGCCGGCTTCATCGGTCATTTTCAATACGCCGACAGGGCGGCAGCGGATAACAGCTCCTGCCTGAATCGGGTAAGGCGCGACAACCAATACATCGAGCGGGTCGCCATCGTCCGACAGGGTATGAGGGATGAAACCATAATTTGCCGGGTAGAACATGGGGGTAGCCATGAAACGGTCAACGATTACCGCCCCGGCATCTTTGTCGATTTCGTACTTAATCGGAGAGGAATTGGCAGGAATCTCAATTACGCAATTGAAATCTTCAGGTAAATCTTTGCCGGCTGGAATATGGTCGAAGTTCATAACGCTCTCTATTCGCTTGTTGTCCTAGTGGAATGGGCAGGCTGCCCGGCTGAAAATAGTGCCGCGAATTATAGGCGCATTAGAAGATTAACTCCATATTCCTCGCTATTGAAAGTGCATGAACATACCAATTACAGCGTTATAATCCCATCTGCTTAGCGATAATCTCCTTCATAATTTCCTTTGTGCCACCGCCGATGGAGAGAATCCGGGCATCCCGGTACAGCCGTTCCACCACGGTTTCCCGCATGTATCCCATGCCGCCGAATAGTTGCACGGCTTCATAGGTCACGAAATCCGCTGTGTCGGTGGCAAAGTTCTTGGCCATGGAAACTTCCTTAATCGGGTTTTTCCCTTCCTCGATAAGCGCGGCGGCATGATACGTATATTGGCGGGCGAGTTCTGTTTGGGTCGCCATGTCGACGAGCTTGTGGCGGTTTACCTGAAACTTGCCAATTGGACGACCGAAGGCTTGCCGCTGTTTGACATACTCCATGCTGGCCTCAAAGGCGAGTTGCGCCGTCATATAGGCCATGATCGCCAGGCTCAGGCGTTCCTTGAGGAAGTTTGCCATTATGGCAATGAAGCCGGTATTTTCAGCCCCGATTAGATGTGAAGCAGGCACTTTACAATCATCAAAAAATAGTTCGGCGGTATCGCTTGCCCACCATCCCATTTTGTTGAGCTTGCGGCCGACCCGAAAACCTGGTGTACCCTTTTCGATTAACAGAAGACTAATACCGCCGTGGCCGGTGCCTCCGGTTCTGACTGCGACCGTGTAGTAATCGGCGCGGATTCCGCTGGTGATGAAAGTCTTGCTGCCATTAACAAGGTAGTGCCCGTCTTTTTTTATGGCACGAGTTTGCAGATTGGCGACATCAGAGCCTCCGGAGGGCTCGGTAATGGCAAGGGCCATTATTTTGTTGCCGGCAATAACCTCGGGAACTACTTTTTCTTTGAGTTCGGTAGAGCCCCAATTCACTACCGGGGGGAGTGCGATATCGATTGAACCTAGTCCTGCGACCAGCCCGCCTGAAGTCGAACGCATTAGTTCTTCGCTGGCAGCCACTTTGAGAAACAGGTCATTTTCGCCATTTCCGCCCCATTTTTCGGGATAGCCGATGCCGAGAATTCCTGCCTGTCCGGCAATTTGATAAATCTCCCTGGGAATTTCATTGGCTTCTTCCCATTCATTAATGTACGGCAGAATGTGGCGCGTGACAAAACTGGAGACGGTTTGACGGACGAGTTGATGGGTTTCGTTGAAATAAATCATGGTCGCTATCCCGGCTTTTTCTAGTTTGAGGCAGGATAGCGATAAACAGTTTACCAAGCAAGCGCTTGGTTAAGGCGGTTAATGAGCTGGAATTATTTGGCTTTGAGCCTCTTTACTCCATTTGATGTACCAAGTAGTAAGACATCCGCAGGCCGGTGGGCAAAGATACCGTTACAGATTACGCCCGCTAACTGGTTGATCTGCAGTTCCAGTTTTTTTGGATCGACGATTTGCAGGTTAAACACATCGAGAATGATATTGCCGTTGTCGGTAACGACTCCCTCCCGATAAACCGGATCGCCACCGAGTATGACGAGTTGCCGTGCCACATAACTGCGCGCCATGGGGATCACTTCCACCGGCAGCGGAAACTGCCCTAGAATATCGACCATTTTCGATTCATCGGCGATGCAGATAAAGGTCTTGGCATTGGCCGCGACAATTTTTTCCCTGGTGAGCGCGGCGCCGCCGCCTTTGATTAATTGCAGGTATTCGTTACTTTCGTCCGCACCGTCGATATAGAACTCGAAACCGCCTACCGAGTTTAGGTCGTATACGGGAATGCCATGGGATTTCAAGCGCTGGGCGGAAGCTTCCGAGCTGGCGACCGCGCCGTCAAAATCGTGGCGCAGCGCTGCCAAGCCGTCGATAAAATAGTTGGCGGTAGAGCCGGTGCCGATTCCCAGAATCGTATCTGATTCCAACTGTGGTCTGATATAGTCGAGAGCAGCTTTTGCCACCGCTTGTTTTAATTCATCTTGATTCATATCTATCCTGTTACCTTTATAGTTATCCCATTCAGAGATATCCCCCGTAACGACTGTCGGATTATAGCCTTCCAGAGTGATTTATCCACAAAGCTGTGGACGCTTCGGGGGGAAAGTCGTTATTATCTCCCGCCTGCTAAATTTCAACCAACTTTTTCATTCAACTATCCAGCTCTGCTTACATCATGCCTCAGCGTTACATTAGAAAAATACTCGATGCCAAGGTTTACGATGTTGCCATCGAAACCCCTTTAGACTATGCCCCTCTGCTCAGCAATCGGCTGGAAAACCACGTGATGCTGAAACGGGAAGATCTGCAGCCGGTATTTTCTTTCAAGCTACGTGGCGCCTATAACCGGCTGGCCAAATTATCCGATGAGGAAAAGGCGACAGGCGTGATTGCCGCATCTGCGGGAAATCACGCACAAGGTCTGGCCCTGGCGGCTCAGCGCCTTGGGATCAAGGCGATAATTGTGATGCCGCAAACGACTCCTGAGATCAAAGTGAACTCGGTCAAAGCGAAAGGAGCTAAGGTTGTACTCAAAGGCGATGCCTTTGACGAAGCCTCCAACTATGCGCAGAAACTTGTTGAAGAAAAAGGCTATGTCTACATTCCGCCGTTTGACGACGAGGATGTCATCGCCGGACAGGGTACGGTCGGTATGGAGATCATGTGGCAACACACGGCTCCCCTGCATGCGGTGTTTATTCCCGTGGGCGGCGGAGGATTAATCG
>JANQMN010000126.1 GCA_028280065.1 Hahella sp.
TGCGCCTTCTAGAATTGTATGAAGTCGGAGAGCGCCCTGTTTGGGTTGTACCTAACGGTGTTGCCCTTGAATCAAGCCACTATTTAGCAAGACATGCAAAAAATGACCTCGCGAATAAATTAGGTCTCAACGGCCAATTATCGATTTTATTTATCGGTAGTTATCACGGCCCGAATATTGAAGCGCTGGAAGAAATCATCACTATCGCAAAGGCCTGCATAAGAACATGTTTTTTGATAGTTGGGACAGTTTGTGATCATCCACTAAGTCATAAATTGCCTTGCAACGTAACCGCACTAGGCAGGATTTCCGATTCAGAAAAATCCGTTTTGTTAAATGCGGTTGACTTGACAATTAATCCAATTTTGTCGGGTTCTGGCACAAATCTTAAAATGCTCGATTACGCAGCTTCCGGCACGCCTATCTTAACCACACCCTTCGGCAATCGCGGGTTAGGATTTGTTCACAATAAGGAAGTCTTAATCTACGAACTCGATAGGTTTCCGGAAGTCATAAATCGCATAAGCCAAAACCTTTTCGGCAGCGACCGGAAAGCGGTAATTACTCAACAAATACTATTAGATGGACTGTCAATTAATGCTTATAAAAAGGTTAAGCGTTATTATTCCTGGAAATCAATTGTTTCGCACTTGGTGCCAAAACTCGGATTAACGTTTAGTTCTGATGAATAATCTTCCAAAAGGCAAAAAAGTTAGTTCTATGATTTTTCAGCATTATATTCGGATAAAGATGTTGGTAGATATCAAGTAACTCAATATTCAACAACGCCGTCATCGTGTTTTGAAACAATAAAGATAAAAATGTCGAATTAATCTATATCCTACAAATTTTGTAGTTACGTTTATTGTGTATAGGCTTCTGCGCGCCAATCTAGTAAATCTGATATTCACGCTAGAAGGCACGCTCAAGTCCTTTTAGTTTTACCCTCTCCCATAATTATGCATTGAATTGGAGGACATATGACTCACAACTCAACTCGGCCAATTTTACTACATGCTTTCGCTCGTTGTGGAACTACTTTGTTCATGCACCTATTACGTTCTTCAGAAAAGGTTCTGGTTCCTGGAGGGTATCCTTACGAATGTCGCTACTTATCTTATGCTATGCGGTATTCTATGGTACCGGGCTTAACTAAAGATAAAGCTGGAGTCATTGCAAATTACAATCCAGACAATATCCAGTCTCCTTCCGACTTACCAATTGGGCCTATTCCCTACAAAGAGCTAATGCAGCATGGTTCTCTTGATCTTGAGAAGAAACTATTCAAGGAGGTTTGGAAAGTTCTGAGCAATGAGTTACTTCTATTGTACAAAAGCAAGGCTGTTTATTATGCCGAAAAGGTTGTTCTCGATCTTGCAGATAAGATTACTGAAAGCATCGATGGGAGCAAATCGATTTATCTAATTAGAGACCCGCGTGCTGAGTTGCTTTCTATTATGGACTTCAACAGAAAAAGGGGTTATTCGGCTTTTGGCTGGCGTGAAGGTGATACGCCTTTACAATATGCCAAGCAGATGATTCCAAGCCGCAGGGCTTTTTTTAAGAATTGTTCCAAATTCTCTCAAGCCTCAGGAAATCAACTACTTGTACGATATGAGGATCTGGTTTTACGACCTTTAGACACACTACAGAACCTCAATGATTATTTGAGCCTTGATCTATCAATCGATATATTAGAAGACGCAGGGCAAGAGTTCGCTCAGCATCGAACAGAGCAGGATGCTGCGAAGAGTATATCTAAGTGGCGTAATGAACTTTCCTCGGATGTTATTAATACATTTAGCACTTTAATGGGGGAGCAACTTTCTAGCATGGGATACGCTTGCGAGTAAACTTCTGGTTTTAATGCAGGTTTTAATATTTCATCAAGGTAACTCCGAAAAGCAGTATCAAATACATAGCCAATCAAGATGGCTCTTTGATAGCTAGGGCCAGGAACAGAGATAACAAACTAACATATCAGACTGCCTAACGAGGCACCAGCTTCAGCCCGATTGCCACAATAGCATCGCCATCCATCTGCCGGATAGTTAAACGCAAAGGCCCTAGGCGGATACGATCCCCGACAACCGGATGTTTGCCCAGCCGGCTCAACAGCAGGCCGGACAAGCTGAATGCCAGCTCGGCCTCTTCAACCTGGACGCCATAGGTGGCTATCAGGTCTTGAACCTGGGCATCGGGCTTGAGCACAAACTCCCCATAGAAATTGTGGGTAGCCAAAACTCCTTGGCGAGCCTGCCCGGAGAACTGGCGGGCCACATCTTCGACGTCTTCGCTTCGTAACAGCATCCAGACGCGATCGCCTTCCTGAAAGTCGGGCGCGCCATTCACCTCAAGCGGCCTACCACTGCGTATCAGAGCGACACACTGGGGATTCGCGGCTTCATGTTGACCTTTGAATAACTGCGTGGAAAGCGCGGGCGCACCTTTCTGCACCTGGAACTCGCTCAGCTCCAGATTCAGGGCCGATTCCTGGATCAGAGGATGGCGTTTTACCGGCGCGGGAGAAGGAGGAATCACCACCTTCAACCAACGCGCCATGAGCGGAACCGTGGAGCCCTGGATCAGCAGCGATACCAAGACCACGGCGAAGGTGATATCGAATATCAACTGGGAGTTCGGCAGCCCCGCCATGACCGGATAGATCGCCAACACGATGGGCACGGCGCC
This sequence comes from Hahella sp., assembly GCA_028280065.1. GTDB lineage: Bacteria > Pseudomonadota > Gammaproteobacteria > Pseudomonadales > Oleiphilaceae > Hahella. Next base: position 2,692 of record JANQMN010000126.1, read on the forward strand.
GCGCAATCCCACCCAACTGATGTAAGCGCGTTCGCGCCAGCGAAACCGAAATGGCAGTAAGCTGATTACGGTGGCTAGCGGGCGGGCGACGACGAAGAGGAATGCGGCTACGGCCAGGGATTCAGTTCCGTAGGCCAGTAAGTCAGTCGGCGTCACCAGCAGCCCCAGGATAAGAAACATACCCGCCTGAGCCAACCATGCGAGCCCGTCCATGATTTGGGAAACCGATTCGGAAGGCCGGACCCGGTGATTGCCTACGACCAGGCCGACCAGATAAATCGCCAGAAAACCACTGCCGCCTATCCAGTTAACCCCGGCGAATACTACCAATCCGAAAGAGACGATCAGTAGCGCGTTCAACCCCTCAGCCAACGAGATATGGCGCAACAGCAAGCTTAACAAGTGACCACCGATCCAACCCAACAACCCGCCGAGCAGAAACTGGGTTAAGAACATTTTCGCCAAGGCGAAGAAGGATGGTTCGGTTGCGCCGGTCAAGAGGCTGATCGTCGCCAAAACCAGGAAGATTGCCATCGGGTCGTTAATGCCGGATTCGATTTCCAGCGTACCACCCACCCGATCGTTCAACTGGATACCGCCGTTGCGAAGCAAATTGAAGACCGCCGCCGCATCAGTGGAGCCGACGATTGCTCCCAGCAGCAAACCGTACCAGATATCGACCTGCAGCAACCAGGCCGCGAAGATTCCCACGATACCGGCAGTGAGAATTACCCCGAGGCTGGACAAGGTTATCGACGGCCACAGGGCGGCACGAAAAGTCTGGCTCTGAGTACGCATACCGCCGTCGAGCAAAATGACCGCCAGAGACAGGTTGCCGACCAGGAAGGCCAGGTCAAAGTTATCGAACGGGATACGGCCGATGCCTTCCTCTCCCGCCAGCATGCCAACCGCGAGAAACAACAGGAGAAAGGGTAAGCCGATGCGGACGGTCAAGGTACTGGCAACGATGCCGATCAGCATCAGCATGCCGGCCAGCAACAGCAGGGTATTGGTTTCCAGACTCATCAACTTCCTACCTTCAATATCCGCAATTAGAACGCAATTGCCCGGCAATATCACTTTCTAAATTCAGCTGTGACAGTTATTTAACTCTGAATTAAACAGATCAAACAGTTCAACCCTTACTGATCAAGAGGACATTCGTTAACCACTTCTCATCCAGAAACTGAGGTTTCTGAGTGAGAACCAGCATGGCACAAGGATATGCCGGATCGCCAGCGCGGCATCGAAATCGATAGCTTAAGCTATTGATTTTGCGAAAAACTAAACGATTGAATGTCAGCCTACCAACCAAATATTCAATAACCGGATTCTTAGCAACCAGATATTTAGTCGCCAGTAATAAAGGAGGAGATTTGCGCAGCCATTGCGGAATCGCCTTGCTCTTGCAGATGGACAACGTAGCTTTGCAAAAATCGCTGACCGATCGGCTGGTCCAATAGCCGTTCAGATGCGAGCTGCGCCACCATCGCTGCCGAATATTTACCGACCAACTCAGGAATCTCTTCAGACTCGAGTACTGCTATCACATTGCGCAACTGAAGCATTTTTGTCGTGTTGTCAAGCTTCAGCAAGGTTTCGTCAAATGTCCGGACGGCATCTTCACGGGGAAATTTTTGCAGGGCCAAACATCCGGCCATGTATTGATAATCGTTTAAATCCTTCCGATCCGTCTCAATCGGCAGTAAAGACTTGCTGACATCGCTGACAGCATAGAGGCATGCCAAGTCTCCAACGGCCCAAAGCGTATCCGGATGCTGCTGGCCCTGGGTCTGTTTACGCATAGAAAAGACGGACTCAGCCAACCCCATTGCTTCCTTAAACTGTCCAAGATCCTTATGGCTGCTCGCCAAACTTGCCTGCGCCCAGAGCGTATCCGGATGCCGTTCACCCAGCAGCTTTTTTCTGGCGTTGAAAACAGCCTCATCAAGTTCTTTAGCTTCCTGGAACCGGCCCAATGTGGAAAAACTGAATGCAAGCATTGCCATTGCCTTCAGGGTTATAGGGTGACGCTCGCCGAAAACCTTTCGATTAGCGCCAACTATCGACTCATTCAGCTCCACTGCTTCGTTGTGGCGGCCCAGTCTGGTATAGGTCAAAGCCAACTCTCTTTTCGCTCCCTGGGTAATCTCATGCTCTTCCCCTAGCTGGCGTGAACTATTGGCAACAACCGTTTCAAGCAGGTTACGGGCATCCTCATATTTCCCTACCTCTCTGAAGGAATAACCTAACAGAGACATATAACTCAGCGTATCCGGGTGTTCTTCCCCTAACACTTTTTTATGAATTTCAACCACGCTTCGGTCCAGCGCCAAAGCATCCTCGTTGCGCCCCATACCTGCATAATTACCGGCCAAATTTGCCATCGTGCGCAGTGTGTCGGGATGATCGTCGCCTAGAATCTTACGCTGAAGTTTCAATACCGTCTCGTTAAGTTCCAGGGCTGCTTCGATTCTGCCCAACTCGGTGAAACTTACCGCAAAGTTTGACATCGAAACCAAAGTCGCCGGATGCTCGCCACCGAGCTTTTCCCGGCGCGCCGAGAGGGTCTTGTTTTCCAGTTCATGGGCATCCTGGAAACGGCCCACGGCGGCATAGCTAGAAGCAAGATTGGTCATGGTAAGCAGGGTGTCCGGGTGTTCGTCATCCAAAACTCTTTGCCTGTCATTCAGCAGTTCTTCGTTTAGTTGCAGTGCTTGTTCAAAACTGCCCGCAAAATAAAAATACAGCGCCAGTACCTGCCGGATGCTTAACACGGCAGGATGATGGTCTCCCAGAGACTTCTTGCAACTCCGGAGCAAGTTTCGAATACTCAGTTCAGAACCGTCTTTTTCCAGGTAAAGATCGTTCTTATAAGACCGGGATTGCAACGTACAATAAGTTTCCCGGTCATCCGCATCGATGTTCGCCAAAGCGAGATCGAAAAAGGACTTTGATTTTTGATATTCGCCAAGATTGGCGTAGGTGTCGGCATAGATCTGGTAGAGGTTTGTGAGTATATCTCTGTCTTTGACCTGTTTTAACTCGTGAGAAAAACTTTCCAGCAGATGTATCACCTTCAACTCTTTACCATAGACTTTCGGATCCACCGACGTGAGAAATTGCCCTAATAGCTGAATCACTTGCTGAGATTTTTGTTGCTCCGCGATGGCCGCATTTTTCGCGATGACGGCCTGGTCTTTGGCTTGGCGGGTTTCTATCAGCCCCTGAACAACGAGGATAAAAGCGACTAAAAAGGTAGAAGCAACCAACAACGATGCGCCCGCTTCAAGGCGGTTTCGCGCGATGAACTTTCGTGCGCGATACCATTTGGAAGGCGGCCCCGCAAGCAGGGCTTCGTTACTGAGAAATCGTTCCAGGTCCTGACTTAACTCCAAAGGCGACTGATACCGGCGGCTCTGTTCCTTTTCAATAGCTTTGAGAATAATCCATTCAAGCTCGCCCTTGACGTAGTCATAAAGCTGCTCCGAATCGGTCTGTTGTAACCTGCCCAATTGCTCAGCCCGTTTCCCCTGTTTCTTACTCAAATGGAAACTGGGCTTGGTCGGTTCCGTATCGAACAGCAACTGCTGGAGCTGGGAAATATGACTACCCTCTTTAGCGGCGTCGAGTTGAAATGGCCGGGTTCCGGTGATTAACTCGTAGAGCAGTACTCCCAGCGAATAAACGTCGCTTCTGGTATCGATGATATCGTGTCGCGATGCTGCCTGCTCCGGGCTCATATAGTGAATGGTGCCGATCAACTGCCCTATCTGGGTTTGAAAGGTTTCATCGGTCAGCGGCACGTTTAACGCTTTTGCCACCCCAAAATCGATAACTTTGACGCGGGTTTGGCCACTTTCTTCAGACACCATCACATTGGAGGGCTTGATATCCCGGTGTATCACCCCTTTTTGATGGGCATGCTGGATGGCGGCGCACACCTGGCGAAACAGATTCAGCCTTGCATCGGTAGTCAGTTGCTTTTCATCGCAAAAATGGGTGATTCGCTGGCCAGGAATATACTCCATCACAAAATAAGGCAGTCCGGTATTCGTCACACCTACATCGAATACCTGAGCTATATTGGGGTGATTCATCATCGCCAGCGCTTGCTGTTCTGCCTTGAAGCGCGCTACCACCTGACGGCTGTTCATCCCCGGTTTGATAATTTTGACCGCCACCTGCCGTTTTATGGGGTCGGTCTGATTGGCCAGATAGACCGCACCCATGCCGCCTTCCCCAATGCAATCGAGGATTTGGTACGGGCCAATTTGGATACCGCTAAATCCTGCGCTTTGCACCGGACTGATGATTCGATCAGGCGCTGCTTTTATGACGGTAGCTTCGCCAACGGGTCGGGTTTGATCGGTACGAAGTTCTTCCCAAGCCTCTAATGCGGCTAGTTTCAGTTCGTCATCCGTTTGGCACTTTTCGACAATATAGCCATGCTGCTCCGCTTCAGGCAAGGTGAGCGCGTGACGGGCGATTTCCAGAGCAGTATTTGATAAGTCGGCCATGATTGCATGCCGCGCCAGTGTTTAATTATCCATCTAACCTACACTATTTTATGGCCAGGTCTCAAACATGTGTGCGTTTAATCTTTTTTAAAATCCTGGACGACCAGGATGGTAATCAAGGGGGGGTTCACTCTCGTTTTTAACTTTTCAATCCATAATCATTCTTTTTTGCTCCTGTGCCAATTTGATCGTCTTCCCCATCAGAGCCTGCGGTTAGATCCTAGACGCTTAGCGAATTAACTCTTGTGTTCCGCCCAAAGGGCTAGTTTATAGTGGAATTAAACAGGTCGGGAACATCCACCCAAGTAGCATCCTGATCATCATTGATGCGTCTGATTTTGGTTTCGAAATCGTCCCACATGGCTTCGGTCAGCAACTCGTAGGAATGCCCCCAAAAGTAGAAGATACCGGATTGCTTCGCCTTTTCGTATGCGCCCCAAAAATCAGCTGCAAGAAAATGGCAGGTGGGATGGAACTCCATGGGATCTGCCGGTGGGAAAGAAAACTCTTCTGCCTTAACAGAACGCGCATATAGGTGGCCGCCGGTTCTGACCGCTTGTTTCACGCGATGGTCATAGGTACCGAACGGATAGACAAAACCGAGAACAGGCTGCTGAAACCAGTCCTGCAATATCTGCCTGTTTACGCCGACTTCTTTGTTGATTTCTTTCAACGTGAGCGCCGGCAAGTGCGGGTGCGTCAGGCTATGATTGGCAATAGTAAAACCCTGGTAGACCGGTTCCAGTTCGCTTCTGGCCAGCCTTTCCACCCAGGTATCTTGATAGCGCCAGCCATTGGAACGCTTGGTATCGTGAAGTCCCGCGTTCAGATTGAACGTGGCTTTCGCATCGTATCTTCGAAGTATCTCGGCGAGCCGAATATCACTGACTATGCCGTCGTCCCAGCACTGCGCTACTAACATTGTCGTCTTACCTTGTGACCATCTGAAGAACAGCGATTTCGAGAGTCCGGAATAAAGTATACCCGATACGCCGTTACTTGGCTGTTAATGAGATCGGCAGCTTTGATCCCACTATTTCAACTCACCAGCATGCGCACTCTACTAATAGTCGAATAGTCGACAATTGGATCTTCATCATCCAATACCCGCCTTAGCATGTCATAAGCAACGGCACAGCTCAGTTGCCGGACCAACGTGCGTGATCGGCGGGCCAGGAGGATTTGTTGACTCCATGTCTTAGTTCGGGTGGCAAGTGCAATCGTCACCGTACCGACCGGCTTCTCTTCCGTTCCGCCGTCAGGACCGGCAATACCGCTTGTCGCCAATGCGTAATCACTATCAAGCAGCGCCCTAACGCCCTCGGCCATTTCAGAAACGGTTTCTAAAGATACCGCACCCTGTTGGGCCAAGGTTTCCGGTTTTACTCCCAGCAATTGTTGCTTTGCGGCATTACTGTAGGTGACCACTCCTTGATGGAGGTAACGGCTACTGCCCGGAAAGGCAACTAACTGGTCCACCAGCATGCCGCCGGTACAGGATTCGGCAACACTTAAAAGAGCCTTTTCCTGAACAAGGCGGTGATGTATTTCCTCTCCCAGCGTAGGAAATTGCTCCGACACAATAGCGGTGCCCAACTTGGCCTTTATCTGATTCACGACTGCCGGCAGATGTTGCCGGGCGGGCTCCCCACGGGCAAAAACCTTGATTTCAATATGCGGCATGGAAGATCGATAACCCAGGGCAATACCTTCGGGTAAAGCCAAACTGTCAAGTTCATCCGCCAGCTTGGATTCGCCATGACCGAATGTGAGCAACTTCTTAAGAAAAACGGGTTCTTGATGGCTAGACTCTTGCTTTAGGAAAGGCAGAAATTGCTCCTGGACCATCTTTTTAAATTCGAAGGGAACACCCGGCGTAAAAAACAGCCAGGCTTGATTCAGCCGTACGCGAAATCCGCAAGCGGTGCCCACCGGGTTATCAATCATAATTGCGGAGGCGGGCAGCAATGCCTGTTTCAGATTACTCGCCGGCATGGTTTTACCCAGTTTGGCTCTATTAAGCCACCAGTCTTCCAGTCTTCCTACCCACTCCTTCGATTCAACCAGATGCTCTCCTTTGGCAGCGGCCATTGCTTCCGCAGATAGGTCGTCCGATGTTGGCCCCAGTCCACCATTGACGAGAATAATATCCGCCTGCTGACTGCGCTCTTGGAAAACCTCAACCAGGTCTTCCAAACGATCTCCAACGGTTGTACGACGCTGAATTTCAACGCCCTGCTCCATCATCAAATTGCTGAACCAGGCGGCATTGGTGTCAACAATCTGACCCGATAGAACCTCTTCGCCGGTACAGATCATTTCCAGTTTCATCGGCTACTCCTGAAAGAAACGCCAGTATGGTGAATTAAAGTGCTACAGCCATTATTGGCGTTTTCATAGCCATGACAATCAGAATGGGGAAAATAAAAATCTTATTTCTGTTTGAGCAATTTATAACGGCAGCCCCGCTACATCGCATAGGTCCTATCGAAGCGCTCCGCGCAACAATGCCAGCCAGCGCCATAGTTGCAACACTTGAATCAGCGCCCCGGCAAAATAAGTAAGGGCGGCTGCGGTCAGAATCTTTCTAATAACCGGTTGATACACTTCCGGCACATACTGCCCTTGCACCAGAATAGGCATTGCTTTGTTAAAGCTCGCATCCCATTCCATCGGTAATATGATCAACTGAACAAAAGCGCCGGCGAGCATGGTGAGGACACCACCTACCAAGGTCAGTAGCGCGACGTGAGGCACGTGCAAAATCGCCAGGACAATAGGTGCAAGCATCACGACTGCGGTGCCTATCCGTTGAATGTTGGCTGCCAATGGCGTCCAGGCCTGACGTAGCTGGGTGATTTTCTCATTGCGGGCATATTGTAGTGCATGACCGACTTCATGAGCGGCAACCGCAATGGCAGTCAGCGACTTACCGCTATAGACATATGGGCTGAGCCGTACCCTCTTTTCCTGGGGCGAATAGTGATCCGTTCCGGGTTCCGTCTGTTCCACTTTCACGCCGTCGAGCCGGTATTTATTAATGAGATGCAGAGCCAGCTCACCGCCGGTACCCGGCGCGCCTTCCAACTCTTTGCTGTACTTCTTTAAAACATGCTTAACCCACAGGCTGGGTCCCGCGATGAGCCCTATCGCCGATAGAAGGACTACGACAAAAACCATTACTTCTCCTGGTGCAACTTAACTAATAGTCTACCGGGTTCTGGCCAAACGAAATCCCATATCATATGTCCGATCATCCGGGCTGGAGCCAAATCCCCGGTCTGCCGCTTCCAGACTGCGGGCGTCAAAACGCCAACTGCCGCCTCGCAATATCCGGTACGAATCGTCCCAGAAATTCGATTGAAGTTGCCGGTCTAAATCAGGGTTCGGGTAATTTTCTCCATAACGGTCCTGGACCCATTCCCAAACATTACCGCTCAAATCATAGATACCCAAACTGTTCGCTTTCTTCAGACCTACCGGATGGGTCTTGCCACTGCTATTGTCCGCGAACCAACCCACCTCGAAAACCGAATCTCCGCCACAATACCGCTGGAGATTCACATCGCTACGACAGGCATATTCCCATTCGGCTTCGGTAGGTAATCGATAATTCATTGAGGTTATTCGATTTAACTTGGCAATGAATGTTTGTACCTGGTTCCAACTGACCCTTTCAACCGGACACTCAGGTCCGCAAGAAGAAAAGAACGAGGGATTATTGTCCATTACGCTTTGCCAAAGACCCTGGGTCACTTCAAACTGACCTATCTCGAAGTGATTCACGCAAACCAGTTGCCCCAACTTTCCGTCTGCATAGGAAGAGAATTGACTACCGGTTTCAAAGCAACCACCGGGCACGGCAATCATCGGAATTTCTTCTATTGGGGTTTCACCCGCCTGTGTATCCGGCATGTCGGCGGCTGGGATTCCCGATGCCAGATCATCATTCCATTCCGCCGTGGTAGGGCACACGTAAAAAAGAATAAAAATAAGAAAGAATATTCGATACTTGTGCATAATCCCCTCCTCTATATCAAGTCGGAAGTTGACAGCTTAAGAATCAAAACTACTAACATTATTTTAATGCTTTCCCAATACATTGGGCACATATTTTTTGCAGAAGTTGATGCCTTTTAGCTTCCGATTTAGTATTTGAAAATAGACCAAACATCTGAAGTACATTGCCATACCGTGCATCGCTTAAAGACTCACGTAAGATGAAGCGAACCTTCGAGGTTGCTTTTTTATCCATCCTCCTAATCCAGTTAGCGGGATGCTCAAGCCTATTTTTTTATCCAAACAATAATATCTATTCGCAGCCGGAACAAATTAATCCGAACTATGAATCACTTTTCATCCAATCGGGTACTCACAGCTCCGTCCATGCCTGGTGGCTCCCGGCAACGACACATCCTCCGAAGGGAACAATCTGGTTTTTCCATGGCAATGCGCAAAATATTACAAGCCATGTAATAAATTTGGCCTGGATTAATCTAAGAGGTTTTAACCTTTTTATTTTTGACTACCAAGGTTACGGTAAATCGAGCGGAACGCCTTCCTTTGAGAATGCACAAACCGACGCCTTGGCTTGCTTCCGATGGCTTAACATAAAATCACCGAGCAATGACTTACCACTTTTTATCGTCGGACAAAGCCTTGGAGGCGCCATCGCACTGGAGTTTCTTGCAAGTAATCCACAATCACTGGAACAGCTTAGCGGCTTGGTTATCGACAGTACCTTTACAGAATATCAAGCTATCGTCAAAGACATACTAGGGGGCTTTTGGCTAACCTGGCCCCTCCAACATCCTTTGAGCTTATTGGTTGAAGGAAGCGTTAATCCGATAGACAGTATTAAGTTCACTGAGGGTTTACCCAAACTTCTGATCCACAGCGAGCGGGATTCGATTATCCCCTACCATCATGGCCTACGCCTGTTTAAACAGGCACCGTCACCCAAACAGCACCTGCAAACAAACACGCGTCATATTGGTACTTTCGATCGGCTAAAAAATCGGGAAGTGCTAATAAAGTTTTTAGAAGACAATCAATAAAGTACGTAATCCGCTGAAGTCTGCCACTCATTCCACGGGAAAGCTGCCACTTATCGGAGCGAAGCGACACGGGGCTTTCATTGTTACTTGGATTTGGGTGTGAAATTTACCCATCCACTGATTGACAATCTCGGTCTTCAATATTATTACAATGATGACTCTGATATAACTGGGAACTACTGAACCTAAGCTTAGGTGTTTAAATAGCGCATGTTAAGTGTCTGCATCTATTGTGGGAATAATAAAACAAAAGCACTGGATGAATGCGGGGAATGTTTAAAGACACCTCAGTCACATACTGAAGTTATTCATTCCATCATCATGTCATATAGCGAGGAAGAACCCTATTTAAACTTTATCTCTAAAGATGAGTTAGAAGAGTACAGAAAATCCATCATTAATGGTTTGCCGATCAAAATCAGTCCTGACACATTTCAGATGGCAGAAGAGGCTTTTGGTGCCGTCGGTTCCTTGAGAAGTCCACAAGCTTTAAAGTATTTTTCGAGAATATCAGATCTGGTCATTGTGGTCGTAATGTTATTAATCCTCGCATTCATACTACTGGGTTTATGAACTATGCATCTGAAAATATTACTATTACTAACGTTATTGCTTTCGAGTATCGCTAAGGCATTTGAGTTTGACGATGTATCAATTGTTATACCGGAGGGTTTTGAGGGACCAAAAACCCATGACCTGGGGCAAGGTGTTATCACCACAGGTTTCATTTATCCACATCAGGACAACAGAGGTACGCTGCTTCAAATGTCTGTTTGGGATCCCGGGCAGAAATTTCCAATAATGTCTGTCGAACAGTTGAAAACAACTACCGAAAAGTATCTTTTGCAATTCCTTCAAGGTACCCAAGGCGCTCGAGACGATTTTCGCCGTCAGGAAGTCGAATTCATCCAAATTTCTGGTCAGCCGATCGCAAAAGTCGCGTGGACGGGGAAAGCTTTGGGCGCGAGTTTGCAGGGAGTTATGTACACCTTAATTTACAATTCGAAGGTTTACAGCTTCAATACCCAGGACCTTTCTGAGCTAAAAGGTAAATACATGCAATTGGCGATCAGTGCTATTGAAGCGATTGAGCTGGAGCTTTAAACGACTCAAAAAGTTTAATTTTACTCCGACCCTACTCTGATAATCATCTAGCCAACGTCCCAAGATCAACCGTTGCATTCTTCGAATAGGTTAATCTGATCAATGGCAATTTCTTCAATCAGAAATCTTAGGAGGCTGTTATGTCACTTTACAGCGCTATTGATCTTCATTCAAATAACAATGTTCTCGTGGTTATTAACGATGATGACAAAGTACTTTTCGAAAAAAGACTTCCTAACGATATCAACGTGGTTAGCCAAGCTCTATCTCCATTTATGTCAGAGCTACAGGGAGTTGCGGTAGAGTCAACTTTCAATTGGTATTGCCTGGTGGATGGTTTAATGGAACGCGGTTATCGATGTCATTTAGTGAATACGGCAGCGGTTGAGCAATACAGTGGTCTCAAGCGTACGGATGATCAATATGATGCGTTTTGGCTTTCACATCTGATGCGATTGGGTATCTTGCCTACAGGATATATTTACCCAAAGGAAGAGCGGGCAATCAGGGATTTGACGCGAAAGCGATCGCAATTGGTTCGGCAAAAAGTCGCCAATATATTGAGCATCCAAAATCAATTCTGGCGTACTACCGGCGTTAAATTAAGTGCCAATAAAATTAAGCAATGGGACGACTCGATAAAGAAGATTAATAACCCAAACGTTCGATTTGCATTGGAAAGTAACCATGTGGTTACCAATGCGTTACAAGAACAGATTACGGCTGTTGAAAAATACATACTCAGCCAAGTGGGATTACGGCCGGAATATCAGCAGCTTCTCACGGTGGATGGTATTGGAAAAGTGTTGGCTCTAACGATCATGCTGGAGACAGGGGATATCCGCCGCTTCAAACAGGTGGGTGACTACGCTTCATACTGCCGATGTGTTGACAGCAAGAAACTCAGCAATAACAAAACTAAAGGGAAAGGTAACCGGAAGAATGGAAATAAGTACTTGGGTTGGGCTTATGTTGAAGCGGCGAATTTTTGCCGTCGTTTCAACGAAAAAGCGAGGGCTTTTTACCAGCGAAAATCGGATAAGGTCAACACGGCATTGGCAACAAAAGCTCTGGCTCATAAGTTATCGAGGGCTTGTTATTACATCATGAGAGATAATGTGCCATTCGAAGTTGACAAGTTATTTGCATGAAGAATATGAATGAAACGGTCAGCTAGAATTGGGGTTTGACTAACAACCATCACTCTGATTAGCAACCGTTTCATTCATTCAAACTTGGGTTAAGTGATGCGCCCAGGTCATGAGCCAACCAGGGGCTGGAGAGCACAAACCGGTCATCCACAACTCTGTTATTAGAACCAATTGGAAATGGCCTGGAACTGAAGATTTTCTGGGGCATTTTATGCCAGGGCGGCTAAGGGAAAAAGTTCTTTGCTGCTTGATCCTGATGGGTGACTGGTGCGGATCACTCTTTGGAGAGTCCGACACGTAAAGACTGAAATAACAGGCGTGCAGGCACTGAACTTAAGTTATTCAAGGAGCTTCGCAAAACCTTTTTTAGGAAAAGGTTTTTAAAGGCGAGAGATAGCTTTTTGCTGTTGACAGGAAAAGGCTAATGGGCGACCCCATTTTTTCTCGGGCGACTAGGAAGAGCTTGGATTCCAAAGTGATAGAGATGCTGCAGGCTTTACTCTTAGAATGGGAATGTCACGGTAGTTTGTTAAACTCAGTTCTTCTTGACTTCATGAAATTTTGATGCAGCGCGTCTTCTCATCCAAAAAAATGAGTCGGGCCACCGTTGCTCTAGTTCGTAAAAGTAGTTTCGGTTTTGGGAGTAAGCAGCAAAACCCGCCGTTTGCCTCTCCTGTAGCGAGCTCAATCTCGCAGGTCCACCACTAAGATAACTAACAATCTCTGGGGTATAACTCACTACTTCAGTCAACGCCTTCATGATCCCTTGTGCAGATATCGGATCAAAACATGACGCAGCATCGCCGAGTGCAATCCAGTTTTCCCCAAACATTCGGTCTATTCTGCTGGAGAACGCCGATATCACAGTCAGGCTGTCAGCCCGGCAGACCGCCCCCTCCAACCCTCTACTAACGAGGCTAGTTTTCACGAGTTGCCTGGCCCAGCCCTCAAATTTAGTAACCCCAAGAGACTTCGTTTCAAGAGGATCAATGCTGAATGATAAAACGGCCCGACCGCCAGGTATACTAGCGCCATACCACCAACCGTTTTCGACAGCTTCCAGCCGGGCCAAGGAATCAAAACGTTTAGGATTAACATTTTCGAATAACACCGAAACGTTGATCAACTGGTCATGGATGTGGCGGACCAATCCCTGACTGCGGGCAAATGCTGATCTGGGACCGGTCGCATCTATTATGAATCTCGTTTTGCACTCTCTATAAACTTGAGGACGTTGCTCCAAAAAGAGGTTATAAAAACCTCCCGTCAGACGACTTGCCCGACGGAAGCGAAATTGGGGCAAGAAATCAACGTCAATCTCCGAAACGTGGTTCAGCAACCAGGTCTCAAATCGCGCGCGGTCGACGTGCCAACCGTGACCATGAGCATTAAACAGGAAGTCGTTGTAGCTTTGTTCGTTCTTGCCCCAAATTGAAGTGCTGCCGGGACTCGGTAAATGTTTCTGAGCTAAAAAACCATCCCAGAGGCCCAGCTTGGCCAGAGGAATGATCACGTCGGGAGGAAGACACTCTCCTACCGCCAATCCATTGGTATTACGCATGCCGGTCAACAAAACTCTGCGGACTCCCGCTCGCTTCAGAGCAATCGCGGAAGCCATTCCGGCTATCCCTGCACCGAGTATCACGACATCATAAAGCAGATCCGTTTCTGAAGGTTTACCCGGATACAAACGGTTTGCTGTTGCAATGGTCACTTAAGGGCTTACACCAATCAAGCGGGCTCCTGTTGGGTAGCTTTCATCGGCCAGGGCCCTACAGGTGGTTCATCCAATTGGCTTTCGACTTCCAAAAACTGATCGAAGCTATATTCTTTACCGTCTCCAATGGCTGTACCCTGTACTATAATGCCGATTTTTGACCAGTGTTTGACCATATATTCCGAATCCTGAAAACGCCCCCGAAGTGCCGGATTGTCATTTTCGGTTCCTGGCCCTCTCACCGAATACACCTGCTCTCCCAGCTCTCCTCCATTGACGTCTATAGCCCGGTAGACGGCTACCGGACGTTCCGATGGCCAGGACCAGTACAAAGTCAGGTTTATATTCGGTTCAGTTGTATGAATGGCACAGGAGTTATAGTCCGTTTGCCAAGGAACAGCCATAAATTTACAAATATCCCCGGGCTCGACAGCATTTTCCCCCGACTGAAGCGGAACGTAACCTTTCGTTAATAAAGGCATAGTAGGATTTAAGTGAGCATAGTCCATAGGCTTACCCGCAATTCTAAACGGCCCTCCTCCGTTGGACTGCCAATCAGTCCGATAAAGATCCCGCATCCTAATGATAAAACTGATTTCGATACCGGGAGTAAACCTCCCTCCCTGGCAATTCATCAGTGACGCCTTGTCCAACATTTCACCTGGGCCAAGTCGATTTTTTTCTTCTTTTTTATATTTGGAATCGTTCCATTGCTGCAGAAAAAAATACTGGGTTAGGGTGGGAGATAAAAACGATTTACCCGCATCGCCTAAAGATAATGGCATTAGAGGGGCTCCCATTTTCGATTCTGCGTCTCCCTTGTTTGGGTCTCTAATATATGCCAAGCCAGCGAGAATAGTTTTACCTGGATCATCTTCCGCTTTAATCGAAGCCACAGCGTCGTGAGCGTCGGCGGCCATCGTAGGCAAATTGGTATTCCATCGCTGCAATTGAGCCGCTCGGAATATGGGGTAGATGTGTTCGTGAAAAACAGGTTTAAATTTACTGTTAAAGCCACCATCTTCACTTGTATCGCTATATATTTCCGGTTGCAAATCCATCTTCCGAATCCAACTGTCGTACATATCGTCCCAGAGCGACACGACGTTCAGCGTCTGTGGCGCAAATCCAGGATCTGCTGTCACCACCCAAGCGCCATTGACCGTTTGTATATCTATTTTGTCTTTTTTTGACTTCGGATCTTCCAGGACGATAACGGCATTAACCGAACCATCCGACGTATCATCAAACCATCCGTCATTATCAACAAACTCGGTTAGTGGATTTGGCTCTGAGTCGGGTTCAGCCCATCCGGATGCTTTTCCATACCCCCCTGCGACAATCAACCGCCCATGGGAATCTGTTTCCATGTCTCCCAGTGAATCAAGCGGACCGTTCGGCTCATAAAGGTTACTGAAGTGATCAGCAGGAAAATGCTTGGGATAAAGCGGTAACTCAACGATAGCGTTTTGCTTATTGTCGTAGCATGCCACTGGAGTTCTACTGTCGAAGGCGATCGGACCGGAATCGGTTCCCCTGATCGCCCGTGGACCGGGATCAATGACCAACTTTCTAATGCGGGCGGGATTGGATGGGTCCTCACCTTCTTTCCTGTTACGCAATCCCGGATTACCGCCGTTCTGATAGAAGCTCAATAGGGACCGCTCCACTGAAAGACCCGTCTCTTGTCGATATCCGTTAGCCTTTTTATTTGCGAGGTGAACGGTCCATATAATATCCTTAACTTTCTTGCCGTTCACCGTTGAACCTATGCAAATCTCTTCGCCCTTACCAGTCGGATAGACCTCGCTTTTCCCGGAATCTCTATATGCAAAAATTCGAAATCGGGCTGCCTGCCGTTTCAATGCGCCGGTATTGTCGCGTAAATTGTTACTAGTAACAGGCTTTCCTGTTTTGGGATCTATCGGAAGACCTCCTGACACCTTCTGACCATTGCTCGCTTCTTCCTCCCCCAATCCGGCGATCGTTTCCGGAGCAAGATAATATTCCGGCGAGTTTCCGACACGGGCTATTCCAATACTCGGGTGTATACGAAAAGTCAGGCTTTGATCTTGCTTTTTAATATTCACTCCAATTCTCCTTCGTAAAGATTCCGTAGATTCGAATGCAACCAGACGATGTTATCCTTTCGAAAACTTCGGAATAGCGCCGTTTTTCCAGCAATTTAATATGTAACTGCCAATAGAACTCATCTCGCGGCCGAAATGGGGATTTTCCTGTCCGCTGAATAACTTGTTCAAACCGGATAGCAATTTGTTGAATCCCTCAATGAGGGCAACCTGGGCTTCCCTTCCAGCACTGTGGGAGGGATGGGTAACTCC
>JANQMN010000129.1 GCA_028280065.1 Hahella sp.
TGATCGCGCCGATCGCGATGGAAGAAGGGCTGCGCTTTGCGATCCGTGAAGGTGGCCGAACTGTAGGCGCAGGTGTCGTTGCCAAAATTTTCGAATAAACGCTTTTTTAAGGTAGGCCAGTAGCTCAATTGGCAGAGCGGCGGTCTCCAAAACCGCAGGTTGGGGGTTCGATTCCCTCCTGGCCTGCCAACTTTAATTAAGCGTATTCGTTGGATTTAGTATGTCTTCAAGTGTTGAGAAAAGTTCCAGTCTGCTAGACAAGTTTCTTTGGGTGCTTGTTGTTGGTCTAGTGGCTGTAGGTGTGGTGGGTAACTCCTATTATGCCGATCAGTCATTGTTGTACCGGGTGCTGGGCTTGGTGGCTATCGCGGTTGTTGCTCTGCTGATTGCAGCGCAGACTGAGAAAGGCAAGGCTCTGTTGGCCATGTTGAAGGAAGCTCGTCTTGAGATCCGGAAAGTGGTGTGGCCGACCCGTCAAGAGCTCCTGCAATCTACTTTTATTGTTGTTGTTTTTGTCTTGGTGGTTGCCTTTTTGCTTTGGGCGATTGATTCGTTGATTAGTTGGATTGTATCCGGATTTATAAGTTAGGAGCGTCGTTTTGTCCCAAAAATGGTACGTGGTGCAAGCGTATTCCGGATACGAAAAGCAAGTGATGCGGTCTCTTAAGGAGAGGATTGCATTGCAGGGCATGGAATCGCAATTTGGCGAAATTCTTGTGCCTACGGAAGAAGTTGTCGAGATGAAAGAGGGTAAAAAGCGCAAAAGTGAGCGCAAGTTTTATCCTGGTTATGTCTTGGTTCAGATGGATATGTCTGATGATACCTGGCATCTGGTCAAGTCAACTTCCAGAGTGCTTGGTTTTATAGGCGGTACTCCGGATAAACCGGCGCCTATTAGTGATCGGGAGGCGGAGGCTATCTTGCGGCGGGTCGAAAGTGGCGCCGATAAGCCGAAGCCGAAGACTTTGTTTGAAGCTGGTGAAGTCGTTCGAGTCGTGGATGGGCCGTTTGCGGACTTTAACGGTGTGGTTGAAGAAGTGGACTACGACAAGAGCCGCGTAAAAGTTGCGGTGTTAATTTTTGGTCGGTCCACGCCAGTTGATTTGGAATTTAGCCAGGTAGAGAAAGACTAGCTGGTTGTAAACGAAAGCTCGTCACATCAAGTATGTGACGAGCTTTTTGTGTCTGCGCGGGGAGCACATCAGTGCGTTTGAACCCAAATAGGAGAAACAAATGGCTAAGAAAGTACAAGCCTACATTAAGTTGCAGGTAAAGGCGGGGCAGGCCAATCCTAGTCCCCCAGTTGGTCCGGCTTTGGGTCAGCATGGTGTAAATATCATGGAGTTCTGTAAGGCGTTTAACGCTCAGACCCAAAATATTGAGCCAGGACTTCCTACTCCGGTAGTTATTACGGTTTACACCGATCGTAGTTTTACGTTCATCACCAAAACTCCTCCGGCATCCGTGCTGCTTAAGAAGGCTGCAGGTGTTCAGAGCGGTTCCGGTCGCCCGAATACCGAAAAAGTTGGTAAGGTCAATCGCGCTCAACTGGAAGAAATTGCCAATATCAAGATGCCAGACCTGTCAGCAGGCGATATGGATGCGGCAGTGAATACCATTGCGGGCACTGCTCGTAGCATGGGCTTGAATGTGGAGGAATGAGCATGGCTAAACTGACAAAACGACAAAAAGCAATTCGTGAAAAGGTTGAAGCCGGCAAAGCATATTCAGTAGAAGATGCCGTCAGCACATTGGCTGATCTGTCAGGCTCCGTGAAGTTTAAAGAGTCACTGGACGTATCTGTGAATCTTGGCGTAGATGCCCGGAAATCTGATCAGGTTGTTCGTGGTTCCACTGTGCTGCCGAATGGTACAGGTAAGACCGTGCGTGTCGCTGTATTCACCCAGGGCGCCAATGTTGAAAAGGCGACTGAAGCAGGTGCGGACATTGTCGGCATGGAAGATTTGGCCGACGAAGTTAAAAAGGGCAATCTTAACTTCGACGTCGTGATTGCTACCCCGGATGCAATGCGTGTTGTGGGACAACTTGGGCAGATCCTTGGTCCGCGTGGCCTCATGCCAAATCCAAAAGTCGGTACGGTGACGCCCGACGTAGAAACCGCGGTTAAAAATGCCAAAGCCGGTCAGGTCCGATATCGAACGGATAAGAACGGCATTATTCATGCGCCTTTAGGAAATGTTGAATTTAGCGCAGAACAGATTAAGCAAAATCTGGAAGCTTTGCTGGCGGATCTTAAGAAGGCCAAACCAGCTGCGGCAAAAGGTATTTATTTAAAGAAGGTGACCCTGTCCTCAACCATGGGTCCCGGATTAGTAATCGATCAATCTAGTATCGCTGTTTAATAGCAGGTGGTGCTTCGGCTGCCGGTTTTGCCGGTAGTCAACAAGTTTGGGAGTCTTTCGACGTGAGTCGTGGGCTGTCAAAGACCGCAGGTCCCAAGCCAAAAGCTTTCCTGGAAACTCTCCGGAAAGCTTGCTGTCCGGCAAGGGTTAAAGGTCCTGCGCAGACGGCGATGCAGTATTGCTAATGCCGTAAATCGGTTCTGTGTATTTTTTACACCTGAATCAAATACGACGAACCAATATTTTGGTTGTAGTTAGGAGAAATCCTGTGGCAATTAGACTTGAAGACAAAAAAGCTATTGTCGCTGAAGTCAACGAAACTGCCAGTAATGCCCTGTCGTTGGTGATTGCGGACTATCGCGGCGTCTCCTCCAATGGGATGAATGAGCTGCGTGCAAAAGCACGTGGTGAAAACGTCTCTTTGCGAGTGGTACGTAACACGCTTGCCAAGCGTGCAATGCAAGACACTGAATATGCTTGTGTTGAAGAAGCGTTAGTCGGACCAACAATCTTGGCGTTTTCAATGGAAGATCCCGGAGCAGCGGCACGCTTGCTTAAGGATTACGCCAAAGACAACGACAAGTTCGAAATCAAGGCATTATCGGTTGGCGGAGCGTTGCTCGACGCAAGTCAGATAGATCGTTTGGCCAAGCTCCCGACAAGGGATCAGGCCCTGGCGATGCTGATGAGTGTTATGCAGGCACCGATCACCAAGCTGGCGCGTACTTTGAACGAGATTCCGTCCAAGGTCACTCGTGCTGTCGCGGCGGTTCGCGACCAGAAGCAAGACGCAGCGTAATAGTATTTTTTAAGGTTTTAGGAGAATTAACATGGCTCTGTCAAAAGACGATATTTTAAATGCAATCGCTGAAATGAGTGTTATGGACGTTGTCGCACTTGTTGAAGCAATGGAAGAAAAGTTTGGTGTATCCGCTGCGGCAGCAGTGGCAGTAGCTGGCCCTGCAGCAGCTGATGCTCCAGCAGCAGAAGAGAAAACCGAATTTGACGTTGTTCTTAGCGCGATCGGCGATAAGAAAGTTAACGTGATCAAGGTTGTTCGCGGAATTACCGGTCTTGGCTTGAAAGAAGCCAAAGAACTGGTTGATGGCGCTCCTTCTACTATTAAGGAAGCCCTTGGCAAGGAAGAAGCAGAAAAAGCGAAGGCTGATCTGGAAGAAGCCGGTGCTACTGTTGAACTTAAGTAAGCTGTTGCCTGCAATTAGCTGCTAAAGTAAGAATTCGGCTGGCGTCTAAGGACGACAGCCGTTTTCCGTTGTGCAAGTTTCAAATATTTTTCTATAGTTCGTTTAACCGGATGCAAGCTTACAGGCTTATTTAGAGCATTGATTACGCAAGAATTTACTAATCGATATCTGCGAAAGGTCTGCAAGCTTGTATCAGGCATAAACCCCTCGAGAACATCTGAATCAGTTTTTTATAAAGCTGGGGAAAATCGATGACCTACTCCTATACCGAGAAAAAGCGAATTCGTAAAGACTTCGGCAAACTTCCAGCCGTAATGGACGTCCCGTACCTGTTATCCATACAGTTGGATTCCTACCATGACTTTTTACAGCAAGAAATTGCCCACGATGATCGGCAGGATGTCGGCTTACACGCAGCCTTTAAATCTGTTTTCCCAATTGTCAGCTTTTCCGGCAATGCGGCGCTTGAATATGTGAGCTACCGCTTAGGACAGCCTATTTTCGATGTCTCCGAATGTATTTTACGCGGAGTTACTTATGCTGCTCCGTTACGGGTAAAAGTACGCCTGATCATTTACGACAAGGAATCTGCCTCCAAAGCGATCAAGGATATCAAAGAGCAGGAAGTGTACATGGGAGAAGTGCCGTTAATGACGGAAAACGGTACCTTCGTAATCAATGGAACAGAGCGGGTAATTGTTTCTCAGTTGCATCGGTCTCCGGGTGTATTCTTCGACCATGACAAAGGTAAAACCCATTCTTCCGGTAAGTATCTATACTCCGCTAGGGTAATTCCTTACCGTGGTTCATGGCTCGATTTCGAGTTTGATCCTAAAGATATTCTCTTTGTACGAATCGACCGCCGTAGAAAGTTGCCTGCCACCATACTGTTGCGGGCCTTGGGCTACAGCGCGGAAGAAATGCTGACTATGTTCTTCGATAACAGCACTTTCAATATCGAAGATGACAAGGTCTACCTCGAATTGGTTCCGAGCAGACTGAAAGGCGATTTGGCCACTTTCGAAATTGCGGATGACAGTGGTAAGGTTATCGTCGAAGAAGGGCGACGGGTTACCGCCCGGCATATTCGTCAAATGGAGAAGGCGGGCATGAAGCGCTTGCTGGTGCCAAGCGAATATCTATATGGAAAGGTGCTCGCTCACAATATTGTCGACACCAAGACCGGGGAAGTCGTCCTGGAGTGTAATACCGAAATTACCGAAGAAGTCGTGGAAAAAATCAGAGCCACGGAAATCAAAACCATTGAGACGCTCTATACTAATGAACTGGACTGCGGGCCCTTTATCTCCGATACGCTGAGAACTGACAGCACCCGAACCCAGTTGGAAGCGCTGGTGGAAATCTACCGGATGATGCGTCCGGGCGAACCGCCGACCAAAGAGTCTGCGGAAAATCTGTTTAATAATCTGTTCTTCTCCGAAGAGCGATACGACCTGTCTGCGGTCGGGCGGATGAAATTCAACCGTCGCCTCGGAAGAGATGAGGTGGTAGGCAGCGGTATTCTCAGCCACGACGATATTATCGATGTCTTGAGGGCCTTGATTGATATTCGTAACGGTAAAGGCGTGGTGGACGATATCGACCATCTTGGTAACCGTCGGGTCCGTTCAGTAGGTGAAATGGCTGAAAACCAATTCCGTGTCGGGCTGGTGCGTGTCGAGCGCGCCGTTAAAGAAAGGCTGAGCATGGCGGAATCTGAAGGGTTGATGCCGCAAGATTTGATCAATGCCAAGCCGGTAGCGGCGGCAGTGAAAGAGTTCTTCGGCTCCAGCCAGCTATCCCAGTTCATGGATCAAAACAATCCGTTGTCAGAGGTCACCCATAAGCGCCGAGTGTCTGCATTGGGACCGGGCGGGTTAACACGGGAACGTGCCGGATTTGAGGTGCGAGATGTGCATCCGACTCACTATGGCCGGGTATGTCCAATCGAGACGCCCGAAGGTCCGAACATTGGGTTGATCAACTCCCTGGCGACCTACGCCAGAACCAATTCCTATGGCTTCCTTGAAAGCCCCTACAGAAAAGTTGTGGACGGGTTGGTAACTGACGATATCGAGTACCTTTCCGCCATTGAGGAAAGCGACTACGTAATCGCCCAGGCGAGCGCGGTGGTGGATGAAGAAAACCGTCTGGTCGACGAACTGGTTACTGTCCGGCACCGCAATGAATTTACCGTGATGCCTCGGGAGAAGGTAACGCTGATGGATGTGTCGCCAAGGCAGGTGGTCTCGGTCGCTGCGTCCCTTATTCCGTTTTTGGAACACGATGATGCAAACCGCGCCCTGATGGGTTCTAACATGCAGCGGCAGGCAGTGCCGACATTGAAGGCGGATAAGCCGTTGGTGGGCACCGGTATGGAGCGCTATGTCGCGCAGGATTCCGGTGTTTGTGTCGTCGCTAAACGCGGCGGTGCCGTTGTGAGCGTAGATGCCGCGAGGATTGTGGTCAAAGTCAGTGACGAAGAAACCGAAGCGGGCGATGCTGGTGTCGACATTTACAATCTGACCAAGTATACCAGGTCCAATCAGAATACCTGTATCAACCAGCGCTCGCTGGTCATGGAAGGGGATCGGATTTCCCGTGGCGACATTCTTGCCGATGGACCATCTGTAGACATGGGCGAGCTGGCGTTGGGGCAAAACATGCGCATCGCCTTTATGCCCTGGAACGGTTATAACTTCGAGGATTCCATTCTGGTCTCCGAGCGAGTGGTACAGGAAGACAGGTTTACCTCGATTCACATTCAGGAATTGACCTGTGTTGCCCGCGATACCAAGTTGGGGCCTGAAGAAGTGACCGCCGATATTCCTAATGTCGGTGAAAGCGCGCTCTCTAAACTGGACGATTCCGGAATTATTTACATTGGTGCGGAAGTCGAGCCCGGCGATATTCTGGTGGGTAAGGTCACGCCTAAAGGCGAAACCCAGTTGACACCGGAAGAAAAACTCCTGCGGGCAATTTTCGGTGAAAAAGCGTCTGACGTTAAGGACACTTCTTTAAGAGTATCCACCGGAATGCGCGGGACGGTTATTGACGTCCAGGTGTTCACCCGGGATGGGGTTGAAAAAGACCAGCGAGCCAAGGAAATCGAACAGGCTGAGTTGGATAAGTACCGGAAGGATTTGAATGATGAATATCGCATCGTCGAAGGTGCGACCTTTGAGCGATTACGTGTCGCCTTGGCCGGAAAGAGTGTCATCAGCGGTCCCGGCTTGAAGAAAAATGACGAGCTAACCGAAATCCATCTCAATGCTTTTGAAAAGGATGAGTGGTTTAAGTTGAAACTAGCCGATGAAAGTCTGAATGAGCTGCTTGAAAAAGCGGAGCAGCAGTTACAGGACCGGCGCAAGAGCATTGAAGAGCGTTATGAAGACAAAAAGCGTAAGCTGCAGTCCGGCGATGATTTAGCGCCGGGAGTGCTGAAAATTGTCAAGGTATATGTGGCTGTTAAGCGTCGCATCCAACCTGGCGATAAGATGGCCGGCCGGCATGGAAACAAAGGGGTTATCTCTGCGATCAAACCGATTGAGGATATGCCATACGATGAAAGCGGCAATCCCGTGGATATCGTGTTGAATCCATTAGGCGTACCTTCGCGAATGAATGTCGGGCAGGTTTTGGAAACCCATTTGGGCGCGGCAGCTAAAGGGCTCGGCGAAAAAATCAACCGTATGATGGAAGCGAAGAAAAAGGTTGAGGAAATTCGTGGCTTCCTGCATGAAGTGTATAACGGCGTCGGTGGTCGCACCGAAGAGCTGGATAGTCTATCAGATACCGAGATGGTCGAATTGGCGGGCAACCTCTGTGGTGGCGTGCCGATGGCGACTGCGGTCTTCGATGGCGCGGCGGAGTCCGAAATCAAGGCGATGTTGCGTCTTGCTGACATGAACGACAGCGGTCAGATATGGTTGTATGACGGACGCACGGGCGATCGTTTTGATCGTCAAGTAACGGTCGGTTACATGTATATGCTCAAGCTCAACCACTTGGTGGACGACAAAATGCATGCCCGTTCCACCGGCTCCTACAGTTTGGTTACCCAGCAGCCTCTTGGCGGTAAAGCGCAATTTGGCGGTCAGCGTTTCGGTGAGATGGAGGTTTGGGCCTTGGAAGCATATGGCGCTGCCTATACGTTGCAGGAGATGTTGACGGTCAAGTCGGACGATGTGAACGGCCGGACCAAGATGTACAAAAACATCGTGGATGGCGACCACCGAATGGAGCCGGGAATGCCGGAATCATTCAATGTATTGGTCAAAGAAATTCGTTCCTTGGGAATCGATATCGAGCTTGAGACCAACTAAAAAGCTGAGCAAACAAAACAGACTATCTGTCAAATGATTTAAACGGGCGGCCACCCGCCGCCCTGATTCGTCAGAGGCCCTAGCCCATGAAAGATTTGCTAAATCTACTCAAAAATCAAAATTACGCTCACGAATTTGATTCTATTCGTATCGGCCTGGCATCTCCCGATATGATTCGCTCCTGGTCCTATGGTGAGGTGAAAAAGCCGGAAACCATTAATTACCGGACCTTTAAGCCCGAACGTGACGGTCTTTTCTGTGCCAAGATTTTTGGTCCGATCAAAGACTACGAGTGCTTGTGTGGAAAGTATAAGCGTCTCAAGCATCGTGGTGTTATTTGTGAAAAATGTGGTGTCGAAGTCGCGCCCGCCAACGTTCGCCGTGAACGCATGGGGCATATCGAACTAGCCTCTCCGGTGGCGCATATTTGGTTCCTGAAGTCATTGCCGTCCCGGATCGGTTTGCTGCTTGATATGACCTTGCGGGATATTGAGCGTGTTCTTTATTTCGAATCCTTTATTGTTATTGATCCAGGGATGACGACTCTGGAGCGCGGCCAATTGCTGACTGACGAGCAATATTACGAAGCCCTCGAAGAATTCGGTGATGAGTTCGATGCCAGGATGGGCGCGGAAGCCGTACAGGCTTTGCTGGCAGATTTGGATTTGCCGCAGGAAATCGAACGCCTGCGCGAAGAAATTCCGGCGACCAGTTCCGAAACCAAGATCAAGAAGCTTTCCAAACGCTTGAAGTTGATGGAAGCCTTCCAGGATTCCGGTAATCAGCCTGGCTGGATGGTGATGACGGTATTGCCTGTGCTTCCTCCTGATTTGCGGCCATTGGTGCCGCTTGACGGTGGGCGTTTCGCAACCAGCGATCTGAACGACCTCTATCGTCGGGTAATCAACCGAAATAACCGATTGAAGCGCCTTTTGGAGCTTAACGCGCCGGATATTATCGTTCGCAACGAAAAGCGGATGTTGCAGGAATCTGTGGATGCGTTATTGGACAACGGCCGCCGTGGCCGTGCAATTACCGGCTCCAACAAGCGCCCGCTGAAATCCTTGGCGGACATGATTAAAGGAAAGCAAGGACGTTTCCGGCAGAATCTGCTGGGCAAACGGGTCGACTACTCCGGCCGTTCGGTCATCGTTGTTGGTCCGACCCTGCGTTTGCACCAGTGCGGTTTGCCTAAGAAAATGGCGCTTGAACTGTTTAAACCGTTTATTTTCTCCAAACTGGAACACCGTGGCTTGGCGACGACGATTAAGGCTGCCAAGAAAATGGTGGAGCGCGAAGAGGCCGTGGTTTGGGATATTCTCGATGAGGTCATTCGCGAGCATCCGGTGATGTTGAACCGTGCGCCTACCCTGCACCGGCTGGGTATTCAGGCATTCGAACCTGTTCTGATTGAAGGCAAGGCGATTCAGTTGCACCCTCTGGTCTGTACAGCCTACAACGCTGACTTTGACGGTGACCAGATGGCAGTTCATGTGCCATTAACCCTGGAAGCCCAACTGGAAGCACGGGCATTGATGATGGCCACTAACAATATTCTTTCGCCTGCCAATGGTGATCCGATTATTGTTCCTTCGCAAGACGTTGTCCTTGGTCTTTACTATATGACTCGCGAGCGCATTAACGCCAAAGGCGAAGATATGGTGTTCTCAGATATCAAGGAAGTGCAGCGGGCTTATGGGGCAAAAATGGTCCACCTTCAGGCGCGTATCAAGGTCATGATGGAGATCTATGAGCGTCAGGAAGATGGTACGACTGAGAAAAAAGCCGGGATTGTCAGCACAACGGTTGGTCGGTCTCTGCTCAATGAAATTATGCCTGAAGGTCTGCCTTTCGCATTGGTGAACCAAGCTATGACCAAAAAGGCGATCTCGCGTTTGATTAACGCCTGTTATCGTCAGGTCGGTTTGAAAGAGACGGTGATATTCGCCGACCAGATTATGTATACAGGCTTCTACTATGCGACTTTGTCTGGCTGTTCCATTGGCGTAAACGATTTTGTGATTCCTGATGAAAAGGCGCAAATCATTGATGCTGCTGATGCCGAAGTTAAAGAAATTGAAAGTCAGTTTGCTTCAGGGCTTTTGACCCAGGGTGAGAAATACAACAAGGTCATTGATATTTGGTCCCGCGCCAACGACAAGGTTTCCAAGGCGATGATGGACTCGTTGAAGACTACCACGGTCATTGACCGCGAAGGCAAGGAAGTCGAGCAGGAGTCATTCAACTCTGTTTATATCATGGCGGATTCCGGTGCTCGGGGCTCTGCAACGCAGATTCGTCAGCTCGCCGGGATGCGTGGCTTGATGGCGAAGCCGGATGGTTCGATTATCGAAACCCCCATTACCGCGAACTTCCGGGAAGGATTGAACGTTCTTCAGTACTTTATTTCCACTCACGGTGCACGGAAAGGTCTTGCCGATACCGCCTTGAAAACGGCGAACTCTGGATATCTGACCCGCCGCTTGGTTGATGTGGCCCAGGATCTGGTAATAACAGAAGTTGATTGTGGCACTGAAGACGGCCTATTAGTGACGCCTCACATCGAAGGTGGTGACGTTGTTGTTCCTTTAGGCGACCGGGTACTCGGCCGGGTAACGGCCCGTGATGTCTTCTCTGCCTCCGATAGTGAAAATGCGATTCTTCCTGCCGGAACGCTGCTCAATGAAGATACTGTGGAGCGCTTGGAGAAAGCCGGGGTCGATGAGATTTTGGTGCGGTCGCCAATTACCTGCGAAACCAAGTATGGGGTTTGCGCGAAATGCTACGGTCGCGATCTGGCCCGAGGCCATCTGGTCAATGTTGGCGAGGCCGTTGGTGTAATCGCCGCGCAGTCGATTGGTGAACCAGGTACTCAGTTAACCATGCGGACTTTCCATATCGGTGGCGCGGCGTCCCGGGCTTCCGCCGTGGATAACGTACAGGTCAAGCATGGCGGAACGGTACGTTTGCATAATCTGAAATCGATCGAACGAAAAGACGGTAGTTCGGTGGTTGTATCACGCTCATCGGCGCTTGCTATCGCCGATAGCGCGGGTCGTGAACGCGAATGGTATAAGTTGCCCTATGGTGCTGAATTGAGCGTCAAGCAGGGTGACGAAGTGGCGGCAGGCCAGGTCGTCGCGAAGTGGGATCCGCACACCCATCCGATCATCACGGAAGTCGGCGGTAAGGTGAAGTTTGTCGGTATGGAAGAAGGTATTACGATTAAGACCCAGACCGACGAGTTGACCGGACTTTCCAGTATCGAAGTCATCGATGCCAAGGACCGCCCTGCTGCCGGAAAAGACATTCGGCCAATGGTTCAGCTATTTGATGAGTCCGGCGCTGAGCTTAACTTCCCTGGCACAGATACGCCCGCACAGTATTTTCTCCCAGCCAGCGCCTTGCTGAGCCTGAAAGATGGTGGGGCAATAGAAGGCGGTGATGTCATCGCGAGAATTCCACAGGAATCTTCGAAGACGCGGGATATTACCGGTGGTCTGCCGCGAGTTGCCGATCTGTTTGAAGCACGGAAGCCGAAAGATCCTTCTATCCTGGCAGAAATTTCCGGCGTTGTTTCTTTTGGCAAGGAGACCAAAGGTAAGAAGCGCCTGGTCATTACGCCAACCGATAATGCCGACCCTTATGAAATCCTTATCCCGAAATGGCGTCAACTTAACGTTTTTGAGGGTGAGCAGGTGCAAAAGGGCGAGGTCATTTCCGACGGTCCTTCCAACCCGCACGATATCCTGAGACTGTTGGGCGTCAGCGAGTTGGCGAAATACATCATCAACGAAATCCAGGATGTGTATCGTCTGCAAGGTGTTGTCATCAACGATAAACATATTGAAGTTATCGTGCGCCAGATGATTCGCAAAGTCGACGTTCTATACTCCGGCGACACGAATTTGATCAAGGGCGATCAGGTGGAGTACGTGAAAATGCTAGAGGAAAACGAGTTGGCCGAACAGGCCGAGCGAATGCCTGCCAAAGGCGAACGCGTATTGCTTGGTATTACCAAAGCTTCTTTGGCGACAGAGAGTTTTATTTCTGCAGCATCCTTCCAGGAAACTACCCGTGTATTGACGGAAGCAGCGGTTACCGGCAAACAGGATTATCTGCGCGGCTTGAAAGAAAATGTGGTCGTTGGTCGATTGATTCCCGCAGGAACCGGTTCCGCTTACCACAATGAGAGACGCCGTAAGCGTCTGCAGAAGGAAGGCGGCGTCAGCGCTGCAGATGTCGTGCAGGCGTTAAGTGCAGAGTTAAACAAATAGATATGCCCAGGAGTTCTTAAGGTGTTGATATTTTGCACAACAACACCTTGACTCTACTCGGAGGCAACATTACACTTGCTGCCCTTGTTAATCTGGGCAGTTTTTTTATATAGATGGAGTAAGCTCGAATGGCAACAATTAACCAGCTCGTGCGCAAGCCACGTAAGCGTAAAGTTGCGAAAAGCGACGTTCCTGCATTGCAGGCCTGTCCGCAACGACGTGGTGTTTGTACGCGTGTATATACTACAACCCCGAAAAAGCCAAACTCGGCACTGCGTAAAGTTTGCCGTGTACGTCTGACCAATGGCTTTGAAGTAACATCCTACATCGGTGGTGAAGGGCATAACCTGCAAGAACACAGTGTTGTCCTTATCCGCGGCGGGCGAGTGAAGGACTTGCCGGGTGTTCGCTATCATACAGTGCGCGGAACCCTGGATACCGCGGGCGTGAATGATCGTAAGCAAGGTCGTTCCAAGTACGGCGCCAAGCGTCCGAAATCCTAATAGTTTTGTAAAAATCGATTATCGATAAGAGTAAGGCTGGGCTGAATCCCGGATTTACCTGAATAACCTTTAGAGGGCTTATCAATGCCAAGAAGAAGAGTCGCTGCGAAGCGCGAGATCCTGCCGGATCCGAAATTTAAGAGCCAAAAATTGGCTAAGTTTATCAACCACGTCATGACTAGCGGGAAGAAGTCAGTCGCCGAAAGTATTGTATACGGTGCATTGGATATTGTTACCGCGAAGTTGAAAAAAGAACCGTTGGAAATATTCGAGCTTGCCCTGGAAAATATCCAGCCAATGGTTGAGGTAAAGTCAAGACGTGTTGGTGGTGCTACCTATCAGGTGCCTGTTGAAGTGCGCCCTTCGCGTCAACAAGCGTTGTCTATGCGCTGGTTGGTAGAATATTCACGAAAGCGCGGCGAAAAATCGATGGCTGCGCGTCTTGCAGCAGAAATGATGGAGGCCTCTGAAGGCCGTGGCGCTGCTGTTAAGAAGCGTGAAGATGTCCATCGTATGGCTGAAGCAAACAAAGCTTTCTCTCATTACCGTTTCTAGAGCATGGAGTAATTTACCGTGGCACGCAAAACCCCTTTGGCGCGTTACCGAAACATCGGTATTGTTGCCCACGTTGATGCTGGTAAAACAACCACCACCGAACGTGTTCTGTTTTACACTGGTTTGTCTCACAAAATTGGTGAGGTGCATGACGGTGCTGCAACAATGGACTGGATGGAACAAGAGCAGGAGCGTGGTATTACTATTACTTCTGCGGCGACGACCTGTTTCTGGGCAGGAATGAGGCAGCAATTCGATCAGCACCGAATCAATATTATCGATACGCCTGGACACGTCGATTTTACCATTGAAGTAGAGCGTTCACTTCGTGTATTGGATGGTGCCGTCGTCGTACTGTGTGGATCGTCCGGTGTTCAGCCGCAGACTGAAACTGTTTGGCGTCAGGCTAATAAATACGAAGTGCCGAGAATGGTGTTCGTTAATAAGATGGACCGTGCAGGTGCGGATTTTGAGCGGGTAGTCAGTCAACTGAAAGAACGGCTGGGCGCTAATCCCGTGCCTTTGCAAATGACTATCGGCTCTGAAGAGAAGTTTAAAGGTGTAGTCGACCTCGTGAAGATGAAAGCGATCATCTGGAGCGAAGAGGACATGGGGACTACCTTTGAGTACGAAGATATTCCTGCAGAGCTTCAGGATAAGTGCGAAGAGATGCGCGAGTATTTGGTCGAAGCTGCCGCAGAGGCAAACGATGACTTCATGGAAAAATATCTCGAAGAAGGTGAGCTGACCGAAGAGGAAATCAAACAAGGTATTCGTGCGCGCACCCTGGCAAATGAGATCGTACCGATTCTCGGTGGCTCAGCCTTTAAGAATAAAGGCGTGCAAGCGGTATTGGATGCCGTTATTGAATACCTGCCCGCGCCAACTGAAGTTAAGGCTATTGAAGGTATTCTTGAGGATGGCGAATCGTTGGCAACACGCGAATCTTCGGACGAGGCTCCCTTTGCAGCACTGGCATTTAAGATCGCGACTGATCCATTTGTCGGAACATTGACCTTTTTCAGGGTATATTCTGGCATATTGGAGTCTGGAACAGCGGTATACAACCCGGTTAAATCGAAGAAGGAGCGCATTGGCCGTATGGTGCAAATGCACTCCAATAGCCGTGAAGAGATCAAAGAAGTACGAGCCGGCGATATTGCAGCGGGTATCGGTCTAAAAGATGTTACCACGGGTGATACGCTTTGTTCCCCCGACAATATTATTACTCTTGAGCGAATGGAATTCCCGGAGCCGGTGATTTCGGTTGCTGTTGAGCCAAAGTCGAAGGCTGACCAGGAAAAAATGGGTATTGCCTTAGGTAAGCTGGCTCAAGAAGATCCGTCATTCCGGGTGAAGACTGACGAAGAAACCGGGCAGACCATTATTTCCGGTATGGGCGAACTGCACCTGGATATTATCGTCGACCGCATGCGCCGCGAGTTTAAGGTGGAAGCGAACATAGGTAAGCCGCAGGTGGCGTATCGTGAAGCAATTCGTAATACCTGTGAAATCGAAGGCAAGTTCGTTCGTCAATCGGGCGGTCGTGGTCAGTATGGTCATGTATGGGTCAAATTTGAACCGCGTAAAGAAGGCGAAGGTCTTGAGTTTGTCAATGAAATCGTAGGCGGTGTGGTGCCGAAGGAATATATACCGGCCGTTCAAAAGGGTATCGAAGAGCAAATGCAGAACGGTATTCTGGCTGGTTACCCGCTGTTATCTCTCAAGGCGACGTTGTACGACGGTTCCTACCATGATGTCGATTCGAACGAGATGGCGTTTAAAATCGCTGGTAGCATGGCTACAAAGGCGTTGACTGGCAAGGGCGGCGCAGTATTGCTTGAGCCGATGATGAAGGTTGAGGTTGTAACGCCGGAAGAGAACATGGGTGATGTGGTTGGTGATTTGAACCGTCGCCGTGGCCTCATCCAAGGTATGGATGACAGTGTTTCAGGTAAGGTTGTGAATGCGGAAGTGCCGTTGGCCGAGATGTTTGGTTACGCCACCGATTTGCGTTCTGCGACCCAAGGCCGCGCTACCTATACGATGGAATTTGCTCACTATGCGGAAGCACCTAACAACGTGGCCGAAGCTGTTATCAGCGCGCGTAGTAAGTAAAACGGAAACTAGAGACTTAACTGGTTAAAAAGAAATAGAGAGGAATTAACTGTGGCAAAAGAAAAGTTTGAGCGCAGTAAGCCGCACGTAAACGTCGGTACTATCGGTCACGTTGACCATGGTAAAACTACATTGACAGCGGCCCTGACGC
>JANQMN010000014.1 GCA_028280065.1 Hahella sp.
AGTTACATTACCCGCATGCCGGGTTGCGCGCCTTCGTCCGGCTGCAGCAGCCAGATATCTTTGCCGCCTGGTCCTGCGGCCAATACCATTCCTTCCGACATGCCGAACTTCATTTTACGCGGCTTCAGATTGGCGACCGTCAGGGTTAGCCGGCCGATGAGTTGTTCAGGCTGATAAGCCGATTTGATTCCGGCAAATACCTGGCGCTGCTGCCCGCCAATATCCAGTGTCAAACGCAAGAGTTTATCAGCGCCTTCCACATGTTCCGCATTGACGATCTTGGCGATTCGTAAATCCACCTTAGCGAAATCATCATACTCAATTTCAGTAGGCGTCTCGGGCTTGGGTTTCGCTTTTGGCTTGGCTTTGGACGGCTCCGCGGTTTTCGGCTTGGAATCTTGGACCATCGCTTCGATCTGCTTAGGGTCAATCCGCGAAATCATCGGTTTGAATTTGTTGATGGCATGCTTGACCAAAGGTTGCGGTACTTGCGACCAATCCAATTTGGTATTTAGGAATTCTTCCGTTTTACGGGCCATATCGGGCAAAACCGGCGACAGGTAGGTCATCAGGATATAAAACATATTGATGCCGTTGGAGCAGATGTCCAGTACTTGCTGTTCGTTACCCGCTTGTTTGGCTAGCTGCCAGGGTTCTTTATCTGCAATATACTGGTTGGCGATATCCGCCAGATGCATGATGTCGCGAATGGCTTTGCTGAATTCTCTATGCTCGTAAGCTTCGGCAATGGCGTCGGATTTTTCCGCGAACTGCGCCAGTAGTTCCGGCTCTGAAACTTCTGCGGACAGGTTGCCCCCTGACTTTTTGACAAAACCGGCACAGCGGCTGGCGATGTTCACCAGCTTGCCCACCAGATCCGCGTTTACTTTCGCGGCAAAGTCATGAAGATTGAGGTCCAGGTCATCGACATGGGACGTCAGCTTGGCGGCAAAGTAGTAGCGCAGATATTCTGGATTCAGGTGATCCAGATAGGTCCGCGCCATGATGAAAGTACCCCGTGATTTGGACATCTTTTTGCCATCGACGGTGACAAATCCATGGGCGTAAACGGCAGAGGGCGTTCGGAAATCCGCGCAACTGAGCAAGGCAGGCCAAAATAATGCATGGAAATTGACGATATCCTTGCCGATAAAATGATAAACCTCCGCCTTGGAATCTTTATTCCAATACTCATCAAAGTCTAACTCATCACTTTTATCGCAGAGGTTTTTAAAACTCGCGAGGTAGCCGATCGGCGCGTCCAGCCAGACATAAAAGTATTTACCCGGCTCATTTGGTATTTCAAATCCGAAGTAGGGCGCATCCCGGGAAATATCCCACTCCTGTAAACCTGCTTCCAGCCATTCGGCCAGCTTGTTGGCTACCTGGGGCTGTAGCGTTCCGCTGCGGGTCCATTCCTCCAAAAATTCCTGGAAATCGGGGAGCTTAAAGAAGAAGTGGGTACTTTCCTTGGTAATAGGTGTCGCCCCGGAAATTGCCGACTTCGGATCGATCAGATCCGTGGGTGAATATGTTGCTCCGCAGACCTCGCAATTATCGCCGTATTGGTCTTCAGACTTACAATTCGGGCAGGTGCCTTTAATGAAACGGTCCGCTAGAAACAGTTCTTTTTCAGGATCGAATGCCTGGGTAATATTGCGGCTGGCGATATGCCCTTTGAGCTTGCAGGCTTTATAGATGTAGGCGGCAAGTTCACGGTTTTCGTCCGAATGGGTGGAA
This sequence comes from Hahella sp., assembly GCA_028280065.1. Lineage (GTDB taxonomy): Bacteria > Pseudomonadota > Gammaproteobacteria > Pseudomonadales > Oleiphilaceae > Hahella. The sequence goes on from JANQMN010000014.1 coordinate 1,741, forward strand.
TAGTAATTGTCAAAGGCGATCAGAAAATCGGCAAAATCACGCTGGTGTTCGGTGTTAACCTGGCCGATAAGTTCTTCGGAAGTAATGCCAAGCTGTTCTGCTTTCAGCATTATCGCTGTACCATGGGCATCGTCTGCACAAACATATGTGCATTGCTGGCCGCGGGCTTTTTGAAAGCGTACCCATATGTCAGTCTGAATGTATTCCATCAGGTGACCTAGATGAATAGGTCCGTTGGCGTAAGGCAATGCGCTGGTAACAAGGATTTTGCGTTGCGGCATAGAGGCTGATATCCGTACTATCTGTGGGCGTTAACACCCTTAACTCGATTTTAAAAAGTCAGCTATGATAGCGGGTTAACGATTGTTTTTCATCTTTCAAACCCCAATACACAGGATAGATTTCCAACCACCTTGTTTTATCTCGGGAGAACTTCATGACCACTGCCCAGCGCGCGGATATCGAAAATGCAATACGAGGCATTAAAGATCCTTATCTGAATGCGGACTTACTTAGTACCAATGCTGTTAAGGATATTGAGATTGAAGGGAGCAAAGTCTCGCTTAAGATCGTCTTGGGATATCCCGCCGCCGGCATAGCCGGTGGTCTTAAACAGTTACTGGCCATCGCTGTTGAAGACTGCGAAGGGGTGGAACAATCCGATATTGATATCACCTGGAATATTGCGGCGCAGCAGGCGCACGATAATCTGCCGGCAATTAAAGAGGTTAAAAACATTATTGCCGTGGCGTCGGGAAAAGGCGGCGTGGGGAAATCCACCTGTGCGGTGAACCTGGCGCTGGCATTGGCGAAAGAAGGGGCAAAAGTCGGCGTTCTGGATGCCGATATCTACGGACCCAGTCAGGGCATGATGCTGGGAGTTCCCGATGGCACCCGGCCGGATGTCAAAGACGGTCAATTCTTCATTCCGCTCGAAGCGCATGGTATTCAGGTGATGTCCATGGCGTTTCTGACAACGGATAAAACACCGATGGTCTGGCGTGGGCCCATGGTCAGTGGCGCGCTTCAGCAATTACTCACCCAAAGTCTCTGGCAGGATCTGGATTACCTTGTGGTGGATATGCCTCCCGGCACCGGGGATATTCAGCTTACGCTCGCTCAGAAAGTCCCGGTTACCGGCGCGGTCATAGTGACGACTCCCCAGGACATCGCCTTGCTCGACGGCAAGAGGGGTATCGAAATGTTCCGCAAGGTCGGAATACCGGTGGTCGGTGTCATCGAAAATATGAGCACCCATATCTGCAGCCAGTGTGGGCATCAGGAGCCTCTTTTCGGCGAAGGCGGTGGCGAACGCATAGCCACGGAATATGCAACCGACCTGCTTGGACAACTACCGTTACATCAGACTATTCGGGAACAGACCGATGCGGGTAATCCGACGGTTGTGGCTGAGCCCGACTCAGAAGTAGGCCTGATATACCGGGATATCGCCCGTAAAGTCGGGGTCAATCTGCACAAAAAAGCACAAAGCCAGGAAGGCGTCGTGCCGCAAATTATCGTCAAGGCGGATTGATGCCTGGTT
>JANQMN010000019.1 GCA_028280065.1 Hahella sp.
CAACTTTCTTTCCCAGCCCCCGTTGTTTGGCCAGCCACAATCCATCGCCGTTAAAGCTATAGATTGGGTAAAGATCCGTGCGCTGTGAACCAGGTTTTATTTGCGGAATCAGGTTGTCCAGAATAAGTGGCTCGGCATCGGGGGTTTTGTAGTAGGCCAACACCATGTGAGCCTGATTCAGTCGCAAGGCTTTAACATAAGTGATGCGGAGTTGGCTGTCAGGTACGCCGAGTTCCCTGAGTGCAAAATACTTTGCGATGGAATAGTCTTCGCAGTCGCCGCCGCCGGTCGCTAACAGTTCCACAGGCGTTGCCCAATAATCTTCCTGCCCCCAGTGCTCGATGTCGGAAACGAACTTGGTTTGGTTAAAAAAACGATTGACCAGTTGCAGTTTCTTCTCGTCCGAAATATCTTTCGGGGCATTTAACAGCCGCTGCCATTGTTCGATTCTTTCCCGTGCGGGAGGACCGTATTCGCTTTCGACGTGGTTAAGAACCTGTATGCTGATTTCGAAAGCTGCCGAGGCAATAATTGTCCAACCGGCAAACAGTAAAATGGCAGTGCGGGTTCTTGAGGATGAGATGCGCGGCATTAATAGATTGCCTATGGCATAAAGAAGTTTTGATTATAGTGATAGCCTCTTCTGTTTACCGATTTAGATTTGTTAAGGAATGTAAGAATACGTGACTTAGGAAGATGTTCCACGAAGGTTTCCCACTATTGAGCCTGGCTTGGGTGAACCAGGCCGGTAATTGTTATCTCGCCAGACGCTTTATTGTCCCCGTTGCTCGCGGATTTTTGCACGAAGTTTTTGGAGCCTTTCCTTAATTTCCTGACGGCGGTTTTCGCTAAGCTGGTCTGCAGTCGTGGAACGGTCTCTGGATGGTCCTGTCGAGCCTCTGGAGCCGGGTTGAATCCCGGGATTCATACCGCTGGCCATGCTTTGATCAGGTTCTTCCCCGGTAAACTGCATGCTGTCGTCGGTACTGTCTTCATCATCCGGGGTGTAACTGGCGATGAGATTAGAATCCTCCCATTGATCCGGGAAGAGCAGATTTTCCAATTTACCTTTACGATCTATGACGACCCGATTGGCGAAAACCGAATGCAATAGAGCATTTCCGGGCAAGGTTTGTCCGATACGGAAGAAATTCGTTTGCTTATCCGGACCCTCGATCAAAGCTCCCCCCTGCCGGTCTTCCGACCCTGCCGATACACCCCTGAGTGTCAGCTTCAAGTTGGTTTCAGGGAGGTCTTCCGCTACTTGGGGAGGGGGTTCCGGCTTTTCCTCCAGGCGGCCGAACAGGTGTAATCGGGTGAGATTGCTCACCGGACGCACTGTGGTCTGGCCGGCCGGTGTCGACGCCTTGACTTGCAGATTTTTATCCAATCCTTGATAACCTTGCCAAAATGCCCAACCTCGCCAGGATACCAAAGCGAAGAGCACGAGGATGACAGCCAAATAGGCCATTTTGGTGAAGTGTCTGGTCACAGATTTTGCTACCATCGGTGTAAACTAAACGTTTTCCTTTTCACTATTTTGCAATATTGCCAAAAGTGCAAGGATTATCTACGGATTCTAGTTAACAGAACCTTGGGTTGCTTCGTTAAACATCAGTCATGTGAACAAATGCCACAGCTTGTAAAAAACCCCTGGGGTATAATGCGCGCTTTGTTAGTATTACTCACCTTTTTTGTTGGATAGTCAGCGGTTGTTATGCAAACCTCTCCAGATGAAACGTTGGGATCTCATAACTCCCAAGAACTCGAAATTAATACCGAGGAACTAATGGAGCCTGAAGCGGCGTCGCTGGAGCAGGGTGAGATGTTGTCTCCCGAGCGGCCGGATCAGGAGCCATTAGTGTTTCGCCTGCCGTTTTCCTTTGCCAAACGGCATGGCGTGTTCGTTACCCTGCCGGAGCCGGATCAATCCCAGATAGTGTATTTCAAGTCCGAACTGACGGCCCAGGTATTTGCTGAAGTGAATCGATATGTACGTGGCAAATGCGAGTTTCGGGAAATTGCCGATGAACAGTTTGAAGAAGAATTAACCAAGTCTTATCAAAACGACTCTGCCGAAGCCATGCAAATGGTGGAAGGGCTTGGCGACGATATGGACCTGGCCTCCCTGGCGGACTCGGTGCCTGAAACCGAAGACCTGATGGAGCAGGAAGACGATGCCCCCATCATTCGGCTGATAAACGCGATTCTTACCGAGGCGGTAAAGACCGAAGCCTCCGATATTCATATCGAAACTTTCGAACGGGATTTGGTGGTGCGTTTCCGGGTGGACGGGGTGTTGCGGGAAATGGTGAAGCCTAAGCGGGCCTTGGCGCCTTTGCTTGTGTCCCGGATCAAAGTCATGGCACGACTGGATATCGCCGAAAAGCGGATTCCTCAGGATGGCCGTATTTCGCTTCGAGTGGCAGGCAAGGAGGTCGATATCCGGGTTTCCACCATGCCTTCTGCCAATGGCGAACGGATCGTTCTGCGTCTGCTGGATAAACAGGCGGGCAGACTGAATCTGGACAAGCTCGGGATGTTCGAGCGTGACTTCAAGACCATGCAGAAGTTAATCGCCAGACCCCATGGCATTATCCTGGTTACCGGGCCGACCGGCTCCGGAAAAACCACCAGCCTTTATGCCGGACTATCTGCGATTAATGACCGGTCCCGGAATATTCTCACTGTTGAAGATCCGATTGAATATAATCTACCCGGTATTGGTCAGACCCAGGTCAATACCAAGGTGGATATGACCTTCGCACGGGGACTGAGAGCAATCCTGCGACAGGATCCGGATGTGGTGATGATCGGTGAAATTCGGGACCTGGAAACCGCCGAAATCGCTGTCCAAGCGAGTTTGACCGGTCACCTGGTTTTATCCACCCTGCATACCAACAGCGCCGTCGGCGCGGTTACCCGGCTCATGGACATGGGAGTGGAACCCTTTCTCATTTCATCCAGCTTGATCGGCGTGGTCGCCCAACGTCTGGTAAGAGTGCTCTGCACCCAATGCAGGACAGCCTACCAGCCTAATCCCGAAGTTTGTGAGTTTCTTGGCGTTACGGCACAAGATCCCACGCCCATTTATCATGCCGAAGGTTGTAAAGAATGTAATTACACCGGTTACCGGGGTAGGGTAGGAATTTACGAAGTGGTGGAAATTAACGACGCGTTACGCCAACTGATCCACCAACAGGCGGGTGAAATGGAACTGGAGCAGGCAGCGAGAAAACTCTCGCCAAGCATCAACCAAGACGGAATTGCCAAGATTCTGTCCGGGATCACTACGTTAGAAGAGGTTGTGCGGGTTACGCACAAGGAATAAGGACCCCCGAATTTCATGGCGGCATTTGATTACAAGGCACTGGATGCGCGCGGTAAAGCTGTCAAAGGCGTTTGGGAAGCAGACAGCCCGCGTCAAGTCAGGCAACAGTTGCGAGAAAAGGGTTGGACGCCTTTAGAAGTTGAACAGGCGTCGGAACGCCAGGCAAAGAGCAAGGGACGAGTTACCCGCAGAGGTCGTCTGAGCGCGGCTGAGCTAGCATTGGTCACGCGGCAATTGGCCACGCTTATCCAGGCGGGAATACCTGTCGAGGAAGCGCTTAGCGCGGTTGCTTCCCAAAGCGAAAAGGCCAAGGTCCGCAGCATGATGCTGGCGGTGCGCGCCAAAGTCCTCGAAGGTTACACGCTGGCTGATAGTTTCGGTGAATTTCCCAGTGCTTTCCCGGAGCTGTACCGATCCACCGTGGCTGCCGGAGAGCATGCCGGGCATTTAGAGCTGGTGCTGAATCGCTTGGCCGACTACACGGAACAGCGTCAGATAAGCCGCCAGAAAATCCAGTTGGCTGCAATATACCCTTTGATTTTGGCGGTGGTATCGATGGCAATCGTCGGATTTCTGTTGGGCTATGTCGTTCCCGACATCATCAAAGTCTTTATCAATAATGGTCAGGAACTACCCTTGCTCACCCGGGTTATCTTAGCTTTGAGCAATTGGGTGACCAGCTATGGCTTATATGCGCTTGGTGCGCTTATTATGGGCATGATCGGCTTTAGCTATGCAATGCGTCGCCCCGGTTTTCGGCTTCAGATTCACCGCCAGATTTTACATATTCCTTTTGTCGCAAAAATGTCCCGTGGAATTAACACCGCCCGATATGCCAGCACCTTGAGCATCTTAAACGGTAGTGGCGTACCCTTAGTGGATGCGATGCGAATCGCCGGTGAGGTATTGGGTAATCAGTTCTTGAAATTGAAAGTGGCCGATGCCGCCCAGAAAGTTAAAGAAGGCGGAAGTCTGCATAAAGCGTTAGAACAAACCGGCTATTTCCCTCCCATGATGATTCATATGATCGCATCCGGCGAAGCAAGCGGGGAGTTGGGAGAAATGCTCGAACGCACGGCTGCCAGTCAGGAGAATGATTTACAGAGTAAAATTGCAACCCTGGTGGGACTCTTTGAACCGCTGATGTTGTTGTTCATGGGTGGGATCGTATTGGTAATCGTAATGGCAATTATGCTGCCGATATTAACCATGACCAGTTTAGTCGGTTAAAACCGGCTGGATCTTCTGAATTAACAGTGTGTTAAGATCCTGCTTTTTCCATGATGCCAAGATAAAATAGCTGAATTAGTAACCTGAAAGGAACCAAAATGAATTTCTGCCCAAGCCGCCAGAAAACGGCTCGTCACAATTCCCGAACAATCGTGCTGATCAAATCTACAAGAAGGACCTCACGGGGTTTTACCTTAATCGAAATCATGGTGGTCCTGGTGATTCTCGGATTACTTGCGGCGGCGGTAACTCCAAGTATTCTCGGGCAAGCAGACAAGGCTCGCGTGGAACGTGCCAAGACCGATATTCGGGCGATTTCCAACGCGTTGGATCTGTATAAATTGGACAACTACAACTATCCAAGCACCGAACAGGGTCTGCAGGCATTGGTCAGTCAGCCGGGTGGATTTCCCGAAGCGAAAAACTGGAATCCGGAAGGGTATTTGAAGAGCTTTCCAAAAGACCCCTGGGAAAGGGAGTTTGTTTATATCAGCCCCGGCACCAACGGTGCCTATGATCTTTATAGCATGGGCGCCGACGGCAAGGACGGCGGTGAAGGGTATGATGCCGATGTCGTCAGTTGGGAACTGGAATAATTCTTCTGCGGATTGCAGGGAAATGTGCCGGTGTTGAAGGTTTAGTGTCGTCCATGGGTGAGTTTCCGGCTGCTACCAGTTTTCCAATCAGGGTCCACCAAAAGCACCGTGGCTTTACCCTGATTGAAATTATGGTGGTGATGGTCATTATCGGCATTGTCGCCACCACGGCGACCCTGGTGATTAGCGGCAACCAGGAACGCCGCGCGCTGGAAAACGAGGCGCGTAAACTGATCGCCGTACTGCAGCTTGTGCAGGATGAAGCGGTTTTTCAGAACCTGGAAATCGGCGTGCGTTTGGAACGCGAAGGATATCACTTCCGCGGGCTGGACGAAGCCAATCTCGCCTGGGTGGAACTCCCTCAGCAGTATTTGCGCCCCCGTGAGTTTCCGGAATGGCTTGAGTTGGAGTTCGACGGCTTGGATCGCGGCTTGGAAATTCGCACCCTGGATCCGGACCAGGAGTTGGATTTCTTCCCCCAGTTGCTGTTCTTTTCCAGCGGTGAAAGTACGCCCTTTCAACTATCCCTTAAGCATAAAGCCGACCGCCGGGTTCACTACACCCTGACTTCGGACGGCTTGAACGGAATTGCCTTTGAGGAGGCGGTGGATGCCTGAAGCCGGTACGCGAATGGAGCTTAAAGGATTTACCCTGCTGGAAGTGATGATCGCGCTGCTGATCTTTACGATAGGGGCGGCAGGTTTGATAAAAGGCATGTCGCAAATAGTCACCCAGCATACCCGGCTGGAAGATAAGACATTCGCCAATTGGATCGCGGAAAACCGGTTCCATGAGTTGCGGCTTGCCAAGACCTTTCCGTCACCCGGAGAAAAAAAGGAAGATGTCGAGTATGCGTCGAAGGAATGGGTGGTCGTTGAAAAAATTATCAAGACCCCGAATCCTTTTATGCGCCGCGTTGAGATCTCCGTACAGCTACTCGATGCGGAATCCAATTCCACCAAACAGGTTCACTTGACTACCGGCTTTATAGGAAACCTCTAATGGTGTTCGCGCGGCCGGTTCCCATGCAGTCAGGTTTTACCCTAATCGAGGTTCTAATTGCCATCACGATTACGGCAATACTCGGTGTCGGCGCTGTGATGACGCTGGATCAGGGCATTAAATCAAAAGACTATGTTGAAAAGCGTTCTCTACTCTTGTCTGAGTTGCAGAAGTCCCAACGCATCCTCGAGCAGGATCTATCGCAGATTGTTACCCGAAGTGTGCGGTCGGAATATGGTGATCGCCAATATGCCATCAGTAACTTGGATGCGCTGAATTTGATGGAGTTTACCCGCACCGGGTGGCGCGACCCGGAAACCTTTTTAGCCAGCCTGCTGCCCGAAGCCGAAGTGAAACTCAAAAGCAACCTCCAGCGGGTGGTATACGAGTTGGAAGACGATATTCTCTACCGTCGCTATTGGTCGGTATTGGACCGGGCTCCGGATAGCGAAGCGAAGCGGCAGAGAATTCTTGCCGGCGTGAAAGAACTGGAGTTGCGGTTTCTCGATACGGAGTCGAAATGGTCTGATCAGTGGCCGACACTGGTAATGCTGGATGACGAAACCCTTGATGGTTTCCGCGCGGTTCCGAAAGCTATTGAAATCCGGCTCGGCCATCAAACCTTTGGGGAAATTCGAAGGATTATACCTTTGGCCGGATGGGATTTGGCCACGATCGCAGAACCAAGTTATGAGGCTGAAGAAGAAAGTGAGGGCGCCCCCGCCAGTGGCACTCAAAGCGGCACCTCTCAGGCGGACGAGGCAAACTCCCCGGAGGAGTCCCCTTGACCCGGAAGCGGCAAACCAATGAGTCAAAGCCCTTGAATACCGGCAAACAAGGGGGGCTTGCCGCACTGCTTGTAATTTTTGTCGTGGCGTTGGTTTCCTTGTTGGTAACCGGGTTATTCACCCTGCATAACACGGATATCCGCCGGACCGGCAATATACTAGGGCAGGATCAGGCATCAATGTATAGCCTGGCAGCCGAAACCTTTGCGATGGTTATTTTGAAGGACGACTGGATCAAGGATAAGGAAGAAGGGGCTTTTGTCGATCACGAACTGGATCTGGCCGACGAAGCCTGGGGCCAGTATGCCATTCAAGTGCCGATTGACACCAATGTGGGCATTCAAGGGCAAATTGACGATATGTCCGCCAAGTTCAATATTAATAGCATTGTTAAAAACAATGGGGATTCAAGCACGCCTGACAAAGCGGCCATTGCCCGGCTGAAACGCTTGCTGAGTAACCTTGCCGAAGTCAATCCGGATCTCAGCGCGGAAAAATTCGTCGATTGGATAGACCGGGATGACCAGGTCTATGAAATAAAGGGTGCGGAAGATGAAACCTATCAGCTATATGATCCGCCTTATCGCGCTGCAAACGATTATTTTAACGATATATCGGAATTATGGCTGATAGACGGAATGACTGCGGCAAGCTTTAATGAGTTAAGAGAACTGCTAACCGTTCTTCCTAACTCGGACGCCCGGATCAATATTAATACTGCCAAGCCCGAGGTGTTCAGGGCCTACATCCTCGATCTCAGCGCAGAAGAGGCAAATGCAATCGTTCAGGCCAGAGAGGAAGAGCAGGGCTTCAAGAAAATGGATGATTTCCTGCAATTAGACGCGCTGGCGGGAAAGAAAAATTTGCCGAAGAAAGAGTTTCGGTTAACAACCAATTATTTCCAGATTCTTGTCAACTCGATGTTTAATGACCGCGTCGTCCGGCTTTTGTCGACGGTATATCGCGATGATGATGGCAACTTGTCTATACTGAAGAGAGATTTTGCCTCCAGAGAATCTATCACCAAGCAAGTGTATATTCCCGAATAATTTATGACGATCAAGCTTTTCGTACGCCCCAAGCCTCCGGTCTCCCAATCCAGCGAAAACCTGGAATGGTCGCTGTACAGTTATGGCGGAGAGCGGATTGGCGGCGGCGTATCCGCCAAACAGCAGCTACAGGAAGTGGTTGAGCAATATAATCTGGAAGATGTTTGGCTGCACTTCATCCTGCCCGCCTCCGACTTTAGCCAGCAGTGTGCCACCATTCCTGTTAAACAAACCCGTTATGTTCAGCAGGCTTTGCCGTATGCGATAGAGGAATCCATTGCCGAAGACATCGACGGTATGCATCTTATCGTCGGTGAAAAACTGGGTAAGGAGCAATACCCCGTGCTCGCTATTCAAAAAACACGGATGCAGCAATGGTATGACTACGCCAACCAACTGGGATTTCCTTTGTATGGCATGTATGTCGACGCGGAGTTGCTGAATTTTTCCGAACAGGATAATGGTGCGAAAGTCACCGTTCTGGTGGATGAAGAGGATGCCTTGGTATATTGCCAGGGAAAGATTTGCCTGAGAACGCCGCTGCAAAATCTCCCCTTGTTCTTGGAACTGGCCAATGCTGAGTTAACCGACGAAATACCGTTAGAGTTGCTGGTGAACGATTCCGCCAAGGCGGACTGTGGGGTGATGCTCGCCCAATTGGAGCATATCGAACATATGCGCTTGAAAATTGAGGCCTTTTCCAGCAGTCCGTTTGAAGTGCTGTGTGCTGCTTTTTTTGGCGACCATGACAGCAATAATCTATGCAGTCCGGAATTTCCGAGTAAAACCCAATCTTCCAAGTCCGGCTTCCGCAAGTGGTGGCCGCTGGCGGCTGTTGCTTCCTTGCTGTTTGTTGTTCAGCTTGGATTTGATGTAGTGGAAGGCTACCTCTACCAAAATCAAGCTGATGAGTATCGGCAACAATCGGTTGCTCTATATAAGAAACTGTTCCCGCGGGAGCGCACAATTGCCAGTCCGCGCCGCCAACTGGAAGGAAAGCTGCGCAATGCGGCCAATAGTACCGTGGCAACGGATTTTCTGGTGATGCTGGGAGAAGCCGGATACCAACTATCCCGCCAGCCCAAGAAGCAGCAAATGCTGCTAAACAACTTGCAGTACAGCGAGAAGCGCGGAGAGTTGGCATTTGAAGTTTCCGCCCCGACGCTTGACGATATCGACAGATATAAACAAAGTCTCACCCAGGCAGGCTATCAAGTGGGGATCGGCTCGGCGATCAAAGAGAGCAATACCGTCCGGGGCAAGTTGACGGTGCAGGGAGGGTAACAAGTGAAATCATCATTGGCGAAACAATTTCCGTTGTTAGCGAAAGCCGGCGCATGGTTTTACGGGCAATCTCACCGGGATCAGCTGGCTCTCACCTGGATGGCGGTAGCTGTAGCTTTGTTTCTTGTCTTCATACTGGTGTGGAGGCCGGTTCAGGAGTATCTGGAAAAGAGTAAATTGGAAGCCCAGTCGGCATATGAAGACCTGGTTTGGATGAAGGAAAACGAGCTCCGTGCCCGGCAACTGTCAAGGCAGGGAAGTGGTGCGCCGAAAGCCCAATTATCCGGTTCTTCCCTACTTTCGACGGTTGGTAATACCGCCCAAAAGTACAAAGTGGAACTCCAGCGTTTTGAGCCGCGTGGAGAAGATAAGGTGAATGTTGCTTTAGACAAAGTTGATTTCAATCAAATGATGCTTTGGCTAGGTGAGTTAAATGCTAGGTATGGTATTGCAGTTGAACAAATTTCGGTGGATAAATCCGACCAACCTGGCCAGGTTTCTGCAAGGCTGACCCTATATATCTAGCTAGAAGCGTTTTTTGCACCAAAATATTCTTTTTTTCAAGTTGACCGAGTTTTTGTGCACCAAAATGGATGTCAAAAGGACTTTCTTCTTGTAAGGGTTGGCCCTAGTATAGGGCGCTGTTGTAAGCGCAAGGCACGATAGATTTACATATAAAAATAAAAAATACCGGTCCCAAAGGAGAACCAACATGTCCCAGGAACTGGCTGAGGGCGCTCAGCTCGTACGACTTGACCGAAGTGCCCTGTCAGAGGCGAAGTCAATCCTATTTCATGCTTATCGTCATGAAAACACGTTTCAATATCTTTTCGATGCCAATCGGCCGGGTTACGACCAACGTGTGCGCGCAACATTGAGAGAAAGCCTGGAACTCCATTTTGCCCAGGAACAAGATGCGATTGGGTTGGTGGACGATGACCATTTGGTCGCCGTTGCTTTTATCTCTAACTCAGATAGCCGCGTAAGTCTTGCCGAGCATTTTAATTGGCGAATTCGTATGATGCTAACCGCCGGCTTAACCTCCACAAAACGTTACATCGACTACCATGAACAGGTGAGAGCCTGCCTGCCGAAGGACTGTCACCACGATCTACCCTTCATCGGAGTGCATCCGAAGTATCAGAATGCCGGGTATGGCAGGGCACTGATGGAAGTTATAGAGGGTATTTGCCGGGAAAGTCCGAGATCCAGCGGAATTGGATTGGATACCGGCAACTCCCGGTATATCCGGTTCTATACCTCCATCGGCTTTCAAAAGGTGGGGGAAGTGAAGCTAGGTGGTTTTACCGAGTCTGTATTGTTTAAGGCTTGCCGCTAAATCCGTTAAGTAAGGTGCAAAATGTTTGATTTAGTCGTCATAGGTGCGGGCTCAGGCGGTGTCAGGTGCGCGCGGATGGCCGCTCAAAGAGGCGCGAAAGTCGCCATCATCGAAAAGCGATTCTACGGTGGGACCTGTGTGAATGTCGGTTGCGTTCCCAAAAAACTTTTTGTCTATGCCTCCCACTATGGCGAGGAATTCCATGATGCTGAAGGCTTCGGTTGGCACTCTTCGGGTCAGGGCTTTAACTGGACAACGCTTGTCAATAACAAAAATAAGGAAATCAATAGGTTAAACGGTGTTTATGAAAAACTGCTTAAAGAAAGCGATGTGACGATTTTTAATGGTCGCGGGCGAATAAAATCTAAAAACGAGGTTGAAGTAAACGGTAAAACCATTCAAACAAAGTACATTTTAATCGCGACTGGAAGCCAGGCGTTCGTGCCTGATGTGGCCGGCAGGGAACACGCGCTGATCTCGGATAACATGTTTTATTTGGAGAATTTGCCCAAGCATGCCTGCGTTGTCGGAGGCGGTTACATTGCCGTGGAATTTGCCGGAATATTACAGGGCTTAGGCGTCGAAACCCATCTGGTTTATCGACGCAATATGCTTCTGCGTAACTTTGATATGGATGTACGCCAGTTCGTCCAGGAGGAAGTTGTTAAAAAAGGGATTCAACTGCACTTAAACGACGATGTGGTGGAAATCAAGGAACAGCAAGAAAAGGATTATCCCTATCGACTAAGCCTGAAGTCCGGTGAAAGTTTAAATACGGGGCTCGTTCTCTATGCCACCGGTCGGCATCCGGCAACGGAGGAGCTGGGATGCGAGGAGATCGGCGTGGATATCGGGAGCAGGGGCCAAATCCTGGTTGATGACGATTACCGAACGTCGATCGATACTGTTTTTGCCATCGGGGATGTGATCGACCGGGTACAACTAACTCCAGTGGCATTGGCCGAGGGAATGTATGTGGCCAATTTGCTGTTCGGCGGGCAACCGGTCGCCGTCGATTACGAGCGTATTCCCACGGCGGTTTTTTCACAACCGAGCATTGCCACCATCGGGCCGACAGAAGAACAGGCCCGCGCCAAGGTGCCCCGCTTGCAAGTGTACCGGTCGTCATTCCGGGCGTTAAAAAATACGATGAGCGGAAACCAGGAACGAACCTTTATGAAGCTGCTGGTAGACGGCGATACCGATAAGGTTCTGGCGGCGCATATGGTTGGGCCTGAAGCCGCCGAAATTATCCAAGGAATATCGTTAGCTATTCGCGCCGGCGCGACAAAGGCGACGTTTGATACGACCATCGGCATTCATCCGTCCAGTGCAGAGGAGTTTGTCACCATGCGTGAACCGGTTGCCTAGCTTTTAGGCTAATCGCTTTATCGTCAATCCCTAGAGAAATTTATCTCAGCCGAGAGTTGGATTTTTTTCGGTTCTTGTTTGTGCTACCTTGTGCGCCTCTGAATGGTAGCGGGTTCTGATATAGGCTTAGGGTTACAGAATGGGTTGTAAGATGAGTAGTAGCTCGTCGTGCTCCGAGCCTCTTTGTCGATAGGTTGTCGCCAATCCTTCGAGTTCGCTGCCTAACTGTGGCGTTGTTATATTGTAAAGCCACTAACTTCCACCATAAATATTAATAATTTCAATTGAATACACTCGTTACTTTATGGAAAAACTCACATTGAAACCGGTTGCCGGTGTTTCGGGAACGATCAATCTTCCCGGCTCCAAAAGCCTTTCCAACCGAGCGTTGCTGCTTGCCGCTCTAGCCAAGGGAACCACGGATATAACCAATTTGTTGGATAGCGAAGACGTATCGCATATGTTGACCGCTCTCAAGCAAATGGGCGTTTCCTATACATTGTCCGATAATAAAACCCGCTGCATTGTCCACGGATTGGGAGGCCCAATTCATCGGAACAGCCGTCAGGAGTTGTTCCTCGGTAATGCGGGTACGGCAATGCGGCCGCTATGCGCAGCCTTATGCCTCGGTTCAGGTGAGTATTTGTTAACCGGCGAGCCCCGGATGGAAGAGCGGCCTATCGGATCTCTGGTGGATTCTCTGGAGCAAGCCGGGGCTGATATCAGTTATTTGAAGAGCAATGGTTATCCGCCGCTGCTGATCCGGGCCAACGGTTTAAAAGGTGGAAAAATAAGTATTGACGGATCGATTAGCAGTCAGTTTCTAACTGCGGTATTGATGGCAGCTCCTCTGATGGAACAGGATACGGAGATATCTATTGTCGGCGATTTGGTGTCCAAACCCTACATCGATATCACTTTAGATATCATGGCAAAGTTCGGTGTAACGGTGGATAATCGAAATTATCAAACTTTTCTCGTCAAAGGCGGTCAAACCTACCTATCTCCAGGACAACTCCTGGTCGAAGGCGACGCATCTTCAGCCTCGTATTTCCTCGCGGCTGCGGCGATAAAAGGAGGTACGGTTGAAGTGACCGGTATCGGACGTAAGAGCATTCAAGGCGACATCCGCTTTGCCGAGGTCTTGGAAAAAATGGGCGCCAGGATCGAATGGCAAGACCAGTCTATCTGTGTCAGCCGAGGTAATCTCAAGGGTGTCGATTTGGATATGAATCATATTCCGGACGCCGCCATGACCATTGCCACCACGGCGTTATTCGCTAAGGGCCCAACCAAGATACGCAACATCTATAATTGGCGCGTGAAGGAAACCGACCGCCTTGCAGCCATGGCGACAGAGCTTAGAAAAGTCGGCGCGACCGTGGATGAAGGCGAAGATTATATCTACGTGGAACCGCCGGTGCAGTTGAAACATGCCGTAATTGATACCTATAACGATCATCGCATGGCCATGTGCTTTTCGCTGTTAGCGTTGGACCCTGTTTCCGTTACCATTAACGATCCCGGATGTACGGCGAAAACGTTTCCGGATTATTTTGAAAAATTTTCTGAAATTAGTCAGCATTAGCCCCATCCCAGACAACAATGCACAGGTAGTCACTATGAGTGAGAATATTTGGAATAGCCTCGTCGCTGAAGCCAATGTCATTGCCGAACACGAAACGCTGCTCGCTAGCTATGTGCATACCTGTATTCTGCACCATAAGGATTTAAACTCAGCCCTGAGTTTTATCCTGGCAAATAAGCTTTCGGATGAAGTTATGTCCGCCCTGGTACTGCGCGAGCTGTTTGAAGAGGCCTATGGGAATCAGCCGGATATCATTGATTCAGCGGCACTGGATATTGTTGCGGTGCGGCACCGGGATCCCGCAGTGCGGAATTTCCTGACGGTTGTTTTGTATTTAAAAGGCTTTCATGCGCTGCAGGTTTATCGGTTGGCTAATTACTTGTGGCAGCACGACCGCAAGGATTTGGCGCTTTTTGTACAAAGCCGTAACTCGCAGGTATTTTCCGTCGATATTCATCCGGCCTGTCATATCGGAAAGGGCGTAATGTTGGATCATGCCACCGGTATTGTGATCGGTGAAACCGCGGTGGTGGAAGACAATGTCTCCATCCTGCAATCGGTCACCTTGGGTGGAACGGGTAACGAAAGCGGTGATCGGCATCCGAAGATCCGCCGGGGCGTGATGATCGGCGCC
>JANQMN010000004.1 GCA_028280065.1 Hahella sp.
TACCCTGACCATCGATCACTGTCAGAACTTCGTTCTCTGGTAGATCAGTTGACTTTTCTTCCTGTAATTGCCGTCGATGATGCTGTTCTTCCCTATACAGAACATAGGCTCGTGCGACTTTTTGAAAACCAAGACGCATCAAGCCTAGTTCCACCAGGTCCTGTAAATCCTCAATATCTACAGCTCCACCAGAGGGTAAGCGCTTGTTCAGACGTTGAACGATGTCTTCGCAGATTAGGATAATGGTGTTACGTACCCTGGATGAGCCCGATACTTCAGAGCCTTCTACTGCCAGGAATGCCTTAGTCATTGCATTGGCGAGTTTTGAGGCATCAAAAGGCACACGATCTCCATTACGTTTTATAACTTGTAGTAAGGAGGCTTTTGCATTTGAAGATATTGAAGAAAAGGGCGTATCAGGAGCTAAGGTTTTACCCAACGAGAGAGGTTCAGGCATGATGTTGTCCCATGTTTAAGTCGCGATTTTTTCCGCCCGGCGACAAAACAAATAGGACCTTACGTTAGCTTATGCTAACCCAACCCACCGATTGAACATTCGCTATAAATTCATAGACAAATTATCTAGTTTTCATCCTGAAACATGCATTCCTAGACGGACACTACCCAGATTCAAACCAGCGGGGTTACGTGGTCACTCCAAAGTCTCATTTCGCGAAGACGGAAGTTTTTATCTGGCAGGTATTCGGACTTAGGAGCTTTAGACAGGTCACTTAACCTATCTTGGTTCTACGGCGACGACTTCCCATTCCTACTTTGATTATTCATGGCATGAACAGTGTCTTGGTATTTACCTATGTCGCTTTCGTTCTCCATTACCGCTGCGCGTCAGTTCCGGATTTACACCGGATTCCCTTTTCAGTGGCCACACTGGGATCGCTCTTCTAAAACGAACACCCCATATATGCACTCACAACCAGATACGCACACCATATATTGTGCTTTAGAGGATGTAAAGTAGGAGTTTTATGATAGATAGAATTTTTCTGTAGGGACCTTTTTATCTTGTAGGTACCCTTTTTCTTATAGGTATCGATAGCGCCCATCGAACCGCTGTCGATAACTTATTAATCGGAATGCGTTATCTCTCTATACAACATCTACGTCAATTGACGTATTTTCTTAATGATATTGCATTATCAATAATGTGAGTGACGTTTCAGCTTAACGCTGCTTAGTCATTGCTCATGCTGTTTAAACACGTGAGTAATTACCCTTTTTTTATATACCTAACACTGTTTTCAGATTGGTTCCAATGAAGCCTTTGAAAAAAGCTTGCAGTCTCCATTCTGAAGCAGACCGCTTTGTTTGCCCCCTCTTTCTCGTTTGATAGAAAGCGAAATTCAACCATGCCTAAAAGCAACTGCTAAGACAATCCCAATCAACATCACCGCCGGAGAACAGTCCAGCATAGAGCTCTCTACAAAGAGATAAATATATTTAATATCATTTACATACAACATATCTGCGCTTTTAAGAACAGTTGCTACGTCATATGACGTATTTCCTTATTGATACTCCACTATCAAAAATAGAGGGGAGGTTTCAGCACCTTCTTTGCTTTTCTCTTTGTACTATTTTTTGATTGTGGAGATTTATTATGGCGAGTACAGGTAGTGTAAGTTCTTGGGATGAAGCACTTCTAGTGGCAATGATTCAATATCCCGTTCCGGTGATATCCGGACCGGAAGATATTCAGGTTCAGGTTGATCAAATTTGCAAAGCAGTCGGTACCACTAAGGCAGGTTACCCTGATGTCGACCTGATTGTATTTCCGGAATATTCAACACAGGGACTCAACACATCCATCTGGACCTATGATGAAATGTTGTTGTCGGTGGATAGCCCGGTTGTTGGGCGGTTTAAGGAAGCTTGCATAGAGAACAAGGTATGGGGCGTTTTCTCTATCATGGAGCAAAATGAAGACCCAGCAAAACCACCCTACAACACGGCGTTGATTATCAATAGTGATGGTGAGATTGCCCTTCACTATCGCAAGCTGCAACCTTGGGTGCCGATCGAACCCTGGTCACCGGGAAACTATGGCATGCCTGTCTGTGACGGCCCTAAGGGCTCGAAGCTGGCTGTCTGTATTTGTCACGATGGCATGTTCCCAGAGTTGGCACGCGAGGCGGCTTATAAAGGTGCCAACGTGTACATCCGCATCTCGGGATACTCAACCCAAGTGAATGACCAATGGATTTGGACCAATCGAACAAATGCCTGGCATAACTTGATGTACACCATATCCGTCAACCTGGCTGGTTATGATGGTGTGTTCTACTACTTCGGTGAAGGTACCGTCTGTAACTACGACGGCAATGTTATACAGCAGGGACATCGTAATCCTTGGGAAATTGTTACCGCAGAACTATTCCCCAAGCTTGTGGATAAGGCTCGAGAAAACTGGGCACTGGAAAACAACGTTTTCAACGTGGGATGTCGTGCTTATGTTGGCAAACCAGGCGGTGAAAAGGAGAACTATCTGACTTGGGTCGCAGACCTTGCTGAAGGCAAGTACAAGTTGCCTTGGGATGAAAAAATCAAAATCAGGGACGGTTGGAAATACTACCCAGAGGGCGTTAAACTTGGTCCCATGCCTAAATAGGATGCACCTTTGATTGGCGCCTGTTTGTTAGGCGCTTTTTCAATGGGATTAGAAGCTGCTTTCACATGGCTAAACAACGAAACACCCAACAGCGCCAAATAATTGAATCCATTCTTCGTGAGACTGATCACCCACTATTACCTAAGGAACTATTAGAAATAGCGCATCAGTCGCTCCCCAGCCTGGGTATTGCCACTGTTTTCAGGGCACTAAAAGACCTGGTAAAAGAGGGTGTCGCCCATCCGGTTCACATATGTTGCGAACCTACGCGATATGAGGGTGCCCGCGACCATCACCACCATTTTAAATGTCTGGATTGTGGAACCGTATTTGATTTGCATAGCTGTACTGGGAATCTAGAGAGTATGCTACCGAGTAACTTTCAACTGCTTGCTCACGACATTACCCTATTTGGTAAGTGCGCTGATTGCACTAGCCATTAGTTACTACAACGCCAGATCAAAAACCAATCTCAGAACTGTTCGTAACAGCTATTTTTACGGACTGTTTTTACATTAGAAATGCGGTTTCGCTAAGATAAAAAAGGACAGGGGGGGAATGACAATAGATTCTTTCCTAACCGCTCAACGTATGAAGGCTTTTCATCAAAAAACTGCAAAAAACGATGCAGCTTTGTAAAACGCTGAAATAATGCCGGCCAGAAATTGCAAAGACGGGTATCAGATTCAATAACGGCACCTAATTCTGAATCAAATAATTAACATACCTTATTTAGCTGCTAATAAGTTAGGTAATCAAGTAGTCATGCCAAAGAGATATGTTATATCATATCTATACTTTATTAGCTGGGCTGTATGATTTTCGTTCTTAGGAATTTAGTGTGAATAAAGAATCAAGCATGAGGCGATCGACCTCCTCTGTACAAACCTCCTATTTTGGAAAGACTTCGAAGTTTGTGGTTTTAGGTGTCATGGTGGCCTTAGGGATTACCATCTATAGCCAATGGCCCGAATTTGTTTTAACCAGTGTTGAATGGCAGAAAACACTACATGCCATGTTGGCCAGTCATATTAGCGCAGTGTCTAATGATGCGATTAAGTACGGCAGTGCACTTATCGCATTGAGTTTCTTCTACGGCGTTTTTCATGCTGTAGGGCCAGGTCATGGAAAGGCGGTTATCGTCACCTACCTAGGAACCAATAAAGAGAACATGAAAAAGGGCATTTTCATTTCTTTAGCTGCCGCCATACTTCAGTCCATTGTTGCCATTGTCCTAGTGAGCGCGTTAGCCAGACTTTTGCAGTTCAAGCTATCGGAAGTTCACAATTATGGTAACGATATGACATTGGTGAGTTATATCTTGGTAATTTTTTTGGGCGCAATGCTCATTGTGACTTCAATCAGCCGACTCATTAAGCTTCGTCTTTCACAGAAACAAAAAAAAGCGAGTAAAATTACCCATAAGCCGGATCATACGAAATCTCATACCCATAATAATCCGGATCACCATTCTTATCATAACCACTCGCATGACCATCATGAGCATTCAAATGATCATGACCATACTCATGGGTCTAATTGTGGCTGTTCACATGCCCATGCACCGAAACAAAATCAATCTGCTTTACAAACGCTTACTGTCATTTTATCCATGGGTTTCAGACCCTGTTCAGGTGCGATTCTGGTCTTAATTTTCGCTCATTTGATTGGCGTTTATTATTACGGTGTAGTTGCGACCCTTATGATGGGGATTGGGACTGGCATCACGGTCAGTTTTATTGCCATTGGGACAATGTATGCCCGCTCTTGGTTGGAACGCTTCGCAAGCGAATCAGGCCGGATAAGCATTTTCACGCGTTACTCAGTCTCAACATACATCCGGCTCATTGGCGGTACTATTCTCGTCTTTTTAGGTTGGAGCTTTTTTAATGCGGCATCAGTGATCACCTCTGCCCATCCTTTGTTCCAATAGGAAAACAGCATGCCTTGCAATCCAGAGGGTTCATTCATGCACTTCAAATGATGTGCTCGATTAATTGTCATCTGCATGAAAATAGAAAGAGCAGCATTAATATTGTTTGAGAGTATATCCAAAACATGACAACAACACTGATCAAAGACGCCTGCCTTGTTAACGAAGGCGAAATCCGCGAAGTGGACCTACGGATTAAAAACCAACGAATAGAGAAAATAGCACCTTCCATATCGGCAATGGAAAATGACGCTGTAGTAGAAGCAAAAGGTTATTGGCTTCTGCCGGGCATGATCGATGATCAGGTCCATTTCCGAGAGCCAGGCCTAACTCATAAAGGTTGCATCGCCACTGAGTCACGTGCTGCAGTCGCAGGTGGTATTACCAGCTATATGGAAATGCCGAACGTCAAACCAGCAACAACGAACATCAGTGCTATTGAAGAAAAGCTGGCGATTGCCTCCCGAGATTCTTTTGCAAACTATGCGTTTTACCTTGGAGCAACCGAAGACAATCTTGAAGATATCAAGGCAATCGATCCCGAGAAGGTGTGCGGTGTTAAAGTATTTATGGGGGCATCGACCGGCAATCTACTAGTTGAGAACCCCACTGCCTTGGAGGCTATTTTTCGGGAATGCCCAGTGTTGATATCGACGCATTGTGAAAGTGGACCTGTGATTGCAGAAAACCTCAACAAGCTAAAGCAGAAAGACCGTGCAATCACGATTCATGATCATCCCATCATTCGTGATGATGAGGCCTGTTTTGCCTCTTCCTCTTATGCCGTGCAGTTGGCAAAGAAATATGGTAGCCAGTTGAATGTGTTACACATTACAACGGCGAAGGAGCTAAGCCTTTTTGAGGCGGGCCCGATTCAAAACAAAAAAATTACCGCTGAAGCCTGTGTTCATCATTTATGGTTTTGCGACCAAGACTATGAACAGCGAGGAAATTTAATCAAATGTAACCCGGCGATAAAAACTCGGCAGGACCGAGATGCTCTCCTTCAGGCTTTAACCAAGAATCAAATTGATATTATCGCCACTGATCACGCGCCACATACCTTGTCTGAGAAGCAAGAGCCATACTTGAATGCGCCAGCCGGTCTACCACTGGTTCAACATGCCTTGCTAAGCCTACTGGAGCATGTTCGGAACAAGCGTTTAACTATTGAGCAGGTCGTAGAAAAAACTTCTCATAACCCAGCGATACGTTACCGCGTCGCAGAAAGAGGGTTTCTACGGGAAGGATTTTTTGCTGACCTGGTTTTGGTGGACCCTAAAACGCCTACATCGGTATCGCACAACAACACGCTTTATAAATGCCAGTGGACGCCATTTGATGGGGTTGAGTTCTCTTCGCGAATCTGTTCGACCTGGGTAAATGGCGAGCTGGTTTTTAATGGCAAGCAAGTTACTGCAAAACCCTCGGCCGCCATGCCTCTGCACTTTATAGGCTGACTACAAACTAAACCCTCATCATTTGATTAAATTCTCTAAACGGAAAACTATGTTTAATCCAGCCTTGTTACCGGACATTACTTCTCATCATGTTGCAGAGATTCCTAAGCCCCTACAATGGGTAGGGATGGAAGATATCTCTATTCCACTTTTTATTACAACCCACGAAAGAGTGCAGCAGCAAATTAAGGCTGAAGCGGCTCTCTATGTCAGTCTTGATAAGCATGAAGCCAAAGGGATTCATATGTCGAGGCTGCATGTTGCGTTGAACCAGACGCTCGCTGGCCGTTGTCTGGAACCTGAAAACGTAGACTCCTTGCTGAAAGAAATGGTGCAATCCCAAGGTGGGATCAGTGATAGTGCTCGAATAGTTCTAGATTTCAGTTTGGTTTTGGAAAAAGCATCACTCACCAGTGGTGAAAATGCCTATCAATCATATCCTGTTAAAATAAGTGCTCAGCGAGTTGCCGATGATTTAAGGATGGATCTAGAACTCACCATCCCCTATTCAAGTACTTGTCCCTGTTCAGCAGCACTTTCCAGACAACTTTATGGGGAAGCTATTCAAAGACAGTTTTCGAATGAAACCATCAATAAAAAAGAGCTGATTAACTGGGTTGTTTCTGAGGCAGGATCTATTGCCACTCCACATAGTCAACGCTCGTATGCATACCTCAAATTGTCTCTAACCAAAAAACATTGGCCAGATATTGCATCGCTAATTTTTCAACTGGAAGATGTCATAGGAACGCCTGTGCAGACGGCTGTTAAGCGTAAAGATGAAAAAGAATTTGCACGCTTGAATGCCGAGAACTTAATGTTTTGTGAGGATGCTGCAAGGCGTATAAAAAGCAGCTTAGAGCAAATGGAATTTGTCTCAGATTATTGGTTCAAAGTCGAGCATCAAGAAAGCCTTCACGCCCATAATGCGATAGTCATAGATCAAAAGTTTCCACTTAAAAAATGAGCAAAAGATGAATCACACTGCTATTAATATTACGCTACCCGACGGGTCAACTCGCGAGTACGACAACCCCGTGTCAATCAAAGAAATCGCTGAAAGCATTGGCCCAGGGCTTGCCAAAAACACCCTAGCTGGGGAAGTGGATGGTGAACTTCGCGATGCCAGTGACAAGATCACAGCCGACGCAAAGCTACGCATTATTACACCGAATGATGACGAAGGCCGGGAAATCATCCGTCATTCCTGTGCACATCTGATTGGGCACGCTGTGAAGCAGCTCTTCCCTACTGCAAAAATGGTCATCGGTCCCGTTATTGAAAATGGCTTTTACTATGATATTGCCTACGAACGCCCTTTTACGGCCGAGGACTTAGCTAAGATCGAAAAGCGCATGGCGTCGCTGATTGCCACTAAATATGACGTTGAGAAACGGGTATTGCCAAGAGATGAAGTCATCGAAGTGTTCGAAGATCGTCAAGAAGACTACAAAATTCAACTGGTCAAAGACATGCCCGACGTGGCAAGTATGGCCTTGTATTATCATCAGGAATATATTGACATGTGCCGCGGACCCCATGTCCCAAATACACGATTTCTGCAGCACTTTAAATTAACCAGAACATCAGGGGCCTATTGGCGCGGCGACTCGAATAACGAGCAGTTGCAACGTATTTATGGCACTGCCTGGTCGAACAAAAAAGAACTCCGCGCCCATCTCAACATGCTGGAGGAAGCAGAAAAGCGGGACCATCGCCGTCTAGGTCGGGAACTAAAGCTATTCCATTTCGAAGATGAAGCCCCTGGTGCCGTTTTTTGGCATGCGAAAGGCTGGACGTTATTTAACCTTCTTCTTGAATACATGCGTCGACAGCAGGAAAAGGAGGGGTATGAGGAGGTTAATACGCCGGATCTAATGGATAGAAGTCTTTGGGAAACATCGGGACATTGGCAAAACTATCGTGCGCATATGTATACCACCGATACGCCTGATGAACGGACGTTAGCGCTTAAGCCCATGAGCTGTCCTGGCAGCGTAATAATGTACAGCCACGGACTAAAAAGCTATCGCGATCTACCCATTCGCATGGCTGAATTTGGCAAAGTTCATCGCTATGAACCCTCAGGCTCGCTGCATGGTTTGCTGAGAGTCCGCCACTTTACCCAAGACGATGCCCACATATACTGCACCATGGAGCAAATGCAGGATGAGTGTATTCGGGTAATAGAACTAGTGCTTTCCATTTACCGAGATTTCGGTTTTGAGGACGTACACATCAAACTGTCTACGCGCCCCGATAATAGGATTGGCGATGATAACACTTGGGATACTTTGGAATCTGCCTTGTCAACATCGTTGGAGAGCCTTTCTTTATCTTTTCAGATTAGTGAAGGTGAGGGTGCGTTTTATGGCCCCAAGCTAGAGTTCACCCTTTGTGACTCCATTGGGCGTGATTGGCAGTGTGGCACCTTGCAGGTCGATATGAACTTACCCGGTCGATTCGACCTTTCTTATATTGACGAGCATGGACAAAAGCAAGTCCCCGTTATGTTGCATCGCGCCTTGTTTGGTTCGCTAGAGCGTTTCACGGGAATTCTGATTGAACACTACGCAGGTAAACTACCTGCATGGCTATCGCCGACGCAAGTCGCCACACTTGCTATTTCTGATAAGTCTCAGGACTATGCTAAAGAAGTCTTTACGGCTTTTAAAACCGCAGGATTACGTGCAGAGCTGGATGCTGGCCGGGAAAAGATTGGTCACAAAATTCGAGAATATACACTTGGCAAAGTCCCATTTATGGCCATTGTGGGCACCAAAGAAGCAGAGAGCGGAAAGGTCAACTTACGCCACATAAGTGGTAAAAACTTAGGTGAGTTTACGCTTGTGGACGTTATTGATTACCTAAAGCGAGAAACGACACCCCCAGATAACCGGAACTCATCTCAATAAATGGCAAGTCAAGCACGGGATAATGATGGATCATGCTCTAAGTTAAGGTATGAACACTAACCACGAGATTCAGCCGGAAGCTATATAATACTAACGCCAGTATCTAGCGCCTGATACTCAGAAAGTTCCTTTAGCTAGTGTAGTGTCCCATATAGCTATATGGGACACTACACTGGGTTATACTAGTGGGAAATAACTACAAGTTGCAGGATTGCTATGAGAAATTTCGAAAAGATGACAAAGGCTGAAGTCATTGCCGCTCAACGGGCGTGGGCAAAGGCAGTGGTGGAGCAAGATGTAGAAGCGCTTCTAGAGCTCTATGACTTTGGGTCTGCTGACGAGCCGTTACTTTTTAAACCTACATTAGCTGATGTAATTCGCCTGGATGAGGCCGGAGCGCGGTCCTACTTCGTAGGGGGTAACCCAGACTACCCGCACGATAACGGCTTTCTAAACCATGGCTGGAAACATGTAGAGTTTCAAAGTGCGGCTGGCCCCATCCTGAAAGCCGGAGGCCTGGGCTACAAAGACATGGGTCACTACACTTTTGTCAAAGAGAACGGTGATGCGACACGTGCCGACTATACCTTCGCGTATCACAAGCTTAATGGCAAAGTGCTGATCTCGTTGCATCACTCGTCCCTCACCTGGATGCCACCGTCAAGTTAGAGCTAAAACTGCAGTTGGTGATCAATTGAGTAAAAACTAAATCGCCACTCAGTTTTCTTAGCACACCGATGGACAGAATCAAGTTGATCTACATAAGTTAAAGTTTAGACCTGTCGAAGCTAGCGGCTTCGACTAAGAAGTTGCATACCCAATCCCACACCGGTGAAATGATATCGGCCAACTTTAGATTTAATACTTGATCTCACAAACACTCACCAACGCAGTTAAGTCCATATACTGTGCAGTGATAAAGACAAGATCATCTAACGAGGAGCTTCTCATGGATTCATTTGCGACACAAAAGATAACCAATGCCACTGTTTGCTTCGTAGCAAATAAATGTGTGAACTGCGAAAACAATGAAGTTACTGCAGCTGAAGTGGAATACTGCATTGCGAGTGGATTTGTACGAATCGTAACCTCTGAAACAGTTTACATTACGCATATAAGCAATGTTGTTCTGAAAACGACAAGCTGATGAGAGCCATTCACTGCAAACGGGCAACCTATTAATTACTAGTTTGGTGAAAACGTTTGGAGGCGATATATGCCAAACCATGAAGTGATAACTTGCCCTCGATGCGGCTCAAAATTCGAGTGCAAAATGGGATCCATCACGATCTGCCATTGCAGTGATGTGCACCTGTCTAAAGATCAACAAGCTTATATCTCAGAACATTGGCAGGGCTGTTTGTGTCATCAATGCTTGCTAGAGCTTAAAGCCACCCTGCCTTACACAGAACCGTCTCCTTCCTTATAAGGAACGCCATAGCCCTTCTCTCCCTGGCATTGCTACCTGTCGATGACAGTCAGTGGGAAACTGAACTGACACCAACAGGTAGACTGCTGGCTGGTTTGAATACTCAAATACACCGAATCCATGAATAAAAATAATGAGTCGATGAAATTAAAACATTTTTACTCATGCATACCGATTCGTATAATTATCGTTCAGTACTGCGCTTAACTGCCTCCACCACTCATCTTTTAAAGCCGGGCGACGTCTACAAACAGGTTTAAGGTAATTCTTATGTCACGTGATATCTCGACACATCTTTCAGAAACACTCTCTAAGCGTATCATGTTGCTCGATGGTGCGATGGGTACGATGATTCAGCGTCATAAACTGGAAGAGGAAGATTTTCGTGGCGCGCACTTCGAAATGCACCCTCACCTGCTCAAGGGTAATAATGACCTTCTTTCGATTACCCGGCCAGACGTAATCGAAGGTATTCATAGTGCCTACTTTGAAGTCGGATCAGACTTTGCGACGACCAACTCATTTAACGGTACAAGGATTGCGCAGGCCGATTATCAAATGGAAGCGCATGTTCGAGATATAAACTTTTACGCTGCTCAGTGTGCCCGTCGCGCGGCTGATGAATGGACACAAAAGACGCCGGAGCAACCCCGTTTTGTAATCGGCGCATTAGGTCCGACCAACCGAACAGCGTCTATCTCTCCTGACGTGGAAGATCCCGGCAAACGACTGGTAAGCTTTGATGATTTACGACTTGCCTACAAGGAAGCATGCAATGGGCTACTGGATGGTGGCGCTGATCTTTTGATGATTGAAACCATTTTCGACACGCTTAACGCCAAGGCCGCGCTATTTGCCGCGAATGAAGTCGCGGATGAACGCGAAAGGATAGTTCCCATCATGGTGTCAGGTACCATCACCGATGCAAGTGGACGGACCTTGTCTGGCCAGACTGTCGAAGCGTTTTGGGTTTCGATGATGCATGGTCAGCTATTCAGTATTGGATTGAATTGCGCGATGGGAGCGAAAGATATGCTCCCTTATATTAAACGTCTTGATAAAGTCTCCACTCGTTTAGTTTCGGCTCACCCAAATGCAGGTTTACCCAATGAATTTGGTGAGTACGACCAAACGCCGGAGCAAATGGTCGCTGAACTGGAACCCTTTGTTGCGGGAGGCCACGTTAATATTCTGGGTGGCTGCTGCGGAACCACTCCTGATCATATCGCTGCATTGAGGCAGTTGGCTGACAGATTTGTACCCCGCAAACTTAATTCTGAAGAACAAGCCGCCTGAAGATGAGCAAGACAATACCTGACATGATACTAAGCGGCTTGGAGCCGCTAATTCTGAATGCAAGCACTGGCTTCGTGAATGTAGGCGAACGCGCGAATGTTACTGGGTCGCGTAAATTTGCTCGCCTGATCGGTGAAGGAAACTATGAAGAGGCGGTGGAGATTTCCCGTCTGCAAGTCGAGGATGGTGCGCAGATTATTGATATCAATATGGATGATGCCATGCTGGACGGTGTGGCAGCGATGCGTCGTTATTTGAATCTACTGAGCGCAGAGCCTTCTATTGCTCGCGTGCCTTTTATGATTGATTCATCCAAATTCGAAATCATAGAAGCAGGACTGCAATGTGTGCAGGGCAAAGCCATCGTCAACTCTATCTCCTTAAAAGAAGGAGAAAAGGAGTTCATTGCCCACGCTAAGACCATTTTACGATACGGAGCCGCTGTCGTAGTCATGGCTTTTGATGAAAAAGGTCAGGCGGATACCTATCAGCGACGTATTGATATCTGTAAGCGCTCTTATGACAAGTTAGTAAGTCTGGGTTTTCCGCCGCAGGATATCGTCTTTGATCCTAATATTTTCCCAATTGCCACAGGAATTCCTGACCACGATAACTATGCGGTTGATTTCTTTAAAGCCACAAAGTGGATTAAAAACAATTTGCCCGGTGCACGTGTGTCTGGCGGTGTTTCCAATGTATCGTTCTCCTTCCGGGGGAATAATGTTGTGCGTGAGGCGATGCATTCGGTCTTTCTCTATCATGCCGTAAACAGCGGGATGGACATGGGCATCGTGAATGCCGGCATGCTCACCGTGTATGATGACATTCCAAAAGACCTATTGGAGCGAGTGGAAGATGTTGTCTTAAACAGACGTGAAGATGCAGCAGAACGCTTGATTGAATTCGCCGAGCAAGTCAAAGATCAGGAAGCCGATGCCAAAGAGTCAGACAAGCTCAAATGGCGTGAGGGAGATCTTCAGGGAAGAATCACCCATGCGTTGGTTAAGGGCATCACGGAGTTTATCGAGCAAGACGCAGAGGAAGCCCGGCAACAGACAGATAAAACGATTGAAGTGATCGAAGGCCCGTTGATGGTCGGAATGAATGTCGTCGGTGATTTGTTTGGGGCGGGTAAAATGTTTCTGCCGCAGGTCGTCAAAAGTGCCCGCGTGATGAAAAAGGCCGTGGCCTATTTACTGCCGTACATCGAAGAAGAAAAGAAAGCATCGGGTGAAGAGGCACAAAATAACGGCACCATTATCATGGCCACTGTTAAAGGGGACGTTCATGATATTGGCAAGAATATTGTTGGGGTGGTGCTTGCTTGTAATAACTTCGAAGTCGTTGACCTCGGCGTTATGGTTCCCCCGGAGAAAATTCTCGATGAAGCTCAGGCAGCCAATGCTGACATCATAGGCCTGTCGGGGCTCATTACGCCATCTCTCGATGAAATGGTCACCGTTGCACAATTGATGCGCGAGCGCGATATGGATGTACCTCTGCTCATCGGTGGCGCGACCACTTCAAAGGTTCACACGGCCGTAAAGATTGAACCCGAGTACTCGGGTGCCGTCGTCCATGTGCTCGACGCTTCAAAGACAGTACCCGTAGCGACGGCGTTGACTGGTGATGGCAGAACAAGTTTCATCAGGAATGTTCGTAATGAATATGTGAAAGTTCGCGAAGATAACGCTAAACGACGGGGAAAAAAGGCCATTACGGCTCTTGGTTTTGCGCGTAAAAATGCGGTTAAACTCAAGACGGAAGACTATTCACCCGTGAAGCCTGCGCAGTTAGGTGTTCAGGTACTGGGGAATTACCCGCTGGCTGAAATATTTGAACGATTCGACTGGACGCCGTTTTTCAAGTCCTGGGAACTTGCGGGCAAGTACCCCAATATCCTCGAAGACGAGGTAGTCGGTGAAGAAGCCACAAAACTCTTTCATGATGCCCAGGTATTGTTAAACAAGATTGTCGACCAGGAACACTTCGAATGCGCTGCTGTTTTCGGACTTTTCCCGGCTAATGGTATCGGCAGTGACAGCACTGAAATCTACGTTGACGAATCCCGATGCGAAGTGCAGGCAACGCTTCATCACCTGAGACAACAAACTGAGCGCCCTGTAAGTAATCCTTACCGATCTTTAGCTGATTTTGTCGCACCAAAAAATTCCAGAATCAAAGATTACATGGGGGCTTTTGCGGTGAGTTGTTTTGGCGCAGAGTCCATGGCTAAAGCCTTTGAGGCAAATCATGATGACTATAACGCCATTATGACCAAAGCATTGGCTGATCGCTTTGCCGAAGCCTTTGCCGAATTACTGCATGAAAAAATTCGCAAACACTACTGGGGTTACGCTGCCACAGAAGACCTCAGTAACGAAGCGCTAATTAAAGAAGCTTATCAGGGAATTCGACCGGCTCCCGGTTATCCGGCATGCCCGGAACATACTGAAAAAGGGACTCTATGGAAGTTACTCGATGTCGAAAGAAATATTGGCAGTTGCTTGACTGAAAATTTCGCCATGGCACCCGCGGCTTCAGTGAGTGGCTGGTACTTTGCGCATCCTGAAGCTCGTTATTTTGGTTTAGGAAAAATTGGTAAAGACCAACTTGAAGATTATGCCAAGCGTAAAGGGATGTCTTTGGAAGAGGCGGAAAGGTGGTTGCGACCAAACTTGGCGTGAGTAAACCCAAAGAAGAGATGAATTTACTTAGGATATGTTGTAACGTCACATTCTTTCTGCATTGTTTATGTAATTAGCTAGTTTTATGGAAACCACCTACTTCAAATCCCTTGAAGGTTTCTCTCAAGGGAGCAATGTCGATCTTGAAGCGGTATTAGAAAATTTGAATTTTAATGACCAAGGCCTAGTTCCTGTGATTGCACAACAGTACGCCTCCAAAGAAGTACTAATGCTCGCATGGATGAACCTTGAGGCCATCGAAGAAACCTTGAATAAAGGACGAGTCTGCTATTGGTCTCGTTCCCGCCAGACACTCTGGCGTAAAGGGGAAAGCTCGGGCAATACACAAAGATTGGTTGAAATGCGAATTGATTGCGATGGTGATACGGTTCTTTGCTTGGTTGAACAAACTGGACCAGCTTGCCATACCAATCGGCCTAACTGCTTTTACTTAACGGTTAGTGGCAAGCATGTCGCAGTAAATAGTGATCCCGTAAGCAGTTAACTCTAGAAGTTTACATAAGGCTAGTCGCTACACTCAGCGCAAGCTACTTTCTTGATTTCATAACTAGGCTACAAGAGCTACAAGATCATCATTGTTTCTTGTACTAAATTCTCAAAAAGGTAGATTAGTAATCACCCATCCAAGTAAAACCAAGAGCATGCATTAAGAAATGTTTGCATACTAAATGATATGTTATATCCTATCTAGATTGTCGAACATCTTAAACTAACTTCAAAGACTCGTTAACAACGGAATAGCGAATTTCAAGAAAGGGATTGTTGATCTAACTGTTTCAGTCAGCAGTTAACTGAAATTGTCAGGAGGTACAAACTAGTGAGTCCTCAATCAGAACCTAAAGAAATGTCCGAAAAAGAGGTGCGTGAAGCTCCTGAATCAGACTACATGAACGCTGACCAACTCGCTTTTTTTAGGAAGCGCTTGATAGAGCTTCATGAAATAACGCGCGCTCATATTCAAGAAGCTAAAGACCAAATGGCGGCTCCTAAAGATCTCAGCGATGAAAGCGATCGAGCTTCTTGGGAAGAACAATGCAGCATATCACTCCGAATTGTTGATAGAGAGCAAAAACTTTTGCCAAAAATTCAGCAGTCTCTAGAACGCATACGTTTAGGTACCTATGGGTACTGCCTTGAGTCTGGCGACCCGATCGGCATACCGCGTCTACTAACGAGACCTACTGCGGAATATTGTGCGGATGTGAAGGCTGTTAAGGAAATCAAAGAACACATCTATAACAACTAGACGCGGCGTCCCAAGCTTGTAGCGTATTTAAAGTGTGGGGCTCCGAGTCAAATTCTAAGATCAACAACCATTAGATATAGAAGTCTCAATCCAAGAGCCCTTAAACTTATGCGCAATCTCTTTCGAATGGCTCATAGATTTATATGCTTGAATGCCGACCTGATGTTGAAGCTAGCTACCTCTCCGTTTTGCTGCCCAACCGCAAATTTGCCTCCATTGCACCACCTCAAGCAACTTGCAGTTGATGAAAGCAAATTCGCACTAACAACGTTTGCATGCTTTAGGGGATCCCACAAGAAGAGGAATCCATCATTATCCGTTGAGGCCAACAACTTCCCATCGGGCTGAAAGGCCACTTGTGTCAGCTTGTTAGTATGTGCGTCGTAGACACGAGGCTTTCTTCCTTCTGGCCCTTTTCCACTGCAATCCCACAAACAGACCGATGCGCCACCACCAGTGGCCAACCACCGACCGCTGGTGTCCCAGCTCAGCTCTTGCACCTTGGTAGGGAAGCCCCACATCTGCGCATCTTCTCCAGTCTTTACATGCCAAAAATGCACTGTTGAATCTTGTTCACCGGTTGCTATGTATTTACTATCGGGACTCCAGGCCAACACCAGGCTCGAACCTTTCCAACTGTATTTTCGCGGTTGCCGTTGTTTCCCTGGTACATGCAAGGTAACTCCGTTGTAGGCGGCTGCAGCTACTGCAGACCCATTTGGATTCCAACCTATATCAGCGATGGTGCTGGAGTGTGACGCGGACTCGTAGAATACCTCATATTGTTCATTCCACAACTTGAGGTGCTTACCCGCTGCTGTGGCAAATACATTGCGGCATGGACTATATACCGCTTTGGAAACCCATGAATCACCCGCCTTGAGTGAACAGAGCTTCTGCGCCGAATTACCATCCCAGACTTTAGCCAGTCCATCATGCCCTGTTGTTACGAACTCAGCGCCATCGCTACGCCAACAGACCGAATTTGCGCCTCCGGCATGCTCACCAATGCGTTGGAACTGCGCCGAATCGCCCTGGTCGTTAATCAAAAAGATTGATCCTTCCACTGTCACGACAGCTAGCTGGGATGCACCAGGGGACCAGGCAAGATCAATGATATAGTCACCTAACACCACAGACCATGACTCTGGAAGCAACCATTTCTTTTTCAACTCCGAAATGTCTAGATCAGGCATGCATTAAATCCTGCGTTGAGTGCCTTACGGTCCAGGTTGCGCCCAATAAAAATTAGGGAATTCGATCGTTCACCAACGTGCCACGGCCGATCCCTGCGACCATCAAATAGCATGTGAACACCTTGGAATACAAAGCGTTCTTCATCGCCGTGGAATGACAGGACTCCTTTCATGCGAAAAATATCGGGTCCTTGATTGGCCAGTAGCTCGCGTAACCAGTCTTGAAATTTTTCCGGATTAAGGTCGCCTGGTGTATTTATTCCCACAGATGTCACTTCTTCATCATGCTCATGGTCTGGCTTGTACTCACGATTAAAGAGCGATTCGATGCGATTGCCCTGTGAATCAGTCACAAAGGCTTTGAACTCATCGGGATGATGCTCAGTAAACAGCACATAAGACCCCGCTGCGGGAACAGGCAAAATGTACTCTAGCTGGTCCCCCTCTAAATTAATTTGACTCAGTTGCTCACCAGGCTCGATTGTCGCGCCAGTTTGCAAGGCAACCTCTTCATCTGAGAAGACTAGTACAGCTTTCTCAACTGTATCTCGCATGGCAGACTCACTGGCTTCTGAAGCTAACCGAAAATTCAGATTCATCGCCGGGTCAGGCCCAGGTTGTAGGACCAGCCGATAATCATCTTTCTGGAACTCAAATAGGCCACTCCACTCGAATGGATACTCGGGTTCCATAAACTTGGGATCGACTTCAAGAGCGCGATCCAGGTCAAAGCCCCCGAGGTTAAGCACTCTATCCATTTTGACCGCCGCATCCCGCGTGCGATAAATCTTGGCGGCAGAATTCATCGAGTGAATGCGCGCTTCCAGATGGTCGAGCTCTGTTGAAGAAACCAAGTCTATTTTATTCAGCAGGATCACATCGGCGAACGCAATTTGCTCTTTAACTTCATCGCTGTCCTCGATATGTAGAAGTACATGCTTGGCATCGACCAGCGTAACAACGCCATCTAAGCGGAGTGCCTCACGCATTTCATCATCCATAAAAAATGTCTGCGCAACCGGGCCGGGATCAGCCATCCCGGTAGTTTCGATCATGATATGGTCGAACTTGTCACGGCGCTTCATCAGATTGCCAAGAATACGAATCAGATCCCCCCTCACGGTGCAACAGATACAGCCGTTGTTCATTTCGAAGATCTCTTCCTCGGCCCCGATAACCAGATCGTTATCAACACCAATCTCGCCGAACTCATTTTCGATCACGGCGATTCGTTTGCCGTGATTTTCAGACAGAATTCGATTGAGTAAGGTGGTTTTGCCGGATCCAAGGAAACCGGTGAGCACTGTTACCGGGACCGTGTTGTTTTCGAACGACATATCTGTTTCTCCAGATTTGTAACGGTAGATTACTAGCCTGCGAAGTATCGCTGATATGTTACATCATAACGTTGTATTGAAAACGAGCACAACATTCTGGTGACGTAAAGAATGCAAATGAAGTTGGCTTGAAGAAGAATGGGGCCGATTACCTAACAGAATTAAGGCTACTTTGAGTTCATCTTGTGGGCAGCGTCTACAATTACAGGAACGGCGACAGAAGGGTTTTTGCACTGGTTTTTTTCTGGCAAACCCACCTTAGGCACCTCAAAACTGTCGTCAGGTTTTGTTGGAAGTTGATTGGTTAGCTAATCAACTCTGAAATTTTCGGTGAAGGAATGGTCCTCCGCGAGCAAAGCTCGCTTTGGTCAAATACATAAGGGTTAGCGCACCAAAACAATGCATAACGGCAATCTCAACCAGTGGCACCACGACCACACCTTCGATCAGGACCGCCGGAAACCGGGAGAATCCCGCACGCTCATTGTCATCGCAATCACTGCATCGATGATGGTGGTAGAGATATTCGCCGGAATTCACTTTGGTTCAATGGCCCTTCTGGCGGATGGCCTTCACATGGCCTCCCATGCAGTCGCTCTTGGAATCACAGCGTTTGCGTATGTCTATGCCCGTCGCCATGCAAGGAGTCGGAAATTCAGTTTCGGCACAGGTAAGGTCAATGCTTTGGGAGGATTCACCGGCGCGGTACTTTTGGCCATATTCGCGTTATCCATGGGGTTCGAGAGCATTGCGCGCCTGCTGGATCCAGTAGAAATCGCATTTAATCAAGCCATTGCAGTCGCATTCCTTGGCTTACTTGTAAACGGCGCTAGCGTATTGATTTTAGGTGTGGATGATCACATCCACGACCATCATCATTCCCCTGAGCATTCACAGGAGCATTCTGACGATCAACACCATCACCATGATCACAATTTGAAGTCTGCGTATCTGCACGTCCTGGCGGATGCGCTTACTTCATTGCTGGCAATTGTTGCCCTGCTGTCTGCCAAATACTTCGGCTGGGTCTGGATGGACCCGATCATGGGGATTGTAGGTGCAGTGCTTGTCGCCCGTTGGTCTTATGGGCTAATGCGAACAACTGCCTCCGTATTGCTTGATCGTCAGGCACCTGAAAAAGTGCAAAACATTATTCGGGAGGCGGTAGAGCAAGATGGAGATAGTCGGGTTACGGACCTGCATGTTTGGTCTATTGGCCCAGGAATTTACTCAGCGCAAATTGCTCTGGTGGCGCACAATCCAGCCGCGCCGGAAGAATATAAAGGCCGTATTCCCAAATCGACTGGTTTGGTTCACATCACTATTGAAACCCACCTTTGCGAACCAGAACAGAAGGCAGCATAGTCCCACCATCATAACCTAATGATTTCGAGGAATTCGGCTTGAATATGAATCTGAGAAATGCCCTACGCCCCATTACCAGTGCTACATTGATCAACCAGATACACAATGGATTGATAGTCTATTCCTGAGTGTTCACTTAACCCAATCTCACAGGTCCGGCTGGTAGAGTAGCCAGCCTCACAGTGACCCACCTGGCTAGCCAGTGTGCTAAGTGCAGAGGCGTTCAGTTCAGGAGTGGTAAAACCTTTGTCTCCGGCAAAACCGCAACAGGTGATATCTTCGGGATATCATCACGTTTTCGCTGCAGGCTAATGCTATTTGCACTGGCTGTGAGGCTAAAATCCCTTCGGGCCGCAGCGAAAGAACGTGGCATGGCCAATTCGGCGGTTAGCAAACACATATCTCGTCTCGAAATCCGTTGAAAAACGTTAATGGGATCCTGCTATTTTCAAGCGAAATAAATATTTCTCCTGATTGATCGGGGCAGGCTGCTAACCTGCCATATCAATGCTAAACGACCATCCGTACAAGAAACGCATCTCAGAGCCTCACAATTAGCCGCCTTGCCTACTCTTTGCATTGGCTCAGACTTGTTACCATTCCCTGTATTAACTGGTCATAGTGTTGGTTACCAATTTCAATACTCGCTCCGAGGGGATCCATCACACCAATCGTCGAAATGCTCGTACCTTCAAAAACATTTTTGACAATACCGGGATTGTATTGTGGTTCGGTAAATACACAGGTAACCCCGAGCTTTCTAACCGTGTCTCGAATCTCTGCTATACGTGCAGGACTAGGATCTTCAGCATCGCCCAACGAAATTGATCCTGCCGCCGATATACCGAATCGTTTTTCGAAATATTGGTAGGCATCATGAAAAACAACAAACTTCAGCTCGCCGAGACTGTTAACTTGGTTGCGCGTTGTATCGATAAGACTGTCCAGGGCCGCGGATGCCTGCCTAGCATTATTTTCGTAAACGCTGGCGTTTTGGGGATCTTGTTTCGATAATACCTCTTTAATTTCTTGTATCCACATTTTCGCGTTTTCTGGATCAAGCCAGGCGTGGGGGTCTACGCCATCGTGATGATGGTGATGATGGTGACCTTCTTCAGGTTCTTGAGCGATTGGCTCAACATCCTGTTTACTAGCATTTTTAAAGAAATGCTCATCTGCTTCAAATTCAAAGGGCATATGCTCCGTAAAGAATGTATAAACACCTTCCTGTTTAACAATAACGCGGTATTCGGTCACATCTTTATTCGGATCAAAAACCAATTGGTATGCACTTCCATCGTTTGGTGTAAGTTCATCACCATGAACCTGCTCAATAGCACTATGAGAATCTAATAGTCCTTCTGCTGTTTTTTCCCGATCCTCAATTGCCGCTTCTCCGTCTAGATCGCTTGCAAGTATAACCATCTTCATCTTCGGATCAGCGTAATCGCCTTCAACTTTTGCAAACGTCCACACATATTCACCGACAGGAAGCTTAAAAGCACCAGCCCATTCAAAAGCATGCCCACCATGATGGGCCTTATCATGATGCTCATCTTTTTCGTGCTGATGGTCGTGATGCTCATCCTCTTCATGTTCATGGTGATGGTCATCAGAACTGAACAGCGACAAAAATCGGTCGAACAAGCCAGGTTCATGCTCGTGATGTTCTTCATCGTGTTTGCCATGATGATCACCTTCATGTTCGTTGTGATGATCATCCTCACCTTCGTGGTGGGCATGCTCTTCGAATGTAGCACCCTCACGGAATTCATGTCTTACCGTACTATCCAGCTCTAGCATTTCTATTTTTTGTGCTGAACCGGCTACATTGGCCATCGCCTTTTCCAGCCATGGACTAAGTTCTTCCCCCATCCAAAATACTATCTGAGCGTCTGCCAAGGCTTGGGCCTCAGAAGGGCGTAGGGAATAATGATGCGGTGAGGCTTCCGCGGGGATGAGCAAACTTGGTTCGTTTACCCCCGCCATTACCTGGCTTACCAAGGAATGCAAAGGTGCAATATCGACGGCAACGGAAGGCGCTGCATGGGAATTGAGAGGAACGGCAATACTGAGTATCGCGCTGGCGAATATTTTCTGACGCATAGAGTTCTCCAGGATTTCAAGAATGATTTGTAGACTTAGTTAGTTGAATATTGATTTTGTTTTGATATGTTATATCCTATCTTTAAGAAAATGAAAGAACCTGCCAATACAAATTTTAGGAACTCTCAAATGGACTGGACTGGACTGTCAAAAGGACTTCTTCAAGGTAAGAATGTCAGTTCCTGATTAGTTCAGTAACTCATATTCTTCCTGAGATATTTTTCTAGCTTTTTGTTCTAGCATAACCGGTATACCGTCATTAATTGGATATGCCAGACGGCTTGTTTTGCAGATTAACTCAGTTTTATCATTACTAAGTTGCAAAGAGGCTTTAGTGACTGGACAAACCAGAATTTTGAGTATTCTAGTATCAACCATGGTGGTCTCCCTTGTTTAGTTTGGCAGAGTGCTTCGTGCATTCTTGCGCAGATAGCTGTTGAGATTTAATAAAATCATCATGTTCTGGCGTTCCGGGGACGGGATCAATTCCGCCCTCGCTGAGTGGATGACAACGACCAATTCTTTTCAAGGCAAGCCAGCAGCCCTTAGCTATTCCATGAGTTTTAAGGGCAATTAGCGCATATTCTGAGCATGTTGGATAGAAACGGCATCGAGGGCCCAGCAGTGGGCTGATCGCCACTTGATAAAACCGAACGATGGCCGATAATGCCCGTTTCAACAAAGTAATGCCTATTTAAGTTGCCAGCGAGTACCCTCACGAGTGTCCTGTATCGCTACACCTTGAGAATCGAGATATTCTCGAATTTCATCAGAACGGGCATAGTTTCTGGAATTCTTTGCTTCAACCCTTTCCATAAGCAGCGCATCAATATCCTCTTCACTGATACTACTGTCATTGCTCAGCTTAAACCACTCTTCAGGATCATGATTTAGAATGCCCAGGAGTTTTGCCGACGCTACAAACTCCCCTTTAAGTTCGGCTAATTCAGACGGGTCTTCACACTTGAATATACGGGTTGCCAGCTGGTGCATTGCTGCCAGGGCTTCCGGAGAATTCATATCATCTGCCAGTGCCCTGGCTACAGCCATTTCTCTCAAATCCTCAGGCGGAATGGGTTCTACATCGTAAGTGTCCCGCAACAGGGTATAGAACTTATCGAGTGCCCGTTTGGACTGGGCGAGTAATTCATCACTAAAATTTTGCACGGAGCGATAATGCGCCCCCAACAAAGCGAAACGAAGCTGTTCACCCGGATACTTGGCAAGTAATTCTTCTACAGTGAGAAAATTGCCTAAGCTCTTAGACATTTTCTCCCCATTAATGTTGATCATATTATTGTGCATCCAGTATCTGACATACTCGACATCATGACCATGGCAGCATTTGCCCTGAGCCAGTTCATTTTCGTGGTGCGGAAATATCAGGTCAGCCCCACCACCGTGTATATCAATTGTCTCACCTAAATGCTTGTTGATCATTGCCGTGCATTCGATGTGCCAACCTGGGCGACCATAGCCCCAAGGTGATTCCCATCCTGGCAGATTGCTGCTAGATGGTTTCCACAACACGAAGTCCATTGGGTCTTTTTTATAGGACGCCACTTCAACCCGAGCACCGGCGATCATATCTTCTACTTTACGATTAGAGAGCTGGCCGTACCCAGCCATTGAAGGTACGTTGAATAATACATGTCCGTCGGCTTCATAGGCATGCCCTCGATTTACTAGCTCAGTAATGATGTGAATGATTTCTTCAATGTGGTCGGTGGCTTTTGGTTGAATGGTTGGTATCAGATTGTGAAGTGCCGACATGTCCTGTTGATAAGCCAATGTATACTTGTTTGCGATGTCACTAATATCGACACCGGCTTCAGCTGCTGCATTATTGATCTTGTCATCAATGTCAGTGATGTTACGAGCATAAGTTACCTTTGGAAAATGCAGGGTTAGTAATCTGAAGAAGGTATCAAAAATTACCGCTGGACGAGCATTGCCGAAGTGCACCCGGTTATAGACGGTTGGACCACACACATACATGGTGACATGTTCCGAGTCTAGGGGAAAAAATGCTTCTTTCTTTCCGGTTTTGGAATTCTGAATTGAAATTCTTGTTGCAGACGATTGGGACATCTTGTTATTGCCTTATTGTAAAACTGCAGATCGTGTTAGGAATCGAGCAACGGATCTCTCACTCGCCAGATTAAGATATATTGACGGTCATTTATCGAGTGCAATCCCGGTGAGCATCGGAAACTTCTATTCCAAGAATAACTGCTATAAATTTAGAATCTTGAAAAAGCCCCTCTCCAAAGAAACAACTTTTTAGTTGATTATCTACCTTTACATGTTGATGATACGTTGTATCATATCACTTGTTTTAATAATCAGCCATCCAGTAGAGCAAGGATAAGCTCTTAAAAACGCGGAGCAACTCATGACACATGTAACTAAACTCCCCGTCACTGTACTTTCTGGCTTTCTAGGGGCCGGCAAAACCACCGTGCTAAGTCATATTTTGAACAATAGAGAAGGCAAGAAAGTCGCGGTAATAGTCAACGATATGAGTGAAATCAATATCGATTCGGCGATTGTACAAAGTGAAGTATCGCTAAACCGCAGTGAAGAGAAGCTTGTGGAGATGAGCAACGGTTGCATCTGCTGCACACTTCGCGAAGATCTTCTGGAAGAAGTTACTAAGCTAGCGCAAGACGGGCGTTTTGATTATCTAGTTATTGAATCAACTGGTATTTCTGAACCGTTACCTGTGGCTGAAACCTTCACCTTTGCTGACGAAAACGGGATTTCACTATCTGACGTTGCCGATTTGGATACCATGGTAACTGTGGTCGATGCTGTTAATTTTCTAAAAGACTATGAAGACACAAGATACTTGCAGGATACCGGAGAATCATTAGGTGAAGGGGATGAGCGCAGGGTTGCTGATTTACTGGTCGACCAAGTGGAGTTTGCCGATGTTATTCTTATAAGCAAAACCGACTTGGTTACTGCTTCCGATGTCCAGCGCTTAGAAGCCATTCTTAAAACGCTGAATACTCATGCGAGAATACTTCCTATTTTTCAAGGCCAAGTCAATATTGATGAGGTTTTAAATACGGGTTTGTTCGATTTCGAACGTGCCCAGCAAGCGCCTGGTTGGCTTAAGGAAATGCGAGGCGAGCACGTTCCCGAAACGGAAGAATATGGCATAGGCAGTTTTTGCTATGTTGCGCGGCGACCTTTCCATCCAGAAAAGTTTCACCAGTTTCTGCACAGCACCCAAAAATACGGAAAGCTGATTCGTTCCAAAGGCTATTTTTGGCTAGCTTCCCGTCCTGAGTTTGCAGGTCAATGGAGCCAGGCTGGAGGCATAGCTCGTTACGGTTTCGCAGGGATTTTCTGGAAAGCCGTGCCCAAGAAAAATTGGCCGCAAGACAAAGACTACCTTGCCTCCATTGAAAAGCTATGGGTAGAACCCTTTGGAGATATGCGCCAGGAGCTCGTTTTTATTGGCCAGGGCTTGGATAAAGACAGTATCGCTCAAGCGCTCGATAAGTGCCTTTTAAACGAAGAAGAAGTGAATCGGGGCAGAGCGTACTGGACGACTCTGCAAGATCCATTTCCTGCATGGGAGCAAAGCGCTTGATCTCTGCAGATCCTACAACAACAGTCGACATTGATTTACCAGCTGCCTGGGCAAAAAGTTCGGTTTAGTAGATAACGAAAATAGCTGAGGCCGGGAAATCTTAAGTTCCAATAAAAGTGCATTTTTTTCGAGTTATAGAATGGATAGCGTCAGACGAGTTATCGACCGCGCAGAACAGCGCTGTAAAGAAAAAGGCTCACGCTTAACAGAAAAAAGAAAGCAAGTGCTATCGCTGTTACTTAAATCTGGCAAAGCGCTTTCTGCCTACGAGTTGGTTGAAGCGTATAAGACTGACTTAGGCGATAGATTGCCCGCCATGTCAGTATATCGAATTTTAGAGTTCTTAATGTCTGAGCACTTAGTTCATCGTCTGGAGATAGCCAACAAGTATGTTGCCTGCGACCACATCAATTGCGAACAACATCATAATGAAACACAGTTTGTAATCTGCGGCCAGTGCCAAAAAGTTAAAGAAATCAGCATAAGTGGATCAATCATGGAAGAACTAAAGAAGAACGCTAACGAAGTAGGCTTTAATCTGTCCAATCTACAACTTGAAATGAGCTGCATATGCGAGGATTGCAGGGACAAGTCAAACCTTAACAAGGGATTATAAAGCAAATGGTTAAGAGCACTTTCTGAGTATTTTATATGCAGTTTCTTGATGTCGTTATCGTCGGCGCAGGTCCAGCGGGTATAGGGATGGCGATAGAGTTAGGTAAAGTGCCAGGCCTTGAGTTCGGAATATTGGAAAGAGACCGTATCGGGGAATCTTTTCGACGTTGGCCCGCACAGACACGCCTTATTACGCCCTCCTTTAACAGCAGCCCGTTCGGTCTAGCTGACTTAAATGCCGTCGATGCCACAACATCGCCCGCTAACTTTGCCGGTGCCGAACATTTAAGCGGTCAGCAATATGCAAACTACCTAAACTTCGTCGCGGAGTCGGCCCACTTACCAATTGTTTGCGGTTGCAAGGTTTTGGAGGTTAATCCTGATCCAGAGGGCGGTTTTCATTTAGTTACAGAGCTGGGTGAGCTATTTACACAGTTTCTCATCTGGGCTTGCGGGGAGTATCAATTTCCCGACTTACATCCGTTCCCCGGCGCTCATTGGTGTCGCCACTACGCACATATTGAAGATTGGCAGGTCCTGGAAAACGGCCCTTTTATTGTCATAGGCGGGTACGAAAGTGGTTTGGATTCTGCCATAAATTTGGTCAAGTTGGGTTACAAAGTACGTTTGCTAGTGCGCAAGCCCACTTGGGACATGCCGGATATTCAGGACCCAAGCCAAATACTTTCGCCCTTCACACGAGAGAGACTCCGAGAGATTGAATCCAATGACCTACTGGAAATCGTCTTTGACGCTAACGTAGTGGAGGTCACTCGCGAGAATGATAATGTTTATCGGGTTCACACCGCGGACGGCCGGTACTGGGACGTATCGCAGATGCCTATTTTAGGCACAGGCTTTGTCAAAGGTGGCGGCGCACGCCAGATTAGAGACCTTTGGGAATGGAACAATGAGGATCACATTGTTCTTAGCGATGTTGACGAATCTACCAATACGCCTGGGCTTTTTCTCGTTGGACCTCAGGTGCGTCACGATAATCGTATTTACTGTTTTATCTATAAGTTCCGGCAGCGTTTTGCGCTTATTGCTCTCCAAATCACTCAACGTTTGCAGTTGGATGTTGAGTGGCTCGAAAGTTCAAAGCATGGTGCCTGGGGTCCGTTTGGTAATAGCGAATGCTGTGAGGGTTGCGAATGCTGAGTACATCAACAACTGAAAGCTTACCGGGAATGACGGTGACTTCCTTGATATTAATCATCGCTATAGTCGTTGGCGCATTAATCGGTCATTTTGCCTCGTTCACCGGTGAATGGTTGGGTGATCAAGTTGACCACACCTTACTTGCACTGGTCGGTCTGCTTTTTTTTGGCATTCGCTTTAATGCCCTTTTTCAGGCAATGAGAAGCCTCCGTTTTCTGGTTATAGCGCTATTTGCCAACTTCGTCATAGTGCCACTTATTGGTTATGGCATCGCTTCATTATTCCTATCGGCACATCCTCTTTTTGTCATAGGACTCGTCATCTATTTCATGTCGCCC
Organism: Hahella sp.; assembly: GCA_028280065.1. Classification (GTDB taxonomy): domain Bacteria; phylum Pseudomonadota; class Gammaproteobacteria; order Pseudomonadales; family Oleiphilaceae; genus Hahella. Next base: position 27,336 of record JANQMN010000004.1, read on the forward strand.
TGTACGGACTGGTTTTTAAGTTTTACGCGCCTTTCCGGGGGGAATGTAGCATTGGGGACTATGCTTATTCCGGTCAATATGATGGTGCAGTTATTACTTTATCCGCTATTTCTTCACTGGTTTACACAGAATACAGTGCAAGTGGAAGCCGGTACTGTCGCCAGCTCCTTGCTACAGTGGTTTCTGCTCCCATTTCTATTAGCCTTGATAGTGCATAATTTGTTGCGTCAGCTACTTAAGCCCAACTGGTTTGAGCGTATATTGGAAATAGCGGATCACGCCACACCCTGGGTGACATCCTTGTTGGTTCTGCAAATATTTGCAGGGAACATTGCAACAATTCTGCAACACCATACCGTTTTTGCTTGGGTACTGGTTGCAGTGTTCACCTTTTTTTTACTCACTTTCCTGCTTGGCGAGGGCCTAAGCCGGCTGTTCCGACTCCGCTACCCTGAGCATGCACTATTAAGCATGACGATCGCGGCACGTAACGCGCCTATGATGCTGGCAGTCACGATGGCAGTGCTACCCAACCAACCGTTGATATATGCTGCACTAGTGATCGGAATGCTAGTCGAATTTCCCCATCTGACCGCATTACGGCGACTCTTGCTCAATGCTCGCCAGCGTTTCTCGACAAGCGAAACTTCAGTCGTTGCATAAAGTGTAGTTAGAAAACAAAATACGGTTCAGAGGAACAACGCCATGATTTTTTACAACTTCTTGTTGCGATGGTGAAAATCCATGAGCAATTGCTCATCGAAAATTAAAACTGCTATTAGCTATCACCAGCGCACCGAGCATCGTTTGCCTAACCGCTTTGCAGCCTCGCTCGGTTATCTCGACTGGGAGACGCAACCAGATCCATTTGGCAGTTGTAAAGGCGCTGAGCGTATCCAGCTCCCGCTGTGTGAACCATTAAGCAATACCGAACCCTCTTGGGCAACGACACGATCAAATGCGACCATCCCTCCCGCGCCACTTGATATCAATACCATATCCCAACTGTTGTTCGACTCGCTGGCGATCTCGGCATGGAAAAAATCAGGGCTGTCCGCCTGGGCGCTGCGCTGCAATCCTTCAAGCGGCAATCTGCACCCCACAGAAGCTTATCTGCTCGTCGACCCAATAACCGGGTTGACGCCCAAGCCGGCCTTGCTCCATTACGCGCCGAGCGATCATGCAATGGAAGTATTGCGTTTGTTGGACCCGGAGCTTTTTGCGAACTTCTGCTGTCAACTGCCAAGCAGTGCGTTTGTGCTGGGTTTATCGAGTATCGCATGGCGCGAGTCGTGGAAATACGGCGAGCGCGCGTTTCGTTACTGTATGCACGATGTCGGGCACGCAACGCAAGCGATTGCCTGCGCTGCCCGCATGCTGGGCTGGCGAGTACGCCGCATGGAAGGGATGACAGCAACCCAATTAAATCAACTGCTTGCGCTCGACTCTAGTAGCGGGCCCGAAGCTGAGCACGCGGATGTGTTGCTGGTTATTGAGCCGCTCCCCACTTCCGAAGAAGGGCCGGTGTGTGTCAAGCTTTCTGAACAGCTTCTGGCCGATCTTTGTCCACCTGCAGTTGGTCAACCCAACACCCTTTCGTTAGAGCATCAGGCTTGGCCAGTAATCGCGGAAGTGGAGAAGGCGACGCGTGATAGCGGGTTGCCTCATGGGGATCTCGAAATTGAGCGAGTGGGAGACTTGGCCGATCCGCTGGAATCGCCGGTCTCAGCACGCATGCTGGTGCGCCAACGACGCAGCGCGGTGGATTTCGACGGTAGTAGTGGAATGAGCCGTGAACAATTGTATCGTATGCTGGACACACTCGTACCTGAACTCACACCTACGCTATGGACGGCTTTTCCGCACCAACCTTGCGTGCACCCGATAGTATATCTGCATCGCGTTGAAGGATTGGAACCCGGCCTGGCAGTACTCGTCCGCAACCGAGCCCATGAGCCGGCCCTGCGCGCGGAGATTTCACGTGCGGAACAGTGGGAGAGGCTTCCCGGATGCCCTGATAACTTGCCGCTATATCGCTTGATGACCGGAGATTTTCAACAGCTTGGCCGCGCGCTGCACTGTCATCAGGACATTGCCGCAGATGGAGCTCTGGTCACTTCTATGATCGCTTCCTTCGACGATGAGCTTACACGCTTAGGCGCCCCGGCTTGGCGATATCTGCATTGGGAAGCGGGTGCTGTGGGGCAGCTGCTATATCTTGAAGCGGAAGCGCTGGGGTTATCTGCAACAGGCATAGGCTGTTTTTTTGATCAAGGTGTCCATGACCTGCTCGGACTCAAGGACGGTCGTTTTCGAATGCTCTATGGCACCGCCATTGGGCGTGCGATCCATGATCCCCGTATCCAGACGCTTCCAGCTTACCGGAGATAACCATAGTTTTTTGATGGTAGCCTTGGAATACGTTTTGCTGATCTATAAATGGATACTCGGTTCACTAGGAACTAGTAATGAGGTCTTAGACGACCTTATGTCATATTTAGACTGCTAGAACTTGGCAATTCGTTCCTGGACAGCGTCACTTTAGAGTGTTAACAACAAGGGACTATTAGAGAGGTACAAGGTGGCTTGACGTTGCACAATCTACTTGCAATACTTCCGCTACAAACAGAAAGCTAGGGTTCCGATCAAGTCTGATTGATGCCTGGACCGAGAGCATTCGACCTCCACCTTTCAGTGAAAGACATAGGTTACACGGCGGGATAAAAGCCCGGGAGATCATTGGTGAAAACCAGAGATGCACCGTGTATTGTCTATTAAAGCTGAAGGGCCTTAAGGTTATTCCAAAGACTCCCTTCCTCCTAGTTCTAAGGCATGAAGCACCTTGTGTTTTGGTTTGAGCATATTCGAAAACATGTATTAATTGGAGTCTACTATGAACGAATATATTCGTTCCATTGACTATAAAACCGAACTGAGATCTGGCTCTCATTGGTCATTACGCGCAAGACGTGGCACGCTGATGCGCATAACTGATTTAACGGGTGGTGCCAATGTTGGAATGTTGTTTTACAACCCGGAAAACCTCTTAGAACGTTACAACGCGCCTGACACATTGAAGTGCCAACACACCTTTAAACTGACCAAAGGCAACTGTTTGTATTCCGACATGGGTCGAATCTTTGCATCCATTGTGGAAGACGATTTGGGTTGGCATGAAACCATCGCAGGTAATTCGCGTGCAGAGCATATTGAAGCGCAATGGGGTAAACGTGATTATCAGAAAGATCGCAACAAGTGGAAGCAAAACGGTCATGACTCTTTCCTGGTTGAGTTGGGGAAGTATGGTCTGAACGCTGCTGATATGGCAGCCAACCTGAACTGGTTCAGTAAAATCCAGATATCTGAAGAAGGTACTATGCAGTTGGTTAATGACCATAGCAAAGCAGGCAATTCTGTTCTATTGCGCTTCGAAATGGATACGCTGGTGCTGTTGCATACCTGCCCCCATCCGTTGGACAAATCAGCCGAATACCCACTCACTAGAGTTCAAATCGAATTGGGTGTTGCCCAGCCAGTCAACGAGGATGACCACTGCAAAAACTTCCGTCCTGAAAACGAACGCGGCTTTAAAAATAATGCCCTTTACCACATCGGCCTTTAACCTCCGAGGAGAAGAAGATATGTTGAAAGAATCTAATTTGAATCCAGAGGAAGCTGTCACGCGTGATATTGTTGATTCCGGTGACTATTGGATCGGAAAAGTAAGGAAAGGCCAAACCTTCAGAATCTTGGATATTGAAGGTAATCAAGCTGCCGACATCTTGTTCTATAATGCCAATTATCCTCTGGAACGTTATAGTGCGACGGATACCATCCGTGAGCAGGGTAACGTTTATCTCACCACAGGCAGCAAGTTACGTACAAACGAAAACAACCTGATGCTAGAAATTGTGGCCGACACATGTGGTCGCCACGACACGCTTGGAGGGGCTTGCGCCACAGAAAGTAATACAGTTCGCTACGACTTGGAAAAACGTACTATGCATGCATGTCGTGATAGCTGGATGCTAGCCGTTAACAAGTATCCCGAGTTCGGGCTTACCAAGCGTGATATTACTCACAACGTCAACTTTTTTATGAACGTACCGATTACCTCTGAAGGGGGCCTAACTTTTGAGGATGGTATTTCCGGTGCAGGCAAATATGTTGAATTAAAGGCAGAAATGGATATTACAATTTTGATTTCTAACTGCCCACAACTTAACAATCCTTGCAATGGTTATAACCCAACGCCTATTGAACTTATTGTCTGGGATACAGATTCGGCAAGTAATTAATTTTAGCGCTCAACTTCATAGGCCAATGCGGTAACAAATGCAGCAGTTAACCGATGAAAAGAACATAATTATATTATGAAACAGTCAATCAACACTGTCGCCATCACTGGCGGAACACATGGAAATGAATTAACTGGTGCGCACCTTGTAAAGCATTGGCTTTCCCACGCGGATGAAGTCAAGCGAGATAGCTTTTCTACTGAATTGCATTTGACCAATCCAAAGGCAAATCAGTCAATAAGACGCTATATCGACCAAGATCTCAATCGCCAGTTTAGTTTAAAGGATCTTAAAGATTCGAAGCTAAAAGGCGTTGAACAGTTACGTGCAAAGTCGCTTAACGAATTGCTGGGTCCCAAAGAAAATCCAAGGGTAGATTTCATCATTGACATGCATACCACCACGGCAAATATGGGGATGTCTTTGATCTTTAACTCAAGTGACCCGCTTGTTGTTGGCATGGCATTTTATGTTAAGCAGAAAATGCCTCACGCGACGCTGTTTTTCAATCCCGCTGAGCGGTTAGAGGATAACTTCCTTACTTCAATGGGACGTTTGAATGGCTTTCTGATTGAAGTAGGGCCAATCGCTCAAGGATTGCTGAACTATCAGGTGTATTCTGACACCCATGCAGCCGTGATGCATGGGTTGGATTATCTCGAGTCTAGGAACATGGGACAGTCAATTTCTTTGCCAAACCAAATGGTTGGTTTTCAATTTATCAAAAAAGTGCCATTGCCTCAAAACGAAAACGGCGAGATTACTGCAATGATTCATCCTAATCTGCAAGATAAAGATTACCACGCCATTGAACCTGGAGATCCTTTGTTCATCACGATGGCAGGAGAAACGATTGCTTATCAAGGGGAGTCAACGGTTTATGGGGCTTTTATCAACGAAGCCGCTTACTATGACCAGAATATCGGTTTCAGCTTTATGGAGAAAATTAACATCGTTCTCAAAGACAACGATCATTGAGAAAGCCTAAAATGAAAGAAAAAGCATTCGGACAGCTAAAGGCTTTGTCTGGTAATGAGCATAGCCTGATTACCTCTTTGGCGATCGTTACTGATGAGCAGGAGCATATGCATACCTGTATAGCTAAAATGAAAATGCGCCAGTTATCTGATGAGCAAATTAAAAGGTACATTGACGTCGATGAACCACTTCAGTGTTGCGGTTCTTACCGAATAGAGGCCGGTGGAATCGGTCTTTTTGAAGCGATTGACTGTGACGATTATACGTCGATCATTGGTATACCACTTATGTGGACAGCCAGTACATTATCAAAGCTTGGCGTATCAGTTCCCTAAAGATAGCGGTTTTTTACCTCTGCCTTGCCAGCAACGCAACTACTCAAATCACAAAACAGAATAGATATTATGTTCGCGGAAATGTGATTTTTAGTTATGATACATCATATCTTTTTTGGACTCATGGCAATAGAATGACTTTGATTAGCATGCTTGTTCAAACTGAAGATTGACAATAGTAAATCCAAGCAGTTCTATGCTTAGAATCGAATGCTGAAGCCTTGAATGCACCATCGGATCAAGCTGCTCTAGCGCCCCTTAGTTGCTTACAAACAGTAGCAAGTAAAAGAGGAGTCATCATTTCATGATACCCAATAAAATCCCAGTCACTTTACTGACCGGATTTCTTGGCAGCGGAAAGACCACTGTACTCAATCATCTGGTACAACAACCCGAACTGTCCGATGCCTTGGTCATTATCAACGAATTTGGCGAGATAGCGCTAGACCACCTAATAGTAGCCCACAGCACCGAAAACCTCGTCATGGAGATGAGCAACGGTTGCCTTTGTTGCACTGTTCGTGGCGATTTGATTAAAACTCTCCGTGACATTACCTTTCGATTTTCAAAAACAGAACAACGTCCGTTTAGTCGGGTCATCATAGAAACCACAGGATTGGCAGATCCCTTGCCGATTGTCCACACACTGATAACGCACCCTGAGATTGCTTCAGTTTATCGGCTCGATGGCATCTCAACGACTATAGACCTGGCAACGGGCGATAGCACTCTCACACAACATACGGAGGCCATCAAACAAGCGGCCGTTGCGGACACTCTGCTGCTGACCAAGTCAGACCTTGCGACCAGTAATCAGCGAAGTGTTTTGCTAAATCGGCTTGACCGTATCAACCCAGCCGCCCAGGCTTGGGAGGTGAGCAATGGGGTGATACTACCCGAGCGAATTCTGAATCTAGGACTCTTTTCTGCTAAAGGTAAAACCCCGGATGTCGAACGCTGGCTTAGGGAAGAAGCTTACGCTGAGTCTTTGAGTTGCACTCATGCGCATTTCCACGATAAGCACGATGAAGATCACGAGCACAATCATCAGGACGTGAACCGTCATGACGATCATATTCGCGCTTTCTGTTTTGCTGTTGAGGACCCAATCCCTGATCAAACACTTACCGCTTGGCTAGAAGTATTGATGAGTTTTGTGGGAAACAATATTCTCCGTGTGAAAGGGATACTTAACATAGACAGCAGTCCCACCCCATTGGTTTTACATGGAGTAAAGCACATTTTCCATCAGCCCGTTACTTTACCTGCATGGCCGAGTGAAGACCGCCGCTCGCGCCTGGTTTTTATCACCAAGGATGTAGACAGAGAAGTCATCGAAAAAACCTTTCATGCCTTTCGGCGTGTACTACCGCAAGCCTTAGATGCTCTATAAAAAAATCCAATTTGCTTTTTGCTTTATTCATTTAGCCAAAGCAGATTTTGACCCACCACTAAGTACCTATTAGTGTTCCTGTTCGTAGGCTTGGGAACATTGGATCTGAACTTAAGGTCGAAGCTATTTATGAAGATCTTTGCGTGGCGTTAACTTTTATCTACAAAAAAGCTTAGCTCTGCAAAAACTATCTTCTGAATGCTATGTTTTGTTTTTATGTTCTAACATTTCCACTTAGCTTTATCTGCCAGAACAGTAAAAGAGCCAAAGTCCCAACAATCAAGTTGCTCAAAACCACCGTGGGGCCTACAGGTAAATCAAGCCATGCCGCCAATACCAAACCGGTAACATGTCCCGTTATACAGGCAACAATGGCGGAGAGTATCCCCCTGCCACCGATTCGACATAAGAGCAAAGGCGTGGTTATCAACGTCGCAAAGACCACATAAACGCCCGCAACTTCCACGGCAACCGTAACGGCCAAGGCAAACAAGGGTAAGAATAACCATTGTTGCCACTTAACGCTGAGCTTTTGCCATCCTATAACTAACATCGCAACGGGGGCTAATACATAGAGCTGGGAAGGCAGAGACCACAACAGATCTCCGTTCAATGTAGCAGCCAGTGCCTGTGCGCCGTGTGGATCATGACTGACGCTTAAGGTAGCCAGACTGGCGCCAACCACATAAAGTGTTCCAATCATCGCCTCCCGATGAGTAGCGCGACCCTGAAGAATAAGATAGACAATTCCCGACGCTAGCAACGCCAAGACAAGTCCACTAAGAGAGAAACCGGCGACTTGACCGCCCCATTCTCGGCTCCAGGCAAATTGGGCGCCAACCAAAACTCCCAGCGCCGCCCACTGGGCGATGGCGATATCCGCAAACACCACGCTGCGCTGAAGGACACGGTCACCCAAAGGCACCAGCATTAACGACAATAAAATGCTGGCGCACACGGGCGTCCAAATCCAGAACCATTCAGTGCCCATTGACAGCTGAAACCGCGTTCTGCTTCGGATTGAAGTTTGAGAGACTGGTCAGAATGTAGGTAATCAGTTCCGGTAAAGTATCCGTCTCCTCCTCTTCCGTAAGCGTCGTTGGCAAAACCAGCACCGGGAGCCCGGCTCTTTCGGCGAGCCATTGAGCCGGCTTGGGGTCCTGGTAAGGACTGATCACAATAACACTCGCATCGGCTAAACGCGGATCGTTCAACACCCGGTTGAGATGCGACGGCGTAGGCGGTAATCCGGGTTTGGGTTCCAAATCGAGTACGGCTTCGATCCCGGCATAACGCAAGAGATAGTCGAAGCTACTATGCTGCACGACGACTTTCATTCCCCTTAGATCGGGCATCAGCGTTTCCCAATGTTCTTGTGATTGCTCCCAGCGCATCTTCCATCGCAGGTGCAGCGCTCGCATAACCTTGATCTCCTCTGCGGGAGCAACCTGGGGCAAACGCTTTACAAGACCATCCATCACCTCCGGGACGGCATGCGGATTCAGATGGAAATGCGGGTTTCCCTCCGGATGCACATCTCCCATACTGCGATCAACGTGGTCATGGGGTTGATGCAGGTGCGTATAGGAAGCAGCATAAAACAACCCTTCCCGGTTTTCGGCGATTCGGCTATTGGCCGCTCGCTGAATCAATGCCGGAAGCCAGCCTGCCTCCAGCGACGCCCCGGTACAGACCGCCAAGTCGCTGTTGCGCATGGCGGCAATCAAGCTGGGCCGGGCTTCAATATAATGGGGGTCCTGCCAGGCGTTGGTTGCCACGGTGATGTTTGCCTCGGGAACCAGGGCGCGAACCAAGTCCGCCCATTCCGGCTCGCAGGCAAATACCCTAAAATCTGCCCGCGCTCCAAAAGAACAGGCCAGCAATGCGATAACGAGAATCCTAGAACTCATGGGCGCCGTGCTCCCCCAGACTCATGACATACTGGACAAAAATGCCGTTGTTGATATCGTCAAAGCCATCTCCCGACTGGTGGGTATACTGCAGTCGAATCGTGGAAAAGTGCGAATGCGAGTATGAGACCATTATGTCTGTTTCCTGCAAGGATTGACTATGGAAGTGATCTCCATGGGGCTGGCGCAGGTCGACTTCACCGTAACGCACACCGGCGGACCATTGAGGCGCAAACTGCCAGACAGCCGAGGCGTACCAGCCTTCATGAAAATCATCATCGTCGGCATACTCGTTTAGGTCATCGACATAGAAGTATTCGGCACTGAGTTCGATCTGCTGTTGCCGGTTATTCCCCCGTGGCGCCCATTTCCAGACCAGATCGAACACAGACATATTGCCGCCGTAGTAGTTCAATCCATGGCTGTGGCCAGCATGATCATGATCATGGTCGTGGTCATGCCCCTCACCTTCCTCTTCCTCCACGGCAGGAGAACGGTTCTTCATGTAAGACAGTCCCGCCTGCCAGCTTTGTGAGATCGAGAGATCGCCGCCGACTTTGGTACTCAGGGTATACAAGCCAACTCCATCGTCCGTATCCGATACCTGATCGCCCTGTAAGGCTTCTGCGCTAACCTGCCAGTAGAAGTCGGTGGGTAATGTCACTCCCAGCTGGACCCCGTCATCATAATAATGGCTGCCGAGCAGTGCCCGGTAAACGGCTGGCCGTGTGGAAAAACTGTCGTCATGGGTATGTCGGCTATTGAGGTAGCCAATGTTGGAAAGAAAGCGGCCCGCTTTCACTTTCAAACCATACCCGAGACCCGTCGTACGAAGAAAAGCTTCTTCCAGAGCCAGCTCCGTTTCCCCATCATGACTATCGAAAACCGTGGTTAACCGACCGATGAACAGATCATCAATCGGTGCGCCCAGCGAAAGCTCGTTGTGGCCGGGCACAAAGCCCGGCCCTCCATGACCCAACGCCATTGACTCCTGAACATACAACCCATCGAGCACCACACTGATATCCGGGTTCAACTCTTTGGCATGCAGGCTGGCGCTGCTTAACAACAGCGAAGCCATCAGGCCAACAACCCAACTCAAACTGTGACTCGCCTCGATTAGTGGATTCTTATCGCCCGGATACTGTTTACTCATGGTCATGGTCTTCATGGTCGTGATCAGCCAAGCCCATCCAACTCAGTCCGGACGCCGCAAAATCGAGCGAAAAAGTACGTCCGACCGCACCTTCTTCATAATCCACTTCTAAAATACGTTGGTTATCGACATCCAGGACGTAGAGCATGTGGCTTGCCGTTGAGGCAGCAACGTATACGGATCCAAGGTCGGAACTTGATACGCTTACCGCATTTGGGCTGTCCCAACTACCCTCGGTATCCCAGAGATACAGCATTTCATCATCCCCGAGGACCCAGAAGAACTCGCCACTTGGCGTAAAATTCCGGGCCAGACTAGTGACGCCGTCACCAAGCATCAGTTCCTGATAGCTCACCTCACCCTCTTCAACTACCGTGGCAAACAATTGCGAACCGGCTCTGGTCACCAGCGCTTCAACATCGTGATGCCCGTAGACCGTGCCAATACGGCTGTCTTCACTCATTGATTCCGGGTTGCCGAGTTTTGTGGCCACATAGTCGCCATCGTGAAGGTCGATGGCGAGAATCCCGTCGGAACATCCGAAAACCAACACTTCATGGTTGTAACCCGCGCCATGCAATCTCGGGCATTGCGCATCGTAGCGTTCTTCAAATGTCGCGAGACCGTCAGAAACTGAATAGCGCTCAACCTCGGCCGGCAGGGTGGTATCGGTAATGCCGGCATCCCGGTAGGTCACGAACAACTGCCCATCGATTAGCTTTGCCACACCGTGCATGTTGTTTTCACGATTGAGCTCAATTTCCGTTTCTCCGGCACCAACCCCGGAAGCCGTAAGAACGGTAACACTGGAAACATTCGCATCATCGCCATCGTTAAATAAAACCGCGCTGGATTCACCGGTTTCAAAATGCGTCGGCTTGACGCCGCTTAAGGTAAAATCGAGCATGCTCGGCGCTTGGGCATAGTCATGCAAATGGTCACCGTGATCCTCGGTATATAAACCACCGTCTATAAATGACACCTTATTATCATCACGCTGCACCACGGCAGTGTAGCGATTTCCCGGCACCGGGTAGAGCCTTGGTGTGGAGCCGCTGATCGCAAAGCTTTCAAGTTCCGATCCATCATCCAGATCCAGCACTTTCATGACCATGGCATCAGAATCATAAACTGCCAGTCTTCCATCAGATTCAATGTGAATATCGGTATGTTCGTCATCATCATTCGAACTACTGCCACCACAAGCACCGAGTAGTGAAGCTATTAGTAGAGTGGTTCCGACAAAGACTGATTTTTTTATTGGAAATTGAGGTTGTTTAGGATGATTCATGGTTTTCTATTCCTGCTCTATTGCTCATAGGGTTGAATGACTATCTCTCGATATGTTGCAACATCTCATTTGCTACCAGTTCCAAAGGTAGCCGGCTAATCACCCAAAAGCCGTTTGGTGACTTTTGGGCTGAACCCACTCACTTTTTACATTGGTTTAGGCTGGCAATCATTGCATTCAGCAACGCGGCGTAATGGCCCTGCCCGGTTTTGATTGCTGAACCTAGGGGATCCATGACACCAATGGTGCTAACGGAGGACTTCTCAAAGACCGCACGGACGAGATCGGAGTTATATTGTGGTTCTGAGAATACGCAAGTAACACCAAGCTTGGCGACGGTATTTCTGATTTCTGCAATGCGTGCCGGGCTAGGATCGGATGCATCGCCCAATGAAATTGACCCCGATGCAGCCAACCCGAACCGACGTTCAAAATATTGGTAGGCGTCGTGAAATACAATGAACCTGATTCCCTCTAGCTTCTTCGCCTGCTGTTCGATGGAGCCAATCAGTTTGTCGAGTTTTGCAATGGTTTTAGCCGCGTTTTGTTTGTAAACAGAGGCATTGCCCGGGTCTACTGCTGACAGCGCTTTCGCAATATGCTCTACCCATACTTTGGCATTCACCGGATCTAACCAGGCATGGGGGTCATGTCCTTCATGGTCATGGTGATGGCCGTGATCGTCATGGCCTGCATGTTTATCATGATCATCGTGGTGCTCGTGATCGTCATGGCCTGCCTGTTTGTTATGGTCGTCATGCTTATCATGGTCGTGGTGATGGTCATGATCGTCCTGGTCCGCAGGTTTATCATGGTCATCATGATCGGAATGGCCGTCATGATGATCATGGCCTTCAAATGTCGCACCTTCGCGATAGTCGTATCGGGTTGTACCCGCGAGCCCCAGCATTTCAACTTTGGTCGCAGAACCGGCGATATTATCGAGGGACTTTTCGAGCCAGGGCGTCAGTCCTTCACTGATCCAAAAAACAAGCTGTGCCTCTGACAACGCTCTAGCTTCTGAAGGCCGCATTGAATAACTATGCGGAGACGCGCCGGATTGAATAAGAAGTTTCGGCGTTCCGACGCCATCCATGACCTGAGAAACAAGGGAATGCAGTGGGGCTATATCCGCGACAACTTTGGCAGTAGCAGATGCCCAAAAAGAAAAACTAAACAATAGCAGTGTACTGACTGCAAGAACTTTACGCATGAGAAGCTCCTTTGTGCCAAGTTGCAAGCTGGCATCGAGGCGTAGTGGTATGGGCAATAAAACTGTTATGATGTAACATATCCTATTTTAAAATATTGATTCAATCAATGACTCTTTACCTGTGTATTTACCTGAGAACTTGGAAACCATTCGATGCTGATTAGCTGTAATTCATTATCGGTACATCTAGGAAAGCGCAGCATTCTCCGAGACATTTCATTGACGGTTGAGCCGGGAGAAATCGTAACCATCATTGGTCCCAACGGTTCCGGTAAAACAACCTTATTGCGGGCCATGATCGGTGCTGTCGCACCCAGCGCAGGACAACTGATCAAAGCACGAGGGCTGACGCTGGGGTATGTGCCGCAAACCCTTCACGTCGACGAAACCCTGCCCATGACGGTTGGCCGTTTCATGCGCCTGCCTAAACGTGGGTCAAGGGTTGAAATCGATACAGCACTTTCTCAAGCCGGTATTCCCGGCCTTGAAAAGCAACAAATCATGTCGTTATCCGGCGGGCAGTTCCAACGACTGTTGTTAGCCAAAGCGCTATTGGGCCACCCCCAACTTTTGCTGCTGGATGAACCAACGCAAGGATTGGATCATCGTGGGTCGGCAGATTTCTACCATCAAATTTCTATGGTGAGAGACGAAATAGGCTGCGCCATTGTCATGATAAGTCACGAACTTCATGTAGTGATGCGTAAGACCGACCGTGTCATCTGCCTCAACGGTCATATTTGCTGCGAAGGCAAGCCGGAAACCGTCAGCAATTCTCCCGAATACCTGTCGCTGTTCGGTCTGGATGGCGATAACGAATCTGCCATCTATCTTCACCATGGTCACCATCGCTATAGCCATAACGGAGCTACCCACCGTGCTTGACGATTTTTTAGTACGCGCCACGTTGGCCAGCATAGGTGTGGCGCTTGCTGCAGCGCCTTTGGGATGTTTTATCGTCTGGCGACGGATGGCGTATTTTGGGGATGCAACCGCACACGCTGCGGTTTTGGGTGTCGCTTTATCTTTAACGCTTTCGATGCCTATTTTTACGGGCGTCTTAATAGCTGCATTAGCCATGGCAGTAGCCGTGACAGCACTTAGCGGGCGGGGGTTCGCCATGGATACGCTTTTGGGTGTCATGGCCCATACATCCCTAGCAATCGGTCTGGTTGCCGTATCCTTTTTATCCGGTGTCAGAATCGATCTGATGTCCTATCTTTTTGGCGACATTCTGGCTGTCGGTAAAACGGATCTGATGGTCATTTGGGGCGGTGCAACTGTGGTCATTACCCTGATGACCGTCCGCTGGCCAGGCTTGCTGCTTTCCACACTCAACCCGGATCTTGCGCTTGCCAACGGATTTAACCCAAAACGAGAACAAATGATTCTAACGATCGCCCTGGCGATTGTGGTCGCTGTAGCTATAAAGGTTGTTGGCGTCTTGTTGATCGCCGCCATGCTGATTGTCCCGGCAGCAACCGCGAGACCCTTCAGCCGCACACCTGAAGCGATGGCTATTACCGCCGCCGTTATCGGCTGCATTGCGAGTGTGTCCGGACTCAAGGCCGCATTTGTTTTTGATACCCCTACCGGCCCGACCATCGTTTGCATCGCCGCTTTGTTTTTCCTGGTCGGAAATATGGTATGGCGTAGTGTTGGCGTCTTATCTGCTGGGTCAAGGGAATCAAATGAAACGTAGTTATTTTCTTGAGCTTGAACATTACGACCCAACCCTCCCTATAGAACTTGAGGAAGTTATTGCACAGCTGGCGTTTAACGAGCAAGGGCTAATTCCCGTGATCACCCAAGATGCCACAAGCAAAGAAGTACTCATGTTTGCCTGGATGAACAAAGAATCAGTAAAAAAGACTCTTGCCACCAAGCAAATGACCTATTGGTCACGGAGTCGCCAGCGGCTATGGGAGCAACAACAGAATGCTGTGAAAGCTAAAAAATCTTGGTTGCGAATGAAATCTATAATCACGGAGGCCAAAGTAAGAAATGACTTCACCACTAATTCCAGAAACTTATGAGCAATGGCATCACTGTATCACGGTAATATGCCGCCAGCCGTTGACTCCTGAATTTGTGGATAAACGTATCAAGGCGCTCAATGACCCGAAGGAACATACCACTCAACGTTTTGTCCAGCTTTATGGCGATCAGCAACGCATTCGAACAATACAATGGTTCGAGCAGTCGAAGGCCGAGTTAGCGAGTAAATAAACGGCCTAGCTGACAGCAGCAACGTCTTAACTAGTCCTGAATTTCATAGCGTTCTTTCGCGTGCGCCACGGCATTCTCTACCAACTCAAACACGTGATGATCGGTGAGACGATAAATAATATGCTTACCTTGTCTTTTCTTAGAAACAAGATTTTCCATTCTTAAAATCTTTAGTCGTTGGGAAACGGTAGACATCTGCTCCTTGGTTGCCAGCTCTGAAACACAGGCTTCCCCTTCCGACAATATGGTAAGCAGTTTCAATCTTTCAGGATCTGCAAGTGCTTTAAACAACTGAGCGGCTTTTTCAAGCGTCTTATCACTCACGTTTGCAATGTTGCGCTGAACCTGGTGCTCGTGGTGCTCTTCACGTTCAATACTCATAACATGCTTCGCTTATCATTGGATCATTTCATCAATTGATGTAATGAATTATATATGTGAACTCTTCAATTTTCGTTAACTTATTTTGACTCTGGAAATCTTGGGGCGATGCGAAAAATGAGCGATTGACTCCCAGTTAAAATAGGGTCAGAATACATTTCATTAAATGATGAATTGTTTAATCAAGAAAGAGAACAAGCGATGACTAAGTGCACAATTCATGAAAACCACCCTCATCAGCATGGGCCGAACTGCGGTCATACCGCTATCAAACATGAAGACCACGTAGACTATCTTCACGACGGCCACCTACACCATGTTCACGGCGACCATGTCGATGAACACAGCCTCCAGGTAACCGCGAATAATCCTGATAACTGTACCCAAGGGCACCAATGTAGCGGGCATGATGCCGATCATGTTCATGGGCCAGGATGTGGACACGAAGCCATACCTCATGGCGACCACATCGACTATCTCGTCGATGGCCATTTACATCATCAACATGACGGCCATTGCGATAACCACGGCCCTGTGGAAATTGTTTCTTAAAGAAGCGGACCGGGGGATTGCACTGCTGACTGCTTCAATCCCCTGTATTTCTCCGTTTTAGTGACTGATTCTCTGGAATATCCGTAATTGCATCGGCAAACCACTCAGAGGCTTTTGCTGCGGCGATATCCATAACTAAATCAGGCTCAATCAACTCTAGTTCCATTAGAACAAAGTTATCGTCGACGACTATTTCATCTACCCGTACATATAAAAATGGACGTTGACCCCTTAGTTCATTTGCTACTCTGAGCATGCATTGAGCGGCATCGGCACCTCATCTTCAAGATCTGCTACTACCTAGCTACCCAAAGTCACTTATACATTGCTCATCTGATTTGAGGACGCCCCAAGCAGGTTTTCACGAGATCGCACATTAGATTCAGCCGGTGTAAACTTCGGCATAGTCGCTGGCTTTCTCACTCATTTCAAAGGTTTTTGCATGCGCATAGAAACGGATATTAAACTGGGCTTCAAAGATGTCTTAATCCGGCCGAAACGCTCAACATTGGGCAGTCGCTCGCAAGTCTCGCTTAATCGCAAGTATCAATTTCGTAACAGCGGTAAGGAATGGGAAGGCGTGCCGATTATCGCCGCTAATATGGACACCGTCGGAACCTTTGAAATGGCCAGGGAACTGGCCAAACATAACCTGTTAACAGCGGTACACAAACATTATGACGTTGCGCAGTGGCGGAAATTTATGCAGGCAATGTCTGGTGAGGATGCAGACAATCATTTTATGATAAGCACTGGCTCCTCGGACAACGATCTGGCAAAACTGGAAAGCATCATTAATGAGCATCCGAGTATTCGATTCATTTGCATCGATGTGGCCAATGGTTACTCGGAAAGTTTCGTGCGGTTCGTTTCCCGCACCCGGGAGAAGTTTCAGGATAAGAACCTGGTTGCAGGTAACGTGGTAACCGGAGAAATGGTTGAAGAACTCATTCTTTCCGGGGCGGATATTGTCAAAGTGGGCATTGGCCCCGGTTCTGTTTGTACCACCAGAGTGAAAACAGGGGTCGGCTACCCGCAGCTTTCGGCCGTTATCGAATGTGCGGATGCTGCCCATGGTCTGGGTGGCCATATAATTTCCGATGGCGGCTGCGTTTCCGCTGGCGATGTTGCCAAGGCTTTTGGTGGAGGTGCTGACTTTGTAATGCTGGGAGGTATGCTGGCCGGTCATGATGAATCCGGTGGAGATTTGGTTGAGAGAGACAATAAAAGATACAAGAAGTTTTATGGGATGAGCAGTTCAACCGCCATGGAAAAACATACGGGAAGCGTCGCTGACTACCGCGCTAGCGAAGGTAAAACCGTGGAAGTGCCTTATCGAGGCCCGGTAGAAGAAACCATTAAAGATATTTTGGGAGGTCTTCGCAGTGCTTGCACCTACACCGGTGCCAGGCACCTTAAAGAGCTTAGCAAACGCACAACCTTTATCCGTGTCTTGGAACAAGAAAACCAGACATTCGGTCAGGAAAAGGCCTGATACCTACATTTTACTTTGCGTGCCTTTCAAAACCGAATCTTTAGTAAGAGAAACTGGAATGCCAACCCATATTCGTGACTTTTATGATCAACAGTCAATTACTTCCTAAATCAAACAGCCTTTCAGTTTTTCTTCCCACTCACTGTCAACTTGCTCGGCAATAATTTCGATACGGCTTTCCGGGCTTTCATCCAGTTCAATTTCCGTCAAGGCGTCGGATGTGAGGTTGTAGCCCAAGACACCTTTGTCGGTAATAAAGACGGCTTTCATTCGTTCGACTTCCAAGCCACTTAAAAAACTGAGGAGATTGCCACGATTGAATACATGGTCTTGGCTAAACCGCCAACCAATGCTATAAAAACCTTCTCCTTGATTTTCTGCTTTAAGAAACCCGGTTTCCGGTAATGGCTGTTCTTGGAGAAGGGGGCTTGATGTTTCGCTGTGATGGTGGTGGGCAGCACCGACTTGAGACGAGGTAGGTCCTTGCAAAATCGAGAAATCAATTTTCCCGTGATTGCTAAAGTGAACCTTCACTTGTGGCTGACAATGCTGCTCAACGTAGGCTACTAACGCCTCATTGTCGGATTGTTGATATAGGTCTTCTTTATTGCCAACAATGACATCGGCAATCGCTATCTGTTGGTTGAAGGTTTGATGGGTTGTATACTTTTTGTCCTTTAGCTTTCGAGCATCCACTAGGGTAATCGTTTTTTGAATACTGAGGACCTCGCGATAATGGTCGGCGGAAAGTGTTTGCAATACCTCTATCGGATGACCGAGACCGGTGGGTTCAATCAACAACCGATCAGGCTTGGCTTTGGCAAGCAACTGATTTAGCGCAATGTGCATCGGCAGTCCCGCCGCACAGCACATGCAACCACCTGGTACTTCGCGGATGAAGATGCCCTGACTCTCCGGCTCACTGCCTACTAACAAACTTCCATCGACACCTATTTCACCGAACTCGTTCACTAATACGGCCCAGCGCTCGGCAGAGGGCTTATTCTTCAGTAGATGTAAAATGGTCGACGTTTTCCCAACGCCTAAAAAACCGGTGATTAGGTTCGTGGGAACACCAACTATTCGGTGCGAGTTGAAGCTCACAGACATTCCTCAAATTGATGAGCAAACCGATTATTCATGCATTAACCGCTATTGGGGCATCGAGCCCGTAGCAGTATTCTTCAAAACAACGGGTGTGACGCGCCAACGCTCGGCGCCGCGCTGTAAAGGCTCCAGCCCAAGAAGACCAGCAACATGCCACCTAGTATTCGGATGCATAGTAAAAACAGCGCCATGGAATTAGAAGAAGGTTGCCCTTTTTCAGAGATAACGCTCTCAAACCAATTGCGCGCAAACTGGGTTCCGAGAGCAATTGCTGACACAGAAAGGCCGGTGCCCAATCCCATCACCAAACTTGCAATAATCCCATACCAATAGGCATCGACCAAATGGGCATAAATCAACACGATAATAGCGCCTGCACAGGGCCTGATGCCCATCGAAAGGACGACACCCATGGTTTGAATCCAGGATTCTTGTCGGGTGGGTTGATGAACGTGGTGATTGGAACAACAGCTATCAGAGTGATGATGGTGCGAATGCTCTGTAGTGCTGTCCCGTTGACTATTCGGGACACTCCTTGAGACTTTGATCAATCGATACAAGGCGGTTAGAAGTAGATACCCCCCCAGTAAACCGACTAACAGGTAGCTTACTGTGGTGATGTCACTGCCATAGCTATTCACCTCCGAAAATTTTAAGCCCAGAATCTTCGCCAAAACACTGACCAGAGATATGGCGATCAAGGCTTGGAGCACTGCCGCGGCCATGGATATGGCAACGCCCTTATTGATACTTTCTTTATGGGTCCCAAGGTAGGTCACGATTACCGCCTTGCCGTGTCCCGGTCCGATGGCGTGAAATACGCCGTAGCCGAAACTCAACGCCACCAGCGCCCAGCCATGCAAGAAGGCATTCTGTGCAACAGCCGCAATGTGTTTAGCTAAAAGTGCATGAAAAAGCTTCTGCCATTCGATGATTTGGACGATGACTTGATGCCACTGCAGATAAAGCGTTAAGGCCGAGCCAAGAAAGAGAACTAAAAATCCTAATTTCCACAGCTTTTTGTGGCTTGGAAATCGCAATAGGGCCATCACTGAATTCATGGATCCTTTACTCAAAAACATTGGATAGTGACCTGCTCGGCAAAATAGTCCCCGAGACCTTGGGTATCTCTCTGCGTTCGATCAAGACTTGCTGCATATTCAATAATCTCATCCGAGGGCTCCGGGAAATCGATTGCTTTAGAGCATTCCGTCGCATTACCACCATTTACCCGGATCGCATTCAGCTCATTATGGGCCATGTGGATATAGTAAGTGGGATCATATACGCTCCAGTTGATGACCTTTCCTTCCACACTGCTGGGAGGTGCAATCTTAAAACGCATTTCGAGGGAAAGAACCTGTTCGCCCTCTTCCGTTTTGGTCTGTAATACATAGTGATTAGGTTTGCTTAATGGCATCTCATCACTATCCAGATGCAAGCGCGAAAAATATCCATAACTTTCAAGATTGCGAATCATTTGGTCGGCCAGTTTCTTTAAACCTACTTCCTGATCGCGATACTCGTTCATCATATCCGCCATCGTCATCATGGAATAGAAGATATCAAAATCCCAACGTTGCCTGATTTCAACTAAGTTGCCTCGTTCATCCAGAATGAATTCAGAGGACAAGGCAATCCAACTGTGTGGATGAGCGATAGCTTTACAGGTAATAGTAGCGGTGATTGCCAGTAAAAATGTACAGAGAACCTTTATTCCGAAAGTCATTTGTGGAGTGCGTTCAGTAATGCCGGAAACTTATTAATAGCACGCCAATGCAACTAAAAACACTTAAAAAAGAGTTAGTTGAGACAGTCCAAAGTCAGGAGAAGACGCTTTTTGTTGTCCGCTAAACCGGGTGACCGGTGGACTAATCCCGCGTTTTCGTTGCCTTCCCAGTTCTCTCCTTTTAAAAGGGCCACATCGCCGGTGGCAAGTTGCTGGATATCGCCAATATCGGCGAAAAGTCCCGACTGCTCATCTACAATCCCTTCGCTTCCCGCGCCTAGTTTGGAGCGATCAACGACGCCATGGGGAAGCCACTCGGTTGCCGGACCACAGTAGGTGGTGACGAGCCGACAAGGTACTTTATCCACATGGAAACGGGGGCACATGGCATGATCCAGTTTTTTCAATCTCAATCCAGCCTGTTTCAGTTCAAACAAACAACAAAACATATCAACCATTTCCGAAACGCTTTCACTCAGCATCTCAGTAAAGCGATCTTCACCAAGTGATTCGATAAGAGCAGACAGAACAGATTGCGGAGTGACTGCTGTTGCGATTTGAAAACTGCTGCTGGATTCAAGAAAACGATGCAACTCTGATTGAAAGTCAGAAGGCAGGTTCCGTTGCCAGACAACAATGTTCGTTTCCTCCCGATAAATATCGGTCAAAATTTCCGGTTGGTCAGAAATCGAAGCTATCCGTAGACGGTTGTTATCGATATTGGTTGTCACTGGTTGATTGAGCAATTTCAGTCACTTCCCGTGGTTAAAGAATTCGGTCAAGTTTTGCGAAAAGGAATTCTTGTTATCCAACTATTGAGTACTCAG
This sequence comes from Hahella sp., assembly GCA_028280065.1. Classification (GTDB taxonomy): domain Bacteria; phylum Pseudomonadota; class Gammaproteobacteria; order Pseudomonadales; family Oleiphilaceae; genus Hahella. Next base: position 48,230 of record JANQMN010000004.1, read on the forward strand.
TGAAAATAAATCTCGATGTTTCATGAGCCATTGTATTATTCGTTTTTCGTTACGTTATAACATATCTTTTAGATTTTGTCAGTCAAGATCCGCAATACTGAAATATCTATAATAGGAAGGGAATGCAGTGAGGAAATGACTATATCTGTTCAAGTGTTTTCATTGAGACGAATAGCCGCATCGGATTATTGGTAAACCTCTCAAACAACTGAAAGTGCTGATAGAACTTAAGCGCATTTTCATCTAACACATCAAGTATAAGCCCCATCGATGGTAAACCGGATTTACTAAGGCTCACTGCGTGCCGAAGCGAGTAAATCAGAGTTTTTGCGCCAAGACCTTTGCTTTGGTAGTGACAGCTGACCGCCAATCGAGCAAGTATAACGACAGGTAACGGATAAGCCGGCAAACTTCTTTTAACGGGAATTTCTTCTCGGTGTACCGTTGATGCAGCCAATGTGTAATATGCCGCGACCTGCTTTTTGGTATTTCCTAAAATCTCTGCCAACACAAAGGTTCTGCTCAAGCCTAAATTGGAATGCTTGATGGCGTGCCTTGCAAGAAATTCGTTCATGGATGGCTTTCCACAATCAAAACCTTTCAGGTCATGCAGGCTTCTTTCAGCAGTAACAAAGGCTTGCTCCAAAGCCAATCAGAAACCCTCTTTATCCAACTTTCGAGCAGCATCCATGATCCTCTTACTTGGAGCGGAAGCTTCTTTGCAAGCTTGGACAAACTGATCAAACTGCACGTTTGTGAGAACAATTTCGCTATGTGCTTTCAATCGTTTGGGAGCATCGTCACGAACAAGATGTGCGAGGTAATCGGTCAACGTATAACCGCTAGCCAAGGCTGCCCGTTCGGCCAGTAACTTTAACTCTGCCGGGAACCTTGCCTCAATTCTTTCCGTCTTGCCAGCCATAACGAACCTCCAGTGGTGGGACGAGTGTAGCATACGGCAGGATGCCGTATATAGCCATTAAGTTGAGATTTAAGTAGCCATCTATAACCAAAGAAGAACTTTCAACAGCCCTTCTTGGCTAAGGGCCTATTTCTCATTTTTGCAAAGCTGCGCATAGTCGGGGAAATGGGTGCATAACCCGTTCCTGAAAGCGGCTGATCACCATTGCCCCATTGCAAGAACACTTTTGGTGTTGTAAGTAATCAAATAGAACCTCATGTCAACTTTGTGTTTCCAGTCGAAATGGAAACACAACAGGCTTCCGCTTTAAGTTAGCCAACCGGCCTAGTTTTGAGTATCAGATTAGTTATTTCAACGTGGTTGAAAATGCAGGCCAATTCGTGGAGATATATCAACGACTCAATGACATGTTGTCAATTAAAACCCTAAGGCAATATGTAAAACAAGTTATGGTAGTCCGAGATGAAATCTCTAATGTCGTTCTGCTGGAAGCCGATTTCTGGTTTACCACTGAAGCGCTTGTTCTAGTTTGAAGTGAAGAAACTAAACAAACAATTTGCATTCACCAGCTGGCATAGCAAAGTCTCTGCCGAAGTTCCAACTATCATCCTGGGCTCATCATTGGCCTCAAAACCGGGCTTGTCAGAAAACTTTGCAAAGTCTTCAATCTTGATATCTATAAATAATGTAAACCATTATTTTTAATAGACTTATATACAAAATAATGCCCGGTATACTATTTGCTTAAAGTCCTCCTTGAAAGGAATCACACAGTATTGTAAGGATTTTGACCAATTTGAATGAAAACAAGGAGCAAGTTTCATGATGAAACTTAAAAAAACTACAGTGGCCGGTCTTCTGATCTTTCTTTGTAGCGGGAGCGTTGCAGCCGCCCCAATATTTTGGACAGACTGGACCGGTACAGATCAAGACCCAGGAACCGGTTTTATTGGGCAAGGGACAATCACCACCTCTGGCAGTACAGTGGGGGTCAATTATACCAACACTAATGGTATCGGGTTCTACCAGTCTTCAGGTGGTACCGACTATTACCAAAATGGAGGTGCAGGCCGTGATGACAGCATATCACCCTACACAAGCGATGTAGTGGATAACAGCCCTACAGGAACTGACATCATTGCTTTGAGTGTAGCTGGTAGCCAGTTGCTTGAATTCACAGAGTCGATTGCTAACCCGGTATTTGCCTTCGTGAGTTTGAATGGAAACGGTTACTCTTTCCTGAATCAAGATTTCAACATCCTTAGTGTTGGTGGCGTAGATGGTAATGCCTGTGGCTATTGGGGTTGTGGTGGTGTAACCAAGAACGTTGTTGACCTGGGAGGCGGCGACTTCCGCTATGAACTGAACAGCTCCAATGTCGGCGGAACTGAACCACACGGTGTAATCCAATTTACAGGCGCATTTGACACTTTAACCTGGGATAGCACTTCGAACGAGTTTTGGAACGGTTTTACTGTTGGTGTACAAGGTACAGAAGATGAAGTCTTTCCAGACGATCCCAATGTCGTCCCTGAACCTTCCTCACTTTTACTTATCGGATTAGGATTAGTAGGGCTTGCGAGGACGAGACGCAAATCCTGATTGCACCCAAATTCGCAATTGTTAATCGGCGGTAGATGGATTTCTATCGCCCATTAAGAAAGACATAGGAGAGCAATACCCCTACTTGGCCCTGTCGGCCCTATTCCATTCGGATTGAGTGCCCTGTTTGAATAATCCCAGCCTTGAATTAATCCAGATCCACCATTTCCTGAATACCATCTTAAATTGTTAGTATTCTTTTAACATATCTGTTTAAGTGGCCTGTTCCGAATAGCAAGCGGCGAATCTTCAATTGAAAAGCAAGGTCCTGGATTGGGCCGTAAAAAAGAGTTTTAAGAGAAGCCTCGCCAGATGCAGCTTTAACTACGACCCCGACCGTAGCGAGCCATTCATAGAAAAATGGGAAGCTGCTAGAAAAAGGCATAGTCAAAAGTCGGCTTTGTAGAAAACCGGTAGTTGGAATCGGAGAACGTTAAAACTCAATGCCTGCCATTCCAGTCGGGCGGGATAAAAAATCTGAGTTGCCGGAATGGGAAAGATAGCGATTGAAAACTACCAATATCTTGAGGTGCAGCAATAGGCCAGTTCTACTGATTTGCCGCTCGTTCGGAAGCTGGTAACCATCTATATAAAGTGGGAATAGAAACTCCTAAATCCTGAGCAACGAGGGCGTTTACATGCATGTTCAGCTATAAACTTGGGCACTTCATAGTTAACAAGATGGTTGACGTAAGAAACACTATTGAACACCAAGCGTTGAGAAACATGTTGAACACGGCTTACCGCCGAATGTTTGGCCTCTTTGAGACTAGCGCGTGACGTTCACCCAATACCTGCTTGAAAACTTGCTGAGGCAAGTGATAATCACTCAGCGAGGCCAATGTACTCATCTCGGAATCCGTCCTTACATTGTTGTGCAGCCAATCATTCTTAACCACAGGTTTTGCAGAAAGAATTAAAACCTACAGAACTTTATTAGTAACAGAAAACTAATAAACTATTCTCAATAAGGGCATTTTGTCTGATGGTCGATAGCGCAGGCCAAACTTAATTGCGCGGCCAGATGGAGAGTCAAATTGAGGCAAATGCAAAGCCGCTGGACAGCAGAGTTTACTATGACTTGTTAAAATCAGTAGGCTTTTCCAACTCAAAAATGGATTCCGATAGTTCTTCCACTTTACCTGCAAATAAAGCCTGAGCATCGTACAAGCCACGGTTATAGAAATATGCCCCAAGCTCACCAGCAAAGAAGTCGATTAAAAACTCCGCATCAAACCCACCGATATCCTGATCCAGTTCTTCTCTGAAATAGAGTTTGACTTTTTGAACCAATATTTCTTTTTCTCGTTTACTGAATTTTATTTCAGGCAAATGCGAATCCCCGTCTTACCATAAATGCACTTTTAAATTTTTCGCCTATACCCTTTTTTCGTTTGGATATTAAAATGGCTTGGCATAATCCTTTACGCACGCTCGCCTTGTGTATTAAGTCGAGAAATACCTTTACCAAGCATAACTGGTGGAGCAGATGTTCATCAGGTTACTTTTACATTAATGAATACGGGCATCGATCCCATGTTCTCAAACCAACACACGTGTTCAGACACCATATCGATAGCCACCTTGTAGTCACCTGGCGCGTCAAAGCTTAGCTTGATTGTTTCTTTAAATTTCGTCCCTGGATCGATATCATTCTTGAGTTCATGACGGGAGAGATTAATGTTGAGCAGGTTATCATCCATATCATACAGGTGGGTTCCAAATTTCACCGCTCCTAAGTCATCCCTGTTGGCACATAACCACCTTGATATGCCATTGTTATGCACTTCCACGTCAATGGAAATGTCCTCATTGACAGAAGCCGAATAGTCTTTTTTCGTCACTGTCATCGCGTGAGAAAGATAGGCATGGGAACGGCTGTCAGGTACATATGCCCCCTTAAACAGAAAAAAAATCGTTTTGCTCGTAAGGTTATCAGCCAGTTGAGGAGATATGTGTCTTAGGATGCTCAGAATTGGTTTGCGTCTTAACAAGTTATACTGGTTGAGCGAGATTTCGATATCAGAAAGAACTTTCAGGCGAATGTCGGTGAAACCATATTTTTTGGCAAGAACATCAATGTCCTCGATAATTACATCGTTTTCCAAAACATTGTAGTTCTTCATTTCATATTGAGATTGGGCACTTTGTGAATGGTATCTTCCAGGTTCACTAAATCCCGCAATACCGCCCGGTTTTAATACTCGTGCAAATTCTGCGATGACTTCTTCTTGATTAGGAATATGGTGAAAACCATCATGGCATAAAATTCTGTCAACGGATTCGTCGGGCAAATCTATTTTATGCCCATCAAAAGGTAAAAATACCGGCGCAGCGCCAACAGAACCAATATTCGGATGCTCATCAAAAAGCCGTTTTCCAATGTCTAACGCAGTCGTTGAAACATCGCAGCAAATGACATCACACTGCAACTGCTGGAGGTAACGGGAGAACCAGCAGGTACCCGCCGCGAAATCCAAAACTTTCATCGTCTTGCCCAGCCTCAGACCTGAAAGCAGTTGCCCCATGTTTTGCAACAAAATCGGCGCATCGACCAGGCCGCTAAAGGGTTTGGCCATTAGTGGAGAAGGGTCCACGACGGCTTTAAAATAATCATCAGCCGTTTGAGATAGTTGCTCTACGGATAACTTTCTAATAATCGCTTTAGGATCAATCAACTCTTCTTTCACAAAATTTCCCTTTTAGAAGTTAAGTTACACTGGTATGTATTGGCGGCGAAATCCTACTAAAAAATCCAAGACAATACAGCATAATATTGTCCCTGGTTCATCTATCGGCCCAACAGCTTGGTCAAGCAATTCGAAACAGCCGAAATTAACGGATGACTGATCCCCTCTACATGACCAACTTCTTCACGCCTCTTGATACATAATTTCGTGAATCTGGTAGTTGGGAAGTATAAGTCGATGCCTAGTAATTGGTAAGCAAGATAATGGCTCCAAGGATAACGTCCTTCTACACGGAATTACTATCCTGCTTCTCCATCAACTAACTTGGCGCAAGTTTTAGTCCAGCTTGTCGGGGCTGTTCCGTGATAATGCCGGAATGCCTTGGAAAAACTGCTGGCTGTGCTGTAGCCCAGAATTTGGGCTACTTGGGTAACCGGTAATTCACTTGAGTTCAAATACCAGCGTGCCAACGACATGCGGGTTTCTAGAACCATCTGCTTAAATACCAGTTGCTGTTCCGCCAAGCGGCGTTGCAGTGTGCGGCGGCTGGTATGCAATAACCGGGCGATCTGATCAACGCTGCAGTGTCCTTCACCCATGGTTTGATGAATGAGCGATCTGACCAACAACTCGGTATTTTCCTTGTAGGATTCAATCAGTTGCTCCAAGTAGTTCTGCAGATCCCGGTTTATCGAGACGTTCTTGGTTTTCAGCGGTGATACGAGTATCTTGCTGGAATAAACCACAAGGTCGTTGGCCTGGTTAAACTCAACTGGACAGCGAAATCTCGCCAAGTAGTCTTTCCTGTCGCCGAGAGCGGAATGGGTAAAGGCGACGCGTATAGGTTGAACTGTTTCGGCAAATAACAGATTGACCAAGCGGGTACACAAGCCCAGCGCCAGTTCCTTATACTGCCTGGCGCCGGGAAATCCATGGAACTGATCCAAGCGCGTCAGGTAAAGAGCATTTTCCGTGACCAAGAAATCCCACGCTTCAATTTGACTATGCAGCGGAATAAAAGTCTTTACCGCTTGTATTGCCTCAATGGCTGTCGAACATTGCAACAGCATGTTGCCAAGCGGCCCCAATATCACGAAGCCTTGCCGGTCCGCCAGCCGCAAACCAAAATCTACGCATTTCAATTCATCTGAACAGCACTCCAGAAATTCGACATATCTGGGAGCATCGATGAAGAGATCCGGGTGATGGAGATCTGCGCGGGTTAGTCCAAACTGCGCCAATAAAGGTTCGGGGTCCGCGCCTAAAGCCTCGATTAGGTTATCCGCATGGAGCAGTGCGGCCACCCTGAGCTGTAGTTCTTTCATGCAAAATATTCCGTCAACTTGATTTTGGATCTTAAAAAATTGGCACGAAATGACAAGTCGAATTTGCCCGTTTTATAGACACTGCGGAAAAATAAAAACAAAGTGAGGAGAGCCAGCATGGCACGATACGATATCGCCATATTAGGCGGACGCTACTTCGATGGATCTAAAAACCCTTCATCGATTGCAAATATCGGTATAAAAAACGGCAAGGTTCTGACGGTTACCGCCGACAGGATGGATCCGGCAGCCGCAGACAAAGTCATAAACGCGCAAGGGCTTTGGATCACTCCGGGCTTTATTGACTCCCATACCCATTATGATGCCGAGCTATTGGTCAGTCCTGCTCTTTCCGAGTCCGTTCGCCATGGGGTGACCACCGTCATGGTCGGTAGTTGCTCACTAAGCATGATTTGCAGTGATACGGAGGACGCATCCGATATCTTTACCAGGGTTGAAACGGTTCCCAGAGAACGGGTTTTGCCCATTTTGCAGCGCGACAAATACTGGCGAACGCCTAAACAGTGGCTGAGTCATATCAATAACTTACCGCTCGGGCCAAACCTCATCAGTTTGCTCGGTCATAGCGACTTACGGACCGGGGTAATGGGTTTGTCCCGGGCCACGGACTTATCCGAACAGCCGTCCGAAGACGAAATGCAGAAAATGGAAGCCCTGCTGAATGAGGCCATGGACCTTGGCTTTCTTGGCTTATCCACCATGCGTCTTACTTGGGACAAGGTCGATGGTGATCGGGAATGGTCCAAATCCCTGCCCAGCACCTACGCCCATTGGCAGGAAATTTCCCGGCTGCTAACCCATGTCCGCAGACGTGGAGGTATCCACCAGGGCGCACCTAATGCCGCCAAGCCGCTACTGATATTCGACTATATTCGCGAAAGCCTCGGATTGATTCGTTCCAGCCTGAAAACCACCTTAATCAGCCAGATGGATTTAAAGGGCAGCGGCTACCTGAACTTTTTAACCCGCATGACATCCTTTATCACCAACATTTTGGGCGGTAACTTTCGCTGGCAGGTTTTACCCACACCGTTTACGGTATATGCCGACGGGATTGATGTTGTATTTTTTGAAGAGTTCGGCGCCGGCGAGTTAGCACTGGACTTGAAGAACAAAGTCGAACGGAACAACCTGCTCAAAGACGAGACGTATCGGCGGGATTTCCGCAAATTCTATGGCGAAAAACTGAGCCCCCGTGTTTGGCAACGGGATTTTGCCGACGCCACCGTGGTTGATTGTCCGGATCCGAGTCTGGTCGGCCGTAATTTCGACGAGATTGCAAAAGAACGCCAGGTGCATATTGTCGACCTGTTCCTCGATCTGGTGGTCGAGTATGGGAAAGGACTTCGTTGGGTCACGACCATCGGCAACCATCGCCCGGCCACTCTCAAAAAGTTGGTAAAGAGTAAACATTCCTTAATTACTTTCAGTGATGCGGGTGCCCATATACGCAATATGGCGTTTTATAACCTTCCATTGCGTTTTCTAAAGTTCGTCCACGACAACGAACAAGCCGGACAGTCCTTTATGAAACTGGAAGAGGCTGTGCATAAGCTTACAGGGGATCAAGCGGACTGGTTTGGTATCGATGCCGGCTACATTAGGGAAGGAAATCGCGCTGATTTAGTGATTCTGGATCCCGCTGCAATGGCCCAAGACCTGGAAAGCGTTACTTGGGATGATATGGAGAATTTCGACCTTAAGCGACTCGTCAACCGGAATCCAGGCATTGTTAAACATGCTGTTATCAACGGAAAGTTTGCAGTCGAAGATGGGAACTTAAATGCGGAGTTGGGCAGAGAACCTGGCTTTGGCCAGTTTTTACCGGCTGCGCATAAAAACGCCTGATACCTAGGCGTTTTTCCCTCTGCGATAGTCACTCGGACTCACGCCATACCAGTTCTTGAAGGCCCGGCAGAAGTTTGCGGATTCCCGATAGCCGAGTAATTCGGCAATGTCATAAACCCGGTATCGGGCGTTCTGCAGCAACCGCACAGACACCTCAGCACGTTCCTTTTCCAAAATGGCTTGGTAGGAGGTGTTATGGCTTTTCAGCTTGCGGATAAGGGTTCTTTCCGACATATGCAACTGTCGGCAGATATCGGGCAGTTTTGGCGGTGGACAAGCTGCTATCTCGTCACTTTGAACTTTATCGAAGTGCGAACTAATAGCATTTTTCACGGCCAAATCCGGGCGATTATCCAGTTGACGGCTATTCAGCAGTTGCTGACATAAGCGTAAATTAAATTCGTAGGAGGCCTTGTCATACAGTGCCGAGCGGGTATACCAAAGTTCTTTCGGGACCACCAGCTTATTCGCCTCTGCGGCAAAATAGACGGTTGAATCATATTCCTGCCGCATCGGCGCTTGAATTGCCGCGTCAGAACGTTGCATATGAATTTCGGTGAGGCCCTTTGCTGGCTTACCCATGATCAAGGTAATTAATACTTCGAATGCCCGGATAAAGCACTCGAAGAAAAATCGTTGGAATTCCACACTGTTCGTTGTATCCCGAATGACCACTTCCATCCGCTCTTCGTATTCGACAATTTGGCCGTTGTAGCAGTCAAAGCGCACCTGCCCCCAGTCGATAAAGGTCGCGATCGCCTTTCCCAAAGAGGGAGCACTGATGGTGGCGTAACCCACCGGGCCATGGCTGGTCACGCTGAGATGCGCGCCGAGAATGGTAGGCCATAGCGGGGTATGGCTGTAACGGTTGAGATTGCGAATTAGTTGCAGGGCCAGTTCGAACTCCAACTGCTCCATGTCGTTCAGGCGCTCAACCGTCAAACCGGTGTTCTCAAATGCCTGCTCCGGAGACGCAAAGTCAAGATTCAAGGCAATCAAAACATAGGCTTTGCTTAAGTAATGTGAATGAAACATTGGCGACACTTTAAACAACTGGCAGTAAATGATAATAAAAATGTCAATCTAGGAAAACCAGGATTTTCGTTACCGAGAGTAGAGTAAATACACTACTGGGAGGAGATTTGACATGTACGACACGACGCATTCATTTGCGAAAAATAACTATCAATCCCGATGGCAACAGTCGATGCCGGATATCGCCTGGGGCACAATTCTACTCTTCTTAACAATTGTGACCGGCTATGCTCTGGTAATACCGGCAGCCATTGCCGGTTACCTGGCCTATCCGATAGCGACGCTTGTCTGTGGTTATCTTGCCTTTGCCAGCTTTACCGTGGCTCACGATGCGGGACACGGCAACCTGTTCAAACTCGGCTCACCATTGAAACCCATGGAAAGTTGGCTGGGCTGGATGGCGTCCATTCCACTATTGATCGTTCCTTACCGTTTTTTCCAAAAAATCCATGACCGCCACCACGCGTTTACCAATGATCCTGATCGAGATCCGGATTACATGCCGGAGACAAACTCTTGGCTGAAGGTAGTTGTGAACGCATACTTGGTGCCCTATAAATATCATAAGCTGGCATTGACTCAACTTCGTCATGATCCGGTGCTCCAGGCGACCTTCCCGAGCACCATTGCATTTCTGAGTATTACCCTTGGTGGGCTGATAACGCTGACGATCATGGGTTACGGGCTCGAAGTTCTATTTCTAGCAATTTTACCCTTGCTGATCGCCATCTTTTTTCTCGCGTTATTTTTCGATTATGTCCCCCACTACCCCCATAAACTATTGGACCGCTACCACAACACGCGTATTTATCCGGGGAAGATTTTGAACTTGTTATTGCTCGGACAAAACTACCACCTCATCCACCATCTCCATCCCCGCCTGCCCTGGTACAAGTATCAGGAAGTGTATTACAAGACAAAAGCGGAGTTGGAAAAGCAGGGCGCTCCCATTGATCAAATTGGCAAAGGTGGCGAGCAGGCCTTTTTACTCGATCGAAAAGCCATAGATATCCCGGCAGATTCTTCATCCATTCATCTGCTGTTAAAAGTAAAGAGCAAACGCCGGCTAACCGACGATGCAGTCGCCGTAGACTTCACATTCCCCGGTAGCGGCTCGTTAAAATACCAGGCAGGGCAGTACATTACCCTGAGCAAATGGCTTGCGGGCGCAATGCACACCCGCTGTTATTCCTTGTGTGCAAGTCCATCCAAAGGGTTGGTGAGCATCGGCGTCAAAAAAACCCGAAATGGCTTGGTATCGGGATTTATTCACGACCAATTGCAGCCAGGCGACGAACTAATCGTCCAAGGTCCGTTTGGCCATTTTGTCTATCCACCCAATACCCAACGTCAAGTTAGCGGCTTAATCCTGGTAGCCGGCGGAAGCGGCATTACGCCGATCCTTTCCATTCTCGAAACAGCCCTGGAGCAACAAGCCAAACTCCCCGTCCATTTGATTTACGCCTGCAAAAACAAAGAAAGCATCATGTTTTTCAGTCAGTTGGAAGCGCTGAAGTCGCAATATTCCGAGCAGTTAAAATTATCCTATGTGCTTGAAAATCCGCCCGAATCGCTCAGAGATACCGGACGTTTAAGCAAACACTTGCTGTTCAACCTGCTCGGAATTCAAGGCGAGGATATCGACAGACAGCGCTGTCAAACCAGGGAAATCTACGTCTGCGGTCCTGAGCCAATGAAAGCGGTTGTCCTGGATAGTTTGTGTGAGTTTGGCTTTGATGCAGACAGAATCCATGTCGAGCAGTTCACAAAACCGCAAACCCAGCCGATTGGCGTCGCTAAAACAGTGCAAATCAGCTTGGCTGACGGCCACCATCGATTACAGGTCGCATCTAACCAAACCGTTCTGGAAGTGGCGAATGTGGAAGGTATCAACATCCCGCATGCTTGCGGTAACGGGCTCTGCGGCAGCTGTAAGCTGAAAGTGAGCGAGGGTAAGGTTATGCCACTTGGCGACTCTGTTTCCGGGATAACGGCCGAAGAAACTGATGCGGGTTATACATTGGCATGTCAGTGTCGCCCGCTGACGGATTTAAAATTGGCGGAAGTCAGGCTTTAGCAACAGTCCGCCGTCGCAACTTCATGCCCAACCAAGCCAAGTGAGTCCCGAAGACAAACCAGCCGAGGATGTAAGCCATGCCTCCTATCGGCACCAGCGTCCCCGGTTGAACAACGATGTCGATAGATTTTAAGAGTAGAAGACCGCTGAAAAGGCACAAACCGAGCAAGAAGCAAATCAGGACGCAACGCTTCAACCATGGATTCAGAATAGGCCAAACTAGAACCAATAAGGCGATTCCACCGGCGTGCAGCGTGGCATAGTCGACGGCAATTTCGAACCGTTCGATACTAGCCGGGTAATGGGATGCAATGATATGCGAGCCCACTGCGCCAAGGGCGACGCACAGTCCCATCAGCAATGTTGCCGCTGCCAATCCCAGCAGTTGTCCTCCCGTTAGCTGCACGGACCCTCCACCTTTGCCGGAACGGAATGGCTGCACTGTTTATCGATATCGTAGGCCAGCAACTCACCCCCCCAGACACACCCCATATCGAGCCCGACAAACTGAGACGATCCTGTTCTTCCCATCAGCGCCGCCCAATGGCCGAACAGGATACGCACCTTGTCTTCACGCGGATAAGAGTACCAGGCGGCATATCCCTTCGGCGCCGACTCCGGACCCAGTTTGGACTTGAACTCCATGCGTCCGTTTTTATCGATAAAACGCATTCGCGTGTAATAGTTGGTGATACAGCGCAGCCGTTCGAAGCCTTTTAGTTTCTTGCTCCATTTATCCGGCGAGTTGCCATACATTTCCCGATAGTAAACCTCAGCCTGCTTTGAGCTTACGACCGCTTCTATTTCGGCGGCATATTTCCTGGCCTGCTTGATCGACCACTGCGGAGGGATGCCCGCATGGGATAAAAAAACCTTACGCTTCTCGTCGTAAATTGCCAACGGTTGTTGACTAAGCCACTGCATCAGCTCCGCGCAATCCTGCGCCTGAAAAAGCGTCTGTAACGTATCTTTGGACTTGGCCTTGACAATACCATGCCAAACCGCCAAAGCATGTAAGTCATGATTGCCCAAAACGGTTCGCGCCGAATTTCCGAGAGCTTTCACAAAACGCAGGGTTTCCAGGGATTCCGGTCCACGATTAACCAGATCGCCGGCCAACCAAAGCTGGTCCTTTTTCGGATCAAAGCGGATTTTGTCAATTAAACGCCCCAGCGCGTCGAAACAGCCCTGCACATCGCCTATGGCATAGATGCTCACCGAATGCTTCCTTGTTAGTTAGTCGCCATTTAGTTAGTAGCTTTCCTGAAACGCAGATTCCAGGGCGTGATTAATGCACTACCCTCGGTGCTGACAGGACGAACTTGGGAATGACCGCTTTAAACGCATGGCCGTCTTCAGCCACCATCTCATAGTGGCCTTCCATGGTGCCCACCTCCGTTTCCAGGACGCAGCCACTGCTATATTCGTAGGATTTGCCAGGCTTTATCGTCGGCTGTTCGCCGACAACCCCATCCCCGGTCACCTCCTGGGTACGGTATTCCGCATCCACGATCAGCCAACGGCGAGCCTTAAGCTGCGCCGCTTTCAAACCCCGATTGATGACGGTGATGTGATAGGCGAACACGAAATGATTCTTACCCGGATCTGACTGCCGCTCAATATACTGGGTGCGGACTTTTACATGAATATCGTACAGAGGCTTTTCAGACATATAAACAATGACTCTGACTGGGATTATGGAATAATCAACGCTAACTCACGGTTGGGTTGGATCAAGTTCAGCAATGTAGTCAGCAACGCGGACAAATTCAAGCAATCCCAAATTTTCCGGACGCGCCTGAGGATCGATTTTCAACGCTGTTAACTGATCTTCCGAGAGATACTGGCGCAAGCTGTTGCGCAGTGTCTTGCGCCGCATGCTGAACGCTTGCGCCACGACCCGGCTTAAAATCCGTACATCCCGGGCAGGGACTGGCGGCCGTTCATAGGGCTGCAGCCGCACTATTGCCGACCAAACCTTGGGCGGTGGATTAAAGGCTCCCGGCCCGACATTAAAGACCGGTTTTATCTCGCAGTAGTACTGCGCCATTATACTCAGCCGGCCATATTGACTGTCTCCGGGATGCGCAGCTAACCGGTCCACCACTTCCTTTTGCAACATGAAATGCATATCGGCAACGACTGAAGTGGTCTCCAGCAGATGAAAAATAAGTGGCGTCGATATGTTATAGGGCAGGTTTCCTACCAGCCGGAGTTGCTTCCGGGTATCGCCATTGCCACCATCCAGTAGACTGGCATAATCGAATCGAAGCGCATCGGCTTCAAAAATTCGGAAATTGTCAGCGTTGAAAAATTTGGTTCGCAATACCGGGATCAGATCCCGGTCCAACTCCACGGCCGTCAAGTTGGCGCCGGAGTCGATAAGCGGTTGCGTCAGCGCACCGAGACCCGGACCAATCTCCACCAGATACTGTCCCGGTTGTGGTGCGATCGCTTTGACAATGCGCTCGATCACCGTTCCATCGTGCAGAAAGTTCTGTCCGAACCGTTTTCTCGGCTGATGCCCCGGTTTTTTCCCCAACTTATCGTTCCCTTGCCGCTAAATAGGGTTTCGAGGCTTTATAGTTGCCGGCCATTAACTCGGCACAGGTTAACGCTGTATGTAAACTTCCCGGATCCGCTTGATCGGTGCCCGCAAGATCCAGGGCTGTCCCGTGGTCGACTGACGTGCGGATGATGGGCAAGCCAAGCGTCACATTCGCTGCCTGACCGAAACCCTGGTATTTCAGTACCGGTAAACCCTGATCGTGATACATGGCCAACACTGCGTCGGCGCCTTGCAGTACTTTCGGCGTAAACATGGTATCCGCAGGCAAAGGGCCAACCAGGTCAAACCCACCCTGGCGCAGCCGCTTCAGAGTGGGTTCGATAATATCCACTTCTTCGCGTCCCATATGGCCTGACTCCCCGGCATGAGGATTTAAGCCGGCGACCAATATCCTTGGATTATCAATACCGAACTTATCTTTTAAATCCGCTGCAAGAATGGTCAGCACCTGTTCCAGGCGAAGTGGAGTAATCAAAGAAGGAACTTTGGCCAGCGACACATGGGTCGTTACCAATGCAACCCGCAACTGCTCCGACAGGAGCATCATTACCACTCGCGGAACGCCGCACAACTTCTGTAGAAACTCGGTATGGCCACTAAAGGCAATTCCGGCGTCGTTGATCACTCCCTTATGCACCGGCCCGGTAACAAGCGCGTCAAATTCGCTGGCGAGACAGCCGGTTGCGGCACGCCGCAGGGTGTTGAGCACGTACTGGGCATTTTCGGTAGCCAACTCGCCGGGAATCACTTCTTTGCCGGTGGCTAAAGACAACACCAACGCTTCACCGGCTTCGGTTTGCAGGGCGGCGGCATCCAGCGCAGCCCCATCCTGATAGTGCTTGATTCGCAATGGCAAGCCAAGTTGCCTGGCCCGTTGCCGCAGCAATTCGGGATCACACACATAGATCAGAGCATTGGCATGCCTGCGCTGCGCCAGCTGCACGCACAGATCCGGTCCGACTCCGGCAGGTTCTCCTGGGGTAACAGCTATCTTCATGGCTTAGATCTTAAGCTCCACGTAGGCTTCATCGCGAATTTCGCCGAGCCAGTTCTGCAGTTCTTCTTCATATTTGCGGCGATGAATGATTTGCCTGGCCTGACTGGCTTGTACCTGGTCTCCGATATCCTGTTTGCGGCGGTCAAGGACTTCCAGGATGTGCCAGCCAAATTGCGACCGGAACGGCTCGCTTATTTCATTTACCGGCGCCTGGCTCATGACAGCTTCAAACTCCTGCACCATCTGCCCCGGATTCACCCATCCCAGGTCACCGCCGGCTGAGCCGGAAATGGCGTCATCGGAGTAGGCTCTCGCCAGTTCGGCAAAACTTTCTCCTGCGATGGCACGGTCGCGAATCTCCTTTATCAGATCCCGAGCGGCATACTCGTCACGCAACTCATTCAATTGGATCAGGATATGCCGGGTTAACGACTGTTCGACAATTTTGCTGGAACCGCCCCGGACATCAGCGAGCGACACAAGATGCACCGCGCTACCGGTAACAATCGGAGCCGCCACCTCGCCTTTGGACAATTTCGGCACCACCGGTGCAAACAGGGTCGGCAACTCTTCGGTACCACGCCAGCCGAGATCCCCGCCTTCAAGGGCGGTGGATGCCTCGGAATTGGTCACAGCCAACTCCGCGAAAGAGCCGCCATCGAGAACTTCCTGAGCTAAACGCTCGGCTTTTTCCCGGGTCGCGAGCGCAGCTGCTTCATCGCCTTCCGGGTAGGTAAGAAGTATGTGAGAAATCCGATACTCGGTCTTACTGGAGCCCTTGGCGGCTGCTGTTTGTAAAAAATCCTCGACTTCTTTTTGGGTTACCCTGACCCGGGAATCCACCATACGCTGTTGATAGCGGGTAATGATCATTTCCCGTCTGACCTGATCCCTGACCATATCGTAGGTAAGTCCATCATTTCCCAGTTGTACCTGAAATTGTTCCAGATTCATACCGTTCTGGCGCGCCACTGACTGCATGGTCTGGTTGAGTTCGGTATCGCTAATGCGCAACCCCACCCGATCGGCAAACTGCAGTTGGATACTTTCCAGCACTAATTGATCCAGCGTTTTCTGGCGCAGGACCTCGGGCGATGGCAGCGGAGTCTGCTGCGCAAGCAGGCGGTCACGGATTTGTGCACTGCGCAGAGCTAACTCCGATTGCAAAACAA
The DNA here is from genome assembly GCA_028280065.1 of Hahella sp. Lineage (GTDB taxonomy): Bacteria > Pseudomonadota > Gammaproteobacteria > Pseudomonadales > Oleiphilaceae > Hahella. The sequence goes on from JANQMN010000004.1 coordinate 64,488, forward strand.
TATCGTCATCGACAATAGCGACGATTCGATCCAGTTGCCGGACTTCCGCGACAGCTGCTTGCCAGATAGCCGTCAATAACAGTATCCAAAAAATACGCATACTACTTTTGTTCATCACTTTTGAAGTTACTCTTCATCAACATTTACTTAATCTATTGACCCGTTAGTTACCAGCGATAGTTGTTTTCCCGGTAGGCCAGGTGTTCGTCGTAATGGCGGATTTCATTACCTATTACCTTGTCCAAGTCGCCATTGCCAATATTGCCGAGTCCACGCAGCTGGAACCGCAGGAAGAATCCGTGATCCAACACACTGCCATCCGCATCGTCGTCTTCCAGCACGGCATTGGCAAAAAACTGCACGCGCCAGCAACAGCTGCTGTACTCCACACCGGCCAAAGTGCCAATTGTGCGCCTGTCATCGAGATCGTACAACCAGCGGCCGAACAGGTTAATACTGCTTGTGGCCGGAAACAATAGCGATACATCGGTTTGCTCAATGGTTTCGTCAGTATCGTTGCGATAGCGGTGACTGAGATTTAGCAGAGTCGAATAATCCGTGGAATGGAAGGACAGCGCCGCCGAACCTGACAGGGTTTCCTTCTCCTGCTGATCCCACACACCATTCAGCTTGAAGTCCACCCGCGGATTCGGCCGCCAGAAAACCTCGCCGGCCAGTGGCGATTCAGATTCCGTGATCCGCCCGTCTTCGTCGCTGGTGGACGATGAAAGATAAACGTCGCCCGGTTCAAAATAGATGATTTGACCAATCCCCGCCCGCAGCTTCTCCTCGCCATTTTCCGCGTTGCGGATAACCGTTTCCAAGCCGACGCTCAGACGATTGTTGTCACCCACGCGATCGCCACCGTAGAAACGGTCGGCAGTGTAGAGCTGGCTGTAGTCAAATCTGGGTACCGAGGTGTCGAAGACGGGAATTTCGTCCTGGTCCGTTTCTGGCGAATAGACATAAAACAACCGGGGTTCCAGGCTCTGGATAAGGTCGGTTTCCCAAAACTCCACTTCCCTATCAAGATAAACGCCCGTATCCAGGGTATAGAAAGGCACGGTACGCCCTATATGATCACTCAACTCCGGTTCCTGCTCCTGGAGCAAATAATCGGTGTGGTCCAGCCGCAGGCCTGGCCGCAAGAAGCCCCAAGGGGCATTCATATCGATTACCACCGAAGGTTCTGTCTGCCAGCGGGCACCCTTCGCCCGTTCGGCGTCAACCAGGCCACTGGAGTCTCGCCAAAAGTAAGAGAACTCGGATTCCAGTTGGACGTCCAGCCAGGAAACTTCCTGACGCCAGTCCAATGTCAGTTGAGGCAATAGCGAATAGGGTTGATCCGCCTCGGCGATGGACTCATCAATCGTCTGATAGCCCAACATGCGGGCACTGAAATTCAGCCGGTCCCTGCGGTAATTCGTCAGCCAATAGCGTTTAATGTGGGAGTCTTTCTGGATCTCCAAAGTACGATTGAGATCGTTCAGGTAATCACTGTCGCTCAGTACGTTGTAGTCGAGTTCACCATCCCAATAATCGCCGAAAGCGAACTCATTGGTAATATCCAAGGCCCAACGATCACCTCTGTCTTCATTAGGGTTTCGATCCAAATAATCGGCATCCCTTGGCATGAAACCCAGCCGCACCTCCGAATAGCTTTGTTCGGTCAGCAGGCGGCCCTCGATTTCCGCCAACGCCCCTCTTCTGTGAATATAGCGCGGGGCAAGCGTTGCGTCGTAATACTCATCAAGGTTGAAGTAATAGGGTGCACCCAGATCGAGGCCGACCCCGGCACTGGAATTGCTGATGGTCGGATAGAGAAAACCGCTCTTACGCCGATCATCGATGGGAAATACAAGATATGGCACATAGAACAAGGGAACTTCCTGTACCGTCAGCCGCATGTGTTTTGCGGTGCCCTGGCCGGCTTCCCGGTCCAATAGAATTTCATCCGCCTCCAAAGCCCAGTGTTGCTTGCGGGGGGCACAGGTGGTAAAACTTCCTTCAACAATGCGAATTTCATTCTTACCGGTGCTGATAATCTGCTCGGCATCTCCCCGGGCATGGCGGTCATGCAGCAGGTAACTAGCCTGATCAAAAGAAAAACTCTGGGCTTCCAAGTCATAGCGGGCAGCTTCGCCTTGCAATAACAAACCGGGAATTCGGGCCTTGATGTTATCCTTGATATAAGCTTTGTTGACAACCTTGTCGACATCCACCTGGTCGGCTTCCAGCCACCAAAGCCCCTGTTGCACCTGGACGTTGCCGCGCAGTTGAATCCGGTCTTGCTCATTCAAGTGCGCATCTTCCGCCCTGGCCCGGAGTTCGCCGTCCTGCACTTCGGTGCCGTCCAAGAATCCATAGGCGGGTTCGATATAGGTTCCTGAACAATAGGGCTGCAATTCAGCCTGTTGTGCGGGGGAAAGCAAAGAACGCGGCACCCAGTCTTCAACCGCGCTCCGCGCGCCGGTTTCTTCCGCCTTGGCAGGAAACAGGCTGAGGAGAGCGCAAACGCTGGCAAAAATTCTAAGTAGTCGTTTCATCAAAGCCGCTGTGTGCTGTATGAGAATTCTGTTTGTAAAGGCCTTGAGGGAGTGATATGCAGCTCCGTTGAACGCAGCATCATAAACCACACGCCTTTCCACAGTATAGGGTACAGAGCAGGATTAACCGTTTATTAATCAAGTTGCAGTTAACTCGCAGAAGTTGGCAGGCCAGCCAGCGCTGCCGTACCAATTCGCGTTTCTATCTCATGCCCTCCACATTTCAGCTAGACTTGCAGAATACCAACCAGATTCATAGAGACCAGTGTGCTAGAGGGCGATCCGATAACAACTCGGGCCATTCGGCCAAAACTTGGTTTAGTTTTGACCGGCGGCGGAGCGCGCGCAGCCTATCAGGTAGGCGTTCTAAAAGCAATTTCCGATCAATTTCCCGATCTCAAATATCCATTCAGCATTATCTGCGGAACTTCTGCCGGGGCCATCAACACCGTGGGTCTCGCCTGTTTCGGCGATATCTTCCGCCACAATGTCGAACGTCTGGAAGCACTGTGGGGCGAGCTGCAAACCGATCATGTCTACCGCGCGGATTTTTGGGGCATGACCAAACGCATGGGTTATTTTCTGAAGACGGCGATGGGCGGTAACGAAAAAGATCTGCCGGCTTCCATGCTCGACAGTTCACCTCTACGGGATTTTCTGACAAAGCATATCGCCTTTGAGCAGATAGACAAGACCATCCTGGATGGCGATTTGGATGCGGTTTGCATCACGGCCTGCGGCTACCGCAGCGGTCAAAGCATTAGTTTCTTCCAGAGCAAGCCACATTTAAGCGGTTGGCACTTGGGTCAGCGGTTAGGCGTCAAAACCACCTTGAATATTCAACACATGATGGCGTCTTCGGCAATACCGACCATCTTCCCGCCGGTAAAAATCAACCGGGAATATTTTGGCGACGGCGTAGTCCGTAATATGGCACCGCTGAGTCCTGCGGTACATCTGGGAAGCGATCGTATTTTGATCATCGGCGTCAGCGCCAACCGGGTCTGCGCACCGGTGCGGAAATCCCAGCTCAAGTTCCCCACACTGACGCAGATCATGGAGCATATGCTCAATGGGGCATTTATCGATGTCATTGAAAACGACGTGGATAAGGCACTATTGATCAACCAGCTGATAAGCCACATCCCGGAAGCCAAACGGGAGGAAATCGGACTGGGTTTGCGGCCATTGGATTTACTCAATATTTCGCCTAGCGAGCCGGTGGACGAAATCGCGGAAAAACACCTGGACGCCCTGCCGGGAACGGTAAAACGGTTTTTCGGACAGAACAATCCCAGTGCCGAGGGAGGCGTCAGTATTGCGAGTTACCTGATGTTTGAAGCGCCGTTTCTACGGGACTTGATACGCCTTGGCTATAGAGACGCGCAAAAACATGCCAAACAAATCCAGCAGTTTTTTACCTTTTAGAGATGCGACCGGGTACGAAAACTTCATAAATTGCTGAATACCCGATATCCGTCCATAATGTGCGCTTTTTAAAAGCCAGGAGCCACCGACAGAATGGACGAAAGACTTGATAAGGCCAAAGCCTGGCTGCATGGGTACTTTAGCGACGGAAATTTTGAAGTAAGCCTGCTATCCGGCGATGCCAGTTTCCGCCGCTATTTTCGCGTGCACAGGGACCAGCGGACATGGGCCTTAATGGATGCTCCACCGGAAAAAGAAGACTCCAAGCCGTTTTCCGCACTGGCAAAATGCTGGCGGCCTCAAAAGATCAATGTCCCGAAGATTACTGCCGAAGACCTTGGCCAAGGCTTTATACTGTTGGAAGACTTCGGCGATACAACTTTTTACTCGGGGCTCGCGGCTTCCGCCGACCCACTCTACAAAAAGGCCATCGACAGCCTGCTGCCGATACAGTTCTCTGCGCAACCGGCTGACTACACTATCCCGCCCTATGACGAGAAGCTACTGCGATTCGAAATCAGCCTGTTTACCGACTGGTTGATGGGAAAGAAACTCCAGCTGTCTCTGTCGAATGCCGAACGCCAAATGATGTCATCGTTTTTTGATTCGCTGGTGGATTCCGCACTGGAACAGCCCCGGCAAGTCGTTCATCGCGATTACCATTCGCGTAATCTGATGCTGCAAGCCGATGGCGGTATCGGGATTATTGATTTTCAGGATGCTGTAATCGGTCCGATTACCTATGACCTGGTATCGCTGCTAAGAGACTGTTACATCAAATGGCCGATCACGGATTTGCAGCGTTGGCGGGATTATTACCTCGACCGCCTGGATACTCAGCGCGGTTTGGATTTTTCCCGCGCCCAGTTCAACCGCTGGTTAGACCTCATGGGCCTGCAGCGCCACTTGAAGGCAGCGGGAATCTTTGCCCGCTTATCCTTGCGGGACGGCAAGCATGGTTATCTAAACGACATACCCCGTACCATCAGTTATATGATCGATGTCACCGGGAACTATTCGGAGTTCAGCGACGTGCATCACTGGCTGGCACAGCAGTTTTTTCCCTTGATAAAGGATTGGGGAGACTCCCGGGAAGTTACCCCATGCGTGCGATGATTTTAGCCGCCGGGCTGGGCACCCGGATGCGGCCGCTGACGGAACATACGCCCAAACCCCTTCTGCGGGCAGGCGGCGCTGCCCTGATAGAACATCTGATTTTCCGGCTGCGTGACAACGGTGTGCTGGACCTGGTTATCAACCGCGCCTGGCTGGGCGGGCAAATTGAAGAAAAGCTGGGCGACGGCAAACGGTATGGCGTCTCCATCCGCTATTCTGCGGAAGCTTCGCCCCTGGAAACCGCCGGCGGCATTAAAAAAGCGTTGCCCTTGCTGAATCCCGACGCGGTGGACGACCCCTTTCTGGTGGCCAATGGCGATGTTTGGAGCACGGTTGACTTCGCAGCCCTGCGATCCCTGGAACTCCCGTCGCGGCAACTTGCCCATCTCCTGCTCGTACCGAACCCGGAACACAATCCGCACGGAGATTTCAGCCTGATGGACCCGGTAGCGGATAATAGGTTTCTCCTGCAACCTGTGACCACAAAGCGGCAAAATGGCTTCACCTACGCAGGCATCGGTTTGTTTCGGCCCAGTATGTTTGCCTCTGTCCCGAACGGGGTTTATCCGTTAGCCCCGGTGTTGCGTTCCGCCATGAAGAACAACCAGGTAAGCGGACAGGTTCATACCGGCGAATGGTGTGATGTCGGCACCCCCGAGCGGCTGCAATGGCTTGACCGGCGCCTAACCCGCGCCGGCGCCACGAACTCTTGACGGCAGGGTGGTTTCAATCCAGGACCAGATCCGGTGATGCAATCTCTGGCTGGCCCCGCCTGGAATCATAGTCAATCCTGCCATTGGTACAGTGCGGTAGGTATTAAGCCGTTGACGCCGGGCGAAGTTACGCCGTTCGTTGGCCAAGGCAGCCAGTTCCGGCTGGGTGGAATCATAAATATCCAGGAACTTAATGGTGGCATAGCCGGGACTGAGTTCCTTGAGTTTGCTGAAGGCTTGCTCTCCGACTGAGGAATTGATCAGGATAACTCCCTGCGCCCGACTGACGCTTTCGGGATTATCCCGGAGAAAATTTAGCAATTGTTCCGAACCTAAACCCACGCCAATCAGGATACGGTTTTGCAACCCGAAGGATTCCAGCTGCTGTAACCCGAAATCAATCCTTTGCTGGTTGTCAATTGTGCCTGCCGGCGGTGCCGCGGCCATTGCTTGAGCCGGTTCCCCATCCGTTTGCGAATCGGACTTGGCGTCAATATCTATCGTTGTCGTGCTTTCCAACTCATCCGGCACTTGGTCGTCTGCGGTTGTTTCGTCAGTTTCAGGCGCTGCTTCAGGGGAATCCGCCGGGGCGGCATTGGCGGCTGGAAATTGCCTGGCCGGGACTTCCGGATCATCCGTATACTGCACACCAAGAGACAGCGTGTGCCAACCGATATCCGTAAGTGATTTCCGCAGCTCCCCGACGCCCTGGGGCCAGTCCGGATGTTGTCCGATATCGTGAACCAGCAGTACTCCGCCCCGAACCCGAACATGATTGGCAGGAAGGTAGAGAGCCATGACGGCGCTTGGATCACCGACCTGACCGTTCAGCCAGAGTAATTCCGTCTCGCCCAGGTCTTTCGCCAACACTTTCAACCGGGACATATCCACGTCTGGCGTCGTTCTTGGAATTTTAGCCGGCGTAGAACCGGTGTCAGCCGTGGCATCCTGTTCCGGACTTGGCTCCGCAGCCTGTTCCGCTTCTTCTGCCGACCACACACTTGTAACCGGAAGCAGCGAAACAAGGATAAGAATAAGATACCGGGACAGCTTTGTGACGGCTACCGCTGCCGAACGACTATACGCCGGAGTACTCGCTAATCTATCATGCATACTTTGGGATAGTTGCTACTTTGTCTGCCGGAGCCGGTTGCAAACCTGGCCGTATCGTATCCTTGGCTATAAACTTGGTACTGCCTTTGGGTATTACCCTGGCTGTACTTCTGGTTGTAAACCCGATCTTGCCCTTGGCTATCGACCTGGCTGTGCCTAAGGCTATTAACCTGATCTTGCCTCTGGCCACTAACTTTGTCTCTGGCCACTAACTATAGTATAAACCCTGAATTTGAGGTCCATTTTCATAGCATAGCACGTTACAATAGCGGCCTTTTACGTCCGGAGATACATCCCTATGGTTGCACCGCTGATCGCGCCTTCGATTCTTTCCGCCGACTTTGCCCGGCTCGGCGAAGAGGTTGTCAACGTTCTCAATGCCGGTGCCGACATTGTCCACTTCGATGTCATGGACAACCATTATGTCCCTAATCTCACCATAGGACCCATGGTCTGCAAGGCTCTCCGAAACCATGGCATCTCCGCCCCGATCGATGTTCATCTGATGGTTAAACCGGTCGATGCCATGATCACCTCTTTCATCGAAGCGGGAGCAACCTACATCACTTTTCACCCGGAAGCGTCAGAACACATTGATCGCTCTCTGCAACTGATACGCGCAGGCGGCTGCAAAGCCGGGCTGGTTTTTAATCCGGCAACCCCGCTTCATTATATGGACTACGTCATGGATAAGCTGGACATGGTGCTGTTGATGAGCGTCAATCCAGGGTTTGGCGGCCAATCGTTCATTCCTGCCACCTTGGAAAAACTCCGCCAAGCGCGGCAGAAGATCAACGCCAGCGGTTTACCCATCCGCCTGGAAGTCGATGGCGGCGTTAAAACCGATAACATTCGGCAAATCGCCGTGGCAGGAGCGGATACCTTCGTTGCCGGCTCTGCGATATTCGGCCAGGACGACTATCCGGCTACGATCAAAGCCATGCGCGAGCAAATTGCTTTGGCCCAATCTGTTTAAGGGATGGAACCATGGATTCGGAATTGCTGGAAAGAATCAAGGCACGGAAATTTCAACTGGCAATATTTGACCTTGACGGCACCTTGATTGACTCAGTGCCGGACTTAGCTAAATCCATCGACTTTGCTCTCGAACACCATGAACTGCCTGCCGCGGGAGAAGCCCTGGTGCGCGACTGGGTCGGCAATGGCGCGCCGATGCTGGTAACGCGGGCGCTGGCCTGGGCAACCGGCTGTACGCCGGACGAGTTGGATGACCAGTTCACCCAGGAAGTTTATCAACAATTTCTGACCTACTATGACCAACACAAAGTAGTCGGTACCACCGTCTATCCTGGCGTCATCCCTCTACTTGAACACTGGTACGACACTCACGGCCAGCGGCAACTGGCGATCGTCACCAACAAGCCTTCCCGGTTTACCCGCGCCATATGCCAAGCCCTCAGCATGGATCACTATTTCAAGCTGATGTACTCCGGAGATACCTTCAGTGTCCGTAAACCGGATCCGGCGCCCTTGTTAAACGCCTGCCAGGCGCTACAGGTTAGCCCGCAAGACGCAATTATGGTCGGCGACAGCATGAATGATGTGCGGGCCGCCAGGAATGCCAAAATTCCGGCCGTGTGTGTCAGCTACGGCTACAACCATGGAGAGGATATTTCAGCAGGCAACCCGGATTTGCTGGTTGATTCATTGCTGGAGCTTATGTAAGCTGCGAAGCAGGAATACAGAGAAAATGACCGTGAACCTTCAGTTTAACCGACAAGTTCGTTCTCCTTCCGCCACTACCTTTCGATGGCGCTAGCCGCCGTACAATCTATTCTTAAATTACTGGCTGAAAACCTCATCGGTAGCGCACTGTTTGGCAAGCCTTTTTTCAAGCCCTTAGCCGCGCTCCGCAAAGTTGACATCATCCGGGACAACTCCAACAATCTATTACCATGAGCTGTCCCAATGAAGGAATGGCAAAGATGACTCCGGAACAATTACAAACTTACAGCCAACAAGGCTATAACCGCGTCCCCATTGTTCGCGAGGTGATGGCGGATTTGGACACGCCGCTGTCTACCTATATAAAGCTGGCAAACCAGCCTTACACCTATTTATTGGAATCCGTCCAAGGCGGCGAAAAATGGGGGCGCTATTCAATCATCGGTCTGCCCAGTAAAGTCGTTCTCAAGGTACGGGGTCACCAGGTAACCGTCGAAGACCACGGGAAACTCGTTGAAAGCCAAACCTGTGAAGATCCGCTGGCTTTCATCGAAGCTTTCGAAAGCCGCTACAAAGTGCCCGATATCGAGGAACTGCCGCGATTTACCGGCGGTCTGGTGGGATATTTCGGTTACGACACGGTGCGGCTTATCGAGAAGAAATTGGCCGATAGCTGCCCTCCCGATCCTCTCGGCACTCCCGATATCCTGTTGATGCTATCGGAAGATGTAGTGGTGTTTGACAACCTGAAGGGACGTCTAATCCTGGTCCATCATATCGATCCTGCGGTCGCAGATGCGCTAACCATTGCGGAACAGCGTTTGGACGACCTGGAAAACCGGCTGCGTAAACCGCTGCCGGAGCACAATCTACATATCGAACATGAGCAGCAAGCCTCCGAAACCGATTTTGCCTCCGGTTTCCAACAACCCGAGTTTGAAGCGGCGGTAGGTAAAATCAAGGACTACATTCTGGCCGGGGATGTCATGCAAGCCGTGATTGCCCAGCGCATGTCGGTTCCCTTCACCGCGCCGCCGATCAATCTTTACCGTTCCTTGCGGTGTCTGAACCCGTCTCCCTACATGTATTATCTGCACCTCGACGATTTCTATGTAGTCGGCTCCTCACCGGAGATTCTTACCCGTGTCGAAAATGGCGAGGTCACCGTCAGACCGATAGCAGGCACCCGCAAACGCGGGCGCAACGAAGCCGAGGATCAGGCATTGGAAGCCGACCTGCTGGCCGATCCGAAGGAACTGGCTGAACATCTTATGTTGATCGACCTGGGACGCAACGATGTTGGCCGGGTAAGCCGAATCGGCACTGTCAACCTCACTGACAAAATGGTGATCGAACGCTATTCCCATGTCATGCACATCGTATCGAATGTGACCGGCCAACTGCCGGATGATATGACCAGCATGGATGTTCTGCGGGCTACCCTGCCGGCGGGAACCTTGAGCGGAGCGCCTAAAATCCGCGCCATGGAAATCATTGATGAACTGGAACCGGTGAAACGCGGTGTCTATGCCGGTGCGGTCGGCTATCTCGCCTGGAACGGCAACATGGATACCGCCATTGCCATCCGCACGGCGGTGATCAAGGACGAAACGCTATACATCCAGGCCGGCGCCGGGATAGTGGCGGATTCGGTGCCACGAATGGAGTGGGAGGAGACGATGAACAAGGGTCGGGCGGTTTTCAGAGCCGTGGCCATGGCGCAAAAAGGTCTTTAGTTCTCTTTCTACTTGATTTAGCTGCATTCGGGGAAAGCACCATGCTATTAATGATTGATAATTATGATTCATTCACCTACAACGTCGTTCAATATCTCGGGGAACTGGGCGCGGACGTAAAAGTCTTTCGCAATGACGAGATCACCTTGCAGGACATTGAACAACTCGACCCCAGCCGCTTGGTCATCTCGCCGGGTCCCTGCACGCCGAACGAGGCTGGCATTTCGGTGGCCGCCATTAAACACTTTGCGGGCAAACTGCCGATATTGGGAGTCTGCCTGGGTCACCAAAGCATCGGCCAGGCGTTTGGCGGTGAAATTATTCGGGCCGGGAAGGTCATGCACGGCAAGACATCACTGGTTTATCACAAAGAACGGGGCGTGTTTCGGGGCTTAGGCAATCCGTTTGAGGCGACCCGCTACCATTCGCTGGTCATCAATCCGGCAAATGTTCCGGAGTGCCTGGAGGTTACCGCCTGGACCCAAAACGAAGACGGCAGCATGGAGGAAATCATGGGGGTGCGGCACAGGGAACTCGCCATTGAAGGGGTCCAGTTTCATCCCGAATCCATACTCACTGAACACGGCCACGATTTATTGAAAAACTTTCTGCGTTCCTGACATTCTGACTGACCAAACAATACAAAAAGGACAACAACATGGATATTAAAGCAGCCATTGCCCGGGTTATTGATCGAAAAGACCTGTCGACCGATGAAATGGTCGCCGTAATGCAACAAATAATGACCGGCGAAGCGACACCGGCTCAAATCGGCGGATTCCTGGTGGGTCTGAGGATGAAAGGGGAAACCGTCGATGAGGTCACCGGCGCTGCCACCGTGATGCGTGACTTGGCGGCGAAGGTGGACGTAATCGATGAGCACCTGGTCGACACTTGCGGTACCGGCGGCGATGGCGCGAATCTATTCAATGTCAGCACCGCCAGTGCATTCGTCGTGGCGGCAGCAGGCGGGAAAGTCGCCAAGCACGGCAACCGCAGCGTCAGCAGCAGTACCGGCAGTGCCGACCTGCTCGAAGCTGCCGGCGTGTTTCTAGGGCTCGCCCCGGAACAGGTCGGGCGGGCGATCAAGGATATCGGCGTCGGTTTCATGTTTGCCCCGGCACACCATGGCGCAATGAAACATGCGATCGGACCGCGCAAGGAAATGGCGGTTCGCACTATTTTCAATATGCTCGGCCCGATGACGAATCCCGCCGGTGTAAAAAAGCAGGTTATCGGCGTTTTTGACGGCGCGCTCTGCAAACCCATGGCCGAAGTTCTCGGTCGTCTGGGAAGCAGCCATGTATTGGTCGTGCATGCCGCAGACGGACTCGACGAAATAAGTCTGGCGGCAGCCACTCAGGTCGCCGAACTGCGTGAAGGCAAGGTTATCGAGTATCAGGTCACTCCGGAGCAACTGGGCATCACCCGGCAGACGCTAGAAGGATTAAGCGTCGCCAGCGCGGATGAAAGCCTACGCCTGATTAAGAATGCCATGGGCAAAGCTGACGATACCAGCAGTAAAAAAGCCCGGGATATGATTGCGCTGAACGCCGGTGCAGCGATCTTTGCCGCCGATCTTGCAGACAGCCTGCAGGCTGGCGTGGATATGGCGCAAGATGCCATCGGTTCAGGTTTGGCGCTGGCGAAAATGCAAGAGCTGGCGAGCTTCACCGCAACCTTTAAACCCGAGGAATAATCGTTCTGCCATGACCACACCGACCATTTTAAAACGGATCATCGATCGCAAGCACCAGGAAGTGGCGGCCCGCAAACTTCGCCAACCGCTTGCGCTTATCAAGGAAAACCTGAGCACTGCCCTACCTGCCAGAGGTTTTGTTCGAAGCATGCAACGCAAACTGGCGGCTGATCAGCCGGCAGTAATTGCGGAAATAAAAAAAGCATCGCCAAGCAAAGGTGTCATCCGGGAGAATTTCGATCCGGTCGCAATCGCCAAGAGTTATGAAGCCGCCGGCGCCGCCTGCCTTTCCGTGCTGACCGATATCGACTTCTTTCAGGGTTCCGACCAATATCTCGTGCAAGCGAGAGCGGCCTGCAAGTTACCGGTCATCCGCAAGGACTTCGTCGTTGACGAGTACCAGATATACGAAAGCCGCCTCCTGGGCGCAGACTGCATCCTCCTGATCGCCGCCGCACTATCTCCCGACCAGCTCAACCGGTTTTGCAGTCTGGCGCGGGAAGTGGATTTGGACGTTTTGGTGGAGGTGCACAATGCGGAGGAGCTGCAGCATGCCTTACCGCTTTCGACCCCGTTGCTGGGCATCAATAACCGCGATTTGCATAGTTTTGAGGTAAGCCTGCAAACAACCCTGGACTTACTGCCAGGCATTCTCTCAGATAAACTGGTCGTCACGGAAAGCGGTATTCACACCCCGGAAGATGTTGCGCTTATGCGCCAGCATCATGTGCACAGCTTTTTGGTCGGCGAGTCCTTTATGCGCGCCGACCAACCAGGCGACAAACTCCGCGACCTGTTTTATTGAAGGCTAACAAATAAGGCCTGATAACCAGGCCTTATTTGAGTGAATCGATTTCCGGGAATTTTATGCCGCTGCTTATCGCGTGCCGTACACCACCATGGTTTTTCCCTTCACCTGTACCAATCCCTGGTCTTCCAGGGCTTTGAGTACACGTCCGACCATTTCCCTGGAACAACCCACGATCCGGCCAATTTCCTGGCGGGTAATTTTAATTTGCATTCCATCCGGATGGGTCATCGCATCGGGCTCCTTACATAAGTCCAGGAGGGTTCTCGCCACCCGTCCGGTGACGTCGAGAAAGGCTAAATCGCCGACTTTTCTGGTGGTCTGGCGCAATCGAGAGGCCATTTGCTCGCCGATGAAATAAAGGATGCGAGGGTCGTCCTGAGCGATTTCACGGAACTTCGTGTAACTGATTTCCGCGACTTCACATTCGACCTTGGCTTTGACCCAGGCGCTACGGGAACCGACCTGATCCTGATCGAACAAGCCCATTTCACCAAAAAAGTCACCGGCATTCAGATACGCCATAATCATCTCGCGGCCATCGTCATCCTCGATAATGACCGTTACCGATCCCTTGACGATATAAAACAGCGAGTCGCTTTTGTCGCCGGCATAGATAATCGTACTCTTACTGGGATAACGCCGACGGTGGCACTGTGATAAGAAATAATCGAGGTGCTTTGTCTTATGCTCGACCGGTTTTACTATCGTGACCATTTTTTTATCCCGTTATTTTAATCGCCGGATGCATCATGGCATCCTCATCCACCGAAAATCAATCGGTTGTATTTGCAATAGTATAGACGAATTTATTTACATTAAGGTTGAGAAACCCGTCACTTGCGGATCTCCGGAGCAATCCGTGGGATTTACTGCGCTCAGGCGGTACATTTTACTCAAGACCCAGCTGTGGTAATCTGCCGACCTCTATTCCGGGAGCTTCATCGCTCTTCGCCTATTTAGTACTCAAACAAGAAGGTTTCAGCCATGCAAGCGACTATTACATGGGACGGGAATGCCAAGTTTACCGGAGAGTCCGGATCGGGTCATCGGGTAACCATGGATGGTCCGCCGGATCACGGCGGCGAAAATCTCGGGCCCCGGCCGATGGAAATGATATTGCTGGGATTAGGCACCTGCACCTCTTTCGATGTGATGCATATCCTACAGAAATCGCGCGCCCCGGTAACGGATTGCGTGGCCGATCTGGAAGCGGAAAGAGCCGACAGCGTGCCAAGTGTTTTTACCAATATCCATATTCATTTCAAAGTCACCGGCAAGGGACTGAAGGAAGCGCAGGTGAAGCGCGCGGTTCAACTATCCTCGGAGAAATACTGCTCGGCTTCCATCATGCTCGAAAAAGGCGGCGTTAACATTACCCATAGCTTCGAGATCATTGACGGCTAGACAGCTCGGTACTTCATAATAGATTCATCCTGTAACTGTAATTAGTCGAGCAATTTTCTATTTTTTTGCTATTCATAACCTAAGCTTCGCTGCATAATATGCGGCCCCGCGCAGCGAACGATTTCGTGAATTCTTCGTGTAGTAAAGCGAAAGGTTCGCCCGCCTTGTAAAGTCTTGTTAAGAGGGTTTGACATGTCCGACAAACTCAGATTGCATGGTTTTAATAATTTAACCAAGTCCCTAAGCTTCAACATCTATGATATTTGCTACGCGGAAACCGCACAGGCCAAAAAGGAATACATCGCCTATATTGATGAGCAGTACAATGCTGAACGGCTGACCCATATTCTAACAGACGTTGTGGAAATCATCGGCGCCCACATCCTCAATGTATCGCGCCAGGACTACGAGCCCCACGGCGCTAGTGTCACCATGCTGATCGCCGAACACGAGATTACTCCTCCGCCCAGCGCCAGCGAAGAGTCACCGGGACCACTGCCGGAGGCGATTGTCGGTCATTTGGATAAGAGCCATGTGACTGTCCACACTTATCCGGAAAGTCATCCGGACGATGGTATCAGCACCTTTCGGGCCGACATAGATGTCTCCACCTGCGGCTTGATCTCCCCTCTTAAGGCGCTCAATTACCTGATTCACAGCTTTGATTCCGATATTGTGACCGTCGACTATCGGGTACGCGGATTCACCCGCGATGTCGACGGCACCAAGCATTACATCGACCATGACATCAATTCGATTCAAAACTTCCTGAGCGAGGATACTCAAGAGGCTTATCAGATGATTGATGTCAACGTTTACCAGGAAAACCTGTTTCACACCAAAATGCTGTTAAAGGAGTTTAACCTGGAAAACTACCTATTCGGCACCAGCGAAGCGCAACTGGATGAGGCTAAACGCACCGATATTTCGGCAAGACTGTCACAGGAAATGGCGGAAATTTTTTACTCCCGTAACATGCCGTAGGCGTTAGATTATCAAGGGATTGTGAGGCGCCACCTCCTCTGGAACCCGGTAAGCTCAAGAGAAGGCAGCAAATATGAACAGTTTATCCGGCCATTATTGCATTTTCTTGAACAATGCCATCAAAGCTTCCGGCTTCTTCTTGCTTTCTTTCTTGCTTAGGACATAAACCACTGTCTGGCCGTTCGGACCTGCGCCAATATCGGTAAAACGGTAAGTCGCTTCACCGGTTTTACGGAAATCCGCCATTATGTCATAGCTTCCGAACACATAGATGCGCCCATCGTTGATCGTCTCGCCATAAAAGGCCGCAGGCGTCTTCAGGCCGTCAATGATATCGACACTGGGGATGCCTTCCCGCTTTTTCTTGTCTTCGCCGGTCAAGGCAAACACCATGGTTTCACCTTTCGGACCGGAACCGATGCGGCTGAACATATAGGCAGTATGGCCGGTTTTGATGAAATCATGATACAACTCTTGATCATAGAAAATATAAATACGGCCGTCTTTGTGCACTTCATAAAGCGCTGTCATCGCTTCGGCTAGGGCTTTTCCGCCAGCCTTCTCTGCTTTGGATGCCATGACTTCCTGCTTTTCCTCTTTGGCGCTTTTTTCCGCCGTAGAACCACAGCCAACCAAACCTAAAGCAACCAGGGCAGCGAATACATAGTTCACTAGTCTCATTTCAATACTCCGGGAATTTCATCAATGAAGGTGATAAACGCTAATCAGCAAGTATTACAAAAATATGACAACCCATGAAAAATGGGCGGATTTGCCCGGCGTGCCAGACTGATCAGGAGGCAGAATCTTTGCTTTGTGCGACTAATTCCATTACCCGGGGCCGCAGGATCAGGTCCATTGCAGCCGCCAACTGCTCACCGGGAATCACCAGCGTGTCATAACGAGATGAAAAGGCGTTCGGAATAGCCTTTATCAACTCGGAAATATCGATAGAGGGGCAATCACGAACGCGAATCACCACCATGCTTTCCTCTTCCGCGGGAATATCCTGCATGTTGAACGGATCTGAAGTATCCACAATGGGTATTCGCTGGAAGTTGATGTGGGTGCGCTCGAACTGCGGGACGATATAATGCACATAGTCTTCCATGCGGTTCAATATCGTCGCTACCACGGCTTCCGCGCTATATCCGCGCATATGTGTATCGCGATAGATTTTTTGAATCCACTCCAAATTGACGATGGGAGCCACGCCGATAAGCAAATCGACCAGCACCGCAATATTGACGGCTCCGGCCACCAAGCCGCCATGCAAACCTTCATAAAACAAGCATTCGGTATTCGCGGGCAAGGGCTGCCAGGGAGTGAAGGTACCAACAGGATAGCCTTGCCGGATGAGCGCTTCGCTTTCATCGTGAACATAGTGACGATACTCGCCGGTGCCGTTAACCGCATAGCTTTGAAACAGGCTTTCGAGCCGGCTGATATGGTTTGCCGCAATGGAAAAGTGATTCCAATGGCCATAGCGCCCTTCACCCGCCAGGCTGGCCATCTGATCCCTGGTATAGCGGTGAAAGCTATCGCCTTCGACCAGGGCGGCGTGGATTTTTTCCTCTCTCAGGATCTGCTGCATCACCCGCCCGGAAGTCGTGGTTCCTGCACCGGAGGAGCCGGTCATTGCAATAATGGGGTGGCGTAGGGACATAGCAACCTGCTAAATACGGATTGGTCCGGCAGCTCGCGAAGTTTGCTAAACTTGTGAGAATTCCGGCTGCGCTAAATGTATCGGCACCCATAGCGTTTTGCAAACCCAGTTTTCAAGGAAAGGCCATGCCTGACGTACATGATTTGGGGATCATGATCGAATCCCGTATTCCCATCATTGTGATCCAAAGTATCGAAGAAGTCCGGGTCTTGGACACTATCACCCGACTTGGTGTCAAACGCGGCGCGAGCCTGTTTAAATGGACGGCGACGGATGGTCTGAACCGGCTGGGATTTGGTTTCGATCTGGTTCAAGAAGATACCTTGAAAGAACCGGCAAAGATTTTGGAGCACATAAAACGCAGCCCAACCTCAAGTATCTTCGTACTCTGTGACTTTCACCCCTACCTCGAACGTCAACCGGTTAATGTCAGATTGCTGAAAGATATCGCCATCGGCCACCGCAGTAATGGCCACACACTGATCCTGCTCAGCCATGAACTGAAAATTCCACCGGAACTTCGCAGCTACAGCGCCAACTTCCGGATGAAGCTTCCCGATCCGGATCAACTAATTAACATCATCCGGGACGAGGCGGCGCGCTGGTCGCAACAGAATAATGGGGAGAAAGTCAAAACCGACAATAAAACGCTACAACAAATCGTTCGCAACCTCTCGGGCGTCAGCTTCGAAGAGGCGCGTCGCCTGGCCAGGGGCGCTATCTTTGACGACGGCGCGATTACGCCGTCTGACGTTCCGGAGGTGAACAAGGCTAAGTTCGAATTGATGGACATGGAAGGCGTGCTGAGCTTCGAGTACGACACAGCGAAGTTTTCCGATGTAGGCGGCCTGAATGCGCTGAAACTTTGGCTAAAACAGCGGCGTTCGGCCTTTATCGATGGCAAGAAGGATAATCAGCTGGACCCTCCGAAAGGCATTCTCCTAACCGGGATTCAGGGCGGCGGCAAAAGCCTGGCCGCCAAGGCCGTGGCCGGAATGTGGGGCATTCCGTTACTACGCCTGGACATGGGCGCTCTATATAACAAATTTTTTGGCGAGACCGAGCGCAACCTGCGGGAATCGTTACGTCTGGCGGAACTGATGGCGCCCTGCGTCCTCTGGATAGACGAAATCGAAAAGGGCCTGGGCCAGAGCGACAGCGACCAGGGCGTATCAAAACGCGTCCTGGGTACGCTGCTGACCTGGATGTCTGAAAATCAGCACCCGGTATTCATGGTGGCAACGGCAAATAATATTCATGCCCTGCCGCCCGAGCTGATTAGAAAAGGCCGAATGGACGAGATCTTTTTTGTCGACCTGCCACGAACGGATGTACGCAAATTGATTTTTAGGATTCACCTGGAAAAGCGCTGCCTGGATTCCGAGCAATTCGATAGCCAAACATTAGCCGACGCCACGGAGGGATTCACTGGCGCCGAGATTGAACAGGCCATAGTCTCCGCACTCTATTCGGCTTCCGCTCAAGGGGAAACCATTGGCACTGAACACATCCTGGCCGAGATTTCCAGAACCCAGCCGCTCTCTGTGGTTATGGCCGAGGATATTCTGGCATTGAGGGCCTGGGCGAGCGGTCGCTGCGTTCCCGCAAACTGACTTGGGATTTCAATCTCGCACTAGCGCGCGTTGCACCGTTTGACCGGTGGTCGTCTGCTGGATGGCGGATTGCTCGTCCTGGGCAGCTTCCAAGCTGCTGCCGCCTGGATACAAGGCAAAAACAAACATAACAAAACCTGCCACCAGGCAGCTGCTTCCCAACATTTTCGACACCCATATACGGCGCCGCTGCTTGCGGTTGGTAAACAACTTCTTCCAGTAGCAAACGTTCGTCGGTTCCTGAAGAAAGACGCAGGTTAATACGGACCGGCGGCGCGCATGGTGCTCGCTGTCCACCATGGTCTCATCGAGTTGCCGCATGTATAACACGATAATAAACAGGCATACTGCCAACACCATGGAGGCCAGCAGTATGTCGACCAGAGCCACTTCTTCGCCCAGCGCTTGTACGCCGCCCATCACGCCGACTGCGATTAAAATCGCCATACAGCTCATCATCAATGTCATGAAACGGCCGAAGCGGGTATGTTTACGACGGGAACGGGAGAACGACAGCTGTACTTGATCGCCAACCTGGAGCGAATCGATGTAGTTTTCGTCGAGGGAAGTAAATCGAATATTCTGCCCTGACCAATAATATTCGATCACTGGAAAAAAGTAGAACTTACGGCCCGGCTGGGCGCCACTTCCGTTTAGGCTGTAACCGGGTTCCAGCGATACGACTTTGCCTTGCACGGCATAGGCACAGTGTAAGAAGCGGGTAAATTCCCAAATTAGCACCCAACCGGCTGAGATGAGTGTCAGCCCCATCAGCAAAACGATAATGTCCAACCTAAAATAACACCATTATTGTTGTACGAAGAAGGAGTTTACACCGTGTAGACGGCAACCAATTATAGGGGAGCGTAGGGGGCACCGCAATAGTGCGCAAAATAACCAACAACAAGCAATTCTATGGTGCGCCGGCAGTGCGACATTGTATCACCATAGTGCTTTTCGTTAGCTCTTTGATTTGGCTAAACTTTTTATAACATTGGCCAAGCCGGGGCAGCGGTCAACAGTATGGATTGACGGCAACGCTGCTGAAGATTATCTCCTTGCGCTTGACCGGCCCCAATTAAATAGGATTACTGCCGTATTGCGAATCTGGCTTGCGCGGAGGATCGGCACGCACATCGTTTTCGATCATCTGCACCTTCCCTCCGCCCTGCAAAAAAGCCTGAATATCCGTTGCCAGTTGACTGCGAATTTTTTGCTTTACGCTAGGCGATTGAAAGTCGCCGTTTTGCGCCGTTGCTTGTGATTCCACCCTTTTCTACCCCATTATCAACTATTGTTTTTAGACCATGCCCTGCACAACTCGAAAGGCTGCTTTTTATTATTCCCAGCTTGCCCGCGCCGGAGAGGTTTCCCATCACCTCCCAAGCTGCGTATTTTTTGGGCAACTTGGATAGGACATTTATAGACGATACAGCAAAATACGCAAGAAACCTAAGAACTATTTTTGTTTCAGACTGTAACTTGCTGTATTTAATAGCTTTCGGAGTGTATATAGAGATAACGTTAGGGGCTTAAAGGACGAAATTCAGCAAAATAGCTTTTCTAGAAGAACCTGCTCTACAGTTCGAGCAGTGGTTTAGGTTTGCCGAGGATATATCCCTGAACATAATCGACACCAATTTCCTTCAACGCCTCCAATCCGGCTTGCTCCTCGACACACTCGGCGATGGTAATGATGTCGAGGAAGCGGCCCAGTTCGATTATGGACTTCACCATTGCGTAATTGGTCATGTTTTCGTGAAGGTCGCGGACGAATACGCCATCCACCTTAAGGTAGTCGACCGGGAGTTTTTGCAGATAGGCATAAGAGGAAAAACCGGTGCCGAAATCGTCCAGAGCAAAATGGCAACCGCTTTTCTTGATTTCCCGCATAAAATCTGCAGTGTAATTCAGACTGGCGACAGCCGCCGTTTCGGTGACCTCGAAACAGACTTTTTCGGCGGGGAAACCACCTTCCTGAAACTGATTTTCCAGAAACTCCATAAACTGATTATCGCTTAACGAGCGGCCGGAAAGGTTTATGGTAAAAGCCTTGATGTCATTCAATTTCGCGGTATTTTTGCGCATCCAATCGAGTACATGCTCGACCACCCAGGTGTCTATCTGTACCGATTTGTTATAGGTCTCACCGGCTTCAATAAAGGATTCGGGGGATACCACTTCACCCTGATCATTTCTTATGCCTAACAGTATCTCGTACAAAGGCAGACTTTCATCCAGGAGATGGCGAATAGGCTGCGCCCGCAGAAACAGGTTGCAATCCTGCAGGTTTCCTTCTATTCGCGTCAGCCACTGCAACACTTCCTGTTGATGCGCCTGATCCCGGTCGGAAGTCGAGTAAAGCCGTGAGCTGTTGCCACCGGATTTTTTGGCGGCGTTGCAGGCCAGGGTCGCGCAGTTCAACAATTTTCCGGCATCGCCGGCTCGCCCATCGATAATCACGGCGCCGCTACTCAGGGTTGCCGTGAAGGATTGGGGAGCCTTATCGAACCGGTGATTGGCGAAATTACTGCGGACGTTTTCGGCGATTTCCATCACCCGTTCCGGCGCCACCGGATAAACAATCAGAGAGAACTCGTTGCCTGCCAGCCGGCCTAGTTTGAATCCCTGCTCAAAATCTTCCAGCCATGTATCCACCAGGATGCCGAACTGCTGTAACACCATGTCACCCGCAGTGGTGCCGTAGCTACTGTTAATGACTCCGAACTGGTCTATGTCAAATACGACCAAAGCGCCGGTATCGCCGGTTTGCCGCACCTTGGCGAGGGTGTATTCGATGCGCTTTTCAAATTCCCGGCGCTGCATGCAACCGGTCAATCCATCGTGCACGGCTTGAACGGCCATTTTTTGATACAGATCCTCGACAATGCCGTAAAGGCTTTGGTCGACAAAGGGTACGTCACCTCCTTCGACCTTGACCATTTCGCCTTCCTGCAACTTGGCGACGATTTCGGAGTACTCATAGGAAGCTTCGTGCATTCCATGGGCAGTGAGGAATACGAACTTGAAAGCGTCCTCGCCGATCCATACCAAGCGCATCCGCTGCACGCCGCTGTCGCTGAACAGCTCCACCCACTCACCGACCTGCAACTGATGGGCGCGCTCCTGCCAGCGCTCATCGACCGGCAGGTGAAGTACGCTGCTGGGAAGATTAAGGTCTTCTCCAGGTGGATATTTTTCCACCTGGGTGTAGGTAACCTTTCCCTCGTTGTACAGCACATCCTGTAAGTGCTGAACCACCTGGCGCGCGTGGTTGGGATTCGGACTGGTGCTGAGTTCCTTTTCGATTTGCTCCAAAATCGCCGGGCTTTCGATTTCCCGTTCGAAAATGGTATCTTCGTTGATATTCGCATCCAGCCATATAAAAAGCTGTTCCAGAACCTCAAAATTTTCCGCGACCGTTTCACTGTCTCCGCCTTCCTTCAGCAGCCCCAATACCATGGCATGCTCCCAGCCGGCGTTGAGCAACTCAAGTATGATATCCGGGACCTGTTGTCCCTCCAACAGCGTATTTAGCCTTCTTGCAATTGCCCGCCGGGCACTGAACAAACGTTCCTGGCCGTCGTAGGTCTTGGCGATGCGTTCAGCGTTTCGGTTGAATGCCATATCCTGGCGTTGCACCAATTTACTCAACCTTTCGGCTAGGCCATGGAGTAACTCCGGAGTAATTTGCTCCGCTTCCACCAGTTCGGCGACAACCTGCTTTAACAGCTTTTCGAGATTTCTTCCGCTTACCCGGTCGGCGGTGGCCAAAGACATGAAATTGTTCAGCAGGTTGCGGGCAGCGTGGTTTTGGTCGGCAAAGAAACTCGGATCGGCATTTAGCACCGAGAACAAGGGAAGACGCAATTGGTTTATCAGCGTGCGTAGCTCTTCGGGTACAGACCGTTGCGCAACCGGGGCAAATATTTTATCGACAATGTCAACGATATCTTTGTCGTTTTGACTGATAACCCACGTTTGGTTATCGCCCGTTATCTGCTGTTGCAGCGCGTCAGCCAGGGTCGAGCCACCCCGGCTGAGCTGGTCGAGTATTTGATTTTGCTTCGCCAGCAACTCTTCAATGGAAATTACCGGGGGACCAATCTGCTCCGTCGCCGATTCGCCGATGCCAGCAGCGGCGCCGGCCTCGTTTGATTGGACTTGACGCTGCAATCGCACCATATTCAGAATATTGCTTTCCGGATAGATCTGGGTACCGGGCATTTCTTCCGGCGTGAGCGTTTCAGCCGGTTCATTGGCGGCGGATTCACCGGAGTTCGCCGGCAACGGGGAACGTGGACGAGGCTCATTCCAATTGGTGCGAACTTGGTCCATGCCGATAGCGCGCAGCCCGTGTTTCTCAAAAACGCCAAAGATGGGTCGTAAAACGCCTTCGTACGCCTTATCCAAAACCTTTTCGAATTCGCGGTAGAGTATCGGCTGGACGATTTCGGGTATACTCATTTGCGCAGAAGTGCTATGCAGCACCTGGCCGAGAATGGCGGGGGCAATGGGATTGCTCCGGTCATCCACGTCCTGCTCCATAATCTGGCTCAAAAACTGATTCAACAGAAACAGTTCATTGCGGTTCCGGTTAAGCACCGCCGTGGCCACCATCTGAACTTCCAGCCACCCCTCGAACTGGGACTTGTCAATAACCTTTAGTTCCCGCTGGTCGCCCTGGCCGCCGCTTTCACCGGAAAGAATACTTTCCAGGCTCGACCACCAGAGTTTTAGATAGAGGCTGGTGAAGCTATCGGTCATCGACACAACCGCCTTGGCGTCCCGGAGCAGGCTGATTTCCCTCAGATCGGTACTGGCTTTGGTCCTCAGTTCCAGTTCGTTGCGGGTTTCGCCAAGGATTTCCAAGAGCAAGTCATTGACAAACTGCTGCGCATTAGAGCGAAACCATTCACGCAGCTTTTTACGCTTGCTTTCGGTGGTGTATAACACACCATCGGTCTTCTTCTGCGACCCGATGCGCAACATGGTTTCCAACAACTGCGATTGCTGCTGCACGAATTTGATACCGGCGCTGCGCCCGTCGGCGCGACAGACATCGGCAAGAACCGTAAAATGCTGCTCGCTGTTATCAACTTCACAGAAGATATGAATCTCAATTCGCGAGGCCGGATTCTCGAGAAAGTACTGGCAAAGCTTGGCCGAACTGATATTGGTTAACAGCATCCCGCCAACACAAATATTCGCCATATCTGCGGCAACGGGTGAAAAACCTTTAGCCACAATGAGCAGGTCGTGCTGGAGGCTGTAACGATTGAACTTACGCTTGTTGTACATTCCTTGCCTAAAGAAAAATATATCGCGTTCCGATCACTTCATCAGTGTAGCGCGGATTCCGTATAAAAAAACTGATTTATGGGTTAAGAACACGTACTATTGGCGTTTTCAACAATTTAGAATAGCCCAAACCCAATAACCGTTCTGCTGCCTTCTTTACGCCTCGACGCAATGGCATATCGCGAGACTCCCACCAGGAAAGCCCACAAGCTGGCCGTCAGAGCCAAAATTCTCCGTGCCGCCTCGGACCTGATTGCCGAAACAGGATTCTCAGGGGCGTCAGTCACTGCGATCGCCCGAAGAGCCGATGTGGCAACTGGTAGCGTGTACCGCTATTTCCACAACAAACAAGCGCTCTGCCTTGAAGTGTTCAAACAGGCAACGGAACGTGAAGTCACCCAAGTCAGGAATGCGTTGCAGCCACCCGGAAAAATCCAAGAACGGCTGTTGGCCGCCATTACCACCTTCGTGGAACGCGCAATCAGAAGCCGCCGGCTGGCGTATGCGCTCATTGCCGAACCATTGGACACAACGCTGGATCAGGAGCGCCTGAATTACCGGGAAGAATATGCAATCCTCTTCGCTCAACTGATTCAGGAGGGCGTGGAAAACGGCCAACTGGTTCCGCAAAACGCTTATGTAGCAGGCGCTGCGCTGGTCGGCACCATGGCGGAGGCGCTTATCGGTCACCTGGCCGGCTACTCACATTATGACAAACCGGCCAACCGCCACTGGCAGCCGCTGCGTGATAAAAAACTGTTGATAGAGGCTATCGGCAGCTACTGCCTGCGCGCGGTCGGACCTGCGCAGGCCTAACTTAACCCATTTCAGAACGGAATTAGCTATGACCAAAGGAAAACGTTCTCTACCGCCATTTTATATCGCCATCATTTGTTTCGCCTTGGGACTATTCATTGCCACCTTGCTACACAGCGGGAAGTTTTTGGCCGAAAGCCCCAGTAAGCAGGGCTCACACCACAAGATTGTTTTCACCCTGCAAAATACGCCCTATGCGCTGGCGGAACTACCCTATGCGGAAGCCAACGCCCTTTATAATCTGGAACAGCAGCAATATGACCAGAAGCTGCAAATACTGCGTTCTGCGGCGCTGCGAATTCATCTGGACAATTTGGCTGCGAAACGCGGGGTTTCCCGCGACATCATCCAGCAGGAGCTGATTTCGGTAATCCCGGTCAGCGATGAAGATGTCACGGCTTTTTATGAGGCTAACCGGGACCGAATCAATCAGCCTTTCCACCAGGTACGGGACGCGATTCGTCACGCCCTGGAAAGAGATCGGGCAAACCGCGCACAAACCGAACTGGTTGAGCAACTTCTTGATGCCGGACAAATAGACTTTCACCTGCAGCTGCCCACCGCGCCGACTGTTGACTTGGATTTAGCCGGATTTGCCGCCCAAGGGCCGGAAACCGCGCCGGTGGTGATCGCAGACTTTATGGACTACCGTTGCCCACATTGTAAAATCGCCTCCGAAACCTTGCTTGCGGTGCAGCAGGAATTTCCTCAGCAGGTGCGGCTGGTAGTGCTGGATTTGCCTATTCTCGGCGAAGTTTCGGACTTTGCCGCCCGTGCCGCCTATTGTGCGGCGTCACAGAAAGTCTACTGGGAAATGCATCATGCCTTGTTAGAGGCGCAGCAGGAGCTTGACAACAAGAAGGTCTTGGAAATTGCCGAAAACCTTGGCATGGACCGGAACAACCTGGATAACTGCATCGATTCGAAGGAGGCGAACCTCTACGTCAATCGTGCGGTCGAGCAGGCAAAATCTCTTGGCCTTTCAGGCACACCGGCAGTCTTTATTAATGGCATGGCGTTCCGTGGCGCTAATCTGGAAGCGGCTCTCCGGGATGCCGTGCGGGACGCTATCGCGGCCAGCAGGTAAACGCGCAGCGCATGAAAATTCTGCTCATGACGGTCAACCTGCATTTGGAAGGCTGCCAGTCGCTGAAAGAAAAACGCCAGCGGCTGGCAGGTACAAGGAAGAAGCTTGGTAGAGAAAGCTTTGTCGCCATTCGTGAGTCCGGCTTTCAAGATCAACTCCAGAAGGCTGAGTGGAGCATCGTGCTACTGGCGGAGCATGCCGCCCAAGCCTCCCAAGCGGTGGCATATGTGGAAAGGCTGTTGAGCGAAGAACTGGATGCGCGGATCACGGAGATTCGACAAGAGGTGCTATAGATCAATAACATTTCAACCAGATGACAAAAATCCTGGAATTGGCGGATTTTCGAGCCGCCTATTATACTGATTTGCGTTTTAACCTGTTAGAATCCGCGAAAATTATGTTTATCCGCAGCCTGGTGATTTGCGTATATGCCTAAAAGCTCAAAAGTAGCAAAAGCGAGTTTGGACTCGATGTATCGGGTATTCACCATCCCCGAAGCCCCTGGTTCCACCCTAGGGCGCATAGATCAGATGATCTCGCAAAACCTTACCGGCTTCCTGCAGGATCACATCGTTGCGGTGGAAAAGGACCTGTTGGAGATGCAGCGCGACTTCTCCGAAACCGAGATATCCGAAGATCCGGTGTTCGTCTCCGAGCAAACCCAGTTCCTGTTGGACAAGCTGGTTGCCCAATCGGTACACACCGCCTCTCCCAGCTTCATCGGACATATGACAACCGCGCTCCCCTATTTCATGTTGTCGTTCTCGAAAATCATGATCGCCCTCAACCAGAACCTGGTTAAGACGGAAACCTCCAAGGCTTTCACGCCGCTGGAGCGGCAGGTCATCGGTATTCTGCACCGCCTTGTTTATCAGCAGGACGACGACTTCTATCGGGAGAACCTTCATAACAGCACCGTGGCCCTC
This sequence comes from Hahella sp., assembly GCA_028280065.1. GTDB lineage: Bacteria > Pseudomonadota > Gammaproteobacteria > Pseudomonadales > Oleiphilaceae > Hahella. The sequence continues at coordinate 91,133 of JANQMN010000004.1, forward strand.
GGCAGCATGTGTTCCGGGGGTACCGTAGCCAACGTCACCGCACTTTGGGTGGCACGCAATCGCAGCTTTCCCGCCGATGGCGACTTCAAAGGGGTACGCCGGGAAGGCATGTTTCGCGCGTTACGGCACTATGGCTACGAAGATACCGCGATTCTGGTTTCCCAGCGCGGTCACTACTCCCTGAGTAAAGCCGCCGATTTGCTTGGCATCGGCAGCGACAATCTCATTGCGATCCCGACCACCGGCGAAAACAAAATCGATATTTCCGCACTACGCCGCAAATGTATCGAGTTACGCAGCCGCAATGTGCACCTGATGGCGCTCGTTGGAATTGCCGGCACAACCGAAACCGGCAGCATCGATAACCTCGATGCCATGGCCAATATCGCCCAGGAATTCGACAGCCACTTCCATGTGGATGCCGCCTGGGGAGGCCCAACCCTGTTCTCGAGCACTTACCGGCATCTGTTGCACGGCATCGAACGCGCGGATTCGGTCACCATCGATGCGCACAAGCAACTGTATGTGCCCATGGGGGCGGGCTTGGTGGTTTTTAAGGATCCGTCCACGCCGAACGCCATCGAACACCATGCGCAGTACATTATTCGTAAAGGCTCCCGTGACTTAGGCAGCAAAACACTGGAAGGATCTCGACCGGGCATGGCGATGCTGATCCACTCCGGACTGAAGATTTTAGGCCGTTCAGGGTATGAGATTCTCATCGATCAGGGTATTCAAAAGGCCAGGCTGTTTGCCGAAATGATCGAGCAACATCCGGAATTTGAACTGGTCAGCCGCCCGGAATTGAACATTCTCACGTACCGTTATGCGCCTGCCTGGATTCGCGATATCCTGGCCGCTTCAAGCCCGGATACCGCGGAAAAAATCAATGCCAGGCTGAGCCGAATCACCAAGACCATTCAAAAAACCCAACGGGCGCGGGGTAAATCCTTCGTCTCACGGACCAAACTCACACCGGCGAGGTACCATCATGTCCACTGCGTCGTTTTCCGTGTAGTTCTGGCAAACCCGCTTACCGACAAGCAGATACTGGAAGAAATCCTGGCGGAGCAAAGTGCCATTGCCCAAGAAAACAACGTTGCCGGAAAACTGCAGGAACTGCGTGAATTCTGCGCCCTTCCGGAACCGCAACGACTGGCTTCTTACTGAGAAGCTTTTTAACCTGAATCCCTGTGACGGCTCGGATCACCCATAGCGATTTGCGGCGGCCGCGACTAGCGAGCCTCGGCCAGCCGACGCCGTGGCAAGGAGTTAGCCGATGCCCAGCCAACTGAACTATAAACATCTGCACTACTTCTGGATTATCGCCCGCGAGGGTTCGTTGGTTGCCGCCAGCAAAGTCCTGCACCTGGCGCCGCAAACATTGAGCGGCCAACTGGCGGAACTGGAAAGCGCATTGGGCGGCCTGCTATTTACCCGGCGGGGGCGGAAACTGGAAGTGACGCCTCTGGGAAAAATTGTCTACAACCATGCGGAAGAGATGTTCCGCATCGGTGAAGACCTGAAACGCGCCACCGATCTTATGACCAGCAACCGCAGTATTCCGCTGGCGGCGGGTATTTCCGCATCCATTCACAAGTTGCTAGCGTATCGCTTATTGGAACCGGCATTGGAACTTGACCGGAAAGTGCACCTCACCTGCCAGACCGCCTCAACGGATTATCTACTGGAACAACTGAACCGTTATCAGCTCGATTTAGTGCTCACCGACCGGGTGCCATCGATTAAAAGAGAACAACACCTGCACTGGTATCAATTGACAAGTTCGACACTGAGTTTGTTTGCCTCCGCCAAATTAGCCGGAGAATTACGCCACGACTTTCCCTTGAGCCTTGACCAACAACCCTTTGTCGCATCGACATTGGATCTTCCCTACTTCAATCAACTTCTCCAGTGGTTCGACAATCAAGACATCAAACCAGCCGTCCAGGCTGAAGTGGATGACAGTGCACTGATGAAAGTCTTCGGGTCCCACGGGATGGGTATTTTTGCAGCGCCGACCATCATTGCCGACGAAGTCTGCCGCCAGTATCAAGTCACCTGTATCGGCGAGGTAAATGAGGTCAAGGAAACGCTTTTTGCCATCTGCCGAAACCGTTTCTCTGGCAATCCAGCCGTAGAGGCGATCTGTCGAGGCTACCATTAGATCGATTTTTTCTTATTAATAAGAAGATTTAAACTGCTTTTACCGAATATAAGTATTTGCCACTATAAGTCTCGAAACAGACAAATGAGGGCAAACAAGATGAAAACTGTTCACAAGTATCGGCTGGAAGGTCCAAAAGTTGTCAACACACTGAGGTTGCGTGAAGGGTTCCGAGTAGTTCGCGCTGAATACCTGTTGACGGAAAAAGCCGTTTACATCTGGGTTGAAGAACCCCTGAGCGTGGACTCGGCGGTTTGCACTCGACGCTTCAACGTCGCGCTGTCCGGCGAACCCGTACCGAACGATTTTACCTACCAGGCTACCGCTTTGGACCCATTCGGTCCCGAGGCTTATCACGTATACGAACAGCCCGAAGAGCGAGCTAAGCCTGCACAGGGTCCCACCCATCAAGCAACCCTCGTGGCTGCTTGAACTCTCCCTGAAACTCCATTTATCCATCTGGATTCCCGGGCGTAAGCCCGGTCTTTTAAGACGCTAATAACAATCTAAATCAGAACACAATAGGCAGAAAATTGATCAGCACTTACCCACACTCACGCGATAGGAGAACCTCATGTCCATTAAGCGCATCATGTTGGCGATTGCTCCCGACCAGGAGGTAAATGAGCAATTCCAGCAAATTCTAAGTTGTGCAGACAAGTTTAAAGCGACAGTTCAGTTATTTTCCGTAGTCGATGACCTAACCCCATCAAGGGTCGCTAATCATCTTCGTCTTTCACCTTGGGCGTTACTTGAAATGGCCAAGGATATGCAGCTCGAACGGCTTGCCGAGCTGGCAAAAAAACTCAATAAGTCCTTTCCCAACATTCAATTCGAGTACAACGTGGCTTCCGGTATGGCGTTTGTTCAGATTATATCGGCTGCAGATCTGAACAACATTGACCTTATCGCGGTTACGGCGCATCAACGCCAAGTTCCCAACGGTCTTAAGTTCGGCAGTACCGCCCGGCATCTAATGCGGAAAGCGCCGATTCCGGTATGGGCGTTGACCGACAACCAGCACTCGGTGCGCCGCATCGCCGCAGCGGTAGATGTCGATTCCCCGAGTGAAGAAGGAATGCTGCTCAATGAGTCTATCGTTAAGAATGCGGCGATGTTCGCGGAACTGCTTGACTCCGATCTGTATCTGGTTCATGCCTGGCGGTTAGTCGGCGAGGGCTATTTGCGGACCCTGGGCAATCATTCCCCGCAGGATCTACGGCAATTGGCCGAGCAAATCGGTTCCAGCCGGGAACGCGCCGTGAACGAGTTGGCGCAAATGGCGGACCGCTTAAATCCCCATGTTTCGCTAGTGCAAGGAATTCCACAAGTCAGCCTTGCAGAGTTCGTTAAAGCCGAAAAGATAGACCTGCTGACCATGGGTACCGTATGCCGCACCGATATGCGAGGCCTCATTATCGGTAACACGGCAGAGAGTTTGCTGGATGCAATTTCTTGCTCCGCCTTAACCCTGAAGCCGGAAAATTTCAAATCACCGGTGCTCGGCCAATAACCGCCGGTATCGAACGGAATCAGGGTCTCCTCCTCCAACCGTTGGCATCGCGCCGCAAGACCGGGTTACCGCAAAGAACCCGGTCAGAAACAAGCACCCTTGCCGACACCGCATATAGAAAAATTAGCTAGCATGAAACCAGGAAATTTCCTGCATTCATCCGTATAAATCATAGCAGGTGCATATCTGAGAAATTGTTGATAATCTGCGGCCTGCAAAGCCATAAATCCGCCCAGCGAACTCGCGGCAAGCCGATGGCTGAACATTGATTTCGATGTCCGGATCGGCAGGGAGAGGGGTTGGCGGAACGCTGAAATCCACGTTAGATGGCGTCGCAGCCGGAGCAAGCTAATGGAACCTAATGCAGCACCCCAGGTGTCAGCATCGTCGGTAGCACCTAATCTGGATAAAGCAGAGTACGCAAAGTATCTGCTGTTTTTTACCCTGTTGTGGATATGCTTGACACAGGGGACTCTGCATTCATGGATTCTGGGCCTGTTGTTCGTACCCTTGGCCACCTGGGTCTCAGTCGTGGAGCTGCGTCGGGAAGCAGTTCTTCGCACACCTACCATTAGCCTTGCCGGATTGTGCAGATTTCTACCCTTTTTTATCCGGCAATCCTTGCGCGGCGGCTGGGAATGCGCGCTGTTCGCCATCCACCCAGGCAAAAAGGTTCAACCGGGATTTCTGAGATATGCCACCCCCTTACCCTATGGCCGTGCGAAGCTGTATTTTCTTCACCTGATCAGCCTCTTGCCGGGCACCGTCAGCGCCGCTATCGACGGCGAGGAAATTCTTATCCACGCCCTTGATATCACTGCCGACCGTCTTCCCGAATTGCACGAATGCGAAGAACGTGTGGCTGCACTGTTTGACCTCACCATTTCACCGCATCAAGGTGGCGAAATCATCGCAAAACAGGAAAGAGGCCAATGACAACCTACCTGCTGATCAACGTTTTAATACTGCTTTTCATTTTGATGACAGGGCTTTGGCGGGTCATCAAAGGGCCGACATCTTGTGACCGGATGCTGGCTGCCCAGCTATTCGGTACGGCGGGCGTCGCCACCCTGTTGCTGCTGGCGGCTGCCCATCAACAATCCGCGCTTCTTAACACAGCGTTGGTCCTGGCACTGTTAGCGCCCCTTACCCTCATTGCATTTCTTAAATTACAAGGGCAAAAAGATGAGTCTGCCTGACGTTACCACCTTCATTTTTACCAGCGCGGGAATGTTCTTTTTCTTCGCGGGTACCGTTGGCTTACTGCGTTTCCCGGATGTGTTCAGCCGATTGCACGCGCTGACGAAAGCCGATAACCTTGGGCTCGGCTTGATCGTCTTGGGCTTGCTGCCTCAGATGCCCAGTATTTTCGATGCGATCCAAATCGTACTGACCTGGATATTGGTCATGATAACCGGTGCCGTCGTCAGTTACCTGATTGCCAACCATGCCCTGGGAATGAAAACCGCAAACTTTGCAAACCAACGACCAACTGCTGAGAAATCACCGGATAATGCTTGAGTTAGCGATCGATTTACTGCTCGCCGCCGGGGCTATTACATTGGCGGTCCTATCCCTGGCGGCGAAGAAAGTGTTCACGGCAATCGTCTTGTATGTGAGCCTGGGACTGCTTGTCACCTTGATTTGGGCACGCCTGGGCGCCTGGGACATAGCCATTGCCGAAGCGGCCATCGGAGCCGGACTAACCGGGGCATTATTGCTTGCTGCTTGGCGGAGATTGGATGATAACAGGACAGCCGAAGAAGGCGTGGCTGACGGCAAATTGAAATTGGACGGCGAGGATTCGGAGCATGTTTGATCGGCTTGTTCTGCACGAAACCTCCGGCACCAAACCCGCATTAAAATCCAGTACAAAAATTGCTTGCGGACTCGCCTCCTTTGCACTTTCCGGAGGCTTGATCGCAGCCTTGCTCCTATCTGAAAGAGCAGGGCCGGGACTTGCTGCTCTGACAGCCTCCCGAATGGACGAAAGCGGCGTCGAAAACCCCGTTACCGCCGTCTTACTTAACTTTCGCAGCTACGACACCTTGCTGGAAATCGCCGTGCTGCTCATAGTCGCGGTAGCGATGTTGTCGATGCAACCCAGCGCCACCAACCGATCCATGGTGGAAGTCAACCATCGGCATTCGGGAGATCCGGTGCTAGCCGGTCTGTTGCGCTGGCTGGTAGCACTGGCCACTGTCTTAAGCGGCTACCTGCTCTGGACGGGAGCCTATGCCCCCGGTGGCGCATTTCAAGCAGGATCAGTCATCGCCGGCGCCTGTGTCGCCCTGAAACTCTCGGGCCGGTACCACTTTTTTTGGCACCCATTGAAAGCACGCCTGCTGTTAACCATTGGCCTGGCGGTCTTTGTCCTGGTCGGTGGATTTTGCGCCACTGGCGATAAGCGGGTCCTAGAGTACCCGTTGGAATACGCCGGCATGTTGATCCTGATTATCGAGTTGGCTGCAACCGTCTCCATTGCAGCCATATTGCTTCTGCTGTTCACCGGACTGCAAGACGACAAGCCAGACGCCACCCAAGCCGGGAGACCATCGACTTGACGCAGGACCTTATCTACAGCGTTACCAGCTTGGCGTTATTCGGCTGCGGTTTTTACGGCCTGTTGGCACTGCCGCATATTCTTCGCAAACTGCTGGCTATCAACATCATGGGAGTCAGCGTTTTCATGCTTTTACTCGCGACTGCCAATCATGGAACCAGCATAGATCCGGTACCGCATGCCATGGTCTTGACCGGCATTGTCGTGGCAGTGGCCGGTACGGCTCTTTGTCTTAAACTAGCAGTCAATATCAACGCAATCGATCAGAATGAACGGGATTCGAACCATCAATGATGGGACCTACAGTACATCTGCTCCCGGCGCTAATCGGAATACCCCTGTTCGCCGCGATCAGCTGTTTGTTAATCAACAACCGAAAAATCACCGCTTGCTTCAGCTTGGCTGCGGCTGCCCTGCTGCTGGCGCTTGTGGTCAATCTCCTGGAACCGCTCAGGCTCAACACTACGGCAGGAGGGCTGACCTATCAGCTTGGCGGCTGGGGAGCCCCGTTGGGCATCGATCTCTTTGTCGATGGGTTAGCGATGATTCTGCTGCTCGTCACCGCCGTTCTGATACTGATTCTCAGTATTTACAGTGTCTTCTATTTTCAAAGCAATGAAAAAGCGGCGCGATTCTGGCCACTTTGGTGGCTCCTGGTCGCAGGGCTTAACTGCGCTTTTACCGCCGCCGATATTTTCAACATCTATGTCGCATTGGAACTTATCGGGCTTGCCTCAGTCGCTTTGGTAGCGCTGGACGGCAGCCGGGCCTCCCAAGTGGCGGCGTTGCGTTACGCTCTGGTCGGACTGCTCGGATCCCTGCTCTATTTAATGGGTGTGGCGCTCTTGTACCGCACCTACGGTACGCTCAGCGTCGTGGAAATTTCCAGTCTGTCACAAGCTGATGCTCTCAGCACGGCAGCGTTGCTCCTGATCACCACCGGTCTTGCTCTGAAAACGGCACTGGTGCCCTTGCATTTCTGGCTTCCGCCGGCGCATGGCGGTGCGCCGGCTCCGGTGAGCGCGATCTTATCCGCATTAGTCGTAAAGGCATCATTTTACCTGCTGATCCGCTACTGGTTGGAGATTCTTGCCCCGGCTGCCGCCGAATTGACGATGCAATTATTAGGCATCCTCGGTGCAACGGCGATTATTTGGGGCTGTTTAGCAGCGTTTCGCGCTCGACGCTTGAAAATCCTCGTGGCTTATTCGACTGTCGCCCAGTTGGGTTACCTGTTCCTCCTGTTCCCGCTCGTCGCTGCGGATAATTCGGCAGAAACGTATGGAACTACCGCCATCGCCGCAGCGATGTACTTTCTGGTCGCCCATGCCTTGGCTAAATCCGCCATGTTTCTCGCAGTGGGTAATATTCTTACTGCCTACGGCCATGATGAAATCCGCCGTTTACAGGGGATTGCGCGCCAACAGCCGCTTAGCCTTTTCACCTTTGCCATAGCCGGCGTAAGCTTGATTGGCTTACCACCAACCGGAGGATTCATCGCCAAATGGCTGTTGCTCAATGCGGCGATTTCCAATGCTCAATGGTGGTGGGTAGCGGTCATGCTGTTAGGCGGGCTGATGGCAGCGGTTTACATCTTCAAAGTTCTGAACTTGGCATTTATTTCCACTTCCCTGGATCAAGCGACCGGTTGCGCGCAAGTACCGCTGGGAATGGCGTTGCCGGGTTTAATTTTGGCGGTTCTCGCAGTCTGCCTTGGCTTCAACGCGGAATGGTTGATTGATCTACTCTCTATCGGCGGTACCGCAGAAACGGGGACGTTGAAGTAATGGATTTAAACCTCAACAACACACTGCCATTGCTGATCGTGCTCAGTGCCTTCATTCCGGGGTTGCTGATTTTCGCCATCCCTGATCAACGCGAAAAGCTTCGCACTTTCTTGAATCTGGGTGGCAACTTACTTTGTCTGAGCCTGATCGGTGTTCTTTTAAGCGGCGTTTACGCCGGCAGGGTTTTTGAAACGCGCCTGCCACTGCTGCCGAACATGGATCTGGTATTGAATGCCGACGCCTTATCTTTATTATTCGTCAGTCTCTCCGGGCTGCTGTGGCTGCTCACGACTATTTATGCCGTCGGCTATTTCAAGGGATCAACGAATCTCAGCCGCTTTTTCGGTTTTTTCAGTTTGTGCGTCAGTGCGACCGCAGGTATCGCTCTGGCGGGAAATCTGATCACCTTTCTAATTTTTTACGAACTGCTTACCCTTACCACCTATCCTCTGGTCGTCCACAAAGGCAATCCGGCCTCACTGCGGGCGGGGCGAGTTTACCTCGTCTATACCATGATCGGCGGGGCGTTGTTATTGGCGGGAGTCGCCTGGCTGAAATCCCTGGCGGGCGCTCTTGATTTCACGGCGACCGGAATATTATCCAGCCTGCCCCATCTCGATCCTTTGCATCTACAAATCATTTTTGTCCTATTGATCGTCGGACTTGGAGTCAAGGCGGCACTGGTTCCGCTGCATGGCTGGCTACCGATCGCCATGGCCGCGCCCGCACCGGTCAGTGCCTTGCTGCATGCCGTGGCGGTGGTCAAAGCCGGCGCTTTTGGCATTGTCAGAGTCGTCTACGATGTCTATGGGATCGAGTTCGCCAGGGATCTGGGCCTGACCGCCGGCCTGGCCGTTCTGGCTTCCATTACTATTGTCTACGGCTCGATTCGAGCGCTTTATCAGAATGATTTCAAAAAACGGCTGGCCTATTCCACTGTCAGTCAGGTTTCCTATATCGCGCTTGGCACGGCAATCGCCGGACCTATTGCCACCATTGGTGGAATTGTCCATCTAGTGCATCAGGGCCTGATGAAGATCACTATGTTTTTCTGTGCCGGCAGCCTGGCGGAAACGCTGAAGATTCACAAAATCAGCGAAATGAACGGCGTCGGCAGACGCATGCCTTTGACTATGACGGCATTCACCATTGCCGCTTTGGGGATGATCGGTCTGCCGCCAGTGGCCGGATTCGTCTCCAAATGGTACATCGGCACCGGCGCGCTGGAAGTAGGCGCCTATTGGGTTCTCGGCGTGTTGGCCGCCAGCAGTCTGTTAAACGCCGCCTATTTCCTACCGGTCATATACGCCGCCTGGTTTAAACCGGCACAGCAGGAGTGGCCGGATAAGCCCGCCGACAGCCGCTTCGAAGCGCACTGGATGCTGCTTTTGCCACCGGTGGTGACGGCATCCTTAGCAATGGTTGTGGGCTTATTCGCAAACGCCGGCTTCACGCCACTCAGTTGGGTTAAACTGATCTCTTCCCGGGAGTACGGCCTGACCCTTGTCCCCTTTATCCCAGAAACGCTGCTTTCTTTCCCTCAATTGTGGCTGATCATCCTGGTGCCATTGCTGTTGGCCAGCCTGTTCTGGATCAAACCGATACGGCCATCGCTAGGCAGGTTTGCCTGCTGGGCGGCGGTACCCGCGTTACTGGTCGGCATTTGGTTACCGGATACCAGTGTCACCTTAAACTGGCTGTTCTTTAGCAGTGTCATAGCCCTTGATGGCACAACCCGTGTCATTTTACTGATGTCCTCCATCCTATGGTTTGTCGCCGGTGTCTACGGGACCGACTACTTGAAGCGGGATAAGCAGTTCGGGCGTTACGGGTTTTTCTTCCTGCTCTGCATGACCGGTAACTTCGGCCTGATTCTGAACCAGGATGTGTTCGGTTATATCACTTTCTTTTCGCTCATGAGTTTTGCCGCTTACGGCTTGGTCATACATACCGCCAGCGCTGCCGCCTTACAGGCCGGGAAAACCTATATCCAATGGGTAGTGATCGGTGAAGTGGTCTTATTTGCCGCACTTGCCGGTCTTGCATTCACCGGAACCAATCCCGTCAGCGGGCTGGACAACAGTCTGCAGCCGCTTTGGGTCAGTTGGCTATTTGTCATTGGATTTGGTATTAAAACCGGCTTGCTGGGCTTGCACTTCTGGCTACCCAGGGCACACCCGGTGGCACCGGTGCCCGCCAGTGCCCTACTGAGCGGCTTGATGGTCAAGGCGGGATTGATCGGCTGGTGGCGGTTTATGCCGGCCGGTGAAGTTGAACTGCCGGGCATCGGGGCAACTATGATTGTATTAGGACTTGGCGCGGCCTTTCTTGCCGTTTTGGCCGGGCTGGTCCAACGCAATCCAAAAACATTATTGGCCTACTCCACCATCAGTCAGTTGGGCATTCTCACAACGGGTGTCGGCGTCGCTTTTCGTAACCCGGAAGCCTGGCCGCTGTTGTTACCCGCCCTTACCCTTTATGCCGTGCATCACGGTATTGCCAAGGGAGCGTTGTTTCTGAGTGTAGGGCTCGGGAACCGGCTTGCCAAACCAGGCATCGCAGGCGCTCTGCTTTGGCTTGCGGTGATTATGCCGGCGCTGGCGCTTACCGGCATTCCGATCACCAGTGGAGCACTGGCAAAGAGTGCCTTGAAAAGCGCAGTGGCAGATATCGACTGGTTGATTCTGGTACTGCCGCTCAGCGCTGTCGCAACATCCTGCCTAATGATGCGGTTCCTGGGATTGCTCAAAGAACATTCCGCCAAGTCAGAGCAGAGCGCCGTCGGTATCCCCGGCATACTGGCGTTTGGCTCACTCAGCGTATTTGTGGTTCTTTTGCTGCCGCTGCTGCCGCAGTCAGTCGGCTTTTCAGAAAAACTGTACTCGCTCCCCGTACTTTGGACTGCCATTTGGCCCGTGACACTCGGCGCTGCTCTCTATTGGATCTTAAGAAAACCTCTGGCGCGGACGACTCCGGTGCCGGCGGGTGACCTCATCGTCATCATCGAGACATGCAACCGGTTCTTATTTAAACAATGGCGTTCATTCAGTCATTGCTTGGAAAGCCGTTACAACGCATGGTCGGACCTAACCGCACGAAGTCCCATTGTGCGAGTTGAACGGTTCGCATCGGACGCGGAAATCAATCTGCGCCCGCAACCTGGTGTCGTCTTGATCGCCATCATGCTGGCCGTGGCTCTGACAATGGTCCTGTACTAAGCTCAAGGCTCTTCTTTAGGGGGAGGTTGACGATTTTTCGCCGATATGAGCAGATGTTTGTTTTGGGTATTTTCCCGTGCCGGCAAATCCAAATGCAACGCGACTTTCGCCAACATGTGCGCGGAGATCGGCGCGGTGAGGAACAAAAACAAGACTATCATCAGTTCGTGCACACTGAGATACCCCTGTTGGCTGGAAAAAATCATCATTACCGCAGCAAGGATTAAACCGATACCCAAAGTCGTCGCCTTGGTCGGCCCGTGCAGACGGGTTAAAAAGTCCGGTAGCCGGGCCAATCCCGCAGACCCCACCAGCAAGAACAGTCCGCCGATTATCAGTAGTATCGCCGCTATATTTTCAATCATCTTTGTTACTCTATCAGGTCGCCACGCAGCAGATATTTACAAACCGCCACGGTGCTGACAAATCCCAGCATGGCAATCAGCAGGGCGGCTTCAAAATACATGGCCGTACGTAGATACAGGTCCCAGACCAATATCAGGGCGATGCTGTTAATGAACATGGTATCCAAAGCCAATACTCGGTCCGGCAGGCTGGGGCCACGCAATAAACGCCATATGTTTAGCAATAATGCGACACAAATAAAGATACTCACGATCCAGATGGCTATTTCAAGCATTCATAGATCTCCTTTAGCGGTCGTTCGTAACGCTCTTTTATCTCGCCGACAAGATCTTCGTCATTGCCGATGTGAAGCGCATGCACGTAGAGCCATTTCTTGTCTGAACTCACTTCGGCGCTCACGGTTCCCGGCGTCAGTGAAATGGTGCTTGCCAGTAAGGTGATGGTCAGGTCATCCTGCAAATCCAATGGAATGGCCAGCATGGTTGGACGCAAGGCGTGCATCGGACCGCAGATCAGAATCGCAACCTCAATATTGGAGCGCACGATATCGACAAGTAGCACCAGGAAATAGCGCACTACCAGGATAACGCTACGCGCCCGCGGTCTGGGCGTCATCAAGGGCCGGGCCAGCAAGGGAATGATGAAAGCGATAATACCGCCAAGCACTATGTGGCCAGGCGCGATAGTGTTATTCAGTAGCAGCCATACCGCCAGCAACATCACACTAAGGCCGGGATTAGGCAGCCAGCCCGTCAACGCTGAATCAGCTGACTTATCTGGTTTATTCATTACGGGAAATTACCTTCAGTTCGGACATCGTAATCTCCATTGGGGAGTGCAATCTGGCGGCTGCCTCCGAGGTAATTTGCAGCACATCGTTAGCAAAAACCACCATCAAAGGCGATACCAGTAACAATACCGCGATCGCGCCGACCTGCCAAAAGGAAACCGGGTCTTCCGTAGGCCGATTACCCCGTACCCGCCAGAACATAATGGTTCCGGCCCGAGACAAGCCAATCAATCCGGCGAGACCGCTGAGTAACAGGATGGGCCATATCCAAAGCTGAGCTGCGCCAGAGGGTACCGCTTGCAGTATTGCGACCTTGCCGATAAACCCTGAAAACGGCGGCAAGCCTACGACAGCAACCGCCGCGAAAAAAAACAAACCGCTGAAGAGAGTCGGATGCCGCAACGGACGAGCCGAGACAAAGCGGTCTCCTGCCTGGCCGCGCTGGGAGCCGATCAAATCGGCTAACAAATAAAGCGCCGCCGTTACCAGCGTGGAATGCAGGAGATAATAAAGCCCCGCAGCCGTTGCCTTGGGATGGTTTAACGCCACGGAGTAGATCAGAGTCCCCACGGACACGATTACCAGCCAGTTAGTCAAGTCGCGCAAATGGCGGCTGGACAATACTCCGATCGAGCCAATACCGATGGTCAGCAGGGCCAAGGGCCAAAGCCAGGGATTGACCGCATTGGCAAGCTCCCCTGCCTGCTCGCCGAAGACCTGGACATGAACCCGGAAAAAACTGTATACCCCCACTTTGGTCATAATCGTAAACAAGGCGGCAATGGGTGCGACCGCGGCCGCATAGGTTTTCGCCAGCCAGAAATGCAGGGGCAGAATGGCGGATTTCAAACCAAAAACCAGCAACAACAGCAGGACGCCGGCCTTGGCAAGCAATGCCTCCTCGCCAGTCAGTTCAGCCGCCTTGGCAGCCATATCCGCCATATTCAAAGTGCCTAAAGTGCCATACAGCAACCCCAAGGCAAACAGGAAAAACGCCGAGCCGAGAAGATTTAGCGCGACATAGTGAAAACCCGCCTGGGTTTTTTCCTTACCGCCGCCATGCAGCAACAGCGCGTAAGAAGCAATCAACAGTATTTCGAAAAATACAAACAGGTTGAAAATATCACCGGTTAGAAAAGCGCCATTTATACCGGTCACCTGAAACAAAAACAACGGATGGAAATACATGCCGCCTTGGTCGTGCCCGGCAAAGCTGGAAAGCAGTGTGACCAAGGCCAGAAAGCTGGTAAGTCCGACCAGCAGCGCCGCGAGCGGATCCGCCGCCAGGATAATGCCGAACGGCGGTTGCCAGCTTCCCAGAACATACACCTGAGTGACTTCAAGGCTTTCGCCGAGCAGTAATAAGGCACAGACAAATGTCAGCAGCAGGGCAGCGCTGCCGACAATACGCTGCCACAGTACGCTGCCATGCAGTGGCGGCAACAGCATTAATACCGCCGTCAGCATCGGCAGCAGAATTGGTGCAATGGCGAGATGCTGCATCACGAGTTTGGATCCCGTTTGTTCCCGTTGGCACCGGCGGTTCCGGAAGTTCTCGCAAGGCTGCTTTCAACATCCTTTTTTTGCTCCTCCTTCGGTAACTTGGGCAGAATGGGCCTCCTGGCGAGCGTACCGAGGGGTTCCTTCTGTTTGCCGGAGTCTTCAGATTGCGAGTTGCCATCCACATGGTCGTTACCCATATCCGCCCTGGCGCGTATCGCCAAAATAGTGATAAACCCCGTCATCGCAAAGCCGATCACAATTGCGGTTAAAACCAAGGCCTGGGGCAACGGATCGGAATATACGGCAGACTCGCCGAGTATTACCGCCCCATCGACCTGCAATCGACCGGATGCAAATAAGAACAAGTTAACCGCATAGGAGATTAGGGTAATGCCTACCACGACCGGAAATGTCCTGGCCCGCAGCATCAAATAGACGCCGCTCGCCGTTAACATTCCCACACAAAAAGCATATATGCCTTCCATCAGGTTTTCTCAGCTCCCTTGTTGACTGTGCTCTCATCTGGCGAGATCAAATCCGCTACATAGCCTTCCTGCGGTCGAAAACTGGTTGTGAGTTTGCCAAGGTTCGCCAGGATCAACAAACTCGCGCCGATCACGGTAAGATAAACACCCAGATCAAAAACCAGCGCGCTGGCCAACTCAAATTTACCCACCACCGGCCAGTTGAAATAATCGAACCAGGTGGTCAGGAACGGTAACCCGAAAATCCAGCTCCCCATCCCGCTTAACAAGGCAATCAGTAATCCGCTCCCTATTAGCCACTGATAGTTCAGCCGGGTTCTGGGGGTCACAAATCCCACGCCGTTGGCGATGTACTGCTGAATCAATGCAACCGAAGTGATCAAGCCGGCGATAAAGCCACCGCCAGGCAGATTGTGCCCGCGTAGAAAAATAAAGAAAGAAACCAGCAGCGCCAGCGGCAGTAACATTTGAGAAATCACTTGCAACATAAGTGGATGACTGTCGGGAGCCCAGGGCCGGCCTTCGCCGTCAGTGGTGGGCAGATATAGGCGCATACGGGCAATAATCTTAAAAATTCCCAACGCGGCAATTCCCAGAACGGCGATTTCACCAAACGTATCGAAGCCGCGGAAATCGACCAGTATGACATTTACAACATTGGTGCCGCCCCCACCGGTCTTGGCATTGACAATGAAGAACTCACTGATGGAATCAAGGGGTCGGGTAATCAACGCATAACAGAGCGTGCCGACAATACCGCCGGCCATGGTAGCGATCGCCAGATCCCGGGCAACTGTGGCGGGGGGCGTTTCCTTGCGGGTCCGTTGGGGTAGGAAGAACAAGGCCAAAAGCAGCAATATAACCGTTACGACCTCGACGGAAAGCTGAGTAAGCGCTAAATCCGGTGCGGAGAAATAGGCAAATGCCATCGACACTATCAATCCGACCGCCGAGAGCATAACCAGCGCCAGCAACCGCTGGCGGCTGTAAAAAACCGTTGCAATACAGCTTAAACAGAGAATCAGCGAGGCGATGGCGACAACCGGGTCTAAAGGCAGGCGTGGCCTACTACCGCCGGTTTCGACGATCTGTAACAAGGGGTAGGCCAACAAAACCAGGGCAAACGTCACCATCAAAAAAACATAGCGCTGCAATGAGCCGTTATCCAGCCAGGCAATGGTGCGTTGGCAAAAGTGCACTAACTCGCTCATGGCCGACTCAAACAAATGACGGGAATCCGGCTCTGGAAACTGGGCCTGGATTTCGTAAAAAGCCTGTCGTTGGCTATAGATCCAAAAACCGCCGAGTATCGCCACAATACTCATACCCAGGGGTAGGTTGAAACCGTGCCATATATACAAGCCATAATCGGGCAGATCGCCGCGCACTACCGCCGCAGCGCTCGCTTCCAGTAAATCGCCGACCATATAGGCCGGAAGAATACCCACAAGAATACAAAGTCCGACCAGAATCTCTACCGGCACCTTCATATAACGCGGCGGTTCGTGTGGAGTCTTGGGCAGGTCGCCGACTTTTTTGGTAAAGAACACGTCATGTATAAAGCGAATGGAATAAGCGACCGAAAACGCGCCGGCAATAGTCGCGCAAACGGGAATCATCCAGGACAATGCACCCAGCGAACTTAACGCCAGGGTTTCGGCCAGAAACATTTCCTTGGACAAAAAGCCGTTAAACAACGGAATCCCGGCCATCGAAGCCGCCGCCACCATCGCCAGCGTTGCGGTATGCGGCATATATTTCCACAGCCCGCCTAACAGCCGCATATCCCGGGTGCCGGATTCATGGTCGATAATTCCCGCCGCCATAAACAGGGACGCTTTAAAAATAGCGTGGTTTATGATGTGAAATACTGCCGCCACCGCTGCCAGTTCGCTATTCAAGCCGAGCAGCATGGTAATTAAGCCAAGGTGACTAATCGTCGAATACGCCAGCAGTCCTTTCAAATCATGTTTGAACAGTGCCGTGTAAGCACCCAGCAGCAAGGTAAGGAGTCCGGTGATGCAAACCAGCACGAACCAGAGGTCGGTGCCGGATAGCACCGGATAAAAACGCGCGATCAGAAATAAACCGGCCTTGACCATAGTCGCTGAGTGCAGGTAGGCGCTAACCGGGGTTGGCGCCGCCATGGCATGGGGTAGCCAGAAATGAAACGGGAACTGCGCCGACTTGGTAAACGCACCAAGCAACAACAAAACCACGATAAGGGGATACAACGAACTTTCGCGCAGCAGATCGCCGCTATTCAACACGTCGTGCAGATCAAACGACCCCACCACGGAGCCGATCAGTAAAAGTGCTGCCAATAATGCCAAACCGCCGGCGCCGGTTACCGTCAGCGCCATTCGCGCCCCCTGCCGGGCGTCGGGTTTATCGCTCCAGAAACTAATGAGGAGAAAGGAACTGATACTGGTAAGCTCCCAAAACATCCATAGCTGTATCAGGTTATTGGACAGAACAATGCCGAGCATCGCCGCCATAAACAAAATCAGATAGGTGTAAAAGCGCCCCATGGAATCCTTTTCGGACAAATAGTAACGGGCGTAGAGAATGATCAGTAAGCCGATGCCGAGAATCAGCAGGCCGAAGAGAAAAGCCAGGCCATCCAGATGAAAGGAAAACGCTATACCGAGCTGCGGAATCCAGTTGGCGCTCGCCACGAGATGGTGGCCGTCAAACACCTCCCCCGCGTGGCTTAACAAGACCATCAGCGCGATGGCAGGTAAAACAGCAGTAGCCAATGCGCAGTAGGTTCGATTAAGCCGCGCTGTGAGTAACGGCACTAATACCCCGATAATCGGCAGTATCGGAATCCAGAACAGACTCATCGAATTACTGCCCTGGAGTCAGGTTGGTTTGAAATGCTCAGCGGCGAATCCTTCCCAGTCCAATAAACGAAAAGGTGTAAGCATTTATAAAACAGCAGGCTATGTCAAATGACAAATAACTTTTTCCAGTCCCGATCTACCTTTTTTCGCCTTGCAAACGGCGGAGTGCGGAGTACTTGCCTCATCCAGGTAACGGAATATACTCTTCGTCATCGCCTGGAATCGTAGGAAACTGCCCGTTACTCCAGCGGTTTCTGGCTTCTTCGATCTTGTCCCTGGAGTAGGCGACAAAATTCCAGTGAATGAGCGGTTGCCTGGTGAACTTTTCGCCGCCCAACAGAAAATACCGGCTATTTTCCACTGTTTCGATCTGCTCTTCATCGTCCAGCACCACAAATTTGCCCGCCGAAAACCGTTCTGCGCCAATTTGCAGTTGCCCACTAATGACGTAAACCGCCGTTTCATGATCCCCGCAAGGACGCTCGACCACGGCGCCTTGTTCGGTAATCGCATCCAAATAGAACATAGGCGAATAGGTCTTGACCGGCGAAGAACGACCGAATGCCTCTCCGGCGATGAGCCGCATGAGAATCTTCTCCCGGAAGATGTACGGCAAATGGGCGCGATTGACATGTTGAAAGCTGGGCTCCATTTCCGTTTTGTCCTCGGGAAGCGCCACCCAGCATTGCAAACCGTTGAGTGTATGGTCACTGCCGCGTACTTCAATCGTCTCCCGCTCGCTATGGACAATTCCTTTACCGGCGGTCATCCAGTTTACATCCCCTGGGAGTATCTCCTGAATCGAACCCAGGCTATCGCGATGCAACATGCTGCCTGCCATGAGATAGCTGATGGTCGCCAAACCGATATGCGGGTGGGGCCTGACGTTCATTCCGATACCGGCGGGAAATTCCGCCGGTCCCATATGGTCGACAAAGATAAATGGCCCGACCATCGCCTGCTTGACGCTGGGCAGTATCCTCGATACGGAGAATCCCCCAAGTTCTTTGGTTTTTGCTTCAATGATTCGAGCCATACTGTTTCCTCCTTCCGCTAATTTAGTGATGCCGTTGCTTGCCCCACATATCAAAGACAAGCACTTCCGCATTATTCAAGGTCGACAGTTGTAAAGTACCGGCCGCCTCGATACCGACGCCGTCACCTTCCTTCAACTGATTGCCATTCAGAGTCAACTCCCCCTTTACTACCTGTACCCAGGCTATGCGTCCTTCTTCGAGGGTATACTCCTGCTGCGGAAGTTCTCCATCCGCGGCAAGGCGACCGGCAAACAGCAAAACGTCCTGATGGATGGTTACAGAGCCTTCGCGCCCGTCCGGGCTCCCGACCAGCTTGAAGCCGGTTTCCCCGGCGTTCGTGTAAAAACTCTTCTGCTCGTAGCCGGGCTTGAGACCGGGTTGCTCCGGCTGAATCCAGATCTGCAGGAATCTTACCGGATCCGTACCGGATGCATTGTATTCGCTATGGCGAATTCCCGTACCCGCCGTCATCCGCTGTACTTCACCGGGAACAATCACCGACCCCTTGCCAATGCTGTCCTTGTGTTCCAGGCCACCTTCCACCACATACGAAATAATTTCCATATCGGAGTGCCCATGGGTCGGAAAACCGCCCCCGGGGGCAACCCGGTCATCATTGATCACACGCAGCGGGCCGAATCCCATGAAGCGGGGATCATAGTAATGACCAAACGAAAAAGTATGGTTGGAATTCAACCACCCAAAGTTGGCGACACCGCGTTCTTCTGCTCGACGAATATTCATGGTAAGCCCTCCTGAACCTATTGAATGAAACTGGGTAAAAGCTTAATAGCAACCAGAATTGAAAACAATGCACGCAATATAAACATATTTGTCGCACAATTAGAGACAATAATAACTGCCTTCTTCCATGACCTACACCCTTTCAGGAGGGATTTAACGTGCGTTGTTTATTTAGCCAAAGCCTCGCACGGATATTCCAGATAACCGAACTCATCTGATCCGGACAGAGTGACGTATTGAGCCTCACTACCCTTAATAGGAGCGTTAAAATTATGTCGATAGTTGTTGAACTATTTTTGCTGGTAACGCCGACCTCTGCGTGCACTTTGGCTTACGTGGCAGAAAAGCGGTCAGTTCGCCGATGTTAGTACCAACCAGGTTTATCCGTTTCACCCAACGCGCCGTGGCGCGCTAAATCCAGGATCCAGTCTGCGTTGATAGCCGGTTGTTTAGATCTTCAATTGCATTCGAATCATGAACATTCGGCTATAGTATAAAAACTCTGACATGTTTGGTTACAAGGGGAAATCTTCCTATACTTCGCCCTCCAAAAGTTTCTATACTTCTCCCCTTTGCATGGGTATACGCGGTCTGTACGAACAATGATCACTTTTTATCTGGCCGTTCGGATTACTCATTTTTTAACTGGTCTTACTTAGGGAGACACCGGTGCTTGTAGTGTTGATTGCGATCGTGGCAACCGCCTGTATCGCGCCGCTTTGGACCCACCGATGGCAGCTTCCCCGGAGCTGGCTGGCAACGATGCCCGCGGCCTGTTTTGTGCTTTGCCTGAGCTGGTGGCCGGAGGTGAACGCCGGCGCGGTTATTTTACAGTCTTGGGCCTGGATGCCATCCATCGGACTCTCCCTGTCGTTTTTCATAGACGGCCTGTCGTTGCTGTTTCTGTTGCTCATTACCGGTATCGGCACCTTCATCGCGCTTTATGCCAGCAGTTATCTGAAAAACCATACCGATGAAGGCCGTTTCTTGTTCTGGCTGTTCCTGTTCATGGCCTCCATGCTCGGCCTGGTGGCGTCTGACAACCTTCTGGCCATGTTTGTATTCTGGGAACTTACCAGCATCACCTCCTACATGCTGATCGGGTTTCACCATGAATCCGAAAAGTCCCGCAAACTGGCGTTACAGGGGCTATTTATAACGGTAGGCGGAGGTCTGCTGCTGATGACCGGGTTTATTATGCTCGGCAGTTTAGCGGGTACCTACGAGTTGTCAGAAATCGTCCAGCTCTCAATTACCGACCAAAGTCCGTTCGTCGATGCCATGTTGGTATTTATTCTGATAGGCGCTTTCACCAAATCCGCGCAGTTTCCCTTTCATTTCTGGCTCCCGAACGCCATGGCCGCACCAACGCCGGTATCAGCCTTCCTGCACAGCGCCACGATGGTGAAAGCCGGGGTATTTTTGATGGCGCGGTTGCACCCGACGTTCGCCGAACAGTCGCTGTGGTCAAGCGCGCAACTTTGGGCCGGCGCCGCCACTATGCTGCTCGGGGCTTGGATGGCGTATATCTCCACCGATCTGAAGAAGGTGTTGGCCTACTCGACCGTAATGGCGCTCGGCACCTTAACGCTGTTACTCGGCATTGGCACTGAATACGCCTTGATCGGCTTTGTCAGCTATCTGCTGGCGCATTCATTATACAAAGCATCATTATTCATGCTGGCGGGAGGTATTGACCACAGTACCGGCACCAAGGATCTGGCCCGGTTGCAGGGCTTGCGGGTCGCCATGCCGATCACCTTCGTTCTGACTATCGTGGGTGCGCTCTCGTTGGCCGGCTTGCCGCCTTTGTTCGGATTTATCGGTAAGGAACTGTTGTTGGAGGCTGGCCTGGGAGCTGACCTTTGGGTGATTACAACGGTTGTCCTGGCGGCCGCACTGGTGGCGGGCGTATCGCTAACGCTGATCGTAAAGCCGTTTCTGGGGTCCCCCGTTTCCCTGCCTAAATCGCCTCACGAAGCATCGCCGGCCATGCTGGCAGGCCCATTAGTGCTGCTAACCTTGGCGGTGCTCTTCGGACTGTTTCCGTTTCTCGCCCAGGAAGGCCTGGTACGGACAGCCGTGCATGCCGTGGCCGGTTTCGAAATGGGGGTGACACTGAAACTCTGGCATGGCGTGAATACCGCCCTAGTATTGTCCGGACTATCGTTGCTGGCGGGCGCTCTTCTCATGGTTCTCTGGGTGCGCAGCCGACCGATGGCGCAGCTAACCTTGCGTTGGTCAGAGCGTTACGGACCGGAAAGCGGTTATTTCCGAATGATGGCGGGAATTGTCGGTTTTTCCGCCTGGCAAACAAGAATCATTCAAAATGGCCGGCTCGGCATTTACATGATCGTCCTGATTCTGGCGACATTAACGCCGGTGGCCTGGGTGTTGGTGGAATCGGTGGGCTGGCCCGGCTGGTTCGCTACACTGAATCCGACCATTTACGAGTGGGCGATGGTCGCGCTGATGCTGGTATCCACGGCATTCGCTGTAATCACCCGCAGCCGCTTTGCCTCCATTATCAGTCTCGGCGCATTGGGTTTCTCGGTGGCGTTGATTTTCGTGCATTTCAGCGCTCCGGACTTGGGCATTACCCAAGTATTGGTGGAAACGCTCACGGTCTTATTACTGGTACTGGTGCTCATCCGGGTACCGGGATTTGCCCGCTTTTCCAGCAAAGCCGAAGTGGCGCGAGACGCCGCCGTGGCGCTGTTTGCCGGATTTGTGCTGAGTTGGGTCGTACTCGCCGCGCTATCCGTGCAGTGGGCGCCCAGCATTGCCGAATACTTTGTGGAGAACAGCTACGAACTGGGCAAAGGGCGCAACATCGTAAACGTCATTTTAGTGGATTTCCGAGCGCTCGATACATTGGGCGAGATTTTTGTGCTCGCCATCGCCGCATTAGGCGTTTATTCCATGCTGAAGTTAAGAGGAGGATCGGACCGTGGCGAAACCTGAGTTAGCCCATGCGGAAGCAGACAGCCTTATCCTGCGCACCGCCGCGCTGGTGATACTACCGCTGCAATTGGTGTTCTCGGTATTTTTGCTGTTGCGCGGCCACGATGAACCCGGCGGAGGATTCATCGGGGGACTGGTCGCCTCAGGGTCTTTAGCACTCTATCTCTACGCGTTTGACGTGCACGCGTTAAAACGCTTATTACGCGTATCGCCGAAGGATCTGCTGGCGGTCGGACTATTGCTGGGGCTGGCGGCGACCTTACCCTCAGTGTTTTTAGGAGAGGCGTTTTTCAC
This sequence comes from Hahella sp., assembly GCA_028280065.1. Classification (GTDB taxonomy): domain Bacteria; phylum Pseudomonadota; class Gammaproteobacteria; order Pseudomonadales; family Oleiphilaceae; genus Hahella. The sequence continues at coordinate 113,410 of JANQMN010000004.1, forward strand.
CGCCCAGTGGCTGCAGCTGTCCCTGGGGGATAATCTGGTGAAGATCTCCACTGTGCTGGTGTTCGATATCGGGGTTTATCTGACGGTAGTCGGCACCTTGGTCACCATGCTTATCGCACTGGCGGAATCGCAACTGGAGGAGCAGTAGATATGGAAGGAGTTATGGCGATTGCAATCGGGTTACTGTTTGCTGCGGCGTTTTATATGATGCTGCGCCGCTCTATCGTAAAACTGGTCATGGGGCTGATTATTCTCAGCAATGCCGCCAACTTGGTGATCTTTACTGTCGCGGGATTGACCCGAGGCGAACCGCCGTTTTTGGATGAGGCGACCAAGACCGCCGCCATTGGTGTTGCGGACCCGCTTCCGCAAGCGCTGATCCTTACCGCGATTGTAATTGCCTTCGGGGTCCTGGCGTTTTCGGTGGTGCTCATTCATAGAGCGTATCAGGTAGTCGGAACCGACGATTTGGATCAGATGAAGGACACCGATACGTGAGTAACCTGCTGTTCCTTCCGATTGTCGTTCCATTATTGAGTGGCGCGCTCTGCCTGGCGTTCTGGCGCAGCGAGCGATGGCAGAAACGTATCACGCTGGCGGGTACGTTGATCTATGCGCTGGTTAGCGTAAACCTGCTGCAGCGCACACTCGAAGAAGGCTATCTGGTGCTTCAGATGGGACAATGGCCCGCCCCGTTCGGCATCTCCCTGGTGTCCGATGTACTTAGCGCGATCATGATCGTACTGACCGGTGTCGTGTCGGTGGCCGGCACGCTATATTCCATGGCCAGCGTCCCTAATCGCCACATTCATTTCGGCTATTTTCCGTTGCTTCATTTTCTGCTGGTGGGGGTAAGCGGCGCTTTTCTGACAGGCGATATATTTAACCTCTTCGTCTGGTTCGAAGTCATGCTGTTGTCCTCATTCGGGTTGTTGACCTTAGGAGGCGAACGGGCGCAGATGGAAGGCGCTATCAAATACGTCACGATCAACCTGTTTTCTTCGGCCATCTTCCTGACGGCCATCGGCCTGCTCTACGGTATGGCGGGATCGCTGAACATGGCCGATCTCGCGACCAAGCTAGCGGAGGCGGATAACGCCGGATTGGTAAACATACTGGCGTTGTTGTTTATGGCTTCCTTCGGAATCAAAGCCGGTGTTTTCCCCTTGTTTTTCTGGTTGCCGGCCTCCTACCACACACCGCTGGTCGCAGTTTCAGCCGTTTTTGCCGGGCTGCTGACCAAGGTCGGGGTCTACGCACTGTACCGGGTCTTCAGTCTGCTGTTCATCAGCGACACCGATTTCACCCATACCCTGCTGCTGTGGATCGGGGTTCTGACGATGGTAACCGGGGTTTTCGGCGCGGCCGCTCAGTTTGAGTTCCGGCGCATCCTGTCGTTCCACATTATCAGCCAAATCGGCTATATGATTCTGGGACTGGCCCTGTTCACTCCGCTAGCGCTGGTTGGCGGTGTGTTTTACATCATGCACCACATTCTGGTGAAGACTAACCTGTTTCTGGTAAGCGGACTGACCTACCGGCTTTTGGGCACCCACGAACTGCAAAAGATGGGTGGCGTATACCGGCACCGGCCTTGGCTGGCGGTCGGGTTTCTGGTTTCGGCGATGTCTCTGGCGGGTTTACCGCCACTATCAGGTTTCTTTGCCAAATTCGTGGTGATTCAGGCCGGTGTAGAAGCCTCGTCGTGGTGGGCAACCGGCTTTGCCTTACTGGTCGGACTGCTGACACTCTATTCCATGATCAAGATCTGGGCCGAAGTGTTTTGGAAGGCGCCGGAAGCAGCGGCAGGGCCCTTACTGACCGAGAAACCGCTGACGTTTTGGATGACATTACCGGTAATTCTACTGGCATTGATGACGGTTTCCATCGGTATCTGGGGGGAACCTTTGCTGCAAATCGCCCGTCTGTCGGCGGAGCAGCTATTGAATCCGGCCGGTTATATTGAAGCGGTTTTGGGAGTTCGGTCATGACCGGCTTATTCTGGAATCTGTTGCTGGCAACCTGCTGGGTTTTCCTCACCGGCAGTTTCGAAGTACTAAATTATCTGTTCGGTTTCGTCATTGGATATCTGGTAATCGCGTTGGTGCACAATTTAGTACCGGCGCTACAGGACTACCCCCAACGGCTGCCGAGGTTCATCGCCTTTCTGGTGTATTTTTTCAGGCAATTGGTGTTATCGAATATTAAGGTTGCCTCCGACATTGTCACCCCGCCCTGGCATATGAAGCCCGGCGTCGTGAGTTTTAAACTGCTGGCCGAAACCGACCTTGAAATCACCTTAGTCTCAAACTTCATTTCATTAACCCCCGGAACCCTTGTACTGGATGTATCCGAGGACAAGACGACACTTTTTGTACATGCAATGTTTTTACATGATGAAGACCAGGTGCAGGCCGATCTCCGCCAACTGGAACAACGGTTACTGCAGGTGATGAGGTAATGCCAATGTTTGAATGGGTAATCACGATTGTCTACTTGCTGCTGTCGATTTCGCTGCTACTGGGATTTTTGCGCTTGGCGAAAGGCCCCTCTCTACCGGATAGGGTCGTGGCGCTGGAGCTGATCGCCAGTATTGTGACGGGAATGGTCGGGGTCCACGCCATCGACACCGGCGTCAGCGCCTACCTCGACATCGCCATCGTACTGGCCATTACCGCGTTTTTGGCTGCTATCGGCTTTGCCCGGTTTATTCAGGTGCGGGGTATGCAGGATGACTGAGTTTTTCATCTCCCTGTTATTGCTGTTGGCCGCCGTGGTCATGCTGCTGGCAGCTATTGGCATGCTGCGTTTGCCCGATTTACCGACCCGGATGCACGCCACCACCAAATCCGGAGTGCTTGCGGTTATCTTCATCATGCTGGCAGTAGCCTTGTATTTCGAGCGCATGGACATTACCGCCCGGGTACTGGCGATCATCGTTTTTACGCTTATTACAGCACCGATCGCGGCCCACGCCATCGGACGGGCGGGATACTTGTCCGGCGTTGAACTCTGGTCGCAAACAGTTCGCGACGATTTGAAAGACTATTACCACAATCATGACAAAGTCCACGAAGACGACTCGGCATCCACCTAAGCTGTTGGCATTAGGTCATCGTCACTGTTGCCCAAATATCAACAGAGCCTAGCGGAGGCTTGCTAATCTTCGGAGAGTAAGGCCATTTCCCGATGAGACAAACCGGGATCGCTTGCCAATGATGCACCCCTTTCGGCTAACAAAGCTTCCCCGCCACACCTAGGCGATTTGCAGGCATTAGCACTGTAAAGAAAAAAGAAAGTGCTAATATCTATACAGGGAAACGACTTTTTCACCTGTATGCCCGATGACTAACGCAATCTACACCTTATTTGTCTTTTTAGGTATTGCTTCGCTTTCATGGTCGGAAGAACACCGGTCGTGCGACAAAATATTGGTAAACGGGTCGGACGCCTGGGAACCTATTATCTGGCGTAATGAAGATGGGCAAGCCGAAGGCATCCTGCTTGAGGTAACGCAAGAAGTCTTCACCATCCTAAACATCGAGCTGGAAATAGCCCGTCCCCTACCCTGGAAACGCCAGCTGCGTAGGCTAACGGAAGGTCGGCTGGACATGATCATGGGGGCATACTTCAGCGAGCAGCGGCAAAAGAAGTACCTTTATTCCGATCCCTTGCTCACAGAGGAAATACGGGTATTTGTGCATCCGGAAAAGTGGTTCGACTTTAAAACACTTGACGACCTGCGCGGAAGAACAGGCCTAAGACCGTTAGGCGGAAGCTACGGCACGGCATTTGACCAGTTCGCACGAACCAACCCCAAACTGCAGGAACATCATGATGGGCAGGCATTGACCAACCTGATCGTCCAGCAACGGTTTGATTATGCAGTATTTTCGTTATGGGACGGACTGATCAATGCCAGGAAACTAGCGGTTAGCAATAAATTTATACCACTGGAAAACAACGTGGCCGTAAACCAGGTACATTTTCTGTTTTCCCGCAAATGGCCCTGCACCGACCTCCTACCTGAGATCAACACTACCCTTTCCAAACTCAAATCCAATGGGACGATTAAAGCCATTCAAAAACGATATCTTGAAAAGTTTGGCCTGTGAGGCTTGGGGGGGATTATCGAAAACGAGTCGTTTAATATTGCAAAGTAGGTCGTAGGGACTCGCAAACATTAGGCAACATGATCCACATCATCATCGTTTTGTTTGTTTCGACTGTTTCGAAAATTCCGTATAAACTATACAAACTTTATGCAAAAATAACCCAAACGATACAACGTAACAACCAAGTTAGGAACCCAGTCATGACCTCTCAAAACGTCGTGCGTCTGCCTACACCAGGTGAAATTGAGCAGGCAAGAGAATCAAGTAAGACACTTTCTAAATATGCCAGCAATGATCGAGTACAAATGACATTGCGTGATAGCAATGGTGAGTCAGAAGATATTGTATTGCCTGGGCACACGCTACAAATTCTGCTTGATGTTTTGGCAGAAATGGCGAAAGGAAACGCTATCAGTTTAATTCCAAGGCACCAAGAACTTAGTACACAAGAAGCTGCCGATATCTTAAATGTGAGTCGCCCTTTCCTAGTTTCATTACTTGAGAAAGAAGAAATTCCATTTAGAAAAGTTGGCACTCATCGGCGAGTTCTTTTGTCAGACATTCTTCAATATAAAGATCAGATTGATCGAAAGAGAGAGCAAACACTTGATAAGTTAGCGGCATACTCTCAAAGAAACGAAATGGGATACGAGTGAAATTTTCCGTCATCTATGATGCTTGTGTTCTATATCCTGCGCCTCTTAGAGATACATTAATGCGCTTAGCGGTGACGGATTTATTCAATGCCAGGTGGACAGACGATATCCATGAGGAATGGATTAGAGCCGTACTTAGGACAGGAAAACATAGCAAAGAGAATTTAGAGTATGTAAGAGCTTTGATGGATGAAAATGTCCGCGATGCAAAAGTCATTGGATACGATTCACTTATCCCTACAATCGAACTTCCGGACCCTGATGACCGTCATGTTGTTGCCGCTGCAATAAGGTGTAACGCCGATGCAATCGTAACTTTTAACAGAAAGGACTTTCCTGCATCGGTATTAGATCAATATGCCATTGATATTATTCATCCAGACGACTTCATTTGCTACCAAATAGACCTAAATCCACCTACCGTATGCGAAGCCATTAGGAAGCAAAGACAAGCCCTTAGGAATCCTCCTAAAAATGTAGACGAGTTTTTGATCACTCTACAGAAGCAGGGACTGCCTCAGACAGTCTCCATTTTAAAACAGTACGCAGAATTTATTTGACATGTGGCTTTATCGAATAGTGGCTCAGCTACGCATTTAGTAAAAGTAACACGCCACCGCACATTCGAAAAACGATCACCTTGGAAAATTACTTGCTGCTGTTCCAACTCGACATTTGGCGGGAAGAATCGAAACCCATAAAGCATTCCTTGAGGAATGTTGTTCAGTAGTCGTTTCGCTTTAGAATACCTGTCGAGCTACGTTCCACCAGGGTCGGCTCCAGCATCAGGATTTTTCCCTTATCCCGCGGGTGATCCAGTCTCTCCAGCAAGGTGCAGACAGCCAGACGGGCAAGTTCAGAGAACGGCTGCATAATGGTCGTTAACGGGGGATTGAAAAACGCCGATATGGATATATTGTCATAGCCGACAACAGAGATCTCGTCGGGGATGCGGAATCCCAACTCGCCAGCGGCACTCAAGGCGCCCATGGCCATCATATCGTTTGCAATAAAACATGCCGTAGGTCTGTCATTGCCGGCGAGCAATTGCATCATGGCCATATGTCCGCCTTCGCATCCGAAATCGGACTCAATGATCCAGTCCGGTCGGACCTCTCTATCGGCATTGGCCATGGCTTTTCGGAATCCGGCCTGACGTTGTTTGGCTTGAAGAATGTTGAGCGGTCCGCTGATATGGGCAATTCTCTCGTGGCCAAGTTTAATCAGGTGGTTGGTAGCCAGAATCCCGCCTTCAAGAGAGTTGTCTTGAATTTTATCGATGCCGCTTACTGACGGTCCCCAGTCCATAACGACGAAGGGCAGTTTTTTTTGATCTGCAATGGTCGAAAACAGTTCTTCATCAAATGTCGAACACATGATAATGACGCCGTCGGCTCTCTTGCGGGCAAGCATGTGCAGGTAGGAGTGAGTCTTTTCCACATCCCCCTCCGTATTGCACAAAATAAGATTATATCCCTGTTGATAACTGTACTTCTCCACTTCCTTGACTATTTCCGCATAAAACGGATAAAGCGTGGAGGTAACTACCATACCCAGCGTCTTGGTAGCCTTAACCTTCAGGCTCCTGGCAACGGCGCTAGGTTGGTAATTGAGTTCCTTGGCTGCCTTTAACACCTTCTCTTTGGTAGCATCGGCAACAAAGCGTGTCTCGTTCAGAACATGCGATACGGTTGTTTTTGAGACACCGGCAAGTCCTGCAACATCATTGATAGTGGCTGAAATTTTGCTATCTCCCATTTAAGCTAAATGATACAGAGGGCAATAATCACTGAAGAAGATCCATGACATCCGCCAACCTTGGGGCAGAGGTCGACGCACCTCGCTTGGTTGTCGACAAAGCACCGCAAGCCGCAGCAAATTGCACAGCTTTATCAGGAGAATAGCCATTTTCGAGAGCATAGGCCAAACCGCCATTGAAGCAATCGCCTGCAGCGACTGAATCTATGCTATTGACCTTGAATGCCGGTATGAAGCCTTCACATTCCGCATTTTGGTAGTAGACCCCAGCGGCACCCAGCTTGATTACGGCCATCGCAACACCTTGGCGTCGAAGCTGCGCAGCCGCTTCTGACGCCTGTGCGGGGTTCGTTGGCCGAATGCCGGTCAACAGCTCAGTTTCTGATTCATTAGGCGTAATAATATCAATTCGCGACAGAACATCAGCAGGGAGACCAGCCGCTGGTGCAGGCGCCGGATCGAAAATAACACGCCCACCCTGACTGCGTACGATATCGGCAGCCTGCAAACCTATCTCCAATGGAATTTCCAACTGCAACATGAGAATGCCGGCATTTTCAAAAAGCTCCTTAGCGCGAACAACATCTGCATTATTGATTGCCATATTTGCCCCGCCGATGACGGTAATGCAATTCTCGGCCTGCTTGTTGACACTGATTACGGCAATCCCTGTACCCGATTCCGGATCAACTAATACATTCCCGGTATCCAGTCCGGACTCCTTGAGTTTCGCGCGTGCAGTATCGCCAAAACTGTCCCGCCCAACACGTCCGACAAGGCTTGTTTGTCCACCTAGCCGTGCAACGGCTACCGCTTGATTACACCCCTTCCCACCAAGATCGATGGAATAGTGATCTCCGAGAACGGTTTCTCCCGGCTTGGGTAACCTTGCACCATAAGTCGTGAGATCGATGTTAATACTGCCGAATACGACGATGGACATTAGGAAATACTCCTCTACTTTGAACCTCGGAATCGGATGGCTATGTCAAACCTGATTACCCAACCATTTGCATTTGGAGGAAAACGCGAAACACGCCTATTGCTCATTCGTATTCCGCGTTTCTTCTTGAGAACTATTTGGAAATAATTCGTAAAGCTACTGGTGTGTATTCGGAAACACTTTGGCCTTTAAGGATTTTGTCGGCGGTTTCGACGCCGGTGGAGCCGATTTTTGCTGCTTGTTGGGCAACAGTCGCCAGCATTGATCCTTCATTAACAGCGTCTACTGCATCATCGGTTCCATCAAACCCCACCACAACAATGTTGCGTTTGGCTGCTTGGATCGCTTTGATTGCACCCAGCGCCATTTCATCGTTGTGGGCAAAAACCGCATCGATTTCAGGTTGTGCCTGGAGAATATTTTCCATGACATTCAAGCCTTTGGTGCGATCAAAATCGGCGGTTTGACTGGCCACGACTTTTATTCCGGAAACAGCGTTAATAGCCTTGTTGAAGCCTTCGCCTCGATCTCGTGCAGCAGAAGTACCGGGTACACCTTGCAGCTCAACCACTTTGCCTTTGCCGCCGAGGGTATCGGCAATTAGTTTACCGGCCATTTCGCCGCCCTGAACGTTGTCCGAAGCTATGTGAGAAATGACTTTGCCACTCTTGGCGCCGCGATCGAGGGTTACAACCGGGACTTTCTTGCGGTTTGCAGCTCGTATGGCACTTCTAACGGCATCTGAATCCGTGGGGTTAATCATCATCAGTGCGATTTTTTTGTTTAATACGTCTTCGACATTGGCCAACTCCTTTGCAGGATCATTCTGACTATCCAAAACCAGGAGCTTATAACCAAGCTCATCCGCTTTTGCCTGCGCACCATCCTTAAGCGTCACAAAAAATGGGTTGTTAAGCGTCGAGACGATCAGCGCAAGGGTCTCTGCAATAGCCGTTGAAGCCGAACCGAGAAGCACCATAGTGGCAATGAAGGTTCCGAGAATTTTTTTCATGTTATTACTCCGAATTACTGATTGTGACTTAGCGATTTATTTACCGCGGCGATCGATGACGACCGCTAGCAGAATGACACCGCCTTTAGCGATCATTTGGTAATAGGACGACACATCCATGATGTTCAGCGCATTATTCAGGACACCGATAATTAACGCGCCGATTAGGGTGCCGGTGATACGGCCGCGGCCTCCCATGAGGCTTGTTCCACCGAGCACGACAGCAGCGATGGCATCAAGTTCATAGGCCAATCCGGCCGTGGGTTGGGCGGATTCAAGACGGGCAGTCAGGATGATTCCGGCTAAGGCGGAAAGAGCACCACTGATGGCAAATACGGTAATCTTGACTGCGGATACATTGATACCGGCTAACTTGGCAACCTGTTCGTTACCGCCAATGGCATAGACATAACGTCCAATGCGGGTGTAATTCAAAACATACCAACAGAGCGCAAACACCACAAAGGCGATGATGACCGGGATGGGAATTCCGGCGACATAGCCGCCACCGATCTCGTAGAAAGCATTGGCGACTTCATAGTCTCCCGTAGAGATGGGCCGACCCTCGGTATAGACCAGCGTAGCGCCGCGAATCATTGTCATTCCGACCAGGGTGGCAATAAATGGCTGCACACCAAAGAAACTGACAATTGAGCCGCTGGTAGCGCCCAGCAGAGCGCCTATGGACAATGTGGCAAACAGGGCTACCAATAAAGGCACGTCTGCCCCAATCATGCTTGCACATACCGCGCCGGCAAACGCAAGAATAGAACCCACCGATAAATCAATGCCGGCGGTTAGAATGACGAAGGTCATGCCCATAGCGATGACGGCGTTTATCGAAGTCTGACGTAGAATGTTCAAAAGATTATCGACACTGAGAAAGCTCGGGCTGGCGATTGAAACCAACAGCATCAGAATAACTAGCCCGATTAAGGATATATTTTCACTGGCAAATTCTTTGATTTTCATCTGGGTAGTTCTCTCGTTAATCAAGCAACTGTACAGCAACGCATAATGCTTTCTTGATCGGCGTCATTGTGTTCGAATGCTCCCGTCAGGCGGCCATGGGACATCACCAGGATGCGGTCGGAAATTCCTAAAAGCTCAGGCATATCCGACGACATCAAAAGGATGCATAGTCCTTGGGTTTTAAGGTCATTAATCAGATTGTAGATTTCGCGTTTTGCGCCGACATCCACGCCCCGTGTAGGCTCGTCGAGAATCAGAATCCGAGGCTTCGGCACCAGCGATTTGGCTATGGAAACTTTCTGCTGATTGCCACCCGATAGCTGCGACACGACGGCATCAATGCCATGGGTTTTAATGGAGAATGCGTTGATATATTCCGTGATGGCAACCCGCTCAGCCTTTTTGTCCAAGTGCCCTAAGGGACTTGAAAACTGGAAGAGACCAGTCAGCGACATATTGCTGCGAAGCCCTTGGCTCTGAATCAGGCCCTCAAGTTTACGGTCTTCCGTTACATAGCCTATACCAGCCCGAACGCCATCTATGGGCGACCGTATTTGCGCAGCCTGGCCATCAATTTCGACGGTGCCCGAAGTCGGCCGATTGGCACCATATATAGCTTTTGCCAACTCGGTTCGGCCTGCTCCTACGAGTCCGGCAAACCCGACTACTTCACCGGCATTGGCCGCGAATGACACGCCTTTTACGCCTTTGGCTTCAAGTTGGCTCACCTGTAACCGGACCGGAGCTGATTTTGCGGTGACGTAAGGGTATTGCTCGGACAACTCGCGGCCAACCATGTGCCTTATCAAACCATCCTGATCAATTTCCGACACAGGACACTGATGGACCATCTCACCATCACGCAGGATCGCGACATCATCGCAGAGTTGAAATATTTCACCGAGCCGATGGGAAATGAAGATCAATCCTTTTCCCTGACTTCTCAGCTGATCCACCACATCGAAAAGGATTTTAGTTTCCACATCTGTTAACGCATCCGTCGGTTCATCCATAATGATGACTTCGGCATTCATGGACAGAGCTCTGGCTATTTCGACCATTTGCTGCTGAGCGATACTGAGGTTGGCGATGACTTCGCGGGGATCGATATCCTGTTTTAGTTGCTTAAGCCAAAACCGTGACTGCTCGTCAATCTCGGACCACTTAATCCGACCCGCACGGTTAACCAGTTCGCGTCCCAAAAAGATATTCTCGCCAACGGTTAAAGCAGGGAGCAGATTGAGTTCTTGGTGAATCATAGCGATCCCCGCATCCATCGATTGGCGTGCGTTGTGAAACTGCACTTCCTTGCCTTGAAACTTCATGGTGCCGGAATCGCGATGGTAGATACCGGTGATAATTTTCATCAACGTTGACTTTCCAGCGCCGTTTTCACCTGCCAATGCAACGACATGCCCTGCTTCAACAGTCAGATCCACACCTTGGAGCACACGCACATTGGAAAAAGCCTTACTTACGTGCCGGAGTTCTAGCAACATAGCCATAGTGTTTTCCAGATCGAATGTTAGAAAGGTACGCCGGAATAAAGAATGACGTTGGCATAAGGGGTGAACTCGCCGGTACGCACAACAGCTTTGCAATCTTTGGTCAACGCCTTGAACTCATTATGGGAAACGGACTCGATACCGATCGAATTTCCCTGCTCACGTTCAAGCTGCTTAATAAAATCAATAACCTGTGCGTGGAAACCAGGCTGCTGAGTTTCAAGTTCACTGGCGATTACCGCACCCTCAACAAACACTTCCGAGCTGACGGCGGATAACGTATCTAAAAAGGAAGGAATACCTGCGCGTACGGCCAGATCAATGCGTTCTACAGCGTTCGGAATAGGCAAGCCCGCATCCCCGACGCAAATGCTGTCTCCGTGCCCCAAGAGTGATATCACAGAGGAAATCTGGCTGTTAAGTAAAAGAGCTTTTTTCATTGTCAGGCTCCTGACCGGAAGATCAATGGAGAGGACTATAGCAAAAAGCAACCGATTGCGCAATCGGTTGCGCAATCGGTTTCTAAAAGTTTTATCGGGGTATTTTTGTTGGAATTTTGGCCTAACGGGAATCCAAGAACGGTTTGCCTTGATTCGGCTCCGGCTTGTCCTGCGCCGAGTGCATATAAGAGTTATCCTTGTCAGGATCTTCTACGATATAAAGATCTACAATAGGCCTTCATTAGTGAGTGTTTCTATTCTGATTTGATCGATACGACCTGATAACTTCATTCTCTGAAGTTCCAATGTTATACGATCGGCAAGTTCAGATTTCGACCTGTTAAGATAATGATATAGGGGTTGCTTAATTAGCAGGGGGGATAATTCCTTTACCGAAGACAAACCCTGTTTCCGAATAAGAGAATCTAGTTTATACGTATTGCCGATAATAATATCGAGCCTATCCCAAAGAAGCATTTCAAGCAATTGAGATTCAGAGTTAACCAACACGCGCCGCAAATCCTTGGTATAGGATTCCGCGATAATAATTCCACGCCTTAGACCTATCGAATAAGGTTTCAGGCTTTGCCAACTCTCTATCCGTAAATCGTGATTCTTGGAGTAGGCGGCAATTTCTATTTCAAGTAATGGAACCGGTATCCGCAGCAAATTAGGGTAGTCTTTACCGATGCCTTTGATTCTTTGAGTTTCACCATCAAATTTACCTAAGTCCGACTCCAATATGGATCTTTTGGCCGGCATAGTATGAAAATTCGTTTCGATACCAAGAAAATCATAGGCTTCTTTGAGAATCGATGCCGAGATCTTGTGGTTTATCGAACCTGCAATACCTCCCAGTTCCAGTTTGCCTTTGACTTTCTTGACCAATCCATATCGCTGTTTCGAAAATGAATTTTTTGCTACAGCCTCAATTTCTCCTGACTTATAGAGCTGATATAAAACGTTATCTAGCTGTTTTCGAAACTGTTGCTGAAATGGATAATTACCACTTTCTATCGCAGCTTCAGAATAACCGATAAAAACCGGATCCAGGCCGGTAACCGTTCCCTTAACCAATGCAGGGCGTGTGTCGGAAACGACATATCGGCCATATTCCTGAAGTTTTGCATAAAGCAGGTTAAAAGATCGCTCTTCGGCCAGCATGCAGTCCGCACGGTTTTGGCCTAGCAGAAGGATATTGTTTTCAACGCCCTGATACTCAGAATACTGTATTTTCCCTTGCTTCACCATCAATCTAAAACGGCTGCCGCCCCAACCATCAAAACCGACCATGCCGCTGATCCGCAAACCTTCGTAATCTTCCGGCCAGCCAGATCTGTGAGAACTCAATATGTTTTCTCTACAGACGACAATGATTTTTTCTTCAAAAAAGGGGAAAGAATAAGGGTATACATACTTCCAATCGTGACCGTGATAAAAGACCGGCGCCAGAGCAAAAGCCTCACCGGACTCCATCAGTTTCTTGCCTTTTTCCCAAGATACCGGTCGCAGCTCTACCTCATAGTCCGGCAGGCGTTCCATGCTGGACCTTAATATGTCGATGTAGACACCTTCTGCCTTTCCATTTTCGGCATACGAGTATGGGTGATAGTTATCATCGACGTGAATAACAACCAGGTTATTTGCGGCATGTACCGATACCCCTAACAAGCACAGGAAAATCAGGAAAAAAGGCATTGATACCTACCTGTCCATTGCATGAAACAACAAAGCACCCGTTAAAATAGTAATTCATCAAGAATACTAGGATTCTTGCTACGGACTTTGACCTAACCCCATGTTTTGCTTCGCATGATCAGCTCAAACCGCTGGGTTAGCATTTTTCTGTAGTCCTGTTATAGACCAGTAATCTGTTGTTTGGAAAGTTTTCCAGAGGGGAACTTGGAGGCAATCAGCACTAACATGTAGATTTCAGTTAATACAGGTGGACTATAAGGAATCTCCAGAATAAAAACGAAATGCATCCCGCATCTGGATGCTCTGATCGTAGCGGTATCCGACTGAGTTCCGACTACATTCGCAGTCTAAATGCTTATCGTATTGCTCCGGGGATTTATCTATTCTGGCCAATTCTAGCAATAAGCGTTGGTAGTGGTGATTGCGAAGCATGCTTTCCTGTTGACCATCCATCGTATAATGCTGATGCTCAACCAATAAGATGCTAAGAATGTTATCCAAACTCATCTCCAGCACTATAAAAGGTAACAATTTCTTGCATACGGAAAATCTACAAGGACTCTCTAACGTCTATAACAGCGGAAAACGACAGCAGAGTGATACACAGCTTTTGGTTTTCAGTTGCCTTTACTTTCAACATGCTTTTTGAAGTTATTCAAAATGTTTTGCCAGCCATTTTTTTGTTGCTCCGCTGAATATACATCGTCAGCCTCGAATGACTCCCTGACTTGGACTCCGTTCGCTGTATCTACAAAATCTACCGAAACCACTCTGCCATCTCCGAGATCGAAGTGAATTGATTTATGAGGAACAATTTTTGTAAATTTACCTTCGAAATCGAAACCCATTGAGCCATCTTTTGCTTCCATTCACTAATTAAATTCGCCGCCTTCGGTCAGATCAATTCTGGCCGATGGACACGACCAATCTTCAATCGCAAAATTCCACTTTGTGATGTCTTCTGGTGTAACCCAAGCATCCCATACCGCCGGAAGCTGAGCATTAATCTCTGTTTTAATTGTGATTTTCAAAACAACCTCCTGTTTTGACTAAAAACTAAAACGACGTCGGTAACGTTTGATACTCAAGAAAACTAACAACGTGAGCGAATAATTTTGCCTAAGCTAGCGCTGACTAATTGTTATCGCATGTAATTTCATCATGACTCATGAAACTGGACACTTTGCAATCTGAATTTCCGTATTTTTTGGCGTTGAACTTGGCCAATTGTTGATATAAACAGGCCGCTCTTATAAGAAGCCACTCAGATCCCCAGAATGGATTAAATCGCGTTGGACCATGAAAAACTGCCACTAAGCTGACAACTTCAGGAGTGGTTAGCTGATTCTCTTTTGTTCCAAAATAAAATTCGGCCGCATCGTTAAACCCAACATTCCCCCCATAACCAAAGTACATTGAGTTAAGTACATAACTGAGGGCTTCTTTCGCAGTATAGGTCAGCTAGTTTAGCACAGGCGTTTTTAGCAACATGGTCAGACATATTAATCAGACTAAGAACAAAAAGACGGCTGCTAAAGCCATTAATTCTATAATCCCATCAAGTTATTTAAAGGAAATAGAAAAATGAAGGTTTTTTTGGTATAAAAGCGCTTAACTAAAATGGATTTTCAACTTATCAAGGAGTAGATATGTCTGTTTACCTCGCCGGTAGAGATCTGGATGGAGTGTTTTTTGGAAAGCATTCCTTTTTCATTATCGAGATTGAATCAAGCCCTTATCCAGCTTTAGATAAAAGTGGCCAAAAGGTTGTCACCCGCAACTGAAGAATTCCTAAAACTTATTTCGACCCTATTTGTCCTTTGAATCCACGACCTAAAGTAAATCAATGAAAACGAAATTATTATTAGCGTGGCTGATGTTCTTTGGATTACTCGTTGCTATCTTTATTATCGACTATGTCTGTCATCTCAATGAACTGTACGCATTGCAGAATGATTGGATATGGTTTGGCTCACATCTTTTAGCCGCTATTCCGGCATTGTTGTTTCTAATAAACAGTGCAAAAGGCTTTAAGTCCTCGATCAAAAAAACGATCTATTTGCTTATCAACCTTTTTGTTGGATTCATCCTCTATTCTATTGTACTTTTTTTGTACGTTATCGAGAGTGGTATCGACTCTATTTGACAGTAGACATTACGGCACAATCTATTAGCCACTTGCAGGTCAATGAACGAAGTTATACATGCGATATGCTATGTATTCTTCGTCCGATCAAACTCCATTTGTTTTGCCGTTTTTTCGGCCAACTCAACGCCATGAATCCTACTTACCAAATGGAGGCTCATATCGATGCCAGCAGATATACCGCCGGAAGTAATGATGTTTCCTTCATCAACCCACCGTTGCTTTTCAACTACCTCTAATTTTGGATAACGTTTTCTGAGATCAGAAATATCTTCCCAATGAGTTGTTACTTTACTATTTGAAAGCACTCCGGCTTCTGCCAATAAAAAAGCGCCAGTACATACTGAAGTGATTAGTTTAGCTGTCTTTGTTACGTCATTGATCCAGTTCAAAACCTGTGGCTTTTTCATTTCTTCGGTATGCACGCCCCCAACGACAATTAAGACATCGATTGGGGGATGATCAGCAAAACCGAACGAAGGCTTCACTTGGTAACCACCTCTAGCAACGACCGTATGGCCAGTCTCACTTACCAGAAAAACACCGAATGGATTCGGTGTATTTGAGATTCTCGAAGCCGTCGAAAAGACTTCAAACGGTCCCGAGAAATCAAGAACCTCCGCCTCATCATAAATATAGATGCCAATATTCATTTCCGATTACACATAAGGCATTTTCACATTTGACTCAATTAAGCCGCCTGAATAAGACTTCGCATTCGCCGCAGACAAAATAGTAAGTCTGACTTGAAAGCGACTGTCAGGTTTCATTGCTTTCCAGTAGAGGGGCCAGCGAAGTCTATGTCAGCGAGTCTATCATATTTACATCCCCGGAAAATCACTAGGCGCCCCCCTGACAACACTGCCATGCCGCCATAAGCTAGCCCCTACAGAAACCTTTCGGTTTATCTATTGAAAAATATTTGCGATATGAGAGGAAAAACACACTGCAGAGCAGAGTTCGCAAACTCGACGGGAAGGGACTCTGCAGTGTTTAAACGGGACTGTTCTTGGTTGGGAGTTAACTATGGACAGAAGCAAATACGCGCCCAAACTACTATTAGATGACAGCGAATCCAAAGAAAACTTTTTCAGTTCATAGATCCGTAGCCGAGTACCCTTGGTTTAGGCGGGTTTATGCGTGTGAAGATTGTGTT
This sequence comes from Hahella sp., assembly GCA_028280065.1. Lineage (GTDB taxonomy): Bacteria > Pseudomonadota > Gammaproteobacteria > Pseudomonadales > Oleiphilaceae > Hahella. Next base: position 129,811 of record JANQMN010000004.1, read on the forward strand.
TCGGGTGCTTAAGGTGAACTACCCGTTTCGATAGTTCTCATCCACCCAAGCAGGATGTTTTGCGATAACCCGCACATCTTTAAAGCGCACAAAATCCTTTACCATCAAAAAGAACTCGTCCAGGTTCAGCCGCAACGGATTCAGCGTTGTCGGTTGCCGCCGATTCAGGCCGTAGTCGATTTGACCGGCGTCCCGTTCATCTACAAAGGTCCCGAACAGTCTGTCCCAGATGATGAATACGCCACCGAAGTTACGATCAATTTGCTGCAGATTTCGGCCATGATGTACCCGGTGGTGGGATGGCGTATTCAAGATCCACTCCAGAGGCCCCAGCCGTTTGACGGCCTCGGTATGAACAAAAAACTGGTAAGCCAAGTTCAGTTCTACGGCAATGATCATCCAGTTTTTGTCGAAGCCTATCAGGGCCAAAGGCACCAACCAAAGCGCCCAGGCGAAATTGAGGTCAATCAGAAAATTCTGCCGCAATGCGGTGGAAAAATTCATTCGTTGCGAAGAATGGTGCGTGACATGGGCAACCCAGAACCAGCGAATTTTATGTAGCGCGAGGTGATAAAAGTAGTAGAAGAAGTCAACGATGATGAATACCAGGACAAACTGCCAGAATCCAGGTTCTAGTTTTATCTGCAAACCGAATTGCTGCACGAATCCATAAAAATGCTGGATAAACAAAGCAATGGCGATGCCGTTAAAAATCTTATAAATAGCCCCGGTGCTGATACTCGCCAAGGTTTCCCGCCAAAGGTAGATATCCTTACGGCCTTTTAAACGCCAGTAAAGCGCTTCGACGGCGATAACCGCCAGAAATAGCAAGCCAAAGGTCAGGATAAAACCAAGCGCATGAATGACATCATCCACAGTCAACTCCCCTCAATAATCGTATGCGAATAAACCGAATACTATTCGCTTACCGGAGGGTAGTATTGACTAGCAAAGACTGTGTTTTGACAATCTACGCCAATCTGCTTTTATTTAGCACTATGCTTAATCACTTTTTCATCGCCAGCGATAATCTGAACATAGTGCGCCGTTTCCTTGAGGCCAAGGGGCTGGACCTGCCTGACCTGAAGGAAAAACTCAATGATCATAAAGAGCGCAACCTCACCTACGCGCAGTGGTGGGAACTATTGGAAGAGGTCGGTAACGCCTACCCGCACCCGGCTATCGGCATCGCCATCGGCCAATACGCCACGATCAGCGATTGCGGCGTACTGGGCTATCTATCGCAAACCGGCCATCACCTTGGCGAGGCGCTCGCATGCTTCCAGCGTTTTCAAAAACTCCTGTATTCCGGAGGCGAAGCTCACACGGAATTGGATGCAAATGGCGATTTGCAGCTCATTTGGGATGCCAGTGACGGCTATTCAAGTCTGATCTCGGACGGCTTGCTGTTGGCCGCCATCGTCAATGTGTGTCGGACGATTCTGCGAGATAAATCACTTGCACCGCCAGGGGTCGAGTTTACCCACAATGTCCCGATCAACGAGCAGACGTTTTATCAAGACTACTTTGGCTGCCGGGTAAAGTTCGGCCAGGCAAATCTGCGTCTCAGCATTCCTGCAGAAATATTGAACCGGCCAATCCCCGGACGGGATGCGGCGCTGCATGCGTTGCTAAATCAACAGGCGGCCAACTTACTGCAGAAGGTGCCCGAACCCGATAGTTTCATTACCCGCTTACGCCACACGCTTATCCGCTGCATGAACGAAGGGACGCCTCAGGCAGCTTATGCGGCTGCCATTCTCGGAATCTCCGAACGAACTTTACATCGCCGGTTGGAATCCAAAGGCAAGATGTTTCGCGATCTGCTCAAGGAAGTCCGGCAATCGCTGAGTGAACAATACCTGCGAGACCCAAAACTGTCGCTAGCCGAAATAGCTCTGTTGCTTGGCTATGCAGAGCAAAGCCCTTTCAATCGCGCCTTTCAACAGTGGTATGGCGTCTCGCCTGGCCGGTATCGAGAAAAACTGAGACGCAGTGGCTGATTTGAAACTTTTTGACGATAAGGTGCTCCTTAGGACTTGACCGGAACGCATATAAACTCTCAGACGAAATTGAAAAACGGCAGCGGGTGGTCCACTCTTGAGAAAGCCGAAAACCATCGGAGGAAAAAATGACATTACACTGTACATGCAAGAAATGTAGAGCGACACCGGCTGGTAAAAACCGCAACTCAAAGTCAAACGGTGTTCCGGAACAGATGCCACACCCGTATGCGCTAAAAAATGGTGATGTGCTGATCCACTGGAGCAAGCATGATTATGACAAACTTTACTCTACCGAAAAGGCCGCTTATCCGGATTCACGGTGGTAAGCGGCTTTTTCATGCTGTACCCGGCAGGTAGCCAATTGCCGACAGAAACCCCGCGGCGAGTGCAGGCAGTCATAGGCGGAAAGGCGCATCATGTGTATGAAATAGATGCCGCACTGATGATAAAACTACGCATATACACCAACCAGTTTCAAGTATATACACGTAGCCCGGTGCCTTCGACCGTACAACGAAACCCCGACATGGAAGCCATTGTCGTCATCGGTTGCGGTAACGCCATAAACTTTCCAAGCGATAAAAAATTCAGCCGAGAAAAAGGATTAACTGTCCACGCCTGCGCAGGATTCGATGCTTTCACTTAATGGAACAGCGTGCGATCTCCACTAATGTTCGGGTGCACGCGCTTTATAAAAATACGGATATTTGGACTGCCGAGTCGATAAAAATCACGACGCAGTCCCTATGCACGGACTAACCTTATAGAAACTACTATTTTCAATCTGTTCATCATAGCAATTGCAACCCAGGTCGCCATGCTCCTTAAGCAAGAATGGGAGAAATTCAGCAGGTTGTAGTTACCAAACGTTTCAACCGAAGGAGCCGATAATACCTAACCATGAACGCCTTGACTAAGCTCTTGCCGGTGTTCCTTTGTTGTGTAAGTACGTCAGTTATTGCCGCTACCTCACCCGAAAATCAGGTTGGCATTGCCAACGAGTACGGCCCCTCCCCGGCATTGGTTGCAGTGAACGAAATCGCTACGCCCGCGAGTGGTGCGCTGCCGTCTTCGGAACTGATACTGTTTTTTAATCAGACAGATGCCTACCTTGCCTCCGGAGAACCCGGTCTTGCCCTATCCCTGTTACAGAGCGACTTTACACCGGGCTGCAGGTTTGATTTGGAAGCTGCCTCAGCATTTGAGGATGGTGACAAGGACAAATGCGGAATAGACGCAACGGTCAAAAGCCACTGGCACCTTCGGCTTGGGAGTACATTTCGTCAACTAGGACAATTTGAAGAGGCTTTGGAATACTTATCCAAGTCACGACAAATCGCTGCGCGTCGGAACAACCTCTCGCTAGAAACTGCCGCAGACAATGAAATCGGGCTCACCTATCTTTTGTTTGAGCAGTCCGCCTATGCCGCGAAACACTTCATTCAAGCCTACCGGACCGGCAAATCCCATGACAATGCCGACGCTTATCAGGTTGTGCGGGTGCTGCTGAACCTGGCGCACTTGGTCATTGACGATGTCTCTCTAGTCCGCAATGCGGAAGTCTCAGAGTTTTTCATTACATTGGGGCAAACTCCTACTGAAATGACCGAACATCTACTGCGTGAGATTGAAGAAGGTCTAGCATTGCTACCGGAAGACATTGAAAAAGTTCAACTGCTGCAAGGCTTGGCGCACCTCTATAGAGACTACCAAAACCGGCATCATGGATCGGGTACTAATCCACGCCTTAAAGCGCATGGGCTCTTTCAGCAAAGTCTAGGGCTACTTGAGCACACCAAGACTTCAGACTCTGTTGGAATCGCTTCATCACCCCAGTACCTGAATGCGCTACTGGAGCTGAGATCGTTGGCATGGGTTGGATTGGCGCTATTGTATGAAGATGAAGAACGTTGTGCAGAGGCGAGAAAGCTGGCTCTGAATGCGCTATCCGATGGCTACAAGGTAGGCTCGCGAAACAGCATCTATCAGGGAGAATGGTTGTTAGCCAGGTGTGCGCTCGACCAGGGCAACTTAGTCAATGCGCAAGCCTCCATGGAACGGGCCGTGGATGTCTTTAGAGACATCAGAACCACAGTGATAAACACCAATCCGAATAGCTACTTGGATATTATTCAGCCTTTGTTTTATCAATATGCCGACATACTACTTAGACTGGCAAAACAAACCCCCGAAGATTCATCCTTTCTCTATCGCGTTCGCGATGTCCTGGAGGAAGTCAGGCAAGCAGAAGTTGAAGACTACTTCGATAACCAATGTGTCGCCTTTGATGACCCCTCCTCGCCACCGGCAGTTGCGGGTAATACCCGAGTAACGGCTACTAGTAATGACAGGGCAACCGAAAAACCAACGGGAAACATTGGTGTTTTTTATCCGGTTTTATTCGAGGACCGGATCGAATCTTTGTTGGTTTTACCTAATAGCATCGTCACCCACACCGAAAGAGTCGGTAAAAATGAGCTCACCCAATTGATTCGGGAGTTTCGTTTTCAATTGGAAGTCAACACGGGCACTTTGGAATACCTGCGAAAATCGGAACAGTTATACCTGTGGTTGCTGGACCCTTTCGAACAGGCCCTGGCTGACCATGGCGTCGACACCCTCGTATATGTACCGGACGGCCCCTTGCGCACCGTTCCATTGGCCGCTTTATTCGACGGTAGGGGATTCCTGGTCAAGCGGTTTGCCATTGCCACCACACCGGGCTTCGATCTGGTCAATAGCACGGTCGCTGTGGAATCTTCTCCAGCGGTTTTTGCCGGCGGTATCAGTGAAGCGGTTCAGGGGTTCTCGGCCTTACCGAATGTCTTGAAAGAGTTGGAAGTGGTGCAAACGGAACTACAGGCGGAAACCTTTCGAAACAGCCAATTCAGCCTGGACAAAATTACGACGGAACTGGCAAGTGGCGAGTTTACCATTGCCCACTTCGCCACCCATGGCGAATTTAACAGCGATCACCGCCAATCCTTTCTCCTCACCTATGACGGCAAGATGACCATGACCCAACTGGAAAGCGTCGTCATGCAAAGCCATCGCCAAGGAAATCCTTTGGACCTGTTGGTGCTCAGTGCCTGCCAAACCGCCGCCGGCGATGATCGCGCCGCGCTCGGACTAGCCGGAGTCGCCATACAGGCGGGCGCGCGCAGTGCGCTGGCATCATTATGGTCGATTGACGACGAATCGAGTTTTCACTTGGTCAATTATTTTTATGATCAATACCAAGATAAAAAGCAGAGTAAAGCAGAGAGTTTACGGCAGGCGCAAATCCGCCTATTGGCGGATCCTAAGTACAAGCATCCCAGCCATTGGGCTCCTTTTTTAATGGTAGGAAACTGGCGTTGAAGTGTTTATCCAAATTAGTTGGCTTCGCTGTTTGCTGCCTGGCTGCAGCAAGCGGTGATGCCTGGGGCGAGTTTATCGAGCCCGATTTTTTACCGCCTGGCACCCTTGCCGAAGAATCCGAAGATAGCGCTTCGCGGCAAAAACCCTATTCGGAACCGGGCTTTCCGGATTTTTCCAGCGATCTGGAAGCGCCAAATGTAAAGCAAGCCTTACCCCCGCTCAAACAGCAAAACCAAGGTGGTATATCAACCAGGGAAAATTTTTCCGAGACATTTCCGATCAAGCGTGTGGTTTTGGTTGGTAACAGCGCACTTGACCAATCCGCTGTGGACTCTCTGTTGAACCAGTTTGCCAACAGTAATGTCACTGCGGAAGATTTGCTAAATCTGCGTCACCGACTCTCCAAAATGTACTGGCAAAACGGTTACGTCAATTCGGGTATCGTGCCAAATTTGAAAGTGACCGACGGGGTCGTCTATTTCTTTGCCCTGGAAGGTAGACTGAGCGAAGTCCAAATCAGGGATAACGAAGGTTTAAGCGCAAGTTATGTTCGCGAACGGTTGCAAAACGGCATCAACGAACCTTTGAATGTCAATGATTTAAAAGAGACGTTACGTATTTTACGGCAAAATCCGCGAATCAAACGCCTGGATGCAAAGTTACTTCCAGGAGAAGAACCGGGAGATAGCCTATTGAACGTCAGTGTCACCGAAGAGACTCCCTACGACCTCTCCCTGAGCGCAAACAATCGGCGCTCGCCAAGCGTCGGGTCGCATCAGGGGGTGCTGGCCTTTAAGCATCTGAACTTCTTCGGCTGGGGAGACCGCCTGGATATTAGCGGTGCCGCCTCAGAAGGTTTGGTGGACGGTTATCTCAGCTATCAGATTCCACTAAGCGCACAGGATATCAGTTTGGCCCTGGCCGTTTCGCACACCGAGTCGGAAGTCATTGAAGCGCCGTTCGATCAACTGGATATTGAAAGCACGTCAGATACCTATAGTCTGCTGCTCAACATACCAACCGTGCAAAACCTGCAAAGAAAAGTGGAGGTTTTCACCGGATTGGAACACAACAACAGCGAGAGTTATCTGGGACTGATCGGGCAGCCATACTCGTTTTCCGATGGCGCCGACGAAGGCGTTACCAAAACCACCAATTTGCGTTTGGGACTTACCTGGATCGAGTACTTTTCGGACCGTGTATTGGCCCTCAAAGGCACCTTGAGACAAGGCTTGGATTTTTTGGATGCCAATACCAGCGAATCTCTACCAGACGGGCGCTACACCGCCTTGGTCGGGCAAATCCAGTACCTGCACCGGGTTTCCCGAGATCCATTTTGGTCGGGAGATTTTCAGGCCCGGGCAACTTTTCAGGTAACGAATGAAGCGCTGTTGTCGGTGGAAAAAATCGCCGTCGGCGGTGCGGATTCGGTGCGGGGTTATCGAGAAAACCGCCTAGTCAGCGACAACGGCGCTTACTTTTCCATGGAGTATCACTGGTCCCTATTCAATGATGCCCAAGGGGAAAGCCGTTACGGTCTGACCTTGGTGCCTTTTTTTGATATGGGGTTCACCAAGGACGAGACCTATCGGGTCACCACCAACTTCGATACCGTTGAAGAACGCGGCGGTAACTCGGAAATGCTGTCCAGCATCGGTCTGGGCTTGATCTGGAAACCGCTATCGTCCGCCCACGGCGAGATTTTTATCGGCAAACCCCTGAACAACCAATCTGATCCGGTGGAGTACGATTTACAGGATGACGGGCTGCATTACTCCTTAAAAGTACAGTGGCCATTTAAATGATTTTTCAGGATGAAAGGATATAATTATTGTTAGCCTTAATAGTTCGAATCTCTTTCTTTCGGAGGTCGATGATGAAACCATTTAGCTCCACAATTGCTTGCATTCTAGTTTCATTTGCCGCGGCAATTCCCACGACAAGTTTTGCCAATAGCTGCGAGTTGGCCGAACAATACTATAACCGCGCCATGGTGGCCGGCGGAAAACAGGACTTTACTACCGCTTCGGACTGGCTCAGAAAATCCGTAGATATCTGTGGCGGTTTCAGGAACTGGCATTTGCTGGGCCGCTCCGAGCAACGCCTCGGTAACTTCAGCAGTGCTTTGCAAGCTTACGAAAACGCGGAGTCGCTTGCCGAGATCGATGACGAAAGAGCAAGCGCGATCGCCCGCTATGCAGAAGTGTTGTCATTGAACGGCCAGCGGGAAGAAGCACTGACCATGATCCATGCCGCACGCGAACTGCATTCCAATACACCGAACTGGATGACGAATTTGGCTAAAGAGCTGGATCTGAGTCTTGCGCAAAGCCCTGTGACCAAAGACCAGATTAAACGCGGCTTCAAGACCATGCCTTTCAAAGCGTTGAACCTGTCCACCAAACCTTCGGTCAACATTCGGATCAACTTCGAGTACGACAGTACCGAACTGGACTCGGATTCGCAAAAGAACCTCGAACAACTTGCCGCGGCACTGGCCGATGAAGAGTACCGGGATAACTCTTTTTTACTGGTTGGGCACACCGATGTCCGGGGCGAAGAGCGTTATAACGAGGACTTGTCCCTGAGACGGGCGGAGGCGATACGGCAAACGATATTATCGATTGATTCCAATTTATCCGGCAGATTGATGATCGAAGGCAGGGGCGAAGTTAAACCTCTTTACAATGGCGATACCGAAACGGATCACCGTCTCAATCGCAGATTGCAGGTGATTGTCCAATAATGGGATTGCCTGTTGCCGCTAGAACATCCTGGTTATTACCGCTGGCTTTGGTTTCCCGTTTTTTGGCTGCCGAGGTGAACCTGCAACACCCTATCACCGACCGGTTTGGCCAGCCCTTAGCCGATGTCGACGGCGTCTTCTTGATTAACGAGGAACTGGGGGTGACCCTGGATACAAGCCTCATTCATACCTTTCAAGACTTCAATGTGAACACTGGGGGAAGCGCCAACTTCGTTCTCAGTTCCGACCATATTCAAAACATTGTCGGCCGGGTTATCGGCACCGAGCTTTCCCGGATCGATGGCGCAATTCAAAGCGACGCAACCCTCTGGCTGATGAACCCGAACGGGTTTGTTTTCTTCGAAAATGCCTCTTTCGACGTCAACGGCAGTTTGTATATCTCCTCGGCGGATGAGGTTATTTTTAGCGGCTCGGATTTTCGATTAAATGAAAATACAGATTTGCAAGGCATCTCCCTCGCCATTGGCGAACCCGTGGGATTCGGCTTTTTACCGGACAATCCCGGCCTGTTGGATGCTGAACTGGCGGCCATCCGAGCTGAACTAAGTGGCGGAACCCTATCGGTCGATTTATCAAATGCTCCTGAAGTTGCAGCGGAAATTCCCCAACGCATGATGCTCGCAGGCGCGGGTATTCGACTGGGCCAAGGTACGTTTGCGCCTTCCGGGCCTTCAACAAGCCAGCAAACTTCGCTTGAGCTAGTGAGCATTGACGAACCCTTGGATCTTTATGTCGATGACGGGCTAAACCAATTAAGAAACGCCGATTTGCAAAGTGCGATTACCCGTAATGAATTTACCTCTGAATATGAGTCAGTTTCCGTCATTAGTGGCGGTGCATTGAGTATACGGCAGTTCAGCTTTGGCAACAGTGACGGGCGGCGAGCGTTCTCCAACTACTTTCTGTTCGGTAACGATGTCCAGTTGAATACTGTGCGCTTTGCAGCGGGTCAGGCAAACCTCGAAACCATGCCGTTTACAAGCGCTAATTCGACTGGTTCTGTCCCTGGCGTCCTCGAAATATCCGCTAATCAACTGAACCTGGAAAGTCTGCTTTTTTTTGGTGGAGAACAGAACCAAATCACTAATCCGTTCAGTCTTCACGCTTATGGTAGAGAGAGCATTCAGCTTTCCGGTTTTGATTCCTACCAAAATCCGGGCGCATCAGACACGAAGTTTGTCTTCCGGTCGGAGCATCAACTGTCGTTATCTGATTTCAATCTCAGACTGGAAGCAACGGAAAACCCGTTCTTCGGTGATCGTCTGGCCTACTTTTACGGCGGCGATTCGATCAGCCTGTACGACTCGACAATTTTTATCAGCGGCCCTCTGATTTGGCCTGATATTCCCGGCGAAACCATCGCAATGATCGATATGCAAAGCGCCGGATCGATTGCCATGGAGGCTGCCACGATCGAGGCAACCGGTTTAAATGTCGCTCAGCAAGACGGACCTCCCGGCGGAATTCTAATAACCGGCAGTCAGGTCGATTTGCAAGACACCAGGTTGAATTTAAATAACGAACGTGTCACCGGGAACAGTTCACCGGTACCCGGAGATCAACCCGACTCGATGCCCTTCCAGTTGGAAAATACCGGTATTCCGCAGGAAGATGTCGGTGATATCAGCATCACCGCTTCCGGCGCGATTACCCTCGCTCCGGGAACCGAGATCGTGACCAATACAGAACAGTTGGGAGATGCCGGCGACATCAGGATATCAGGCGCTTCGGTATCCCTGACCAATGCCGTTTTACGCAGCGATACGCTACTGGAAAACCTTGAATCCGGAAACGGTGGCAGCATCGTTCTGGCTGCAGGCAATGGCGATATTGTCATCTCCGAAAATAGCGATATAACCAGTTCCACCTTCGGACAAGGCCAAGCGGGTTCAGTTACGCTACTGGCGACCAATGGCGCCATAATTTTGCATGGTAGCGGCATCCGCTCGGAATCTCTGTCTGCGTTCGAGGATGCGGGGAGTGCAGGCACTATTGAACTGGATGCCAGCTCAATCGCACTCGACGACGCCTTAGTCGTTGTCTCAACATCAAGCAACAATCCCAACGATGGTTTCGATGCCGGTATCGTTATACGCGCCACTGATGGCGATATAATCATCAAAAATGACAGTAGCGAGATTGCCGAACTTAGTCCTCCTTCTCAAGAAGAGCCAACCACTCAAGAAAATCCACCTGGTCAAGAACAGCCCCCTTCAACGGGAGAGCCTCCTATGGATGAGACACCCCCTGAAGAGGGTGGAGACGGCACTATCCAAGATGGAGAGGAAGTTGTCGAAGCCGGTTCAAGTCTTAAGGGAATTCGTGCAGAAACCAATGGAACTGACGCTGGCGGCAGCATCACTATCGAAAACCTGAATGGCGATATTTACTTTGAGGGCGGTGTCGTTATCGCCGATTCCAGCGGCCCAGGCAATGCTGGTGAGTTGGTTATCGTTGCAAATAACGGCACTGTGAGTTTGTCAGACGGCGCTTTTTTCGCAACCACATCCGGTTCCTCTGGAAATGCAGGAACCATTAACATTACCGGCCACGATATCCATTTGTCAGACTCGGCGGTGCTAAGCGACTCAGTCAAAGAAGCTGTAGGAAATGCCGGCGCTATTCAACTCACTGCCACTGGCGGGGACCTGCTAGCTTTTACCGAGCCATCAGAAAGCGAACCAGAAAATACCCAGCAACCTGGCAACAACAATAGTTCTAACCTGTTTAATACCATCAGCAGCACCGCCACTGGCACAGGCAATGCCAGGGAAATAAAACTAAGTGCCCTGAATGGAAGCATTGAGCTATCCGGCTGGTTAGTTAAGTCAGAATCAATCGCTGAAGTAGATAATACCGAGCAAGCGGGCGATGCCGGATTAGTGCGGCTTGATGCTGAAAATATTACTCTCAACCAATCATCGGTCAATGTCACGACGCAGAGCGATAATGTTGATGGGAACCCGGCAAACATCGAGTTGCTGGCAACTGAGGGAAGTATTGAACTTGGTGGCGGATTGGGCAGTAATTTGCTGGCGAATACCTTCGGTGCCGCACCCGCCGGCAATATTGAGTTAAATGCAGAAACATCAATCCGGTTAGGTGATTTTCATATCAGGGCGGAGACGGAATCTTCCGGCAGTGCCGGTAATATTGAACTGCTCACGCCAGGCGATATCGTTGTTTCCACCGGCGGACAAATCGAGAGTTCCACTTTGGATTCAGGCACTGCCGGGACAATTCGCATTCTAAATAACGGCATTATCTCCATGGATGGCAGTGGCTTTGAATTTTCCACCCATATAGCGACGAATTCGGAAGGTGCCGGCAGAGGAGGAAATATCGAAATACAAGGCGCTGAACTGTTAAAACTCAATGATGCGCTGATAGTCGCCAACGCATCCGAAGCAGGAAACGCCGGCTCTATCGCAATTACCAATATAGGCAACGCCCAGCTATTCGACCAAGCTGCGGTGCAAACGGAATCCCTTCAGTCCGGGGGCGGTAATATAAGAATCGCGGTGCGGGATTTGTTAGCCTTGGTGGCAGGTAAGTTATCGGCATCCGCTGGCGGTGATGCGCAGGGTGGCAATGTCGATCTAACCGGGGAACTGATGCTTATTGATCAGCATTCCTCAATAGAGGCCAAGGCCCAGGAAGGTCAAGGGGGCGCGATCACCTTGAAAGCAAAAGCGATTCTTCGAAGCAATTCTGCAGCGATCGATGCCTCTTCCGATTCCGGCAACGACGGCACGGTTGAATTCCAAGTTCCGGAACTGGACAACAATGCCGTGATTGTCGATTTAAGTATTCCGGTTTTCGATGTTTCCGCTTTTATCGACAGGAGTTGCGAACCTGTTGCCGGGGACGGCAGAAGTTCGTTTGTTATTGCGGCACAAAGACTGGGAGCGGTAACCGATTATTATCGTCCCAGCATAATGCCGGGGTTATCGGTTGGCCTGAATAGAACGAACTCCGTCCTCGAAAACTTAAGCATGGGCGGATCACACGGCATCCATTCAGAGTCATATGAAACTGTCGGAAGACGTATAATCCATAACGCCGATGTTTTTGGACTAGGTTGTATATAAGGTCTCATAAAACGGCTAAAAGGAATCTACAGACTATCAATGATTGACGTTCCCGGTTACATCATCCATGAGCAGATTGCCTCCGGAGGTATGGCAAGAATTTACCTGGCTACCCAGAAAATTGCCGAGCGTAAAGTCGTGATAAAAGTACTCCAAGCGGAGGATAAGGAACTGACTTCGCGCTTTGCCAGGGAAGTTCGATTAAATGCCTCGCTCTCTCACCCGAATATTATTACCGTTTACGACGTAGGCGAAATTGATAACAACCGCCTATATCTTGCCATGGAATATCACGAAGACGGCGACCTGAATAATATGATGGACGAGCCCATGGATGAAAAGCAGGTGTACAAAATCGTCTGGCACCTGGCATCGGCATTGTCGCTATCCCATAGTCGAAAAATATTCCACCGCGATTTAAAACCTGCCAACGTGTTGATGCGGGGGGAAACCGATCCGGTACTGACGGATTTCGGCATCGCCATTCAACATCACGAACAGGAAACCATTGGCGTAGTCGATCCGACACGCTTAACCCAAGCCCACCAGATGGTCGGCACACCTGCTTATATGAGCCCGGAGCAGATCTGTGGCGAAGAGGTCGATGGCCGGTCTGACCTATATAGCCTCGGGCTCATTATCTTCGAATTATTGACCGGCGAACGCGCGGTCAAAGGCAATACCATCTCGGAAAAACTGCACAATCAACGCACCAAACCACTGCGCGCTCTTCCCAAGCATCTTACGCACTGGCAAGGCATCCTCGATAAAATGACCCAAAAGGAAAAGGAGGACCGATATAACGACGTTGACGAGTTGATCGCGACCCTAAAAGACTTCGGCGATGAGTATGTCTTTGCCTCGAAGCCAAAACGCTCCGGAAAACACATAGCGGGATTGGCCACTGCCTTGGTTGCGGCGACCGGTTTGATTTTTTATTTCCTGTATCCGACGCTGGCGAACATGTCTGATCAGGCAAAACTTGAATCAGAAATAGGCAGTGGAAACACCCAAGAGCAACAACCCCAGATTACCGCCAAGAGACTCATCGACGATTTTTATGTCACCATCCCCGCCAATCAAGATGATTGCCTCGCAGGAGAGCCCTTTAAATCCGGCACCAACGTGTTTAACTCAGGTGAGTGGCTGCCGAATGGCGCGTGCTTTTCGTTAGAGGTGCAATGGGAAGGCGATGGAACCCTGCATTTGATGAGCAAGGAAAACGACGAGTTGAGAAGACTCTATCCCAATAATTGCGGCAACCTGGGCTATGAAGACGGCATAGATCCACAAGACAAGGCCATCCATTTTCCCATCAACGAAGTCGGCTCACCTTGGGTTTTTCAGCTAGACGATAACAGTGGTACGGAAAACATCATCGCGCTCGTTACCAACCGTGAAAACACCACCGCACTGCAACGGATGGTGTTAAATAATATGCCCGATATCTGTAATGAAGCGAACACAGAACTTCCGACCTGGACAGAGCTCCTGCAAGCCGGGAGCAATGAACGGATTTTGATTGAAAACCGGGATTGGTTTGAGGTGTTTATTCGGCATCGCTGACAGGTTTTGATTGAAAGTTATGTAGATAAAGCGAATGGATGAATTATATGAATGTTTGGTCTAGCCGAGTATTCGGTTAGAAGCACGTAAGTTTTGCCTCGATTTCGATGACTTCTCACTGGTAGGCTTGGGAGCCTTTGCCAATGATGCAGTACTGGTTACTGCTTTGCGCGAATCTACCGTGCTGTATGCCGCAGTTGCATTGGGCGCGTCCATGGCAACACCAATCATCGAATATTCCTGGAGAGTCGACCCAGCGCTTGTAGAAAGAGCGAATCAATTTATTTCTGAGTTCAACAAACTTACCGGAAGCTCAATTAAACCTGCTTCGGAAAAACATGCGGCTTACTTTTTCTCCGCATATGAAGATAACGAGTTATTGGGGCGATGCGTAAGAATAGGTGCCGATGACAGCAAGCGCCCTGTTAGACACTACCATTGGGCCATTAATCAAACGCGAAGAGGTTACACTGTGGATGAGTTCTGGAGTAATTCGCTTTGGACGACTTCGCAATATCGAGAGGAAAAGCTTAATTTGTCTTACTGATTAGTTCAGGTGTTAACTTCTTTACAGGAGTTTTAAGTCTTCCGCGGATATCGCTAGAGTCCGGTAAAAAATTGTAGAATCAGTTACTTCCATATCTATTACAGCCTGTTAGCTCTGTTTAAGGTGGATTCGACTTGAACGGATTTACAACTTCAGGCTTCCTTTAAGGCTTGTTTCTTTGATGGCTCACCATGTACGTTGGCAAACCCCTGTGCGCGGATATATGTCAGGGGTGTTGCTATTTCAAACATTGACTGGGTAATACCCAAGAATCATAATGCCACCATATTACAACCATTTTGGTGGCTTCCATGACATCATTAACCATTAAAAACATACCCGACGAACTGTACGAACACCTAAAACAAGCCGCAAAAGCCCATCATCGGAGTATTAATAGTGAGCTTATTTATTGTTTAGAAAAAACTTTGCTGCCATCCAAGCTATCCGCAACCGATTTTAAGGACACAGCAAAATTACTCAGGGCTCGAGTAATGGCGGATAGCATTGACGCTGAAGAAATCAATGCTGTAAAAAATAATGGCCGCTCATGATAGTGGTAGACACTAATACAATCGCCTATCTTTATCTTCCGACGGACTACACTTCCGACGTTGAAGCACTACTGGAAAAAGACCCTCATTGGATAGCACCTCTGATTTGGCGAAGTGAATTTAGAAACATTCTCTCATTGTATATTCGCAAAAGCCTAATTGATTTGGACACAGCACTACAAATGCAGGCCCAAGCTGAAAAACTGCTAAGCAGTAACGAATACAACGTCAACTCAACAACCGTTCTGACGCTCGCCAAAGAGTCTGGCTGCTCTGCTTATGATTGCGAGTTTGTTTCTGTTGCCAAGTCTCTCAACTCAATACTCGTTACAGCGGACAAAAAATTGATTGCAGCATTTCCCCAAATCGCTACGACTGCAAAGGACTATCTCCGAATCAGGGCTCAACGTCAAACATAGACTACCACCCCTTCAGCCATAGAGGCTCACCGGTAAATGTCCATTCGGCCGTAGCAATGCGAAAAAATGCACCCTACTAGATACCGAATCAGTTTCCGGAAGGATTACTGAAAAATGGCAATATAAAAAGAAAACCATTTGGCTCGATACGGACCTGAGAATCTCCCTGAAAGTAAGTTTCAAGCTTTTCTTTCAAAACGAAAAACTGCAGACCTCAGAGCTCTCAGATATTCAAATCGAAGAACAGCCGGACTATCTATTTCTTATCCCAAAGAGCTTGGTCTGTGACTCAGGGACATTTTGCGATGGCGCGCCGATAGTGAAATGACAGACTTTCGTAGATGGGCGAACTCCATAGGCCACTTGCAAGCTACTGAACTTTCTACCAACGTCACCCCATAGACCTAAACGCCACAATAACCGGCAATCTGGCCGCCCGCCAGGCAGGAAAGAAGCCTCCGATAAAACCAATAACAAGCGCCAACACAATCCCATCCTGAAATGCACTAGCCGACATTTCAAAAGAAAAGACTATTTGCGAAAAGTTGCCGCCTAACGTTGACGCAGATATGCCGTCGAACAGCATGAAGGCTGCTATAGTGCCTAAGATGCCACCTAGAAATGCCAAGACTAAGGCTTCGACCAATGTGCCAAAGAAAGCAGAGACATTACCAAAGCCAATCGCTCGCAGGGTGGCGATCTCGACGGCGCGTTGCGCGACCGAGGTATACATGGTATTCAATGCGCCCGCGAGCGCCCCCAACGCCATGGCAATTGCCAATGGCCATCCGAGGTAAAAGATCAGGTCGGAGGTAGCTTTTGCCTGTTCGCCGTAAAATTGTTTTTCTGTCCAGACATCAAGATTCAGCCGAGGGTCAGCGGCAATAAACTCCTCTATCGCAGATAGATCGCCTGGAGTAGAAAGCGCTATCCGCATCAGCTGGTAGGAGCTGCCCCGGTTAAACTGACTTTGCACGCTCCGGGCATCTGCCCACAGCTCGCTTTCGAATACCGAGCCGCCGGTATCGAATACGCCCACGACATTCCAGGTCGCGTTACCCAGTTTAACTTTCTGGCCGAGATCGAAACCGCTAAATTCGCGTAGAACCCCGCTGCCGACAATAATTTCATTGGTACCCGGTGAAAACATCCGGCCATCGGTGAGCTGCACGCCTTCGCGCAACTCTATACCACGCGGTGAAATACCGCGAAGCGGCAGATTTACTTCGCTATCGGTGCTGCGTTTAATGCCATCGACAATGACATAGAGTTCCGCTGAGGTTAAGGGGCCGCTGGCATCTTTTCGAATGCCTGGAGCGGTCTCCAATAGATTCACCTGATCGCGCATCAAGACACTATTCAGTTCGGCTTGGGAGCCCGCGCGCATGGCAATCGCCAAGTTATCCGATCCCGAGTTGCCGACGGTGGCGCGGAATCCCTCGCCCATCGCCAGGAAAGCCAACAAAACGGCCACGACGATAGCGACCGCTAGCAAGGTGGCGAGTGACATCCATTTTCGTTGTGGCAGACTGCGGATATTCATGACCACGACCGCAGCGATTTGCGCTAAAAGTGCGTTCATCTTTTAACCCCTTGTCAGTGCTTGCACGGTATTGAGTCGCATCGCGCGGAACGCTGGGACAAAACCCGTAATCAATCCCAGACCCAGCATATAGGCTAATGCCTGGAGAAATATCTCCTTACTGAGCAATAAATTAGGCAGAATGCTGCGGATTTGCGGTATTGAGGTCACCGCTTCCAAGGTGTAATAGGCGACAAGGATTCCGCTAAGACCGCCCAGTAGCGATAGCAGAATGGATTCCGACAGCACCAGCCGAAACACCCTTGTGGCGGTGAATCCCAAGGTTTTCATCACGGCAATCTCGCGGGTGCGTTCCCGGATTGCCAGGAACATGGCATTGCCGACAATCAGCAAAATGGTAAAGAAGGCGGCCATCACTACCGATGTCAATATAAAGCCGATGCTGCCGATCTGTTCGATAAAGGCTTTATTGAAGGCCTTTTCGGTACTGGTTTCGGTCTCTGACGACGAATTGGCGAACAAGGCATCAATCGCCTTGGCAACCTGTTCGTTCAGCGCCGGATCATCGGTAGTAAGCACCATCCAGCCGATCCAATCGGAGCCGAAAGTTTGGGTTTCGATGAAATACTTATAGTGGAAAAGTAGATAGTTGGTATCCAGCTGTTTATCTTCGGCGGTAAAAATACCGCTGACCACCATATCCCAAGTGTGAGAGCCATCTGCCTGGGAAAAGATATTGGATGAAATCGGCACCCGGTCTCCAACTTTCCAGCCGTAGGTGGTGGCCATGGCCTCACCGACGATCATCCCCTGCCGATCATTAAACCAACGTTGTAACGAGGCTTCATCCAACTGCAACTCAGAATACACCTGCAAGTAGGTTTCCGGGTCCACCGCCATTCCCACCATAGGTCGGCGCTGGTCTTGAAAATACGCACCAAACCAGTTGGCGTGGGAAACATCCTTTACCCCTTCGATAGCTTTTACTTTGTTGAAATAGGCCAACGGAAGCGGCTGAGTGAAATTGATTTTATTCACCACGATCAAACGGTCATCCGCAGAAAGCTCAATCCCGGCGTCAAACGCGCCTTTCAGTGCGCCAAGCAGGCCATACAGGAAAAACGCAATAAATATCGCAAAACAGGTTAAAAACAGCCGTAGTTTGTTGCGGGTTAGATTCTTATAGATCAGATACAGATCTTTCATACCGCCAACTCCTGCTCGACAAATTCTCCTTTATCGAGGTGTAACGTCTGACTGGCATACTTCGCCGCTTCCGGATCATGCGTCACCATCACCAGGGTTTTATTGAACTCGGAATTTAGTAGTTGCAGTATTTCGAGGATTTCGACAGCGGTTTTACGATCCAGATCCCCGGTAGGCTCATCGCAAAGCAAGATGTCCGGATCTGAAACTATCGCTCTTGCGATGGCAACTCGCTGCTGTTGGCCCCCGGATAATTCGGCAGGAATGTGCTTCGCACGCTCTTCCAAGCCCACCAGTTTCAACGCGGTTTCGATACTCTTCTTGCGCTGGGAACGATTGAGATTCTTTAGTAATAAGGGCAACTCAACATTGCGCGCCGCCGTGAGCATGGGCATCAGGTTATAGAACTGGAAAATAAAGCCCACATGATCTGCCCGCCACTGCGCCAGCTTACTTTCGGAGTAGCGGCTGATATTGTCACCACCAAATAACAAATCGCCTTTGGTTGGTTGATCCACCCCGCCCAGCATATTCAACAGCGTCGTTTTGCCGGAGCCGGAGGGTCCCATAATAGCCAGAAAGTCACCCTTGTTAATCGACATGTTGAGATTTTTGAAAATCGAAATCTCTTGTTTGCCTTTCACAAAGCTCTTGGAAATCCCCTTTAACTCGAATAAGACTTGGTCATTCATGTCGACTATTTCCTTGGTTACTTAACTGGTTGACTCTGAAGCACGCAAAAAGGCGACCTTAACCCCCATATTGGGCAGAATACGCGCATCTCGCTGTTCAATTTTGATCCTCACCCGCACCGTCGCCTTGGCGCGGTCCGCAGTGGGAATAATGGCGATGACACTGGCGGGAATATCCCAATCCGGATAGGCATCGAGGTTTGCCATTACCGCCTGGCCTGGAGTTACCCGGCCAATAAAGGCTTCATTGACATCCACCTCAATCTCCAAAGACTCCATATCTACAACGGTACAAATTCCCGTTCGGGTAAATCCGCCGCTTGCGCCGGGACTGATAATTTCCCCCGGCTGCGCAGCTTTGTCGATCACCACCCCGGCAAAAGGCGCGCGAATTTCATGATTGCCTAAAATCTCCTGCTGGATATCAATGCGTTGTTTGGCGACATCGATTTCCGCCAAAGTCGTGGCGTAAGCAGCCTTTGCGCTTTCTAACCGGGCCGTTGCACTGGTTAACTCAGCCTCGCTGGAATATTGTCCGCCTTCAAGATTACTCACCCGGTGCAATACCTTTTCCGCTTCCACAATTTCAGCTCTGACACCCCGCAAACGGGCCTGCTGAGCACGCAGACTATCCTTTGCGAGCTGCAAATTGGTGCGGGCAATCGCATCGTCAAGGCGGGCAAGTACTTGCCCGGTTTCTACCTGCATGCCTTCTTCGACGTCTACGCTTTTAATCAGACCGGTGACTTCCGAAGATACGGTCGCAACCAATCTTGCGGTGATATAACCGGAGGCGTTGAGAATAACATTCGAAAGTTCAGGGTTCTCGTTTGCTGGCGGTTCCTTGGCAGATTCGTCCACTTCCTGCAGCATCACTATTGCCGGTTCGGTTCTTTCAGTCGTTAGGCTTTTCGGAGGCTGTGCGGTTTGAGAAAGCGGTAACTGACTGGAAAACCAGTAGTAGGTAACTCCAGCACCAGCGGCTGCCGCAATGATTGCGAACAAAATTGTGCTGAACACCGACACACCCGATTTTGGTTGCGGCTGGTTATCTAACTTGAGTTGTTGCAGCAGTTCGGTTCGTGTTTCCTTACTGGACATATATTCTGCCACTTGTTGTTGTCTAGCGACATGCTAAGTGCTCCAAGTGCGGTAAACAAGACCTGAATAAACGCAATTGTTTTTAATTTTCAATTAGCAAACCAATTGGGCTATATTTGTCACTATACTGCCGTTCGGCACAGCGATTCTCCAGCGATATTTATCTGCATGAAAAAACTACTGGCACTGACATTTTTACTTTGCTTTGCCTGCTCCGGCGTACAGGCGGAAAAAAAGAGTCTCCTAATGGGGATCAGCTTTTCGATTCCCCCCTGGGTCATCCAGGAAACCAATAACGGCCTGGAAATGGAGCTGATGCGTGCTGCTTTTGCCGTCAACGGCTACGAAGTCATCCCTTCCTACCTACCTTTGGCGCGAACCCTGATGGCTTTTCAGGAAGGCAGTTTGGACGGCGTAATCAATGTCCGGAAGGGTATGCTGGAAGGGTATTATTCCGACGTGGTCGTCACCTTCCATAATCTTGCTGTGACATTGAAGGAAAACAACCTGCAGATTGATTCCCTGAGCGATTTACGCCACAAGAGTATAGTCGCGTTCCAGCGGGCCTCAACTCTGTTGGGGAATGAGTTCGGCCGCACAGTCGCATTCAATAGCGATTACAATGAGGTGGCCGACCAATCGCTGCAGGTAAAGCAGTTATTTAAAGGCCGTACCGAAGTGATCGTACTGGAAAAGAAGATATTTCAGTATTTCCATCGCAGGTTGTTCAACCGAAGCCTGGAACTCAAAGAGCGTTTTATTCTTAGCGAGGCGGAACTGCGCAAGCCCATTGTTTATCACAACATTTTCCCGCCAACAGATTATCGGTTCGCTTTTCTTTCCAGACAAGTCCGGGATGACTTCAACGCCGGACTTAGAGCAATCAAAGCATCTGGCGACTATGACCGAATCATTCGGGAAAATCAGCAGGATATGGAAATTCCGCCCCTCTAAAGACGACTGTTTATCTTGTAAATCAATATCTTTTCTTAAGCTGTTTTCGTGAACCAGCCAGCATAATCTCCCTCTGCATTCAGCTATTCTGTCGGACAATTCTACAAAATCTCCAACAATAACAATATAAATGTGCGTGTCCGATGAAACGATTTCAGAGACTTTTCGTGGCTTTTTCCATCCTCGGTTCGATGGGCTTGATCTGGTTCTATTTATATGCATCCCCTGTTCCGGATAGTGGCAATGTTTATAAGCCAAACTTGGAACGGAATGCCCCTGGAGAGTTAGCACCTTCCAGCCAGGCAACCAACCAGGCTAATGTCATGCCAAATAGAGAAGATAAATTATTATCCGAAGAAGATCAGGCGGCGTTTTCGGCGGCTATGCAGGAACAGTTATCGGAATTAGCCCAGGATTACCGGCAGCAGACCCAATACCCGCCGGGTTCACAGCCCATT
The DNA here is from genome assembly GCA_028280065.1 of Hahella sp. Taxonomy (GTDB): domain Bacteria; phylum Pseudomonadota; class Gammaproteobacteria; order Pseudomonadales; family Oleiphilaceae; genus Hahella. The sequence goes on from JANQMN010000004.1 coordinate 151,075, forward strand.
CTAGATGCCGGACAATTAGAGCAATTGAAACCTAATCGGGCTTATCCGGTGGATATAGTGTTTCCACGGGAAGACCATGAGATTCCCCACTTACTGACTTTGCAGGTAGATCGGCATGTTTATTTCAATGGCGAAGCAATCCCCATTGTCGTTGCTGTTACCGGGCAGGACCCAGCCGCTTCGCACAGCGCGAATCTGGTCGTTACCGCAGTTTCCGGCGAACGGCTTTTTAACACCACCATGCAGGAAGACAGGCCCGATGGCAGCCAATACTCCACCCTGATCGATACGCAAGCATTGGACACCGCCAACTGGCCTAATGAACTTCAACTGCATGCCTACGTGCAAACAGGTGCCCAGAGGCTCAACGGCGTGATACCCATTAAGTTGCATTCGCCGTCAGCGCTAATGGTCGGTGTTGAAGATGTCCGGATAGAGCGCGAATACCTGGTGATTCCGGCCAAGTTCGACCACCTTGAAGAAGGCTATTACTTCCTTTCCGCCAACCTCTACGATCAGGAATCCGGCTTACCCCTGGTGCATCTGGAGTCGGAAGGCACCCTTAATCAACACCAACGCACCATTAATCTCAAGGCGCATATCGCTGCCTTAAAAATCTCTGCCAAGGAAGGGCCTTATCTATTGGCAGATATCGGCATTGTCCGCATGGCAAAGGATCATGAAAACATCGACTTCCCGGGTCTGGCAGAGCCTGCTGAAATTGCCGTTGAAGGATTTCCTTTCGATCACTACAACGATATTCCCTACAAAGATCCATTGGCCGAAGAACGAGCTGAGTTTTTATCCCAGCTAGGCCAATAACACCCGTATTCAAGACCGGTTTAAGGAAGCTGCTACAGATAGGAAAATAGCAAAACCCACATAAAAAAATAGGTAACAACAATGGAAATAAAAACAATAAAAGTAATCGCCGTCATATTGATTACACTCACCGCCTTTACGGTCGAAGCAAAACTCGCCGGCAAGAATGTCATTCTGATCCACGGTTTTCGCTCGACGGATATTGAAGACAAACCTAATAACAGTCAGTTGCAGAATCTGGCTAACCAATACTGGTCGGCCTACTGGGGCAGTAAGGCTGAAAAAATCTTTTATTGGTCATCCGCGGATCGAATTTCCGGCGGTATTAAAAACAAAATCAAGTCACAGGTGCAACAAATGGCCAACAATCGTACCTGTGCCGGTGGCTGCGTGATTGTGACCCACTCCACCGGCGATTTGGTTACCCGTTACATGTTACGCAATCTGGGCGGTTGGGGAATCTCCAGCAACGACTTCAAAGTCTTGGCGGTGCTGGACTTTGCCGGCGCGGGTGGCGGCACTGAGATCGCTGACGTCGCGGTCGGCGTCTCCGAGGGCTCAGGCTGGATCAACAGCGCTCAACGGGCAGCGATACGCACCTTTATGGGCTTCGATCCGCAACAAGGGCAACTAGGCGTGCTCTATGATCTGCAACCGAATAACGCCAGAAATATTGCAACCAATAACAGCGCCGTGCCGCGAATCCGGTTTGTCGGCACCGGGATTGAATATGCCGGCGTAACCAAGCCCTTTATCAAGGGTTCTGACGATAGCGTAGTACCCTTACACAGCGCTTGTGGCGCACCTGCTAACGGCAACTACGATTCCTGCAGCCGAAGCATTCGCCCTAATGGCAAAATAGAACCGGTATCGAAAGCGCCAAGTTCGCTTTGGTATAACCACTATGTGGTCCTAATGGGCGAAAAAACCAATCATTCGCAAACGATCAACACCAGCAAAAGCGGCAATTTTACGACCGTCGTTAACAACTTCAGCCGTGGCGGTTTAACTTTCGATTTCAACACTTTTACCGAAAAGAAATGGTGGAGCTGGGGTAAAAAAGTGCGTTGGGTAAGAGATGGCAGTAAGCGCAGCATGTCAGACAATGTTTTCCTAACGCTAAACAACTAAATCTCTAACTGGCGCGCTTTCTTGAAATAGTACTCCTGACAAGCGCTGACGTAACCTTTGAACAGCAGCACAGGGAGGTGCCGCCAACCGCTCACTGCATGTAGCGCTTCCGTATGGTTTCCAGCAGGCCGTCGTTCACAACCGACTTAAAACTAGCTCGTACCCTGGCGACCAGTTCGTCCGGGGTGTCCGGATTGAATGCCATGTAATAAGCGCCTTTATCAATCAAATCATAGACGTGCTGTAACTCGGAAAACCTATACCCCTCCTGGTTGAGCAGCATTGCCAGGGTTAAATCGTTGCCGGTAATCAGGTCAACCCGGTCGGCAAACAGCATGCGCACGCCTAGTTCTTGCCTGCGCACCGAGTAGATCTGTTTCCCTACCTCCAACCCCAGAGAGATCAAATAGTGTTGCATAGCGTCTTGCGCAGTGATGGATATCCGATATTTCTTAATATCTTCCAGCGAACCGATCTGTATGCGATGATGTTTTTTCAGTTTGTAGAGGTTGACCCTGCGGGGTGCTAGGGGTCCGATCCATTTGAACTTTTTTTCCCTTTTTTCGGTTCTGGCCATGGTGAATATCAGGGTATTCGGCTGTGTCTCCGCCAGATGGTAGGCGGACTTCCATTCCATAAGTCGAATCTTAGCCTTTATTCCCGCCCGTTTGAGCGTTTCCCGAGCCACTTCAGTGGAAAAACCTTTGACTGTCTCTCCTTCCATGTAGTTGTAGGGTGGCCAGGACTCGGTAACGACCATGATGTCCGCAGCATGCAGTCCACTGCAAAACAACAGTAGACAAAGCACCTTAACATAGGAGTTTCGGAAATACTTGGTCATCGCCAGTTCACAAAAAGCCCGCTATTAAAAGCTTAGCCTAAATTGTAAACCTAAGCGGCTATTTGTTGGCAAAATAGTGGGAGAAAATCTTTTGGTATTTTCCGTTGCCCTTCAGCCGCTCTAATGACTTTCTCCAACGCAAGGGTTCTATATGCGTGGAGTTTTTATTAGCGGCAATCCAAAGCGGTAAGGTCATCAAGATTTTACCAAACTGCAGTTTCTCCTCGAATCCCGCAGTTTTCCAGCCATAAAGCGCTTCCGAGCTCGCGGTAAAAATGGCGGTGACGTCTCGACGGTGGAGCGCTTGGTACAGTTCTTCACCTGTTAAAGCGACATGGGGAACGTTTTGCTCAAGCAGTTTTTCTTCCTGCGGCGTCCCTCTGACAACGCCAATCCCGCGATGGAGCGCTGCTTCCGCATAACTGTTCAATACCTTATCGCCTTCAAGGCTGATAAACATCACCGGGACATCAAAAATCTTGCATACCCACAAGTACACCGGTTCGCGACTTGCGGTTCTGGCTAACGGAAAGATAACGCCTAACGGATCTTTCTGCGCCATCATTTGCGCTCTTTTCCAAGGCAGATAGTGTGCTTTCGCAGCAATACTTAAATCGTCGATCAGGGCAGCAACAATTTCATTAAGGAAGCCTGGCTGGTCCGGGGATCTGGACGTGTAGATGGGCTCGTCTTCCAGATAAAAATGCAGCTCGGTTGCCGCGCCAACCGGCACTTGCCCGAAGAATATCGCCAATAGTAGCAACAATGAAGCCCGTCGGTGCTTTTTTGGCTTACACCCTAAACATCCGTTTTTACCGTCTGAAACCAAGGCCATAATTACTTGCTGGCGAAAGAGAAATAACTTAGTCCGTCCTACAGAGTTTTACCGTCGCAAAGCCTTCATCGGAGCAACCTAGCTTAACTTGGCAAGTATATCAAACAAAAAAACCCGGAAGCTATCCGGGTTTTTTGCGCCGCAAAAAGCGATTGCCGCTAAATAGCATGCAGAATCATATCGACACTGTCCTTCGCATCACCGAACAGCATTTCCGTATTTTCACGGAAGAATAGCGGGTTCTGCACGCCGGCATAGCCGGTATTCATGCTGCGCTTGAACACAACAACATTTTTCGCCTTCCAGACTTGCATCACCGGCATCCCGGAAATCGGACTATTGGGGTTTTCCTCTGCTGCAGGGTTTACCGTGTCGTTCGCCCCGATAACCAAAACGACGTCTGTGTCTTCAAAATCATCGTTGATTTCATCCATTTCAAGCACAACGTCATAAGGCACCTTAGCCTCCGCCAACAGAACATTCATGTGACCCGGCAAGCGGCCAGCGACCGGATGGATGGCGAAGCGCACCTTCACGCCATGATCGTTGAGTTTCTTCATGATCTCATATATCGGGTGCTGTGCCTGCGCAACGGCCATTCCGTAACCGGGTGCGACAATCACCGAACGGGAGGACTTCAACATATCCGCAACCGCTTCCGGGTTGGTCTCGCGATGCTCTCCCATTTCCTCCGAATCCAGGGCAATGCCTTCGGAACCGAACCCGCCGGCAATCACGCTGATAAAGCTACGGTTCATCGCCTTGCACATGATATAGGAGAGAATAGCGCCGGAAGACCCAACCAAGGCGCCGGTTACGATCAATAGATCATTCGCCAGCATGAAACCGGCGGCAGCCGCGGCCCATCCGGAGTAGGAGTTCAACATGGAGATAACGACGGGCATGTCCGCGCCACCGATGGAACTGATCAAATGCCAGCCGATAAAAAAGGCAATCAGCGTCATCAACACCAGACTGAAGGTCGAACCGTCATTGCCGATAAACACCAGCATCAGCAGGAAGCACACCAGCCCGGCGATTGCATTGATCTTATGTCGATGAGGCAACATTAACGGATTCGACGAAAGGCTGCCGCGCAATTTGCCAAAGGCGACAACGGACCCGGTGAAGGTCACCGCTCCGATAAATACACCCAGAAATATTTCGCTCAAATGCACCGCCAACTCCGCTCCGGCAAGCTCGCCATGGTCGATATAGCTGTTAAAGCCAACCAACACGGCTGCCAAACCAACGAAGCTATGCAGAATGGCAACCAGCTCCGGCATTTGGGTCATTTCGACTTTTCGAGCAACGCGGATCCCGATGGCCGCACCAATAACCATCGCGACAATGATATAGCCGATACCGCTAACGCTGGGACTCAATATGGTCGCCACCAACGCAATCGCCATACCGACCATACCGTAGATATTGCCGTCACGTGAGGTCTCCTGTCGACTCAATCCGGCAAGACTAAGAATAAAGAGAACGGCAGAAATAATGTAAGCTGCACTGGTAAATCCACTGGACATTTTCGCTCTCCCTACTTCCTGAACATTTCAAGCATGCGCTTGGTCACCAAAAATCCTCCTGCGATATTAATCGAGGCTATTAAGGTGGCGATAAAGGCCAAGAACATCACCCAGCCGTTATCACTACCGATTTGCAACAATGCACCGACGATAATAATGCCGCTAATCGCATTAGTGACGCTCATCAACGGCGTATGCAGTGCCGATGTAACATTCCAGATGACGTAATAGCCAATAACGCAGGCCAGTACAAACACCGTTAAATGAATCAGAAAATCCGCCGGCGCAACACTGGCAAACCAGGTAAAAAGAACCGCGCCGACGGCGACCAGTCCCCGCTTCTTGGTCGGCGACATCTTTTCCTTTTCCGGTATTGCTACGGGAGCAGCTTCCTGGGTCGGCGCAGGCGCTGCGCTCACTTTGATCGGTGGTGGCGGCCAGGTTATCCCGCCTTCTTTAACCACCGTCATGCCACGCACGACTTCGTCTTCGAAATCCAACTCTATGGCGCCATCTTTCGCTTTACCGAGCAGTTTCATCAGGTTTGCCAGGTTATTGCTATAGAGCTGACTGGCCTGGGCAGGCAGCCTTGATGGCAGATCGGTGTAGCCGACTATTTCTACGCCGTATTTCTCGACAACCTCACCGGGGGAGGTCAATTCACAGTTACCACCGCTGGAAGCTGCGATATCAATGATGACACTGCCGTCCTTCATGGCTTTCACCATCTCTTCGGTGAGCAGCTTAGGCGCCGGCTTACCGGGAATACTGGCGGTGGAGATAATAATGTCGACTTCCTTGGCCTGTTCCATGAAGAGTTCCATTTCCGCCTTGATAAAGGCTTCGCTCATCACTTTGGCATAGCCGTCGCCGCTGGAACTTTCTTCCTCGATATCCACTTCAAGGAACTGCGCTCCCATACTTTCGATCTGTTCTTTAACTTCCGGACGGGTATCGAAAGCACGGACAATTGCCCCCAGGCTTCCGGCCGTACCAATGGCCGCAAGTCCGGCCACACCTGCGCCGATGATTAGAATCTTTGCCGGATTCACTTTACCGGCGGCGGTAATCTGGCCTGCCAGGAAGCGGTCAAACCGGTGAGAGGCTTCGACAACGGCGCGATAGCCCATGATGCTTGCCATTGAGCTAAGCGCATCCAAGGATTGAGCACGGGAAATTCGAGGTACTGCATCCATCGCCAGCGCATTGATTTTGCGCTCCGAGAGTTTCTTCAAAAGTTCTTCATTTTGCGCCGGCCCGATAAAACAGATCAGAAAAGCACCAGGCTTCATCAGTTCTATTTCATCATCGGTAGGCGCGTTAACCTTTAAGATAATATCTGACTGCCAGACCGTTTTCGCATCGGCAACAGTGGCGCCAGCCTCTTCAAACAAGGCATCGCCAAAACTGGAATGCAGGCCGGCGCCCTTTTCAACAGCCACTGTGAAATTGAGTTTTATAAACTGTTCAACGGACTTGGGTGTGGCTGCCACCCGCTTTTCATTCTCCGCCGATTCAGTTGGGATTCCAATTTGCATAATTCAGTCGTTCTTAGTTTTAGTTAGGGGGAGGTGGTTATTTTTTTATTTTTGACAGCATAGCGTATGATACAGAACAATTTTAGACCGACTTTTAGCTAGAACAGAATCTCACAACGCTATTCAAAACAGCCAGCAAATCAAAGCCGGTAAAACACTTTCTACTCAACTGGTAGAACTGTTCCAACAACAGACCTTACCAGTCTTCAGGACATAAAGTATAGGAAATAAACCGAACCCGGGTGAAATGATCTATGCTTAAAGGCAAAGCCGACACTGAAATGCTAATGAAAGCTCTGTTTTTTCCTCTGTGGATGGTTGCACTATTCGCTGTATTACCGGCAATTTCGGCGGCAAATGATGCCATTCGTCTGCAATACTGCTACCAAGACCGCGAACTTCTCCCTTACTATACCGGCCAATCCGCGATTATTCCGAAGGAAAAGCCCGGCGCAACCATTGAACTTATCTATTTGTTGGCGGAGAAGCTTCCTGACGTTGACTTTCAACTAATCAGGCGCCCTTGGAAGCGTTGCTTGCATGAATTGGAAAACGGTACCGTCGATGCGGTGGTGGGAAGCTACAAACCGGACCGGGAACGCATCGGGCAGTATCCAATGTTCAATGGGGAATTGGATATTTTTCGCGCAATCGATACAAACGCCTACTGTTACTTTTCGATCAAATCCGCGGAGCTGCAATGGAATGGCCAAAAGTTCACAGGCCAGCAACGCCACGGCGTGGCGATACCGCTCGGCTATTCCATCGAAGATTTGCTGATCCGTTCCAATATCAAAACGCTGCAAGTCGAATCCAACTCCAAAGGCTTCCACCTTCTCAGTCACGCACGGGTAGACGGGATGGCGACACTTTGCGGCGCGGGCAGACGCATAATGGATAAAGCGCCGGACAGTTACCGCCACGTAATCGTCTCCAAAGCCCCATTGAAACGCAATGTCGGCTTTTTTATCGTGAGCCGCCAATTCTATCGCGCGCACCCTGCCGTGGCCGAAGTAATCTGGGATGAACTAGTGAACTTGAGAGACGATTACAACCGGTTTCTGTCAAACTACTAAACTACTCCCCACACCCTTGCCAACTTGCTAACCTTATTGGATTATCCCCTGTGCTCAGTTATCGCCATTCATTCCACGCCGGCAACCATGCGGACGTTCTTAAACACCTGACACTGCAAAGAACCCTGATATACCTTACCCAAAAGGACAAACCGCTCTGCTACATTGACACCCATGCCGGCGCCGGCGGTTATGTCCTGTCGAGCCCAGAAGCGCAGAAGAACCGCGAATTTCAGTCGGGCATAGGCGTGCTCTGGAATGCGGATGCGCTGCCGGCCATGCTCATTGACTATCGGACACTGATCCGGCAATTCAATGCTAACGGACACAATCGGCCGCCTCCGGCGGGTGCCGAAAACGAAGCGTTGCGATATTACCCCGGTTCTCCTTGGCTGGCCGGAAATTATCTACGGCCGCAGGATCAAATCTGGTGCTATGAATTACACCCCCAGGACACTCAACTTCTGCGTCAAAACATGCAATCCGAGGCGCGTTTCAAGATCGCTCAGGAAGACGGCTATCGGGGTCTGTTGAGCATTGTTCCACCCTCCCAGCGTCGTGGTCTGATCCTGGTTGATCCGCCCTACGAGTTAAAATCCGACTATCTAACCACCGTTGAAACCATAACGAAGTCTTATCGAAAGTTTACTACCGGCACTTACCTGTTGTGGTATCCGGTGGTCGACCGCAACAAGGTAAATGCCTTGGAACGCGCATTTAAAGCGAGTGGAATCCGCAACATCCAACTGTTTGAGCTTTGTCGGGAAGCCGATACGGAAGGCTTTGGCATGACCGGAAGCGGAATCATCGCCGTCAATCCGCCCTGGACCCTAATGACTGACATGGCTGAAATACTCCCGGTTCTGGCCGAAATGCTCGGGCATAACAAGCAGGGCGCATTTCGTGTCCTGCAGTTGGTTGACGAATAAACTTCCGCTTATCTGAGGCACCTCAAGCCGGCATCAAGGGAATTCGATAGCATGGGTGTTGCCCGTTACCTTGCCGGAGGAAGTTCGGATGTCTATCATTGCTGCCGGGAACAAACCCGTTACCATCGTAATTTGCGGATCAGGCGGATCCGGGGTGGCTTCACTCGGCGAACTATTGCTGAAGCTCATTGCCCGCCGTGGCTACTATGGAATTCTCAAGAAATCCTTCGGACCGCAAATCCGCGGCGGCGAATCGGCGGTTGCCTTGCGACTCGACACAAAACCGGTCCACGCCTTCGACGACCGGATAAACCTCCTTATCGTGCTGAACTGGAGCAACTATGCCCGGTTTAAGCATGAATTTCCGTTGCCGCCAAAAACTTCAGACAGCTCGACCAGCATGCTGACGATTCAGGATTCCCAAGCGGGGGCGCCTGAGGACGAACTCAAGCCGATGGCCGATGCACTGTCCGTTGCCAGCCTGCCCTTCATGGAAAAAGCCCAAGAAGTTCCCCAAGGCCGCGCCAATATACTCCTATTAGGTTTTCTTGCCAGGTGCCTGAACATTTCCCTGAAGCAAGCGCAAAACCTGGTTACGCAGCGCTTCCGTAATGCCGACAACGAGACGCAGTTGGGCTTAGCGACATCCGCCGAGATCGGATACGCCCTTGCCGAGCAATGGCCGGATAAAGACTTATTGACCATTCCGCAGGCCCAAGATCGGCATACGGACTCCTGGCTGGCTACCGGAAATCAGCTGGCCGCCCTGGGAGCCCTGGAGGCCGGCGTGCGTTTCGCTGCCGCCTACCCCATCACACCGGCATCGGATGCTTTGGAATGGCTGGCCCAAGAGTTACCGAAGATCGGCGGCCACCTGGTCCAGGCAGAAGATGAACTGGCCGCTATCAATATGGTCCTGGGCGCCGGCTTCGGTGGCGTACCCGCCATGACGGCGACGTCCGGGCCCGGTTTGGCGTTGATGACGGAAACCATGGGTTTGGCCGTGGCCAGTGAAACCCCCGCCGTGGTATTGAATGTGATGCGCGGCGGTCCTTCCACCGGAATTCCCACCAAAAGCGAACAAGCCGACTTAAACCTGGCCTTGTTCGGACTACATGGCGATGCGCCGCACATTGTCCTCGCCGCCCTATCGATTCCGGATTGCCACACCACGTCTGCTTGGGCGGTGCAGTTGGCCAGCCAATACCAGACGCTGGCAATTGTGCTTTCGGACCAGTTTCTTGGCCATTCGATGCAGGTTATGCAAAGCCTTGGGAAAATCAACGAGCAAGCGCGTCTTGCGAAACCGCCACGGACATCCGGGCAGGAAACCGCCGAAGATACCGCCTATCTCCGCTATCTCGATACCGCCACGGGTATTTCCCCCATGGCGGTTCCCGGCGATCCGGCGTGCATTTATACGGCTGACGGCCTTGAACACAAGGAATCAGGCACGCCATCGCCGGAAGCTGATGTCCATGCGCGGCAACTGGAAAAACGTCAACGCAAACTGGAACCCATCAGAAAGTCGGCTTTGTGGGCGGAAGTTTCCCAATTTCCGGACACTCCCGCCACAGACGCCCACCAGCCTCGAGCAGCGATTATTTGCTGGGGTTCGGTTTCCGGAGCTGCCCGGGAAGCGGCGCAAAAAATAGCAGAATCCGGCGATCCCGTGCGGGTAATTGCCATGCGGTTATTGGCACCGTTTCCTAAACGACACCTCGAAGAGAGTTTGCGAGGCATTGACAGTATTCTGGTTGTCGAGCAAAACCATGAAGGACAATTTAGCCGTTACCTGGCTTCACAGTTCCCTGCGCTGCCCTTTGCCACTTATTGCCAGCCCGGCCCGCAAATCCTGACGGCAAGCATTATCGCCAGGAAATTTAATGCGCGCTTTACGCAACGGAGCCGGCAGAACCAGGAGGATCGAGGATGAAAGCAAAAGACTATAAATCCCGGGTGAAGCCTATCTGGTGCCCCGGTTGCGGGCATTACAGCGTTCTCAACGCATTGACAAAAGCCTTTAGCCAACTGGAATTGAATCCGGTAGATACTGTACTTGTCTCGGGCATCGGCTGCTCATCGCGTTTGCCGGCGTACATAAATACCTACGGCTTTCACGGAATTCACGGCAGGGCATTGCCCCTGGCAACCGGACTGAAAGTCGCCCGGCCGGAGTTAGAGGTCATTGCTTTAGGAGGCGACGGAGATGGCTTTTCGATTGGTGGCAACCACTTTATTCACGCTTGCAGGCGCAACGTAAATATTCTCTACATCGTCATGGATAACGAAGTTTACGGTATGACCAAAGGGCAGGCATCGCCAACCACTCCGGAACTCTGGGATCAGAGCAAATTGACACCCCGTGGTCCGGAAGTGCCTCCTTTTCAGCCGTGCGCTGTGGCCCTGGCAGCCGGTGCCGGCTTTATCGGCAGAGCCCATTCCGGCGATCCCAAGGGACTGACACAGCTTATCTGCCAAGGCATGGATCATCCCGGCTTCGCCTTTCTCCATGTGCTTAGCCAATGTATCACCTACTGCCCGGAGCAACAGGACTGGAAATCCATAACCCACGAAATTCCGCCGGTAACCAGCGATAGAGCCCTGGCCATGCAGAACATTCTGCAAGACGACGGCTTTGGCAAAGGCATATTCTATTGCCAACCCAGAGCCGTCTGGCCACACCTACCCGGAGGGGCTATTTTGACCGGGCCGTCAAGCGGCGGCACCGATCAAATTGAGGAAATTCGTCAACAGTTTGCGGTTCACGCGGACGCATAATTGCGATGCATCCAACCTGGCGAAGCGCTATACTGCCGGCCCGCACTTTACTAAGAAAACACTGCATTGAATCCTGATCTGTGGACAAGTTTGATCTGGTTGCTTACCGGCCTGAGCCTGCTGCTCGGCTGCTGGCTGCAAACGGCAATGGGGTTTGGCATGGCAGTGGTCGCCGCGCCGATCATCGTGCTGCTGAAACCAGAGTGGGTGCCGGTATTGTTGACAGTAAATGCATTGGTGTTGAGCATTTTCAACACTTCGAATCAACGCCAGCACCTGCAGCTACGCCGCATGCTGCTGCCTCTGGCAACCCGGTTACCCGGCACGGTTATTGGCGCTTGGCTGTTACTGCAGCTGAATGTATTCTGGCTACAGATTTGTGTTGCCGGGGCCGTGCTGTTCGCCGTGTTCATCAGTTTGTTTGGCAGACAGTTTGATTATACCCCTGCCAGGTTGGGTACCGCGGCTTTTATCAGCGGCATTATGGGAACCACAACGTCGGTTGGCGGTCCACCGATGGCGCTGGTAATGCAGCATGGCGCGCCACCGACAATTCGCGCGAATCTTTCGCTTTTTTTTGCCTATAGCTGCACGATTAGTCTGATCAGCTATCATGCGACCGGGCTTCTTAATGCCCGATTGTTATTGGAAAGCCTGGTCTTCGTCCCTGTGTGCCTGCTGGGATTTTACCTGGGAATCCGTTCCAGGGGGTTTGTCGATGCCGGTCGGTTTCGGCCGATGCTGCTGATTCTCTGCGGTACCGCCGGTGGTTTTGCCTTGGCAGGCGCATTGGCTAACTCAGGTGCTCTCTAATCGCCCATGCTGCCGATAGAATTCGAAACCCGGTTTAAACAGCTTTGCCCAACCCACCTGCTGGAGCCGGCATTGGCCTCGTTCCGCAGCAACAAGTCCGTGAGTTTTCGGATCAACGGATTACGCGCCGACCTAACACAGTATCCGAACCGGTTGGAATCCCTGGGTATTCCATGTTCACCGGTCGATTGGCTAGGGCAACAAGGCATTCGAGCCTACATCGCCGCGCCTGAGGCGCGTCAGTTCATTTCGCATTCCGCACTGGCGGAGCAGGGCACGATTTATATGCAAAGCCTTTCCAGCATGCTGGCTCCACTGTACCTGGAGCCTTCATCCAGTGACTGGGTACTCGATCTGGCGGCGGCCCCAGGCGGAAAAACCAGCCTGGTCGCGGACCTAATGAACAACAAGGGGCAAATCAGCGCAGTCGAGCCGGTCAAAGACCGCTTTTTCCGCATGCAAGCCAACCTGCGCCGGCTAGGCGTGCAAAACGCCAAACTTTTCTTGAAGGATGGCCGCGCCGTTGGGACATTGAAACCCGATACTTTTGATCGGGTTTTACTCGACGCCCCTTGCTCATCGGAAAGCCGAATGAACGTATTCGATGAGGCCAGTACTTTTCATTGGAGTCCGCGCAAGGTTAAGGAATGCGCCAGAAAACAAAAGCGTTTGATATTGAGCGGTTTCGATGCATTGAAACCCGGTGGCGTTATGCTTTATTGCACCTGTTCCTTCGCCCCGGAAGAGAATGAAGCCGTTGTTAATCACTTACTTCATAAAAGGCAAAACGCACAGGTTGCTATGCTGCAGCAAGTGATGCCGAACTGTTCTGCCGGTCTAACCGCATGGCAGGGCAAGCAATTAGACGAGAAATGCGGTCTCACACAGCGCATCTGGCCTAACGAAGAAATTGACGGCTTCTTCCTCGCGAAGATAAAAAAAGCCATATCAGATTGAACGACTAGGGGTCCGAACAAACCTGATACAGCTTAGTACAAGGAACCTGTTCCCAAATTCTCAAACTCACTTATCGGCGTACAGCCGAAAGTGAGTTTGCCATGGATCCGACAGGGAGAACCCTATTTAATAATGCCGGTCGTCCGCCTGGATTTTATAGGAATCCCGGCCCGGTGAATCCGGTGAAGCTATCTCAAGGAGAGCTTTCCCAGGCCTTCCGACTCCGCATAGGGCAATTCACCCATATCTAGATTTAATCGAATATCCAGGCCGGGCATTTCAATATTGACTTCCGGGATATCCAAGTCAGCCACATGACGGCTTTGCACCTCTGCCTGTACCGGCCGATCATAGTTGCTTGGAACTGACAGATCGGCTTCCGCGACGGTTACGGTAGCCGCCTCTACAAAATTACCGCCGCTACAGTCTTCTGCCTGGCTGGAGGCTGCGAATAAAAAGCCTCCCAAGACCATCGCCAGGGGTATCATTTTTACTTTCGGTAATGCTATTGCGTTCAACATCGTCTATTACTCCCACTCTATGCCGTCTTTACAAGCCGCTTCTTGTCGACAGGTCATTAACGCTATGAATCTACTCTAACAAAACCATTTCGCGGGAGTAGCCGTTTTGCGGTGAGTGCATCGACCGGTGAGATGAACGGCAAATCGGGGAAAATTCGCGATGCGAAAGCTATTCCCCAAATAGCGCCGGATCCCACCACAGCTCAGGCCGATGAAGAGGAGTATCGTCCGGAAGCAGCGGGCTGTGCAGGCGAATTACGGCGCGCTGCGGCAGCTTTAGCTGTTCGATGGATAGGCGGTGAGCCGGATGACTGGTCAACAAATCACGCAGTCTGCCGCTGGCAACCAGCGTTTCCAATCCCCGAGTGAGTCTATCGGCAAGTTCCGGGTTATTTTTCCTGACGAAAAAATAGGTCGGGGCCGGATAGGCGATAGCAAAGTTCGGCGCCACAGCCAAGTTGTCCAGTTGCAAGGCCTCCAGCTCCGCATAGGCCTCCAACGCGCCCCGTGGAAAATAATCGTAACGCCCCAGAGCCAGTCGCTGAAAGATCTCTTCATAGCGGAAATCGGTTTCAACCCGCAACCCATTCGCTTGTAATATCTCGGTATCGGGCCAGTCATGGCCTTGCATGGCAATGTAATTTTGCAGTCCGGCTAAATCGTTGACCTTTGCGAAGTCTCCGAGTCTATCTTTCCGGACAATCGCCAAACGGACGCCCAACAATCCTTGCATGGCGGGAATCCTTACGGGATGAGCCATAGATTCACGCCGTTTCGATGTCATTGACCAGGCAATATCAAAAATGGCATTTCGTCCCAGCAGCCAGAACACCCTGTCTTGAGTGATATATTCCTTATAAGGAATCAGGCGAAACGGCCCGTATTCCGCTTCCGTAACTTGTAACGCTTCCTTTAGCAGGTCCAGGTAATAATCGTTACGGATATCGCTTGCCGTTTGCTTGGCTGGATAGATGAGTTCATGAGCGGCAGATGCAGCGCCTGCCAAGATCGTCAGCGGACAGAAATAGAACAAATAGAGGAGGAATCTACTACACCCTTTGATTTGAAGCATTTGGCCGACATCCAACTACCGACTGTCAATCCCGTTTGCCAATGTACAAGCTAACGGAAAGTTTACCTATAGCATAGACGTCTGTGCCGAACTGTCATAGCCGCGAGATTGGCGAAACGAAAAAAACCGGGAACTTGGTGCGGAAGTTCCCGGCAGAGGTTTGTACAAAGGACTGTGATAACAACAAAAATAAAATCGTCTACTCAAGTAAGCTAATCAAGCGGCTAAGCGATGTGCTTCAGGAATTAACTCCTTAGCCGCAATCATCTTCTGGGTTTCAGGCCAACACTCTTGATAAAAACCTTTCAATAAGCCTTGCAATTCCGGTGTGTCGAGCAGGGAGGCGGTGCGGACCAGAGTTGCGATCTGTCCGTGATTCGCCAACCGATAACGGTCTCCAGTTTCAGCCTTTACCAGTGCTGCGATTCGCCGCAGATGAAAGACCGCTGCCTGATTCATTTGAAAATTCATAACTCCCCCTGTGATTACCTTACCTGGTGTAGTATTTAACTGTCTGTTACCTATATAGGCGTCAAGCCATACAAGAAGCCTTCACAACGTAACGAAAAACGCGACTTCCGTCACAAACGGGCGCTTATAACAGACGCGTGTAAAAAACGCTGGCAGGGCGATCTCTGACGAAACAGGCTTACAGCCATTTAAGGCATGTTTAGGCGTTCATGGTTGGCCAGCAGTTCATCAAGCGTGAGCAGATAACTGTCGGTAAAGTTCTCCATGAAATAGTCTACTTCCCGCATGTCCAGGAGCCGAATCTGCTTCTCGATGGTGGCCATGGCATCGTCAAACTCCCGGTTACCGGAGTTAACTTCCAACCGGCACTTGAGGTAGGCGCTGATGATGTCCGCCGCTTTCACAAAACGCGCAACTTCCGGATCGGCTTCATGGTGCAGCAACAACGGGATAAAGGGCGCTTGCAACTCTTGCGGCAGAGTTTTCAATACTTCCTGTTCAGCCACTGCTTCGATTTCTTTATAGGCTCTCGAAATTGCGTCGGAGTAATATTTGATGGGGCTCGGCATATCGCCGGTGATGATTTCAGACACATCATGATACAACGCCGCCGCGGCTATCTTTTCCGGCGCGACCCTTCCGGCAAAGAGTTGTTGATGAATCAGCCCCAGCACATGCGCGATCGTAGCCACCTGCCAACTATGCTCCATGACGTTTTCTTCCACCACATTGCGTTTCAGCCCCCAACGTTTTATCCAGCGGAGACGTTCCAGGTAAGCAAAGAATTTACTTGCCACTAGCTTTTCCTTCTTCATATGCCAAAATTGAATGTTATTTCTGAAAACAATGAGTTCTTAGATTCAGCCCCTTGGCTGGCATGTACCATAAACTGAGACTCGCCGTGAACCCTTTCCAGGGGCTCAACGACAGCTTCCCTGCTGTCGATGGTCTCAGTTTACGCGCCATGACACCCTTTCAACTCAGAATTGACGCTCGATTTGCCTCATGTTGCGTTGTCTTCGTGTTAGATTCCGACAAAACAAAAAGCTAATCCCCAGCCACTGGAAATGCAACCAGTGGTTGCAATTGAATATGTCAGAAATGGTTTGCAAAAAGATAGATTCAACTATGGTTAGACTTAGGCTCTGTGAACACTTGGTTGTTGCCCATGCCGGAAGTCCTGAGGGTTTAGGATAGTTCAAGCGTAACCATGCTTTTATTGTTGATTGAAAACACGTATGAAAATTGAAGAAATCCACTTCTGTGTCCGCTGTGGCACGCCCATTGAGGACCAACTGGTACCGGTCACCTGCCCCAATAAAAGTTGCGGCTACCAGTTCTGGTTGAATCCGACACCTATCGTTGCCGTTGTTTGCGAAACGCCCGATGGGGTGATTTTAGCGCACAACAAAACCTGGCCAGCAGGGATTATTGCGCCTATATCAGGTTTTGTTGATTACCGGGAGGACCCCAAGGAAGCGGCAAAAAGGGAAACGCTGGAAGAGCTTGGGCTATGGGTTGAAGACCTGGAACTATTGGGCGTTTACAACTTTCCGGCGATGAATCAAACCATCATTGCCTACCATGCGAAAGTCTCGGGAACAGTCGTCCTGGGCGACGAACTCGATGAGTACCGTATCATTGCCCTGGATAAGCTAAAAGCCTGGAACTTCGGCACGGGCCTGGCAGTTGCAGACTTTTTAAAGAAGGCCAGAAAGGAATAACCGGCGTTCTTGTAACAGCCGTCATATTCAAAGACGCTTCTCCAACCAAGCACGAATTGCCTGTAACGGCTGGGGCCGACAAATGAAATAGCCCTGTGCCATATCGCAGCCGTAATGCTTCAGCAACTGCAAAGAAGCCTCCTCCTCAACGCCTTCCGCCACTACTTTAAAGCCCAGGTTCTGGCACATTTCCAGGGTGGTTTTAACGATGACCCGGTCATTTTCCCGGCTTGCCAGATGGGTTATAAAACTGCGGTCAATTTTAATCTCACGGGCAGGTACTTTTTGCAGGTAGGCCAGCGAGGAATAGCCCGAACCAAAATCATCTATGGCCAGCGTGATCCCTCTTTCCCGCATCTGCGCCAGGGTGTTGATGCCGCTTTCCGGCTCCTCCATCATCGCGGTTTCGGTCAACTCAAGCACCAGGGTCTGACAGCCAAGGCCGTTTCGCGCCAACTCGTTTTCGATATAGCTCAGCAAGTCCGATTCGTGCAAATTGCGCGACGAAAGATTTATGGCCACAGTAAGCTCAGGCACTTGTTCCCGCAATTGACCAAGATCTTGCAGCGCCCGTTTTAACACCCAGCGGGTCAGGTCGCGAATTACGCCGGTCCTTTCTGCCAGAGGAATAAACTGCTCTGGAGGAATAAATCCACGGGCTGGATGGTTCCAGCGGATCAAGGTTTCCAAACCGGTCACCCTGCCGTCCGCCAGGCCAAGCTTTGGCTGGTAGTAGAGCTCCACTCCGTTGTCGGCAAGCGCTTTGCGTAACTCCGCCATCAGCGTTAACCGCTTTTCGTCATAAACATCCTGTTGGGCAACATAAATGGCATAGGGCAAATCCTTTTGTTGCGAGACTTCCAACGCGACATAGGCATGCCGAAGCAGGAGTTGGGGGTCTTTACCGTCTTCCGGATACCGTGCCAATCCCATTTTCGGCATCATTTCCAGTTCCAGCTCTCTAAAGGAATAGCTTTGGTGAATTTTCGCCAACTGCATTTCGAACTCAGCACGATTTTGCATCAGCTCATCCGCAAGCACCAGAAAACCGAAACAGTCGTTTTCGATACGGCCCAGATAATGATTGGATTTGGAATCCCTTTCGATCGGCAAAACGCCTTGCAACAGCGCAAGACTTGAATTCATATAGGCGGCAACCTCCTGCAACAGGCTGTCGGCGTTTTGCATCCCCAACGTCTTACTGATTTCAGAAAAACGCGTCAGCCGCACCACGCCGACAAAACAAGCCTGTTCGGGAAAACTGCGTAACTGGTCGGTAATACTCATTTCCACCAGGCTGCGGTTAGGCAAGCCGGTTACCTCGTCATGCATTACCGCCCGGATCAACTGGGATTGAGCCTCCCGCTTACGCCGTCCCTCTTGCAGGGACTGTTCCTGGGCACGTATTTTCTGTTCCCGCTCCGTGTAAATTCTGGCCGCTAAGGCAATGGTCAGGGTTGCGGCCTCAACCCCGGAACCCAGCTGCATACCATATTCGGCAAACAGGCTATTCGGTATCAAGCCGAACTTATGCAGCATGGTCACCATGATGCCGGTCGTAAGCAAAGCCCAGGCAAGGGTGAAGTAAATTGCCGGACGGCTGCCATGCCACCACATGACCGGCCCCGCAATAAACATCACAATCCACAGTGGCAATGCTAAGGTAGCGGAAAGCCGGACCGACGTGTTGTAATCGGCAAAGACGGCGACGCCAAAGTTGACGATTTCAATCCAGCCCATCCCCAACAGCAGTTTATCAAGCCAAGGCACGTCCTGGGTATGCATGAAGTTGCGGGCGAAGAAGACGGAAAAAATTGCTAAAAACGGCATCGATAGCAACATCATGGCGCTATGCACCTGAGGCAGATCAGGCCACAAATGCTGGGACCCATAACCTCGAATGGTGAGGAAGAACAGCAGATAACCAAGCGTTGCCAGCGAATAATACAGATAGGTTTTTTCCCACAGCATCAAATAGATCGCCAAGGTGAGGATCACCATCATGCTGAGCGAACCGAAATAGAAGAACTGAAGTTTATTCAGTCCGGAAGAATCCTCGAAGAAGGCCGTTTCAGACCACAGGCGAAGCGGATATAGCTGTGATCCCTGGGTCTGGGAGCGGATATAAACCCGGGTGGTTTCCCCTGCTTTCAGGTCAATCGGCAAGACAAAATGCGGGTGTTGAATAACCCGGCTTGAAAAGACCTGATGGTCTCCTGTGAGGAGTTCCTGGACTAACTCATTACCGTCAAACCGGAAAAAATGCACGTTATCCAATTGCGGATAACCAACTTCAATAAGTCGCAATTGGGGATTCGGCAGCGGATTGTGCAGGTCGACCCGGACCCAGAATGCCGAATCCGAAAAGCCGAAGTTAGGCCCGCCCGGATCGCCGGCTTTCCAGTCGGACTCCGCCTTCGTTCTTATCTGATCAAGCGTCAGAGTGCCAACCACATCTTCCAGAAAGACGAACTGCAAATCCGCTCCGGTGTCCGCAGGGCTCAGGGCGTTTACGGCTGCGGCAGAGCTTGCCGAACCAAAACCAAGCAGCAACAGGAAAATAACAATACGCCAGTTCATACTTCAGGCAAGCCCCGGCTAGTTGCAAGGGGATTAAGCCGGACCGGCGTATGCTTCATAGGAATACTAACGTTGTCGAATGTTAGTTCTACTATAGATCAAAACCGGCAAATGGTTAGCGAATGTGCAGTTCAGCCTCTGATAGATTCGCGGGCAAACTCGATATAGGCGTCGCGAAGCCGCCGGTAAACGGGACCCGGCTTACCGTCGCCTATCTGTCTGCCATCTACTTGGGTGACCGGCAGACAAAAGGTCGCCGCAGAAGAAATGAAGGCCTCCTTTGCCCGCTGCGCCTCGGCGACTGAAAACGCCCTCTCGGTCACTTCCAGATTCAATTCGGCGGCTACCTGCAAAAGCGCCCGGCGGGTGATGCCGTGCAGGATATCCCGGCTCAACGGCCGGGTCAGGATAATATCGTCGGCAGTCAGAATGTAGCAGTTATTGGACGAGCCCTCGGTGATCAATCCGGCCTCGTCAACCATCCAGGCGTCATCGACACCTGCCAGAATCGCCTGCTGTTTGGCCATGGACGGCGCTAACAAACCAATCGTTTTAATATCACGCCGCTGCCAACGAATATCCGGCACTGAGATTACCCGTAATCCCGTTTCCGCTTTCGGATTCTGCAGAATTGACTTAGCCTGGGTGAAGGCAACGACACTGGGTTTTACCTGTTGCGGGTAGACAAAGTCACGATCCGCCGCACCACGGGTCACTTGTAGATATACCAGGCCTTCCTGCAGGGAGTTGCGCGCCACCAGTTGTTCCTGCATGGCGTGGATATCGGCGTCAGGCATCGGGCATGGCATGGCCAATGCTTCCAGTGACCGATGCAGGCGCTGGAGATGCCGGGGATTGTCAACCAACCTGCCCTCAATAACCGAAGTAACTTCGTACACGCCATCGGAAAATAGAAAACCACGGTCGAACACCGAGACTCGCGCCGCGTTTTCCAAACAATACTCACCGTTTACAAACACTGTTCGCATTAAAAGTTCTAACTCCTAAATATTATTCTTTACAACCATTACAGGGACTTTGGCCCGGCCAACCACCTTGCTGGCGATGGAACCCAATACGGTTTTTTCCACTCTCGAATGCTTATGGCTGGCCAGCACGATCAACTCCACTCGAAGCTTGTCCGCCGTACGCAAAATGATATCCGCCGGCTTACCCTCCAGCGTATAGGTTTTGTAGTCAACGGTTAACTGCTTGAAATAGGCGGCAATAAATTTCGCCAGATGGGCGTCCGCCTCTTCCAGGGCCTTGGCAAATGCATCTTCCGGGAAAAACGATCCGACCAAAGGCATTTGATAACCCGGTACCACCCGCAGGAAGTGGATAGTGCCGCCATCCGCAAGCAGATTAACCGCATGTTCGATCGCTTTATCCGAGAAACCGTCAGCCGACATATCCACAGGTACAAGAATCGATTTATACATGGTCTGTTCCTCGCTATAAACTGACTGTAGTGCTTCTTCGGCTTTGTGACCAACCGATCACGCCAAGAAGCAACAAGGCGGGAATAAACATCAGTTCTTTGGGCGGCCGGCTGGCGGCCTGTTGCAGGCCGACAATCTCCCAGCCGAAATCAATCCCGGATTTCTGCGCCTGACTGTCGAACATCACCAAATCCACTGTCCAGGAATCGTCGCCTTCGGTTAACATCAAGCCCATTTGCTCCAGCCGCGCCTGCGCACCGTCAACAGCTTCATCCAATTGCAGGGACACGGTCTTCTGCACTTCATGGCCTTCCAGGGTCAATCCTTCGAACTTCAATTGAACGAACTCGCCTTTTTGCATGGCGGCCACGGTTGGGTGCAGCTCAGTGGCAGGCAGATCGATAAAGGGGGGATAGATTTGATCCATCCAATAACCGGGCCGGAACAGGGTAAATGTCACCAGCAAAAGGGCCAGCGTTTCCCATAGTTTGGACCTTACCATCCAATACCCCTGGGTCGCTGCGGAAAATGCGAGAATGGCGACCACGGCGCTGGCAATCGTCAGTAACAGGTCAAAAATACTTTCGATCCCAATCAACAAGAGCTGAGTGTTAAAGATAAACATGAAGGGCAGGATCGCGGTTCGAATATCGTAGGTAAATCCCTGAATCCCGGTCTTGATCGGGTCCGATCTGGCAATGGCCGCCGCCGCAAAGGCGGCCAGCCCCACCGGCGGCGTATCGTCGGCGAGAATACCGAAATAAAAGACAAACATATGGACCGCAATCAAGGGCACAACCAAGCCGTTTTCAGCGCCGAGGGTCACGATGACCGGCGCCATGAGGGTCGATACCACAATATAGTTTGCCGTGGTGGGCAATCCCATGCCGAGGATGATGCAGATGATCGCGGTAAACACCAGAATCAGCATCAGGTTGCCGCCGGAAATAAATTCAACAAATTCTGTCATCATCTGCCCGAGCCCGGTGAGAGTCACGGTTCCGACAATAATCCCGGCGGCCGCCGTGGCCACGCCGATACCGACCATGTTACGCGCGCCATTGATCAGGCCATGAACAAAGTCGTCCCAGCATTCCTTGAACTTTTTAAACCACTCATGCTCCCCCCTGAAAAATGCCTTCAAGGGCTTGTGGGTCAGGACGATGGCGATCAAAAAAATCACCGCGTAAAAGGCGGATTGCTGTGGAGAGTAGCGTTTCACCGCCAGCGCCCACAGCAACACGATGATGGGTAATGCGAAATAAAGCCCGGACAACACCGTCGGCTTGACTTTCGGCAGATGGTCAAGCTCGATACTGGCGTCATCGTCGCGTAAATCGGGATAGGAGGCGGCTACTTTAATCAGCCAGATATAGGCTGCAACCACCGCCAGAAACATAATGAGAAGCGCCCAATCTCCCAAGGCCGTCTCCAGGAAGGAAGTGCTGTAAACGACGCCCGACAATAGCAGGAGGATAACCATATTCTGCATCCAAATCAGCATGCGCTGCGCCATGGTGGGTTTATCCAGCCGCTGAATACCCTTCATATTCAACTTAAGCGCTTCCAGATGGACGATATAAATCAACGCAATATAGGAAATCAGCGAAGGCAGGATGGCATGCTTGACCACTTCGATGTAGGAAATACCGACGTATTCCACCATCAAAAATGCTGCCGCCCCCATGATCGGAGGTGTCAGTTGGCCGTTGGTGGATGCCGCCACTTCAACGGCGCCGGCTTTGGTTCCGGGAAAGCCGACCCGCTTCATCAAAGGAATGGTAAATGTGCCGGTGGTCACTACGTTAGCGATGGAAGATCCGGAAATCACTCCGCTGAGACCCGAGGCGACAACCGCTGCCTTTGCGGGACCGCCGCGCATATGCCCCAACATGGAGAATGAAGTCTTAATTAGATAGTTTCCCGCGCCGGCCCGATCCAGCAAGGCCCCGAGCAGCACAAACAAAAACACAAAAGTGGTGGAAACCCCCAAGGCGACGCCAAAAACGCCCTCGGTGGTAATCCACTGATGTGAAGCAACTTTGTTTAAGCTCGCACCTTTGTGCGAGATTACATCCGGCATGTATTGGCCGAAAAAAGTGAACAGCAAAAACACGATGGCCACTACCATCAAAGGCGGTCCCAGCGCGCGTCTGGTCGCCTCCAAAAGCGTAATCATGCCGACCACGGCAATCACCACATCTGCCAGAATCGGCGCGCCCATGCGATTAGCCAGTTCATCCCGGAACACCAGCAGATACAAACAGGAAACCGCCCCGGATAGCGCAAACACCCAATCCATTGCGGTGATTTGGGACCTGGAACTGCTCTTCAGTCCTGGGAACATGGAAAAGGTGAGGAATAAAGCGAAAGACAGATGGATGAACTTTGCCTGGTCTTCGTTTAAGGTGCCGAATTTCAACCAAAAAGGTAACGGCGAGGCGTACCAGAGTTGAAAGCAGGACCAGACAATAAGTAACCCGATCACCATTTTCCCGGCGGGTCCGCTGAGGGTTCGGCTTCCGGTTTCTGAACTAAGTAGTTTTTCCAGTTCCTTGTCAGCGGCGGTTGCATTTGCTGAAGAATCTGACATGGTCAACTCCCCTTGGAAGGTTTAAATGCGGTTTTATCCAGGTACCGCGCTTTTGGCTGCGTCGTTATCGCTGCCGACCTGACTGCTAGGCAGGTTAGAGCAGAGCATCAAATAACGGTTAGTATGGCACATGGACGGGCCATCAAAACCAACAGCTCAGGCTATTGATTTTGCTTTAAACTCAGTACGCCGCGCGAAGGATGCCGTTTCAGGACAACAATTAGTTGGAATGGTGCCAGGAATTACTGTTAAGGGAAACCAGTTTAATGACGACCGCGGTCAGCCTTGTTCTATTGTTATTGTTAACGAGTAATGCTTATTAAAGCAGGAAAGCGCCGGGCTCGCCTTCTCAAAAGTTGCGTACCCGGCAATGCATCGACTTACATTAAGCCCGCTTCTTTGTAGTATTTTGCCGCTCCAGGATGCAAAGGAGCAGATAAACCGTCTTTTATCATTTCCGATTTTTTCAGGTTGGCAAAGGCAGGATGCAGTTTTTGGAAAGTCTCAAAGTTTTCAAAAACCGACTTCACTACCGCATAAACAACCTTCTCCGGTACTTTCGCGGAAGTAACGAAGGTTGCACCGACACCGAAGGTTTGCGTATCGGCGTCACTGCCACGGTACATACCGCCTGGAATCGTCGCCTTGCGATAAAACGAGTTGTCGGCCACCAGTTTGTCCACGGCGGAACCAGTGACGTTCACCAGCATACTGTCGCAAGAAGTCGTCGCTTCTTTTATCGAGCCGCTCGGATGTCCGACCGTATAGACCATAACATCGATTTTATTATCACAAAGCGCCTTGGATTGTTCTGCTGCCTTGAGTTCAGAGGTAAGGGCAAAATCGCCTTTGCTCCAACCCATTGCATTCATCAAGACTTCCATCGTGCCGCGCTGACCGGAACCGGGATTTCCGATATTAACCCGCTTCCCTTTGATATCGTTGAAGTTTTTGATACCGGAATCGGCTCTCGCCACCACGGTAAAAGGTTCGGGGTGCACCGAAAATACCGCGCGCAAATCTTTAAATGCGCCAGCTTCCTGAAACTTACTGGTGCCATTATAGGCATGATATTGCCAATCGGACTGGGCTACTCCCATGTCCAGTTCGTTGTTGCGGATAGTATTGATATTGTAGATCGAACCACCGGTACTTTCGACGGAACAGCGCACACCGTGGTTTTTACGCCCCTTATTCACCAAACTACAGATCGCACCCCCGGTCGGATAATACACTCCGGTTACTCCTCCGGTGCCGATGGTAATGAACTGGTCCGCTTGTGCCGTGGTGACAAGACTTGCAGCAGCGATACTTAATCCAGCCAGTAAGGCTTTAAAGTTCTTCGTAATTACTGTGCTTAGCATTAGGATTCCCCGCGTTGTTGAAGTTATTGATTCGCATCGGATGCTGTTGTTGAACAACATGAGCGAAAACTATAGTCCACCAAACCCGATCCGGCACTAAGTATCGTCCCTTATAGGAAAGGCGGACCTGTTTGGAAGACCGGTACGATGGAAAGCGCTGATCAGCTTGAAAACGCGTTTAAAATCGGCAAAGCCCTAGCGAAAAGCCTCCTTAAATTGTTCCGCCGTCAACACAGGACTCCCCAACTCCTCGGCCATTGCCCGCGCCTGGCCGACAAGCTCGGCATTATTTGCGGCCGAATGCCCATTGATTCCCCAAACCACAAGGACCTCCATGTGGACCGGCTTTCTCCGCCGCTTGAATATCCATTACGATAATTTGTCCTACACGGTCAAAAGCCCACATTTTTTCATCAGCCTGCAATCCGTCAAGGCAGGGCTTGGGCTTGGCCTGCTGCCGGAGTTTCTGATCCGTAACGATCTTGCCGCGGGAAATATTGTGCATGTTTTAAACATCGATACCGCAAGCAATTTTGGCTACTTCGTACTGGCACCGTCCTATAAGAAAAAGTTGGCCAAGGTAAGGCTGTTCAAAAACTGGTTGCAACAACAGCTTCTTAGCGCTGATTAAGGAATGCGGCGCAATGACGACACGAAACAAACGATTAAATTTCGTACAATTTGTAGATATTTTAGGAATTTACTGGAAAAAAGCGGTGGTTTGTAATAAAAACGTCAAAATTACTCGCTTTTATAACAGCAGCAAGTGTTAGCACTTTTTGTGAGGTGGATACATGTACCCAATGGTACTGAAAATCACCCCTTCCGGATTGCCGCAGTGCTGGTTAGACATGTACTCCGCAGTCACGGAAATGGTTTGCGACCGAACACTGTACAGTTTTGGCGAAGTATGCGCGACACTACATGGCGGCATTAATAACCAAGGCCAGCAGTCACGTATCGAAGTGCCGCAAATCCTGGTCGGCCGGCAAAATCCCAGGGAACTGCGCCAGACGCCTCCCCTTTCCAACAAATATCTTTTCAGCCGCGACGGCTACCGCTGCATGTACTGCGGGGACCAATTCCCGTCCGGCTTTCTTAGCCGCGACCATATTGTGCCGATTAGCCGGGGCGGGCGCGATTGCTGGACTAATGTGATTACCGCCTGTAAACGCTGCAATAGCCACAAAGGCAACCGTCTGCTATCAGAATGCAGCATGGAACTGCTGGCAGTACCCTATACCCCTAACCGATACGAGTACCTGTATCTCGCCAATCGGCGCATACTTGCCGATCAGATGGAATATCTGAAAAAGGGTTTTCGAAACCTGGTGGCGTGATTAATCGCAGTTCCGGGTATTGTTATCTGCCACCTGTGTCACTAACTTTGTAATCCCCCACTCCAGGTTTATGTCGGCTTGGTTCATGTCGGTCTGCCGCGAAATGGGTTCTTCCAGCGTGGGCTGCCCGAGGGTCGCCTGCCGCAGCGAGGGCTGCCCCAGGTCCGCCTGCCGCAACAACACCTGTTTCATGGCGATGGGTGCGGCAAAAGAGGAGCCCTTCAACATCGGCCAGGGCCGGTGGGGATATTCCAGCCGGTCCGGTTGGTAGCCGGTCAAACACTCAACGGGTACATCGGAACAATTGTCCCCGTCAAAGTCATAACCCTTGGGCATGCCTCTTCCATCGCTTACCAACGAGGGTTGGTAAGCGGCACGGGCTCTAATATCGACGAACACGTTATCGGATACGAAGTTGCGCAACTCGTGTTCAGTCGCGCCTACGGTGGTTACTCCTTTGGCAAAGGAATAGGTGTTGACCATGCCGCGACCGCCGTTGCCGGCAATGGTAAAGACCTTGACCCCGACTTCGGCAATATCCTCGAGTAAGCGAATGGTTTGGTAACTCAGTCGCCAGACAGGGTTGGTCATGCCCCATAGCCTGACCTGTTCTTTATACTGGTCTACGTTTTCCTTGCGCAGGGGTTTTTCGAAGGCGCTGATCAGGGTGGAAGATTCCCAGGATAACACCAGGGCATGGATCGGCTCGCCCCAAAACACATGTTTTCGAATATCTTTAAGCCGCCGAATGATTTCTTCCTGGGGTTGCCGGCCTTGCTGCATGACATAAGGCAGGACTGCGATACTGGGATGGGCTGCAAGAATGCTGACAATATCACCGTGATAAAAGGGTTCGCGCCGTCGATCACGATCAAGATCGACGTATCCATTCATCCAAGTCTGCTGGTGCCGGTCTTGTTCATCCGGGTAGTAATCGTCGCCTGGGTAGAAACGGTCCACTACGGCGACTTGAAAACGCAAACCGGTATCCTCAGCATAGGGCTGGACGCAACTGGACAACACCAATGCCAGCCCGGCAACGACGGAGATATCCATAGCCCTCCCCAATATATTTCAAAATTGTCATATATTGATGAAAATATAGCCAAATCGAAGCAATCTTGCCCGATGTTTTTAATCTTGCCCCGATTTTTTTAACAAAGCTACAATTCGCAACGTCAAAAACGAATCAAACGCTTCACTAAACGCTGATAACCACTATGCCAAAATCATTCGAGCCGCGCCGCGTCCCCCCTTCCAGCAGCCTCGCCTGGTGTCAGGAAGCGGTGCTGTTGTCAGCCCGCCACTTCATTCGCAACACATTGTTATTATTGGCATTTTGCGCCCCTTACCTGTTACTTTCCAAAGAACTTTCCAATTGGCATTACTTGATTTATCTACTCTACAACCTGATTTGCCCGCCGACGCTGTTCGCTCTTTTAGTGCATTCGGCGCACTGTTCTGACTACAGCACTCAGTTCGCCCCAAGCCTTCTGAGCCGGCAGTTTCTTGTAGGTCTGGGCAAGACCATTTTGTTTTATATCCTGGTGTTATTGGGTGTTATCTTACTAGCCTGCCTGCTCTATCTGATTCTGATACCCTTGGAGTTAGCGGAAATTGACGACGTATCGGCAGGTGCGAGTCATGTCAAGAAACTGATACAACCTGACTTTTTGGCTTTCTTTCCCGGAGAAAGGCTCGCGTGGGGGCTAGGAATCTATTTGTTTTTTGGCGCTATCACCTGGTTTATCGCACCATTGATGACCCTACTGAACTGCCCTTTTGACATTGGCGTTAAGCTTGCCTTTCGCGCCTTGGTGCTGAATCGCTTTCTGTTTTGGCTCCCGCTGGGTGTCCTGATCCTGCTTATGCTGCTGACCCAGGTTTCCGGCGTCCTGGCAATTCCCGCCGGTGTCTGGATAGGCATGCTGGTGTATGTATCATTTCGGGATATTTTTCTTGGCCGCCGCAAAAGCTTTCCCGTGCCAAAGCAGACGGCCTCCGATCTGGTTGTCAGCCACCATCATTCATAGGGTGGCGATAATCCACTTCGTTCTAGAGACGGTTCCCGTGCTTAAAAATCGGCGACGCTATATCACCAGGCTGACGACGAACCTGCTGCCTTCTTCGGGACTAGATGTGGCCTTTATTTTCCCCCCCAACTGGTCATTGATCAGTTGATTCACGATAAACAAACCGAGTCCGCTTCCGCCTTTGCCTCTTTGGGTCGTAAAGTACTTTTCAAATGCCTGGGTTAACACCGGTTCGTCCATTCCCGCGCCGTTATCCTCAAAAGTTAAGACGAGAATATCGCCGTCATGCGCCATTCGAATCGAGAAGGTTCCTTCCTGCTTGCCGTTATCGAAAGCATGAATGTAGGCATTCATTGCAAAATTGGTGATCACCTGGGCCAGCGCACCGGGATAGGTAGTTAGGATGATACCCGGCAGCAACTCCAGGCGAACTTTCACATTCGAACGCTTGAATTTGGGTTTCAAGCTATGCATCACCGTTTGGATATACTCGCCTACGTCTAGTGTGCGGGAGTGATCGCTACTCTGATCCACCGCGACTTCGCGAAAATGGGTCAGAAGCTCTCGGACACGTTCCAGGCTGTTACCGATAATGTCCGAAGTTTCCCGGCACTGGTCCAGGAACTGATCGAAATCGGGCTTGCGCAGTTTGCTGGTTTGCAGCAGGTTATCAATTTCCCGTACGCTATCCATTTGATTGGTAATCGCCAGGATACTGACGCCAAGGGGAGTATTCACTTCATGGGTAACGCTGGCCACCAGTTCGCCCAAAGTCGCCATACTTTCTGCTTCCTGGGCGTAATCCCGCATTTCATCCGCAACGGCCTGTAATCGACCGGCATTGATATTGTCGGTCATGTACATGGCGAGAGATTCGACAAACCCCGCCACACTGAGCTTGGCCCGTGCCGCGATGTAGCCGAAATTGTGGGTCGGCGTGAACATGGGGCATAGTGTCCAGACTGAGTCATGGTCTGATACATCCTGGGAAAACAGCGCACTGGGGACAGGAGTGTCTTTTTCTTCGGCAACCGCATCTGTCGAGCTATACACCAAGCGTATCTTTTCCCATCCACCTTGGTGTTGTTCCTGATCCATGGTTCGATAGAAGTAAACCGGGGCCAAGCCGATGTCATGTAGCACGGGTTTCAGCCGATGAACCGTTTTTTTAAAGGAAGACCGGTACCGCAGAAGCCTTTCGACGGTATATCTTCCATCACCCAGATCCTGGTGTTGTAACAAGACCCAACGATTGGACTCATTGGGGATATGAGCGACCTGTTCTTTGGGAATACCACTGCTTGCCCGCAGTATCGCAAGGCTTGCTATTTTTGCCGATTCGACCTGAGCTTCGCCTTCCAGCTTGCGGACCAATCGCGCTACACCCTGCTCCGCGATTTGACCAAACGGCACGGTGACCGAAGTCAATGTCGGCTCCATGACCTGGGAATACTCGAAATCATCGAATCCCGTCACCAAGATATCTTCGGGAACGCGAACGCCCTGTTCGATGAACTCTTCGATCGCCCCTTTTGCCATTAAATCATTAGCGCACATGAAGGCATCCGGCAGGCCGATTTTCTTTGCCGACAGGGCCTGGATTGCCAACCGGGCGGATAGACTCGAGTAGTTTCCGGGAAGAACGTAATGTTCTTCTATCGCGAGGCTCTTTTCCGCCATCGCCTCACAAAATGCCGCATATCTTTCGCGCGCATCATGGTTGTCTTCGGGGCCTTTAACGAACCCGATATTGCGGCACCCCTGAGCATACAGATGCCCCACCAGACTTTTAATTCCGGTAGCGTTATCAATGCCGACGGAACAGATGCCGGGCATTTCATTGCCCAGAGCGACAACCGGGATTCCCTCATAACATTTCAGTAAGTTAGCAACCTGTTGATCTGACGCTTCAAAGCCGACATCGCTGAATATCAATACACCGCCAACCCCAATCTGGGCTGCCAGATAGTGCGGGATAAGAAGTCCCGGATTAAAATCGGCGTCTTTCGCCAGGTAGCCGGTAACAATCAACACGACGTTAAACCGCCGCCGGTCAATCGCTCGAATGCAACTACGCATTAACTTTTGGTCGATACCATGGGCAAGGCTGGCGGCGACGATGGCAAGCGTTTGTTTCAAGGCTACATCTCTTTCACTGGCTGACGCCAAGAACTGCTTATTTTTTATGCGTCTTTCCACAAGTGTAGCAGTAAAACCGCAGAGCGCAGATCCTCCCGGGGTTTGATCTTTGGCACTTGTATGGCCGCTTATCCTTGATCCGCCTTGGGCACCAGCAGCTCTACCCGCAGCCCCTGATTATTAACGAGCTTTACTTCCGCCTGATGCAGCTTACAGACTGCGGCTACCAGGCTCAGACCCAATCCGTTGCCCTCAGAACCCCGGTGCGATTCCATCCGGTAAAAACGCTCAAATACCCGTTCCTTTTCAGTGTCGGGTATTCCCGGCCCCGAATCCTGTAAAACCAGCAGCCAACGGTTGTCCTTTTCACATAGCTGAATATCAAGTACGCCCCCTTCCGGCGAATACTTTATGGCGTTATCCAGCAGGTTTGCAATCGCTTGCAGCCACTGTTCCCGGTCGCCATAAACGACGCACGGCGCGTCAGGAATTTGCGGGGCGAAATTCAACTTCTGTTCAGTGATGGAGGGTTCGTAGACGTCAATCAGCGTATGGCAGACTTCGGCAAGATCGAATCGATGAAATGCCTTACGCCGGGTACCCTGTTCTATCTGGCTGATGCGAAGCAACGCTGAAAAACAATCGATTATTCGATCAGTTTCCTGGATTACGGATGCTACCGCTTCCTTATCCGGTTTCTGCATATGCGACAATAGCTCCAACCGGCCTCGC
Source organism: Hahella sp. (assembly GCA_028280065.1). Taxonomy (GTDB): domain Bacteria; phylum Pseudomonadota; class Gammaproteobacteria; order Pseudomonadales; family Oleiphilaceae; genus Hahella. Next base: position 182,341 of record JANQMN010000004.1, read on the forward strand.
AACCGGCTGAGCGGTGTCTTCAGATCATGCGCGATATTATCGGAGACCTGTTTAATGCCATTCATCAAACTTTCAATGCGATCCAACATTCGATTGATATTATTCGCAAGCTTGTCGAAATCGTCCCCGGACGCATTCGCCTCCAGCCTTATTTGCATGTTGCCTTGACTGACCTGCTCGCATAATCCATTGATCGCGGAAATTTTGCGCATGGCCCGACGGGAAATCCAATAGCCGGAAAACACCGCCAACAACAAGGAACCCAGGGTTCCAAGAACCAATATTCGGTCCAATTCCAATAGTAGAAAGTAGCCTTCGACAAAGCTCTGCCCAACAAAAAGCCGGCCACCGTCCGGCAACTGCAGCGCGGTTACCAGGCAAACTTCAGGGCGTTCTTCGATATAGCGCCGGGAGGCCTGTTCCCGGTCGATCAAGACAGTGAAAAAATCATCGAACACCAGTTCTCCGGGACGGTAAAGCCGGCTGTTGGTTACCAGAACCTGCTGCGAGGCATCCTCCAACGCCAGGCATAGTTCCTCCTCTTCGAGCAATCCCTCTGCTTCTAAAAACAGCTTTACACTGCGGGTGTAACCAAGAAATTCCGTCGGATTCAGTCCTGACCAATCGTCCAAGCGGGGCTCAATCAAAGACTCCATGATCCGGTGGTACTCTTCCGGAAACTCTTCGTAAAGAAGATCGACCACAAGATGCACCGGAACAGCCGACAGTGGACTGACATCCAGTGGTTTCAACACGGAATCGGTTGCGCGTGACGGCAGCGAGAGCACCTGCTCGGTTAGCTCCTGCATAACCGGCTCGCCCAATAGCAGCAACCGCGTATACAACAGAGTTTTCTCGCTAACCGCCTGTTCCGCCTCCAGATGCTCATAGATATCCGCCAAATAATCCCGTAAAAATTGGGAGGCACTCGCCTCTTCAATCGCCAGCTGCAGCGGCTCGGGGGATTCGAATTCCGGATAAAGCTCGGGATGATAAAAGGCCCCTGCCTCAATGACCTGTTCGGCGTGCCCGATTTTTTCCCGGAGTTCCGACTTTACATTTCCGACGAAAGTATCCACGACAACGCCATGCAGCGCGTAGGCGATGAGAGAGACCGACAGCCAAATAACCAAACAGGCAAGCAGCGCCGCCCGGAAAGACGAGCTGCTCAGATAACTAAGCTTTTTCACGGAGGACATACCCTGCGCCTCTGACGGTATTGATCAAGGGTGTTTCGCCTTCCTGATCTATCTTTTGACGTAACCGGCTTATGTGCACCTCGACCACATTGGTCTGTGGATCGAAATGCAGGTTCCACAGCCTCTCCAGTAACATGGTTTTAGTAACCACCTGGCCTTCGTGGCGCATCAGGAATTCAAGCAGCTTGAACTCCCGGGTTAACAGCTCAATTTGCCTGCCGTTGCGGCGTGCCCGGCGGGTCAGCAAGTCAAGTTCCAAGTCGGCTATCCTCAGCGTATTGGCGCTTGCCGCCTTGGTCTTGCGGCGATACAGGGCTTCGACACGGGCAATGAGTTCGCTAAAGGAAAACGGCTTTACCAGATAATCATCGCCACCTTCCTGCAGACCTTCGACACGATGATCGACCTCGCCCAGGCTGCTTAAAATGAGAACGGGGGTTTCATTCCCCATACTGCGCAAGGCTTTGAGGACATTCATGCCATCCATTTTCGGCAGCATGCGATCGAGAATGATAACGTCGAATTCTTCCGCGCTTGCCTCAATCAGACCGGACTTTCCATCCATCGCATTTTCGACCGTGTGTCCGGCTTGCTCCAAACCTTTCTGCAGGTATTTACACAGCTCGGCATCGTCTTCGATTACAAGTGTTCTCATCGTCGGAACCTCAAAATAATTGCCTTTTTATTGTTAGCCGAGCGTGCTAGCTTAGCCAATTAAAATAAATGTTATCTTGGCTCCAGCAATAGGTTATGGGGCTCGGTTATACTGTTCAATATACCGGACTCAGCAAACGGGATTGAATGCACACCCTCATTGGCTTTCTGTATGCAAAAGTTTATTTCCTCACCTTGGGACCTGACCGGAAATTATGGATTCGAATAGCGCCATCGAAATAGGCAATTCTGCACGGCTGGGATACCGGCTCATCACTGAATCTGACAAACAGCAGTTATTCGAGTTAGACCAAGATCCCGAAGTCATGCGTTTTATCAATGGCGGCAAGGCGACTTCCATGGAGGATGTGGAAAAGATTTATATTCCACGCGTGCTTGCATATCGGAATCCGGTTGAAGGCTGGGGACTCTGGCATGTTTCCCTGCTGGACAATGGAGAATTTATCGGCTGGATTTTGATCCGTCCTATGAATTTCTTCTCCGAAGCGCCGGAACCGGAGAATCTGGAAATCGGCTGGCGTTTCAAACGCAAGTTTTGGGGAAAGGGCTATGCGACTGAGGCGGCAATAACCGTCAGAGACGCGCTTGTCAAACGCGGCAGGATCACCCAGCTAACCGCTCTCGCCATGGCAGATAACAGCTCCTCGATCAATATTATGAAAAAACTTGGCATGACCTATGCTGAAACCACCGTGCAGTGTGACCCACTAGGCGATTTCGAAGCGGTTTTTTACACCCTAAACCTCACTTAATCCGCAAACGTCCACAGTCCTGTGTCCCGCAACGTTTTTTAGTTCAAGCAAATAGTGGAAGATGGTACCTACCAAAGAATATTGGATCAGTTTAATGTGACTGCTGGTGTTCCCACCGAATTCCCGAATTAATTCCCTTGACAATTCACCCAAGCGCCCGCTGAATATGCCTTACAGCCAGTTCGACAATCCCGCTAAGTTGCATGATCCATACTTTTACCGACAGCATTTCCGACATAGGACCAACTGCCGACAGTGCCAAGGCGGCATGGAACAGGCTCAATCCGTCCAATAATCCCTTTTGCCGGTTTGAATTCCTGGCAGCCCTTGAAAACACAGGTTGCTGTTCCTCAGCCACCGGCTGGCAACCCCAACATATCCTGATAAAGAACGGCTCCGGGGAGCTCATCGCCGCCGTTCCAAGCTATCTGAAAAAAAACTCCTATGGCGAATATGTCTTCGATTGGTCTTGGGCGGATGCCTACCATCGCAGTGGACACAACTACTATCCGAAACTCCTGAGCGCCATCCCCTTTACACCGTCCATAGGACCCCGAGTCCTGGTTGCCGAAGGTCAACCGGATCAACCTACTGTCGACTTTATCGTTGCCAATACAGTAGGCGAGCTCGAACAGGAAAAAGTGTCGGGCTGGCACATTTTATTCCCCCAGCAGGCCACGGGCGATCTCATCCAACATATCGATAGTCCAGCCCAAAAACTGATGCGGCGCCAAGGAACACAGTTCCATTGGACCAATCATGACTACCGAGACTTTGATGAATTTCTAGACAGGTTAACTTCACGAAAACGCAAAAATATCCGCAAGGAAAGACGCAAAGTGGAATCGGCAGGCGTCGCCTGTCAGTGGTTTACCGGCGCGGAAATCAGTCCCGACCTGATCGAACAGTTTTATGTTTTTTATCAATTGACCTACTACAAACGAGGCCAACGCCCTTACCTCAGCTTGGAATTCTTCCAATCCCTGGTGGCTGAAATGCCGGATCAAATCCTGTTGCTGTTGGCAAACCATCAACGTAAATGGGTTGCCGGTGCTCTATTCTTTCGCAATCATGAAACTCTTTTCGGGCGCTACTGGGGGTGTACGGAAGAGTTTGATCAGTTGCATTTTGAATGTTGTTATTACCAGGGTATTGACTACGCTATCCAACATCAGTTGACAAGCTTCGACGCCGGTGCACAAGGGGAACACAAAATTCTTCGCGGTTTCGAACCCATCGGTACATCTTCTTTCCACTGGATTGCCCATCCCATTTTCCGCGAAGCGATTGCCGACTTTCTGGAACAGGAAAGAGCCGGTGTCCAGGCCTACATGCGAGACGCAACCAACTACCTGCCTTACAAAACCGATTTACTACCCAAGGCTTCGGTCAAACACGAATAGTTCAACCTTAAGGGGCAAATTCAATGAGTAGGGATAAAGCGGAAAATCTCCTGTATTCAATTTTTCTCCGGCAGCCGGGTTTATATCCTCAGGGTCATTGCGTTACATACGACAAATCTATGCCAAGGATAAGATTTATAACTTAGAATTTTTCGAGCGTTACTATATCCGAGGCTATCAGCAGCCTTCGTTTAGGATAAAATGTCCAAATAGCGCTTTACTATCTCGGTGACCTGCCAACTACGATACCTCGATTCCGTTGGCACGATTGAAGTTTCCCAGTAGTGGATGAAATCCCGCAACCCTTCGCGTTTTCCTCTTTCATATGCCTTGGAGTCATCAAGCCTTGCCGTCTGATGCTCACATAGGTCACAACCACTGTCTGTTTGACTGTCTTTATGCATTGGAACTTCCTTTCATTTGCTTGGGTGCTTCGTTTATCTACTAAAAGGGGATTGCAAGAATAAGGATCAGTTATCCGGATGTCCCTATGGCGATTAGCAAGGAAGCGATGGTGACGACAAAGGGAAGTTCTAATATGAAAAGCTCCCAGGAATCGGCCGTTTGGTGTGGTCGGTTCCGTTGCATTGGTTTTCTCCTATAAATTAAATAATGGATAGTTACGTTTGCAAAAGTCGGTTCCAAGCTACCCAAATAAATTAGACGGAAAAACCTAGATAATGACGTGCTCGCCCAAGCGTTGATTTGAAGCTGCGCAACCGCATATTTCTTCCCGGTTTTACTAAAATTTGCATTTAGTTCACCTGATTGAAACGATTTGCATGCGCGACGGAAGAGTCATTACCGGATAGGAATCGCTTCTAGAGATTTGGGAAGAAGTGACATCGGAAGCAGGAGGACTTTCCGCTTAACGGTAGGGAGCAAGCCTACATCACACGATTTCTTCCGGCTAATTTTGCCGAATAGAGCAAACTATCCGCTTCTTTAATGGCGTGATCTAAGTCGGTCTCGGTTAGGGCGGTAGCAACGCCAAAGCTCATGGTAGTATCTAGGCTGATTTCGCCATCCAGAAAAGACGAGGACTCAATTCGTTGTCTAAGGTGCTCAACCAGCTTTTGGCACACTGCATGCTGGGTATTCGGATAAAAAATGATGAATTCCTCTCCGCCGATTCTGATAAGAACATCCGTCTGTCGAATACCGCGTCTCAGGGTGGTAGCCACATGCAGAAGGACATTATCGCCGACATCATGGCCGTAAGTGTCGTTAACCTTCTTAAAATGATCTATATCCGCAACAACGATAGTTACAGGGAAGTGCTCCAGCGGATTCTTAAGCAGTCGTTCCTTGTACACATTCTCCAAGAATCGTCTATTAGGTAACTTGGTCAGTTGATCGGTATGCGCCAGTTTCTGCTTTTCAAAATTCTGTTCGGTCAATTCAATGTGACTTTTGACGCGGAACAGTTCGGCAATAAAGGAAAGCATCATTAATGTGGCAAAACTTGCCAAAAAGCGCGATTTTTCAGCCTGAGTGTAAAGTGCATAACCAAAATCAGCGAGAAAGAGTAGATAGATCAAGGAGGCAAACAACAACAGGTTTAACAACATACCCCAACGAGGACCTAGCAATACCAGTATGACCGGCGGAAAAGGAAAGGCCCAGAAAAGCGCAGTGCCCTCGTATCCGCCTGAATAAACTAACAGGACAACAAAACAGGAGGTGGTAATAGACGCTACGGCACAAGAAGGAGTAATCTGCCGACTATAGTTAAAATAGAGAATGTTTGCGAGGATCACGAAAACCCCGCCAAAGAGAGTGAGGTTCAGAAGATTACTCTGTCCCCAGTGGCGAATAGCAAATACGATAATGACTAAACTGCCAAAGTAGCTAAAGCAATACAGAACGAAGGTTTTTCGACGAATTTCAATATTGTCGTCAAGTTTTAGAAAATTTCTCCACCAGTCAGACTTCATAATCGTCCAAACATTTATGTTGACAATCAAAAAGTCTAGCATGAAAAATCCTAGGCCAAGTGCAGTTCCGTTTGCCCCGACAGTTCCCGCTTTGCTAGTTGAGGCTATGCAATACTGCAGTTATGCCAATATGCGCAAACGTCTGGAAGAGTATTTCCCACCCTTGTATCCTGTTTTATTACATTCCATGTGCTCACGAGCATCCCGGTAAAAAGAGCGACTAAGAAATGAACGTTGGCATTCGAGAAACAGGAGCAATCCAGCTCGCTGGATTGACGAGAAAAGTGCGAACCGCAGATGGTGAAAATCTTAGGGCAATCCCAGCCTTTTGGGATGAAATCACTAAGGAAAAAGCTTTTGATAAGTTGTTTGCCGACTACCAGGAAAATGGCATATTAAACGGCGCGATGGTCGGCGCCTGTCTAGATCACCATCAAGATGAGTTCACCTATATGATCGCCCTGGAACCAAGCCCTTCCTCAGATCTGTCGGGAATGGAAACACGGACAATTCCCGAGCAAACATGGGCAGTGTTCCCAGGACATGGCCCCATGCCTGAAACAATCCAAAATACCTGGAAGCAAATTTATACAGACTGGCTACCGGCAAGCGCCTTCAAGCACAGCGGCGGACCGGAACTGGAGATTTATCCGTCGCCCGTTGATGAGCATGGCAATATGCAATTTGAGGTTTGGATTCCTGTTGTAAGGAGATAAGCAGACTTTGCTAAGGACTAATCTTATGTGGAAATTTTAGAAAGCTATGTCTCAATCTATTTTAGTGAATATTCTATATCTCTCATTGCTCGAGTTATTTTATCTCTTTCTTTCTCGGTCACCCCTTGATTAAGAATGATTTTTAGTTCTCCATGGATGCTTTGGAGCTTCTTCTTTGCTATTTGATTTTCGGGGTCATATCTGAACACGAGTTTGTATGCGTCGATAGCATTAGATCCTAATGGTTTGTAGAGTCTTTTCTGCAGTTCGTAGATTTCACCGAGTTTAATCAGCGAGTTTGCTTTTTGCTGATCTTCAGGCTTGATTTCGCTAGGGAGCTCTTCGACAGGTGCTTCTCTGACAGGCTCACTTAATACTGTTGGGGTGGATTCAAAATGTTTATTGTTACTTAGGTCAATCTGATTCTGCGATGGAGATTCCGGTGAACTAAGTGCTATAAAGTATCCAATCCCAACACCAGCAATCAGACAAAGACAAGGTACTGAAATTTTTAAAACTAAGGAATTCAACTTGATTCTCCCTATCAAAAAAACGCTGTTTTTCAAAAGTGAGAAGCGACAAAACATTCCTTACATGCTCATTTAATTTGTAACGCTATGTAAATTCTTCCTACTATCGCAAACTTATACCAACTTAAAACTTCTGTCTAAGGACATTTTTTAGTTGGAGTTTTGAGAAAAGTGAAACCCATCAACTACAGCATTCAAAACCACATTTTCCAAGTCCTGACTCAGAGCTTCATCAACCCGAAAGCCACAAGCTTCATAGAATTTAGCCGCACCAATATTCGTCTTAAGAACTTCCAATTGAAGAGTCTCTATGGATCGATCCAAACATAACCCTTTTGCACATGTGAGCAGCTCTTTACCGACGCCCTTATTCTGAAAATCAGGCTTTACATACATCTGGATTATTTCTGCGGTTTGCCGGGCATCCGCAGAAAACAACACTCCACAGATGCCAATCAAGGTATTCCTTGCAAATGCGCCAACCATTTTGCCTTTAGCTGACCGGCTTTCGATGAGCTTTTCGAAAAACAATTTATCGAGTTCAGCTTGTTGCTGATATTTGGAATCGAAGCATTCCGGATAGGTTTTCAGGGATTCCAGTCTCAATGATCGATAGTGCTTTGCGTCCTTTGGTTCAAATAGCCTTATTTGAAACAAGCTGTATCCTGGTTGTTTGCTTTGGCATGGAATTTTCTTGTTTAGTTACTGGTTAAGATCAGCCTGATCTCGTTGATCGGGCTCCCGGAATGGGAGTTGTCTATCTTGGATTTTCCTTCATCTTCAAAACCATGTTTCTTGTAAAGTTCAATCGCTCTGGCATTCGACTTTACCACCCAAAGATAAACCGGTTTCAACGAGTTCTGATTGAAATATTCAATAACATGCTGAAGCGTTGCAGTGCCGATTCCTTTTCCCCATAGGGTCGGATTCACATTTAGCGCTACCAATTCGCCGGCTCCTTTTCCAGTCAGATTTTTATCTCGGGCAGGGCCAAAGACGGCAAAGCCTTCTACAATGCCTTCATACTCCGCAACTATATACTTGCCTATTCCCTGATGGGACAACGATTTATTCCAGTATGCCGTTTTCTGCTTCTTATCTAACTTCGCTAAAAAATCGCGCGGCATAACGTCGCGATAAGCAGCTCGCCAGGCATCAACATGCACGCAGGCGATTCGTTCTGCATCTTGGGGATTTGCCGATCTTATCTTGATTTCCATGGGGTGTTTGAACTTACTCGCTGTTTTGCTTCAATCCGATTCAACCTTTTAATAATTAGCGCCCTGTATTACCGGCAAAGGGGTAGAAAGTTTTTCTTCTGGCAGGGAACTCATTGTATAGATCTGCCAATTGCCATCGATACGCCGAAAACGGCCAATCCCGACATCGCCATTTGTTAGCCACCGGTCCCATACGGCGTCTTTAGTGCTCCAATAATCCGCCCCGACACTCATCAGATAGACTGCGTTTTCAATAGCTATCTCGGGTGAGTCGGCAACCAAGCGGGCTTCGACCGTGGTGATAATACCGCCTATTCTATCCGGGACAATAGCTTTTCGAAGTCCGCCCTTGGGCCAAAAATGAAAATTAAACCCGGAACGAAGAGACACCGAAATACCCGGTGTTTCGTCGCGGATGTCTGCGGCTTCACTGATATCCCCGACAAAGTCCTCTCTGTATCTGCCCCCATCGACTTTTTCAGATCCTTGTAACAGGTACCATTGATTGTCTGCCAAGTCCAAGACATAACTTTGTAAATTTGCTATTTGAATTTTGATTCCTGGAATAGGCTCTGTACCTTCTGCCACATATACCTGTCCCCAGGCAATAAATGCCTGAAAGGTCCGAGGATCATTACCGAAGCTCAAACGGGGAGCATTTGACCAATCATAATGCTCCGGCACGCCACTCGGTTGATACTCATGTGGTTCATGCATGTCCGCATACAAAAGTTGGGCGAACTCAGGATTAATCTCGGTCAATACAGCACCCTCGACTTCCATCACGGATTCGTTTTCAACCACTCCACCACTATTGCTTTGGCAAGCTTGAAGTAGGATGAGGGCCATTAAAACAGGTATAAAAACGAAACATCTTTTCCAAAATTGTCGATGCTTACTCATGCGGCACTGTGCTCGGTTCGGTTTCTGTATCTCGTTTTGGGACCTTTGCAGGGATGAGTGACATACAGCGTTCTGCCATGGCAGTGATGGTTAAACTTGGATTTACTCCGACGTTTGCAGGAATCGCCGACGCATCGGTGACATAGATATCGGGATAACCAAACAATCTGTGCCTGGTATCAATCACGCCTTCTCTTGGACCGGCGCCGATAATGCAGCCACCCAGTATGTGTGCCGTTAAAGAGAGATTCCCGACACTCTCACCGAGAATGTTCAGTGGATCGCCATTACTCTGTTCCGCCAGTGCACGCGCCGCCGCATTAGCTTTTGCGAGATAGGTAGGCGCACGCTGACCCTCAGATACCACCGTCTTTAGCCCAAATTTCCAAGGCGCCCACCAATGCCGACCAAGACGAATGGATAAGGAGTTATCCAGTATTTGCATCACCGTCAGTACCGTGGCACGCTTTGACCAATCCTTGGTTCGCCAGGCCACAGTTGAACGCCAGGGACGTCGTAGCAGGGTAAGGAGGGTTTTTAATCCACGTTTCCACGGAATCTCACCATCCACGAGCGGTCCCATATAAAACCGCATAAAGGATTGACTCGGCGGTATTCGATTCTGGGTGATGTGGGTGTCAGTACCGAAATAGAAATCAGAAGATATGGTCGTGCCTGTAGACAGATCCAGAGACTTATCCCTGGCTAAAGAAGCGACGAGAGCTTCGCTATTCGTCCGTAAGGTATTGCCAAGGCTGGAAGATATGCTAGGCAAGGTTCGGTATTGGTCTCGACAACGGAACAGCAGCTCCAATGTCCCGACTACGCCCGCAGCCAGGACAACTTTATCGGCAATGAAGTCGACCGTTTTTCTCTCGCCGCGCAGCGTTTTGCGGGCCGATATTCGATAGCCGCCACCGGGCAATTGACAAAGTTTTTCCACTCGCGTCTCCGGGAAGATCTCCACTCCCAGTTTTTCTGCAAGATACAGATAATTTCTATCCAGACTGTTCTTTGCGCCGACATGGCAGCCGCTGATGCAATGCCCGCATTGATTGCATCCGGTGCGCTCCGGTCCGGCTCCGGAAAAATAGGGATCGGGAACGGTTACACCGGATTCGCCGAAGAAAATTCCTTGGGGAACGGGTCCCCAGCTAGCGCTGTGACCGAGTGCATTGGCGGTACGCTGCAACTGCCAATCCATTTCGCCTTGATATGGATTCTTTGCAATGCCAAGCATGCGACTGGCTGTATCGTAATGCGGAGCGAGTTCCTGCTTCCAATCGGCGAGTTGATTCCAATTATTACTCTGATAAAAGCCATCCTTCGGACGCAATAACACAGCCGCATAAACCAAGCTGCCGCCTCCGACGCCTACCCCCTGTATCAAGCCAATATGACGAAAAAACCGCTGAGCAAAAAAGCCTTTCATTCCAAGTTGAGGCAGCCAGGTGAGTTTTGTCACACTTTGGGCGGCCTGTCGCATGGTCTCCGAAGAGACTCTTTTACCCTGTTCCAGAACCGCGACTCTGTAACCCTTTTCGACCAACCGCAATGCCGATACACTACCGCCGAACCCACTGCCAACGACGACAAAATCGTAGTGGTTCACGGCTTTCGCCTCAATAAAAACGGCAGTGGCAATCCTCGGAGTAGAGGCAAATTGACAAGCGTCAGGCCCAATAATGTGTCACCGTCCAGAGCGCGGAACTCATCAATGAGTGGACGCAACAACAATGGCGAAGCGTCCGGATAGCTAAGCGCCAGCACTTTTCCCGGGACAATATTGGAATCGCTCTCGTTGCGATCCATCGGTACCTTTTCGATAACTTGGCCATGGGACAAAAGTAGGTTAATAGCAGTACCATCGGACTTAAAGCGTTTGCCGACCCAGCCCGGCAAACCGATGATCGGTAATGAAAGTGCAGCCGCCTTACGTAACCACACTGGCCCGATAAACTCCGCGAGATAATCACCGTTAACGGAATCGGCACTGGGTTGTTCAAGTTCGGCGAACAGCTGCTGATAGTTAACAATAGCCTGCTGGGCAAAACCGTCGTCTTCGAATTGGATTAGAGTCACTTCGCTTTTCCGCGTTTTTGCACAACAAAGTTAGTTTACGATTCCCCTCTTCCCCAGTCCATCAAGCCGACTAACCGCAGCCTCGCAACTAAGCCGACGAGTTGGTCCAGTGGAAATAAAAGTTTAGAACAGCTTTATGGGAATACCCATGAAATATTTTCCGGAAAATGCATTACCGTCTGAAGGAGTGCTAGCGCCCCGTGATATCTCTTTTTTCCTCTTTGCGGCGTACTTTATTTTGATCCCGTATCTTGTTGTAACGAATATTGATCGATTTGGTTTGGGCATTGAGTTCCGCGAGTTGTTCGGAAATTTCCTTTGGATCGATCTGTTCCTTGCCGCCGGCGAACGCTGTGGATAGAAGGGAATAATAGGTCTGTTGATTATTCAGTTTGTGAAGTTCCTCCTTTTTCTTCCATTCCAGTTCAAAGTCTTCTTGCTTATTGCGGATTTCCCATTGGCGTAATTCTTCTCCGTAATGAAATTCGCTCAATAACCGCCGATTACTGGCATAAAGTTTTTCAACTTGTTTTACTTCCTTTTCGTTCCATCGCGTTTCTTGATCCGTGAGTTCACCGCCCTTTGCCGATGCCATGATGGGCTCGCGCTGCTCCGTCAAGCGAAGTTTCCTGGCCATGTCCAGCGCTTTTCTATCCTGTTCGGTATATAGCTGATGCTTCTTTTTTTCATATTCAATCAATTGCTTATGCTGCGCCAATGCCGACTCTCGGCGGATCGCAAAAACTCTGTCGCGATGTTTCTCCATATTCGCTCTTAATTGCTCTATGGTTTGCTGATTATCCCGGTTTTGGTAATTGAACATCATTTCCGTCATGGATTTCTGCAATTCCTTTTCCGCCGCGGTTATATCGAGATCCCGCTCAGCTTTCAGTTCCAAACTCTGGACTTTGAAATCCGCATCCAAACCCCGCCCTCGTTCCTTGTACTCCTTTTTCAGGCTTTTGGTAAATGTGCGAAACTCCTTTACATTCCGCTGATTCTCTTTGTTACGCGCTTTTCTCAGTTGTTGACGCTCAGTCTGCGCGGCCTTACGTTGCGCTTTGGCATCGGCGTTATCTGCAGCGAGGATCGCTTGGCTGGGAAAACATAGAAAGGTAGCGAACAGCCATATTAAGGGATGATTTATAAGACGAGTCATGTTAGGAACCTCCTGCACGACATTGCCATCTCTTCGGAGATAGGTTCGGTCTGCATCATTATGGACCCAATTCCTAACGAACTGAAGGATAGGAGTGGTATTGAGACTGTTACGACGCCACTCCTGAGATTTTTCTTTCGGCTGACAACAAGCCAGTCAAACCGCCAATGCTGGTTCTTCCGCAGCTAATACCGGTGAGATATCACTATTAACACGATCCAGGTATTGTCGGAGGGGCAAATACTTCTCGGCGACAGGGGTAAGCTGTATTTTGAGTTCGCAGTCGAGTATTTGGCTTAACATCGACCAGACGGCCAAATCGAAATGCGTAAGTTGCGCACCACAAATATAAGGCTGCACTGCCAGCCAATCCGACAGCGCTTTCAAGTCTTCGTCGGCGCGCTGCAAGATCATAGGCTCGGGTAAACGGCCAATTCCCTGGTGGTACAGCGCACTCTTGACCTGGCGGCGGGCAATTGTTTCGACAAGCGACCGAATCACACCCGGAACCGCACCGAAAAAGGCTTTCTTCAGTTTCGGCCAGGCAGCATCGTCCATCCAGCGGAAATACACAAGCGCCCAGTAGAGATGCTCTTCCACAAGCCGCTGCCATGCCGGGCCGATGCACAAATGCTCCGCATGCGAATAATCAATTTGATAGTCTTTAAGCAGTTGATTGATTATCGCGCTGGAGTCACCAAGCCGCCGGTTTTGGTATTCCACGAAAGGTATTTTCTTGTATGGCCCCTGATGAGGCAAACCTTCCTTGATCGTAAACTCAATTCCGTGAAGCCGCAGAAAGGCTTCAAGTTTCATGCAAAATGGGCTAACGCCAATCAGACCGAACATGGGCGCCGGCTGGTAAAGGGTAATCATAGAACTCTCCATTGTCGGGTAAGTGAACTAGCAGTCTACCTGCATCCTGCTGACAGCCTTATGTCAGTAGACTGTCAGGTACATTGCATTGAATAACCGAGTACTTGCCGAATATTGTCATGGTTATCGTATAACCACTGCTTGTTAATTGGTCCCCAGTCTTCTACTCGATAATAACCGGACTTGGTCGCACCCATGTGCGTTATCTTCAGATCCAAGTCTTTAAGCGCTTCTAGAGTATCCTGGGCAGTACGCCGGGGCATGCCGGTGTTCTCCATGATCTTTGGAACAGTGTCAATTCCCCGGTCTATCAAATAGGCCACTAGCAAGCGTCGATAGAAACTGGTTTTGGTTTTACTTGGCATGCCCTGGTTTTTCCCCATTCTTCAGTCTTTAAGGCTAACCCGCCTGTGATTTCGACGATCTTGGTTCCACAGAAATTCTTTCCTTTGCCATAACCGGGTACCAGGTATTTCCTTAGCGCTATCTTTGTAGAATATTTCACCGGGTTCCGCCGCGGGCTGATTGAACAGGCAAACAGGCACGTTATTGTTACAAAGAATAAGCACATCTGCCGGAAGATTGATCTGCTTGCCGAGATGCCAGATATTTTCTTCACAGCAAAAGGGTGTATACATCGCCACTTCTTTATTGAGGAGCTTCGACAATGACAGCCTTGGGCAGCAGGATCCAATAACGTCCTTGGGACTTCATGTGCCCCGCCAGATGCTCGGCTTCTGGCCCGTATCCCCAAAATACATCGCCTCGAACAGCGCCTTTGATTGCACCGCCGGTATCTTGGGCCATCATCAACCGTTGTAGACCTGCATATCCCTCGACAGGCGATTCGATATCGACCCAGATCGGCAAGCCATAACCTAGCAGGCTCTTATCCACCGCCAGGGAACGCTTCGCCGTTAACGGAACGCCTTCGCCGCCAATCGGACCATCGCCCTTTATTTCCCGAAAGAATATATAGGATTGATTAGTATTCATGAGTTGGTCTGCCTGTTCCGGATGCCGTTCCAACCAGGCCCGAATACTCTGCATACTGACTTCTTCCTTGCTCAGCTCCCCCATTTTTATCAACTCACGGCCGATGGGATAATAGGCATGGCCATTGTGGCCGTCGTAGCCGACCCGCATGATACCGCCTTGTTTCAGTTCAACGATACCTGACCCCTGAATCTGCAGAAAGAACGCATCGATGGGATCATCCACCCAAACCAACACCTGGGAATCATGTGGCCAATTACCCGTCGTAATCTGCGTGCGGTTCTCATAGGGCTGCAAGTAGCCATTCACTACCCGGCCAGCAATTCGCTTACCTTTCAGATCATCGCTAAAACTGCCGAGCTGTACCATTACCAGGTCCGCAGGTCGCACATGCAACGGCACGCTGTAGATTTGGTCCGGGGTCAGGGAACCCCTTAAAGCGGCTTCATAGTAGCCGGTAAAAAGCCCTTCCGGGTCCTCACCCCGGCTCACTTGAAACGGTTGAAAGTTGCTTTCCAGAAATCCTCTGACGGCGGCATTATCGCTGGGCTGCAGAGCAAAAAACTCACGGCAAAGCGGCTGCCAATCAGCATAACGACCAGCCTCACGAATTGCACCGACGGCCGCATCGGCTGGCCGTTGCAGAATGCGCTTACAGGAATGGGTAAATGCCGGACCAAAAGTCGCTAAATCGTCCTGTTGCCAGCCAGGCAGATCGTCAAATGCCATGAGTGTCAGACGAAGTTCTTCCTGGGGCTTTTCTTCGCAACCAATCAGGAAAAACATAAGCGCCGATACAACGACCGACCGGAAACGAAGCCACCGAAAACGCATAGATTCTTGATCAAACTCAAAGCTGTGGAAAGCATTGAGTTGACACCAAATCGCCTTCCGGATCAAGGACAAAATGGGTTACCGTCTGTGCGGCCCAAACCGCCTTATCAAGAACTTATCAAGAATGGATGGCGGAGCCAGGAGGCCCCGCCTCATTAACAAAGGGATTAGAGTTAATAGAGGTTAGGCACAAATGTCTGGTCGTGAAGCGGTGTTCGCACATAACCATCGACATCCCCTAAGGGTGGAAGTTTTGGCCGCTCGGGCACCAGGTCCTCGTAGTCAACCATACTCAGCAAATGGGAAATACAGTTCAGTCGGGCACGCTTCTTATCATCTGACAACACGACATACCAAGGCGCTTGCTTGATGTCGGTGTACTTAAACATTTCATCCTTGGCGATCGAATATTCTTTCCAACGGGCGCGGGATTCCATATCCATGGGACTCAGTTTCCAGTACTTATGGCGCTGTTTAAGCCGTTCCTGAAATCGCCGTTCCTGTTCTTTGTGGCTCACTGAGAACCAATACTTAATCAGGATAATTCCGGAACGCACCAGCATGCGCTCAAATTCCGGGCAAGACCGCATAAAGTCATGGTATTCGGTTTCCGTGCAGAATCCCATGACCCGCTCTACCCCGGCCCGGTTATACCAGCTTCGGTCAAACAGGACGATTTCGCCTGCCGCGGGTAAGTGCGCAGCATAACGCTGGAAATACCATTGGGTTTTTTCCCGCTCGGTTGGAGCGGGAAGTGCCGCGATACGGGTCACGCGCGGATTCATGAATTCGGTGATCCGTTTAATGACGCCGCCCTTACCCGCCGCATCCCTACCCTCAAAGATCACCACCACCCGCAAGCCTTGTTCCTGCACCCATTCCTGTAACTTTACCAGTTCAACCTGTAGACGGAACAACTCCTCCTCATAGAACTTCTTATCAAGTTTCTTCAATTTATGCTGGTGGGCGGATATGACAATCTCACCGTCGGTCATGGGGTAACCGGAATCAGGCAACTCCTCAATGGCAGGTTTTTCTTTTTTAGCCTTTTTGGTCGATTTCTCAGAAGACTTGGAACCCATATTGACCCCCTCTATGCGGTTTAATTAGGCAAGCATTCAGAAAGTATAGACCGTTTACCTGGCTCCGAATTTCAATAGAGTTGAGGGCGATCAAAAAACAGCGAATTGTCCGCTCAATCGTCATTTAAACTACTGATCAAATGCTGCTCAATGGCAAAAACGTGGGGGTCATCACCCTGTAATTCACGAATAGCGTCGGCCAAGGCGAGCAGGTAATCCCGATTATGGCCGCTTGGTCCCTGGCTTTTTGCAATGTGCCGGGCGATATCCAACTCTGACGCAGGACCAAGAAATGCCGAGTTATCGGCATCGGCGATATATACAAGCCCTTCAACAAAGTCGTTGGCCTGAAAGTAGATGTGCAGTTTTACCCGTAAATAGCCGTTCTTTTCCCGGTAGTCCAACTGGGCAAACTCGCTGGGAGAAATCAGATAGGCCATTCCCATGCAAACCGCACCCGGTTCTTCAATCAGGGTAACGACGCGTCCAGGGTTTTCCGGAGTGCCGCGATGATCATGCGAACCTTGCCAGAAACGACGTGAATAATGCCGGATGAATGCGGGCTGACGCTTAATGAAAGGGAAACCGGCTTTGTAGATTAACGAGCCGTATCCAAAAAGCCATACTTGCTGACGGTCGGCGAATTCCGTTGATTGTTGATTAATAGCGATGGTATTGGCAACCATGGCGATGGACCGGTTTGCGTAGAAGTTAACGGATAAATATCAGCCATCCTGCACCAATTTCAAGCCTACTGGCAAGGCTTCGCCAAAAACCCGCCTGGTTTCCACTTCGTCCATTTCCTTCACCTGCTCAATCAACTCAATCCAACTGGCAGGAGCTTTTGCCGTTTGAAGCTTATCGACTATTTTCTCCTGTAACGCTGGGTCAAGATCCCTGGCTCGATCACCCGTCTTACGCCCCAGCATGACTGCGGCAAAGCTGGCATTCTGATTCTGCTTCCAGTTTTCAGCCAGCATTGTAGCCAGCCACTTTTCAACCGCTTGGACTGGTACCAAATTATGCAAACTGCCATGAAATGGTGTCCGTGTCGCTATCCTGCCTAATGCCCACCAGGCTGTCGGTGATTCACTTTTCTTTTCCAGCCGTTTTAGCAGCCAGGCTCCCACTTCCGTTTTATTTGCAATCTTCAGATGTTCCAGAGACGCAACCAAACGCAGCATATCTTCATAGGATCTTTGCTTCAATTCCGTGGCGAGTTTGCGATTACGCACGACACTCGGATTGATAAATTTTCCGATATCCTTAAATATCCGATGCTGCTGTTCGGCGTTCAAGCCACCGGCTATCCGGCGCCAGAAGTTCCACCATTCAGCCCAGTTCTGATTACCCTGGCTAAATTTGAGCCCCTGCTGATACAAGGGCCAAACCTGCTCGACTCTCCAGCTATCCAGCGGGTCGCCAAATCCGGGACGAATACCGAATCCGGCCAGGTTAAACCAAAGCCGTTCATGCACTTCGCTGCGGGTTCGGTTTTTCTTTCTTTCAAGTAAGGCATTAAATAATTCGCGGCTTAAGGCAAAGCTCCAGTCTTCACGTTTACCAAGCAGCTTTACCAAGTCATTTTTTAAGGTCTTGGCAGCTTTCGGATTGAACTCCTTGCGTTTCGCGCCAAACACTTCATCAATGGCTGCAATTGCCTCACCGGTTTTTGGAGGCAGGTCAGCGGTATTGGTTCGGATTTTTGGTGTGTCGCGGCGAATCTCAAATTCCAGAAGCCAACGATTGCTCGCCGAACGGTCACCATCGGCATCTTCTTCTATGAGCTCGCGCGGCACGCAAGCTAACTCAATGGTACCCACCTCGGTCAAGACTGCTTGCAAAGAAACCGATACCCGGTCCAGCCCTTCTTGACGCCTATCCATAACGGCCAATAAGGGCGGCAGCGTTATAAACTCCTCATTTAATGTTTGTAGTTCGCCCGCCTGGTATTCTGTATCTGCGGTTGTGGTCGCCAAATGAAATTTAACGGGTTGGCCCACGATCAACTCAAACTGTTGATCACGCAGCTGTACAATTTGGTTCTCCTCGGTACCCTTGGGCATGACACAGATGCCACGCTTTTGGTCCTTGGAGTCGTCCAACAGCAGGAAGAAACTCCGTGCCGAACCGCCTTTGATCCGCAGGCTCTGCTGCCGCCGAGCCAATCCATAAACGGAAGCGCCGAATGAGACCGCTAAATCCGCGTGTGGGTTCTCGAGAACAACAACCGGATTTTTTCCATCCCGCCAATGGTTCACCAGCCCTTCGGCTCGCTGCGCCAAAATCGGCGACTTAAAAAGTCCGCCATTGAGGAGAAGCCCATCAGGTAGAAACGGCGCTTGTCCGCTATCTTTATCTTCCCCGAGCGCAGTAGCGGCCGCCTGTTGATGCTGTTGCAGAAAGGAGGCAACATGCTTGCTTATTGCAGGATCGCTTACATACGGCAGACCAAACTCCATGATCGCCGATTTGCGCCGGCTCGGTTGTTCCGCAATATCAGACAAGGGCATAAAACCTTCCATGACCGTTTGCCGAACGCTATCCCGGTCCAAGGTGCAGCTCTTGGCGCCACCAATCAGTTTGGCACCGGCCCCGACAAGCGTTACGGTGGCAGTCTCCGGCGCACCTTCTTTTAGCAGGGTTTCTTTAGCGATGCGGGTCTGCTGAAGTAGTTGTGCCAAACGGGAAGATGTCAGGCGTCCACCGCCTGAACTCAGCTTAGCCTCAGCTTGATGGGCCAGAGTCAGATCAATATTATCTCCGCCTAACATCAGGTGATCACCAACACCGACACGGGTTAGCTCAAGATTTCCCTGGTCCTGGCTAACGCGAATAAGGCTTAAATCGGTGGTGCCGCCGCCAACATCGCACACCAATAGCAAATGCACTTGTTCCAACAATTCGTTGCCACGCTCAAGATTGCGGTAGTACCAGTCGTAAACCACGGCCTGCGGTTCTTCCAGCAACACAAAGTTTGTCAGCTTTGCCAGCTGCGCAGCAGCCACGGTATGGGCGCGGGCAGACTCATCGAATGATGCCGGTACCGTGATGACAATATCCTGTTGTTCCATCGGATAATCCGGCTGGGCATAGTTCCACGCCTGCCTGACATACTGTAGATAACTAGCCGATGCGACGACGGGAGATACCGGCGCAACCTGTTTGTCACCATCCCAGGGAAGGATTGGGGCGCCTCGATCAACCTGATTATGGGACAACCAGCTTTTGGCGCTGGATACCAGTCTACCGGCAACTTTCGCGCCTAATTCCCTTGCCAGGGAGCCGATTATCGGATTGCTATCCTCACCATCCACAGGCTCGGCATGCCAGGGAAGCTGAACCGCCGATGCCGGTAATTCATCCTTCGTCGGATGATAGCGAAAAGAGGGTAACACTGAGCGTGGCGCAATTTCGCCTGGCGCGACCAACTGCTCGATTTCAAATAGTGTGGGGGTCGCATGGGACTGCCGGGTATCAATGAAGGACACCACCGTGTGGGTGGTGCCTAGATCAATCCCGATAATAAAGGGAGCTTGGGCAGTGTCTGCCGGTTTATTTGGTTCGGACATCAAACTCGACTTGCCAGCGCGCTGACGAATCCCGTGGAATGGCTTCCAGGCACAGCGTACCGACTTCTGTTACCCGAGCCGCCAATCGAACGGGAACTACATCCCCTGGGTTACGATCCTCGACCGGCAAGACAACCTGAATTTCCGGCAACTCTTCCAACTCGTCCTCATCCCAATAGTCCAAATGCGTGCCGGCTGCATCTTCGCGACGCACAGTAGAACCATAAAAGCGAAACTTCACCGGCTCGCCGACGACTAACCCGAACTCCCTGGACGGCACATCGGCCTCAGTACCTTCTTCCATACCAAAGGGCGCAACACAGAGGGCTTCCAAGGGCGGCTCCATGCCTGGGACGGCAGGCATCGCACTTTCAATTCCGACATAGTAGGCGCTGGCAATACCACCGCGAATCCGCACCCCTTTGCCTTGGCGGACAAAACCGTAGTAGGACGCACCTTTCGCCACTGCCAAGTCCAGATCCGCCCCGGCAAGTTTCTTCGCAGGTTCTGCCGCGGCGTCCGCCAACCACTGGTTTATAATTTCCAGCACCCTGTTTTCAAGGTTAGGCGCTTTCAAGACACC
Source organism: Hahella sp. (assembly GCA_028280065.1). Lineage (GTDB taxonomy): Bacteria > Pseudomonadota > Gammaproteobacteria > Pseudomonadales > Oleiphilaceae > Hahella. Next base: position 202,860 of record JANQMN010000004.1, read on the forward strand.
GCCATTGAATAGCACGGCTGTCGGTTTGATAAACTCGCTCTCCTCCAGACCCAATACTTCATTAGCGGCTGCCGACTGACGACAGAGGAAAGCGGCCAAATGTCTCGAGACTGCCGCATCCTGTGCATATGGCAGGCCCATCTGGGTCAAAGCGGTTCGCGCCTGTTGTTGAGGATGCTGGTCGATACCGGCCTTCGGAAAGAAGCCTTCAACCAAAGTCGCGGCGACTTCATCTCGGGTCAGCTCGGTGCTGATCGTACCGCCAATTAGCTTCGATCCCCTGCTGGGAACGACAATGGGAACTGCCTGCACATCGGAATCTATCAACAGTTGCTCTTTAGCATCCCGGCAGCCATGTACAATGGCTTGAATTTGCCACGGCTGCAGTTTCTTGCCTTCCTGGGCGAGCTTGTTCCTGACGACATAGGCCAACGCCAAGTCCATATTGTCGCCGCCCAGCAGTATGTGGTCGCCGACCGCGATCCGGTTCAATACCAAGTTGCCGTCTTCCTCGGCAACGGCGATGAGGGATAAATCGGTGGTTCCACCACCTATATCGACAACCAATATAATATCGCCGACCGAAACCTCCTCACGCCAATCGTCACCGGCATATTCCAGCCAGTTGTATACTGCCGCTTGCGGTTCCTCTAACAATGTCAGATGTTGAAATCCCAGTGAACGTGCGGCTTCTGCCGTCAATTCGCGTGCCGCAGGATCAAATGAAGCCGGGACGGTGATGGTGACATCCTGCCCCACCAACGCCTGATCCGGATGTTTGTACCGCCAGGAATCGATCAGATGCTGCAAGTAGGCTACCGTAGCCTCATAGGGTGAAACCTTTTCCACTTCATCCGGACTGTTCAGCGGAAGATTGGGCTGTCTTGGGTCCACGCCACCGTGACACAGCCAGCTCTTGGCGCTGGCAACCAATCGCAACGGTGTTTTACTGCCCAGTTGCCGGGCCAGTTGCCCGGTCAAGCGATTACTATCGTGCTGCCAGGGCAGTTGCTTATCTTCGTCCGTCAGTTCCGATTCGTGCGGTAAATACAAGAATGAGGGTAACTGCGCAAGCTCTTCCGCAAAGCCGGGGGTTGTTAACTGCAGCAGCGGCAGAACTTCTCGTACCTGCTCTTCTTCCGGCGCGGTTAAATCCACATAGGAAACCACGCAATTAGTGGTTCCCAAATCGATGCCGACTGCGTATTGCGGGCTGATCCGATCATTCATAGCTCCACCTCCGCCGCCGCAACAATCGAAGTGTCGTGGCCGTCAGCCAGCTTCGGCAACTTAACGCTTGTGACTTTCCAGCCGCGATGCACGAGCGTCCCCGAGAATGGCGCTTGGCCTACCACATTGCCGGTCAACCTAATCTCTGCCGCGTTGAAGCCGTCTTGCACCGTGACGCGTGATTCTTCTTCCTCAGTACGAATTGGCGACATACTGAAGTATTCCTGAATGGTTTTTTTCGCGCCATCGTGAACGACTCTTGCAACGGCGCCGATATCCGCATCGGAGTGTCCTGCCAGGTCTTCATTGACAAAATCGACAAACCTGGCTTCCTGTTGCAGAAGCGCCAGTAGTTGTAATGCAGCATCCGGAGTCGCCTCTTTCAATACCGGAGCCGGCGGTGGAGCTACTGGCGCGGGTTCGGCAGCCGCCGCGGGTGCAGGTGAAGCGACAGGCTCGGGTATCGATGGTTTGGCTTTGCCGCGCACAAAAAATAGAATGACAAATACCGAAGCCAGAACTGCCAACAACAGATGCAGAGCATCCAAGGTGGCTGGGAAAGTCGTAAAATCTACAGACATTGCAAAATCCTTTAGTTAATCGAAAAAACAGCTTCCGCCTCAGCCCTTCTAAAGCAATCGCTTCAAACGTAAAGGGATGCTGGGAAATACCGGAAGGCGAAGGTAAAACAGCGTATGCTTAAGCCGCGACAAAGTTTATCCGAGTCTTGCCGGCAGTTTTCAATACGGCGGGCATTCTATCATGCCCTGCTAAACAAAAAAGCTCTGCGGCTTTAACCCTGGCTCTATGTGCGGCTGAAACGCGAAATTTCAAGTGCATTCTACCGAAGTCCAAGTGTCCGGGAACTTCGACTTATGGATCGGAATCCGCTAGATTGGCTGAAGCACAGGTCCTATCCAAGCATCCTTGGATAAACCACAATCGGTTCCAGGGTATCCCACAAAAAATATAAGAGGTAACAGCGATGCAACACGGTGGCGCAATTGTCGCGGAAACACTTCTACAGCAAGGTGTAGAACACATCTTCACTCTATGCGGCGGGCATATTTCCCCTATTCTATCCGGCTGCAGGCAGGCCGGCATTCACGTCTGGGATACCAGGCATGAGGCCAGCGCGGTATTTGCCGCCGATGCAGTTTCCAGACTATCCGGAATTCCAGGCGTCGCAGCGGTGACGGCCGGACCCGGCGTGACCAATGCGGTTACCGCCGTAAAAAACGCCCAGCTTGCACAATCGCCATTAATACTTCTAGGCGGCGCTAGCGCTACCATGCTACGGGGCAGAGGTTCACTTCAGGACATCGATCAAATCACCCTGATCGAACCACACGTGAAAGCGGCTTATTCGATCACCAAGGTACGCGATATCCGCCCGACCCTGGAACAGGCATTTCACCTTGCCAAAAGCGGCGTTCCGGGGCCTGTTTTTATTGAGCTGCCTTTGGATATTCTGTACCCGGAATCATTGGTACGCGAATGGTATGGGGCAAAAGGCGGAGAGCAGGCGAAAGCCGGCAGCGTCGCGCAAAAAGTTATCAGCAGATACCTGGAATACCATACCCAACAGCTTTTCAAGGAAGAAACGAATAGTTCTCCAGTAAAAAGCGCCAAGGAGTTGTCTTCTCGACTGACCGACATGGCCGGGGAAACCCTGGACCAAGTCAATATCCGGGCGATGGCGCGCTTAGCCGGACGCTATCTACGTAAAGCTTCAGCGCCGGTTTTATTGGTTGGCAGTCAAACCGTAGGCGACCCAAAGCAACTGCAAGATCTCATTGAAGCTATTGAAACCTTACATATTCCGGTCTATTTGTCCGGCACGGCTAGAGGTCTACTCGGTCGAGATCACCCTTTGCAATGTCGGCACAGAAGGAAACAGGCCCTACGCGATGCAGACATGGTTATTCTTGCCGGGGTTCCTTGCGATTTTCGCCTGGACTATGGCAACAACATTAATCGCCGAGCCACCATGGTTTCAGCCAATTTAAGCCGCACCGATTTACTGAAAAACCGCATACCCAATCTACCGGTTTGGGGCAATCCGACGGAATTCTTGATTCACCTGGCAGACCAGCTGCGTAGCTCCGATGTCGAGTTTGATACCTGGTTAGCTTCGCTGAGAGGTAGCGATGACCAGCGTAATAGAGAAATCAAAGCGCAAGCCAGGCAAAAAGGGCAGCACATCAATCCATTGGCTTTATTCCAGGCATTGGACGCCAAGCTTGACGACGATGCGGTGATCGTTGCCGACGGCGGAGACTTTGTCGCTACCGCAGCTTATACGCTGCAACCAGGCAAACCTCTATGTTGGCTGGACCCAGGTGTATTCGGCACTTTGGGTGTCGGTGGCGGCTTCGCGTTAGGTGCGGCGGCGGCCAGGCCTGATTCGGAAATCTGGATCATTTATGGCGATGGTTCATCGGCATACTCTCTCGCGGAATTTGATACCTTTGCCCGTCAGGGTCGCGGAGTTATCGCAATCATCGGTAACGACGGCTGTTGGAACCAGATTGCCCGCGATCAGGTGGAAGTGCTCAAAGACGATGTTGCGGTGATGTTACGCCAGTCCGACTACCATGATGTCGCCAAGGGTTACGGTGGCGAGGCGTTTTTGTTGGATGATCCGAGCAAGATTCGCACAACCTTGACGGCGGCCAAAAAGCTTGCCAAAGCAGGTAAACCGGTGCTGATTAATGCTATTTTGGACAAATCAGATTTCCGCAAAGGGTCAATTTCAATTTAGTTTTCACCTTAAAACCGCATCTGCGCCCCTGATTGCCAGAAGCTTGCCAGACCTTTACCTGCTGGCATACACTCCAAATAAAAAAGGGGCTTATACCCAATGGGACAGTCGATAGACCAAACTGAATTCAGTGCGGAAGACTACCGCAAGTTCAGAGAGCATCTGCAGGAAAACATTGCGCAGTTGGAAGCTCTGTTAAAACGTCCCGGTTTTGGTCAAGGCCCGGAGTCGTTGGGAGCTGAGCTTGAGCTGTATACGATCGACCAGGACGGTCTTCCTGTAATGCACAACGTCGACATCAAAGATGCTTTTCAAGACGACCAGCTCACCCTGGAACTCAATCGCTTCAATCTCGAATACAACCTTTCACCGGTACCTGCTATCGGCAATCCCTTTAGTAAAATTCAGGCAGAAATGGAGAGAATTCTAACCCGCCTGGATCAGGTGGCTGCGCCGTTTAATGCGTCAATTATCCCGATTGGCATTCTGCCTACGTTGAATATTAGCCATCTGGGCATGCATGCGATTACCGACTTCCCCCGCTATCATGTCCTGGCGAAATCTCTTAAGGCGATGCGCGGCAGTGACTTTCATATTTGCATTCAAGGTGAAGAGAAGGTTGACATGCGTTGGGGCGACGTCACCTTGGAGGGTGCGAATACCTCCTTTCAATTCCATTATCGCGTCAATCCGGAGGATTTTAAGAATGCCTTCAACACCGCGCAGCTAATTACCCCTTTGGGACTGGCTTTGGCTGCGAATTCGCCCTTGTTTTTGGGGAAAAAGCTCTGGCACGAAACCCGTGTCGCATTATTTAAGCAATCCATTGACTGCAGGATGGAAGATGAACTGTCAATGCGTTTGCCGCCTCGGGTATTCTTTGGCAACGGCTGGGTAAGAGACAGCATCTATGAACTGTTTCTGGAAGGGATTTACCTTTATCAGCCGCTATTGCCGATTTGGCGGGATGCCGAAAAAGTAGATCCGCCCGTATTACACGAGCTATGTCTGCATCAGGGAAGTATTTGGACCTGGAACCGGCCGATCTACGATCCAAGTAGCGGCGGCCATTTACGTATCGAATTGCGATCACTGCCGGCTGGTCCGACGCCGATGGACATGCTCTCCACTGCGGCAATGCTGATGGGCCTGATCAAAAGCTTAAACAGTCAGATAGAAACCATCCTGCCCGGAATCCCATTTCGCTATGCGGAACACAACTTCTATCGTGCAGCGAAAGACGGCATGCACGCGCAGCTTTTTTGGCCGGATTTTGACGCAAACACGCTACGGGAAAGACCTGTCACTGACATACTAGACGAGTTATTACCGCTGGCCGAAACCGGCCTCAGGACTCTTGGAGTGGATGAAAAAGAAATCAAATATTATCTGGGTATAGCGCATAACACACTTATCAGTCGACAAAATGGCGCTAACTGGCAACTGGAAACATTGAGAAATCTTGAGCAGAGGCAGGATAAAAATACGGCGCTGAGAGAACTGGTAAAACGCTACCAACAACACTACCTGGATCGCACCCCCGTGCATCTATGGACCTGATTTATGCAACTGAACGTCATCACCCATCGGAACGAAATTCCTGATTGTTCCGATCCTATAGAATTTCTTCAGACACTCGGCGGACCAACGCTAATTAGATTGCAAGGTAGCGACACGACCCGTCACCGGGCCTTTACAACACTTTTGCATGGCAATGAACCTTCCGGCTTACAGGCCACGATAAAATATTTACAGTCTAACCTGATTCCTGCAGTCAATACCGATATCATCATAGCCGCCGTTAAAACAGCGCTTACCGAACCGCATTTTCAATATCGCATGCTACCGGAAAAGCGCGACCTGAACCGTTGTTTCAAACCGCCCTTTGAAGGCATCGAAGGCCAACTGGCCGGTGCTATTCTGGAGTTTATCAGGGGCTCCAAACCGGAATGTTTAATTGACATGCACAATACTTCCGGCAGCGGCCCATCGTTCGCGGTGGCCATCGCAAACGACGCCGACCATCGTGCTCTGACATCCTTATGGACAAACGATCTGATCATGACCGACCTGCGCCTAGGCGCTATCATGGAGTTGAGTGAAGCGGAAGTTCCCACCGTCACTATCGAGTGTGGCGGGGCCAATGACAAGACTTCTTTAATGATCGCGGGAAAAGGCTTGCATCGATATTTTCAAAACGAGAATGTTCTGGCTGTGGCAGGAAACGAGTATGGAGTTGCCTGCTATCGCAACCCCATTCGCATGGAACTCAAACGGGGTTACAGTCTGGCTTATGAAGAAGTATCGGCAAACCGCAAACCCGACTGTAGCAACGATGTCACTCTGGCTGCAGATGCCGACCGGCTCAACTATGGTTCAATTCCAAGTGGGGAGCCGATTGTCTGGCTAGGATCTCAAGGAACGGACGCCCTGACGGCAAAGGATCATCGAGGTGTTGAACGATTGCATGACCATTTCATCGTAAGCGGCAATCAACTGGTCGCCAGGCGCCCGTTGAAACTATTTATGGTGACAACCAATAAGACAATTGGTCAAAACGACTGTCTTTTTTACTTTATTGATTGTGCGAACTGTTAGTGCCGGTTTATACACTTTTGAGTTAAACGGTTACTGCTCCTTCACGATCAGCATCCCATGCATGCCTTTCTCCTCATGGCTTTCAAAGAACAATAATTTCTTACTGCAGTGAAACCGAAAACTCCCGGCCTTTTGTGGGGTGAACTCCACCATCTCCGTACCGCCAGGACCGATATCCACCTCGACATTGACACCGGCATCAGGACTGATCAAAACAAAATCGTGGGGTGTGAAGCTATCCAGGTTGACCAGTTTCAGTTTTACAGGCTGGCCGACAACGGCTTCAATTTGGTCAGGCATATACTTGTAGTCGCCCATTTGCACCTCCAGCACACCATCCATACTACCTTCATGATGATCTGCATAGCAGGTAAAGGAAAGGCACAAAAGCATTGTTAACGTAAGCAGCCGCATCGATATCTCCTCCAATGTTCTCCAGGACGGGTGTCGTAACTGTTTACTAGCTTAATTCCCTCTACTGAAAAAGAACAGCCGCCAGAATCCATTTGCACAAAAGCAAGTTAAGCATATTACCCTTGTTAAAATGCTAGAATCCACTGCTGCACCCTCCCGCTAACATGAAGAATTGCAGGGTTGTACTATATTGGACGGTTAGCCCCACCATTCGCTGCCTTGCGCCACATTGTTCGCTACTACTCGAATTCAGGTTTATGCTGTATTCAGGTTTATGGTTATAAGAACAGACTGTGTTGCGAACCGCCTGCATCAGCTTAAACAGTCTATGAGAAATATGTTCTCAATACAGGGATCCTTTGCTCATGCTTTACATGGCCTTAATTATCGCCGGTATTCTTTTAGGCGCAATTGCGTTTGAAGACGTTACGAGCGCTGTCACCGGCGGCTTTATCGGTTGGCTGACGGCGTTTGTATTCAAACTAAAATCGCAACTCATTCAACAGCGGGAGCAGATTGCGTCGCTCGCTGAACAATTGAAGGAAAGTACCTTACCCATCCGGGACGCGTCCGAACCACCCATCCAGGATGAGACTGCCGCATCTGGCATTGAGACAACAGCTCTTTCAACCGCTACGCCACCAATAACTCACAACATTGCGACAGAAGTTCCGACACCGGAAATGTCTTCGACTATCTCAGAGATCGTCGAAAATGAAGCGCTGACGCATGTTCTAAATTTGGATATTCGGGAAGATTCGCTTCCGCCAAACATCGGGCAGACCGCACAAAAGCTTTGGCTGGATGGCCACCAAACCGATGCAATGCGCCTGCTCTATCGAGGAGGTCTGTCACGCCTGATCCATCACGCAAACATGCCGGTGACCAAAGGCGCTACCGAAGGCGAGTTCGCCTTGTGGGTAAAGGCTAACTGCGATGCCGATTTCTCACAGTATTTCCAGCAGCTAACGCAAACCTGGCAGGCGTCTGCCTACGCCCGCTCCTTTGCCGACGATGAGGCTTTCAAGACGCTCTGTGAGCAGTGGACGCTGAAATTTGACAAGCCGCTCGAACGCAATCAGCAACAGGCAGCTACCGATTTATACCCGGTAGAAACCACTATCACAATATCGCCAAGCAATGACGAATCAGTAGAACCGGAAGACAAGCTATCGGCGCTGATTAACCTGGTGAGAGATAAAGTGGTCGGCTACTTTACCGGCGGCAACATAATGATGCGTGTCGGCGTGTTGATTCTGTTCTTCGGTGTCGCCTTCCTACTCAAGTATGCTGCCGATCACAGCATGGTTCCCATCGAGTTTCGCTACCTGGGAATTTTCGCCGGGGCGCTTGTCATGCTCATCTTTGGCTGGCGATTGCGTCAACGACACCGGCAATATGCGCTTGTCCTTCAGGGCGGAGCCATCGGCGTTCTCTATCTGGCAATATTTTCAGCCTACCAACTGCATGATCTAATCACGCCGGTTGCTGCATTCAGTCTTCTTCTTGGCATGGTCATGTTGGCCGCACTAGTGGCCATATTACAGAATGCCATATGGCTGGCTGCCGTTGGCGTCACAGGTGGTTTCCTCGCACCGATCCTGGCGTCGTCCGGGACCGGCTCCCATGTCGGCCTGTTTTCCTACTACCTGATCCTGAATCTCGGCATTCTGTTCATTGCCTTTTACCGCAGCTGGCGTCTGCTGAACTGGCTGGGATTTGTCTTCACCTTCGGAATCGGTACCTTATGGGGAGCGAGGTATTATTCAGCAGAATACTTCTCCACGACGGAACCTTTCCTCATTGCATTCTTCGCACTTTATACCCTTATTCCGCTGCTCTATGCGGTTAAGCAGCCACCGAATCTCAAAGGGATGGTGGATGGCACATTGGTCTTCGGTACTCCTGTTGCCTTTATGGCCTTGCAATCCCAGCTGGTCGACGACTTTACGGCTGTCGGCAATATGCTGCCGTTAACCAGCATAGCCCTGGGCGCACTATACATTGCCTTGGCATGGTTGATTCGACACAAAAAGGAATTACGGCTGCTTTTTGAATCCTACCTGGCAATGGCAATCGCCTTCCTTACCCTGGCAGTGCCTTTAGGATTTGACGGAAGGGTGACAGCTTCCGTATGGGCGATTGAAGGCGCCGCGCTAATCTGGGTGGGCTTGCGCCAATCCAGGTTACTGCCAAGATGCAGCGGCTTAGGGTTAATGTTGCTGTCAGCCGGGTTTTTCTTTAATGAGCCAAACGCCGGCAGTGAAACCACTTTTTTGTTAAATGCCGACTTTATGGGTTCACTGCTTTTGTCAATTGCCGCCTTCTATGCGGCGTATCTCTATACGCTTCACATTGAGTCTGTCACCGCACCGGAAAAATTCGCCGCTTTGGGGTTGCTGCTTTGGGGATTTGCCTGGTGGTATGGCGGCGGCATACGGGAAATCACCCTGCAATTTACCGGTTTGCCCGAGCTGTTTGCGTTGCAGAGTTTTATTGCCGCCACCGCCGTCAGTTCCTGGCTGGTATGTCAGCGCCAAAAGAGTCTTCCGCTGTTTGCGCTTAGTCTCCTAACCGCCTTTTCCGGACTACTCTTCCTTATCTACAAAAGTGACTTCCAGTTAGCGGATAATCTTTGGTTCAATCTGAACTTCGCCTCGGCAGCCATGCTTTCAGCTTTGCTGTTATGGATGGCGGTATATGCATGGCGATGCAATTTCCAAAAGTTCATTGACTTCGCCAAGGCTTCGGAACTAATACTTCTGTGGTCGGCAGCCTTGCTATGGTTGGGATTTGGCTACAACGAACTCCAGCATTTCCTGGGTAGCGGGTACCAACTCAGCATCTATCTAGCCTACAGTTTGCTATCGCTGGCGGCGCTGGTTCCCTTACATAACCGCTTAAAGTGGGATGACCTGACGCAGCCCGTTCTCTTGGCGCTACCGCTACTGACATTGGTAGTTCTCGGTTACACAGAACGGAATTTCCATTTGGTGGCCTATTATGGCTGGCTGATATTCCCTTTGGCAGTGGCGGCTGTGTTCGCTTCGCTTAAGTATCTTGAAAAAGTTCAAGTTGCAACTTCCGACAGTATGCGCTATCCCCTTGGCTATCTGCATATGGCGGCTATTCTGATTGTGGTTTTTGCGCTCACCTGGCAATTCAGTAAACTATTCCAGCCCACCAAATGGCAAAGCGCCGACCTTTGGATCCTCGCGGTCTGGGGAATTTCTGGCTCACTACTTCTGGCAGCGCTGCGGCGTTGGAAAAACCTTTCCTGGCCAATCCAGCAATTTCCTTTTGAACTGACCGTCTTGCTGCCGCGTTTGGTCCTGATCTTACTTGCCATATGGGTGGTCATAAGCAATCTCCACCAGCCCGGCGACGTCGTTGTGAAAGTAGTGGAAGGCGTTCAACCTGGTTTCACCTATATTCCCCTTCTAAACCCTCTGGATTTGGCAAATATTGCAGCGTTGTTGCTACTAACCTTATGGACAAACCGCTATGACAGAAATTTCCTGAGCATAAAACCGGTATTGAACTACTGTATCCCAGGTGGGCTGGCATTTTTCTGGGCAAACGCAGCGCTTCTTCGGGCATTCCACTATATTCTCGACATTCCCTATCGATTTGAACCCATGTTTCGCTCGTTTGCGGTAGAAAGCGGGTTAAGTATTCTCTGGAGTGTAATCGGCTTGGCTATTATGGTTATCGCCACCAGAAAGGCCTGGCGTCCGCTGTGGATTACAGGCGGCGTATTAATGGGAATCGTTGTGCTCAAGCTTTTCGTGATCGATATGGATGGTACTGGCACGATTGCGCGAATTATTGCCTTTATCACCGTCGGCGGATTGCTACTACTGATCGGCTATTTTGCTCCTGTGCCGCCCCGCAAGGAAACAGACCCGGCGGAAGACTCCAACACCTCGGTTGATAACGCCGAACCAAGAGAAGCTTCGGCACAATCAGGTGGCGCGGCGGAAGCGAAGAGGCAGGAGGGAGGTATATGAAAAGGCTATGTCTTTGGCTGGTTTTATTGCTTACTCAAACCAACTTAGCAACAAGCGCCTCGCCAAGTTTGGAACGCCAGACAAGGCCAATGATAGAAGACTTTGCTGTTCGTCAACCGTTACTGATCGAAGGCAACGCTGCGGCCTACCGCTTTACCATACCCCTCGATCTGTACCAGTCGTTAGCGCCCGGCGGTATTGGCTACATGAGTATTTTTAACGAACAGGGACATCTGGTCCCTTGGAAACTCAGCAAAACAAACTTCGTACAGAACATAACAACGGAAGTCATTCCATTGGGGTTCTTTAACGGCTTTCAAAAGCAACAGACTAGCCCATCCCGTGACAATCTGTCGGTCTACCAGGACAGCGATTCGCTATCAATCAATCTCGATATCAATCCTGCATTTAACCGCTTTCCCGTCGATGTCGCCAGCGCAGCGAAGCCTAATATCTACTACGTGGACCTCAAGGACATACCGCAAAGACGTAACCTTGGAAGACTCGATTTCCAATGGGCGGACCAAGCCGCGCAAAGCTTCACCTTCAATGTGGACGTTAGCGCTTCAGATGATTTCCGGCATTGGACAAGCCTGGGACAGGGCCGCTTGGTGGACTTGCAACGAGATTCAAAGAGCCTCAAAATTCGTCGTCTCAACATCACTCCCCCTGACGGTGACTACCTCCGCATTCAATTCTCCGGACAGGAAGTTGTCCCTCCGCTGGAATCGTTGGTAGGCTTTTTCAATATCCAGGAAGAAGTGTCTCCAACGATCGGTTGGCAACCTGTGGCGCTGTCCAAATTGCCGGAAGAAACCGGTTATTCATTTACCCTAGACGGGGAGTTCCTATTAGCAAAACTAAAAATAGTTTCGGCAGTTCCCAATAGTTCCGGGGAAGCCTTTGTCTACCGATGGCATCGCAAACAATGGCAGTTGGTTAAACGCACCCGAATTTCCCAGTTCGAGCATGAGGACTTGAAGCAACATGATAACTGGATAGATGTTTCCATCCCACATGCCTATAAGGGCAACCTAACAGAATCGCCAGCCCGAAGCAGAAAATGGAAACTGGTGTTCTCGCCGGACAGCACGGATTACCTGCAAACAGCGCCCCAGGTATCCATCGCCCACACTCCCGAGGACATTACCTTTCTGCGTCAAGGACAGAAGCAATTTGTATTGGCCTTCAATCCCCCTGATTCGCTGCGTAGGTTCCGCCAATGGCCGACTTGGCAAACCGCTTCAACCTTTCCTGGTGCGGATTTTCAGAGTCATGAGGTAAATCTAGGGCAGAAAAGTTCTCACACACCCACCGAAATACGGGAGCAACAGGAACTACTCACGACCAGCAGAATTTTTTGGCTGGGAATGGGATTATTCTTGGTCGTATTGGTGATCATCGCCCTACACTTGTTGAAGGAACTGCGCAATAAAGCTGATTAATCAAATCGCTAACAGGCAACCTGCCAAATCGTTAAATCGACATCAAACTTAGTCCGGCGCAACTACCTCTAGTTTTATCCGATCAGGATCTTCGCAATAGAGAGCATAGTAATCAGGCGCTGTCGCGAACGGATAACGCTCATCATAGAGCAGCGGATAACCCGACTCCTTCACCCAGCTTCGAACTTGATCCACATGATCACGAGATCTCGCCCGAAAAGCGAGGTGGTTTAAGCCTACCCTTTTCCGGTGATACCCGGCTGAAAGATGTGCTTTTTCTGCTTCAAGCAAACAGAGATAGGGCGATAGGTCATCCCCGATATAATTCATCCCGCCGGACCAGGATTCGGCCTGATAGCCAAGTAGCTCCATAAACGGCGTCCAGAAACGGGTTGAACGGGTTAAATCGCTGACATAGAGTTCTACATGGTGCAGCATGGTAAACCTCCGATAACCATCGCATACTGATTTTATCGATCAGCGACCCGGATGCAAACGAATTGCTGCAATTTCCAAATTGCAATACTGGCGTCCATAAACTTGCACCATATCACTCAGCTATCTAGCATGAAGATATGAGCAATGCCGGTTCGAGATATTGTTTGTGAATGATAATGCCAATTCTAAATTGCATTTTTCCCTAATGCATATAGACGTTGCGCGCAATGCGACGGATGACTTCAATTTGTTCCACGATAAGCGGCATTGGCATGAAATACAGGACAATCCTTTCGCTGGACCTATCGCCTTGGGTTTTCAACAAATTTGCTTCATTGAAAATTCTGTAAAGCAATACAGGAAGCATGAAGGTGAAGAAAAACTGATCGATGAACATCGACTTGACTTTAGTAACTACGCGATCAATTTTGCCAACGTGGTCAAGCCAGATGAACGCCTTTCACTAGAAATAAAAAAGTCCACTTTTTCCGTTGCTAAAACCAAGAAGCTTTCAAACAGGATAGTCTTGAGGAATAACGCTGGCATAGTCCTGATCGGATTTAAGTCGGAGTCGGATAGCCCCCTGTACTTATCTACTTCAGAACTACCCAAGTTACCGGATTTAAACAAAGTTCAAGACAGATCTGAGCTGCCATCGGCTGGTTTTTTCTACAAAAGAAAATTCACCACCAATAGCAATGCGAAGAATTTTCTCACTGCTTCCAATGTGGAACAGTCAGATTATTTCGATGAGATTAACAACCACATCCTGTTTCCGGAAACCTATTGTACTGGCATGATCTCATGCGCTTTATTAGAACGGGCGACATTTAGCCAGCATGACTTTAAACGAGACCCTATGGTTTATACTTCACAGAAACTATCAGTGAATCGCCGTCTCGTCGCTGCTCTGAGAAGTGACCAAAAAATTCATCTTTTAGTCAGCCCACCGCAGAACACAGACAAAGGGATGGTAGTCAACCGGTGTTATGGACTCAACCAGACACTGGAAGTTCTTTTTCAAGGCGAAATAGAACTCGCACCTTTGTCGGTAATCCTCGGTCAGTTAAATTGAACTAAGCCACTCCACTGGACTTTGTCCAACGACAAACGCCACACCTAACGGGCATCCCAGAAAAAGGGCAGAAAAAGGAAACGGAGGATATATTAATTAACCAATTCCTCCTTTCTAAATGCTTCTGCAAATAGTGGAATTGAATACACGTCCAATGTTCGTGCTCATGGGGTAATTCAAATACCTTAATCTATTGGTTAGTCACTCACGAAATACCTTGATATCTATGCTTCAAACCCTAATGCTGCGGTCAATTCATCATGCTCAAAGGCACGGGACATTAGTTCAATTTCCTTTCGTGGCGCTCCTCGTTTCTCAGCATAGCTACGCCACTGCGATGTTACCTTTGCCATTTTTTTGATAAGGCTTTTTGCATCAGACTCATTCACTCCGAAGAACTCTGCGACGCTAATAAGCAGTGATATAGAAGCAGTTGAGTTTTCATAGTCAATACAGCTCCTGAGACTACCACTAGAGTTGTAAACTGGGTTAACGTCGTAAAGCGGGCTTAAGCGCCACCCTTTCTCTTTTTCCCATAGAAAACCGTGATTTCTAAAGTGATCGTCAACATTTGAGATCAATATTGAAAAGGCTATGCGCTTGAAAAGCTGTTTATTATCTTCTGATGGGTTCGCACCAGCTTCTGACAGTGCATCTACAAGCTCCAGGTAACTGCAATCATCATCACCATCGCCGTGGTCCGTAAGAGCCATGGCTGAAATAAAAGGAATTCTTTGCCCATTCAAATCACCCTCCGTTCGGTCAAAGCGTTTGGTTAAGTAAACCTGCTTCCCTGCCACGTCAGTCAGCTTGTAATCGCAAACCTCCAGACCGCAATCACTGGCCATATCCATGGCAATCGCTTCCCACCTTTCTACCGAATAACCGTCTGAATCTTTTGGGAACTTGGCAATATGCAATTTACCATCGTTATCTGTGATGGATGCCTTAGGTCTTGCCCCACCTAACGAAGAGCCAGGTGCAAATAAAATGAATAGATCGTCTGCGGTATCTTCACCACGCTCAATTCTTTCCGCGGCTTTCATCAAGCTTCCCAAGCTCACCATAGTAGGCACAGCACTTTTGATTGGAGCTTGAAACTCACCATCTAACGAGAATCGCAAAGCGCCCAGTCTAGGCAGATCAGCAACTCCTAAAAGATAGTCAACCTCTGATAGGGATCTACGTTGTCGGCCTTCTCTCTCAGCCGCCTTTAATTCTCGCCTATCCAGGAGCTTTCTACCCCAGGTATCTGGAGCACTGTCTCCAATGGAACCAAACAAGCGCTTTCCCTGGTCTGGATAATGATAGCCGCGGGACTTCGGTAACTTCGGATCAAATTGAAAAAACGATGCGTTGGTCAACCAGTCTTCCGTAAACTGAAATGAGACTGCCCGTTTTCCTCTGCTATTGTCTTGCTGGAGTTCTCCAACCTGATGACTTTGACCCTGGCATTCGAGATACACATCAACTTTCACTTTGGTGTCCTCGGCGCCCTTTCCCGCTCATCCATCTGCAACAACTCCTCACCCAGTTCATCTTTAATCGATAAGACTTCGGGCAGTATTCCTAGCGAAAGTAAAACCATCAGGTAAGAACCCGTCGCCACGACAGGGTCGCCACTTTCTATTCTTTTCAATGTTGATAGCGATACTCTTGAACGCTCGGCAATCAACTCCTGAGAAAGCTTTCGAGCCAACCTTGAACGCTTGATCTGATTCCCAAGCTGCCGACAAACACGAACAACTTTAGGGCTAAACTTTATCCTTGACACTTTAAAAGCTCATATATAAACCGCTAAATATGATAATAGTTCTTATACGGGCTGTTAACAAGAAAATAGGGGTAGAGGAAATAAAAAAGGTCACAAATGAGAGAAATAGGCCAAGTAGGTGCAGGAAAAGTGGGCCACCCTGCTGGCAATTTCGGCTAGACGGGTGACTCACCCTAGACATCGCTTTCGGCCTCTTTTACAAAAACGTTCTAAAAAACAACACAACCGCTTGCTGATAAATATCCCGGTTCTCTTTCTTGCGGTAGCCATGTCCTTCGTTGAGCGCATTCATGTACCAGACCGGTTTTCCGTTTTCTCGTAGTGCTTTGACGATTTGTTCCGCTTCAGTGACGGGTACTCTGGGATCGTTTTGTCCTTGCACGACGAACATCGGAACATTGATCTTGTCAACGTTGTTACTGGGGCTGATTTTTTGGAGAAACTCATACATCTCAGGGTCGCGTTCATCCCCATACTCGACACGCCGTAAGTCGCGCCGATAGTCCTTGGTGTTCTGCAAAAAGGTCACAAAGTTTGAGATTCCGACGACATCGACGGCTGCTTTTAACCGTTCACTATAGTACATTGCGGACGCAAGCACCATGTAACCACCATAGCTGCCGCCGATAACGGCGACTCGGTTCTCGTCTAAATCCGGCTGCGATTCGATCCAATCGAGCAAAGCGCCGATATCTTTTACCGAGTCTTCCCGTTTGAACCCATTATCCAAATTTAAGTATTCCGTGCCGTAACCGGATGAGCCCCTTACATTCGGTGCGATAACTGCGGCGCCTATGTTGTCTATCCAGGTTTGCACCGTACTTCTAAAGCTAGGCCGATACTGCGCTTCAGGACCACCATGTATGGTAATAATCACAGGATGCGGCCCCTTTTTATCGGGTTTGTAAACGAATGCGGGGATGTCGCGTTCATCGAAACTCTTATATCGAATCAACTCAGGCAGAGTGAACTTTTCGGTATCCAACCCGCCTACTTCGCTATAGGTCCACCGTTTTAGTTCGCCAAAGTCGAGGGCTGAAGATAGCTTTAACATGAATACATCACTTGGTGTTTGCGCTGTATTCAAAGTAACCGCCAGGTTTTGACCATCGGGGGAAAAGGCAAGTGATCGAATTATTCCAACAGGAATGGTATTGACCTTTTTAAAGTTGAAACTTTTAGGATCTAACAGATACAAACTGTCTATACCATCTTCGTTGACTACAAAGGCGGCTTGGCTAAGGTCTTTCGACAAAACAAACTGATCAACATCCCAGGCGATATCCCTGGTGATAAGGGTTAGCTCATTGGTCTCAAACTCCCGGTAAGCCAACTGTGTGAACTCACTCTTTTGGTTGGTAGTAAAGAAGAATCCCGCATCGTTGTCAGAAAATGCATAGGCATAATTGATTGATGGGGTTGTTGCATTACCTTCAAGCAGGGTCTTTTCTCCACTTGCCGCATCTACCCGATAAACTCGTGAATCCGATGCGCTAACGTATTGCCCAACCAGCAAGTGTTGATTGCGGCTATCCCAGTCACTTGCGCCCCACCAACTTCCATCTTTAGCTTCCACGACAAGGCTGTCGTTCTTCGGATTGTTAACATCCATCACCCAGATATCATTTGAACGTCCATCCCGCTTGGTACTGGAGTACGCGATTTTCCTGCCATGATGACTCCACCTGATTCCGCTGTTTCGAGACTCGCCATCGGTTAACATTTGGCTTTCCCCGTTTGCTGGATCTAGTAAAAATATCTGCGAATATTCATTTCCTCCGGCATCCATTGTGAAGGCAACCAAATCACCGCCCGGCTGCCGAACCGCCCTGCTGATCGGCTCCTTAAAAAAGGTGAGCTGGGTACGCATGCCAGCGGCTTTCGCAACACGATGAAGTTGATAAGTATCGGCAAATCGGGTGTAGATATAGATCCCATTGCCGTCTTTAGAGAAATCGACAAACGGCGCTGAGCGGACATTCTGGTATCGATTCATTTCCTCGACGAGGGTCTGTGGAATCTCTGGGACATCCTGCATGACGAGTTGGCCGTCGTTGGCTACACGCTCCGTCACGGCCAGTGAGGATAAGGACACTAATAAACTGCTAAGAAATATTAACCTTGAAAGCAAAACGACTCCCTTTTTATTACTAAACAGCATCAAAATGCTTTGGATTAATTTTGGCAGTGAGCACGTGATCTTCCCACCTGCCGTTGATCATTAAACAAGATTTGGCATAACCTTCTTTTTCGAAGCCAAGCCGTTCTAGCAATGCTGCGCTTCGTATATTGCTTGGCATATGATTCGCCATGACGCGATGCAAATTCTGCTCATCAAAAATATAGCCAAGACAGGCTGTTAGAATCTCAGACATCATTCCTTGGCCCTGGTATTTACTTGCTATCGCATAGCCAAGATTACAAGCCTGGAAAGCGCCATGTACCACATTGCTAAAGTTGCACTGGCCTACCACCTCAGTCCTGTCGTGGTTTAACGCAGAAAAACGGAATCCTTTCTTAGACTCCAGCAACGCTTGATTCTCCCGAAGCGACTTACGCCAGTTTTCGAGAGTATAGAATTGTTCTGAGCGCTGCGGTTCCCATACGGTCAGGTGTTCTTTATTACTCAGATAGAAATCAAGCATAAGACCTGCAGCAGACTCGCCAAGAATTTCTATCGTTGTTCTTTGGGTTCTTAAGGTAATTGTTTTACTGGATTTCACAAAGAACACTCATAAAAAACTAGGGAAAAGCATCATCGAAGTAAAGAGCCCACTGGTCTCGTGGAACTATCAATCTTTATTAAGTTTGGTCTTTTTCCAAATACTTCTTTATATCCGCAAGATCCTGTTGTATCGCTTTTTCCACCGAACCCCTGATAAAAAAGCCCATCACCAGCGAGAGAATTTTCGCGACCAACGATTGTGCTTCCCCGGAAAATGCCATGGTCAAAATGCAGCCTGACCCGCTGTCTTGCAAGGACAATCTGGAGACATAGACTGAGCCGTGACTTTCTGCCCGAGTCGCATAAAACGCATTCTCTTGGGCTTCGGTTATCCACATAGTTTCCGAAGCCTCTTTACCGAACATTTTTCGGGTCTCCTGCCACTTTAAACCGACCAACCCATTATCCGGTTTTTGCAACAGTTCAATGGAGATAATGCTTGAGATCATTTTTGCAGAGTTTTCGATATCTGTGATGGCGGTCCAAACGATTACCTTGGGTTTGGCAATTTCGATACTTGTAGAGACCTGCATCTATTTGCTCCACTTCTGACTTGAATTCTTGAATTGGATTTTGCTGGCTGTTGAGGGAAAAACGAAACTGACTATCAGCGCGGATTAGGCTACAGATAAAGAGATTGGTGGAATTAACTCTCCTGCTGCATCCCCAACTTCTCGCTCTGCTCAGCGAGAACATTATAGACGGAGTCATTTACAACCTGCACAAATCGTTGCCCGGTTTCACTCCCGGCAAAGGCGATGTAACCCTGGAGATCTTGCAGCGATAAGTCGCGGTAGGTATATAAATAGTTGAGATAGACCTGTTGGCCGATTCTACCTCGCAGGACTGTGCGGCGGTTTTCCACCAGCTGGCGCAGCTCCGCGAAATCAGGAACATCCTCTCCTTTAAATACGGAATACAAGGTTGCGGCCATTGACAATTCGATGGCTACTGTGGAATTCAGCATATTTTCAGTCGCGGCCGTCGCGCGGTCAAAGGAAACAAAGAGCTGTTCCCGATCCGAACCTTGATAGCGATTGGTCAAGCTATCCAACTGGGTTTGAAGGTGCACGTACTCGTCCTCAGTAACTTCGTCCAATTCCGCAGCAAGTATCTTCTGCCCGATTGGCGATTCAAACCAGTGAACGACCTGCTGCATTTCCTGCGTCGATAATTGCTCGGCAATTCGGCTACAGATACGGTTGAGAATCTGATCCTGATTAAAAGCACCGTCAACCCGCTGTTCCAAGGCAGTGGCCATAGCGGTAGGTGCGCCAAGATGCCGGACCTTTTGCCGTAAACTGGATTTTACGATATCGGGATACTGCGCAATCAGGCTATCCATGCCGCTGTGCTGCAGCAGCTGAACGGAAAGCTGCCGGTCTTCCTGGGATACGGCAGCCATCGCGCCGCCCATTGCCAACGTCAGTAAAGAAGTCAGTGTGAGTTTGACAATCCAATGATTCAAAAAACTTCTAAACGGCAACATAGGCAATCCCGGTTTCTCGACAGGCAAGCTTCAGTTTTTCCGAGTATAGCCCTGAACCATTCGAATGGAATCAAGCACTTACAAAACGAAACATAACGTAGCTAACGGTAACCTTTGTAATTACGCCAAATCGGCGGATTCGGATGGGAAGCGGTATATAGTTCGGTATGGATCGCGGCCATGCTGTATCCGCGGACCATCATTGCGACGGAACTAAACTTGCCAATCAAGGCATGCGTAGTCATCCAACCAGATTTTACATCTGTACTCCGGGCAATCTTGGTGCAGGTCATTTTCCCAGCAGTTTTCGATTGATGTGTGGTTGTTCCCTGTCTCCGATGAGGGTAGCTTTAATTCCACTTGCGATGTATTAAGGCATTACCGAGTCACTATGGCTTTCAACCTGCTGTCAACGATAAAAAATACGTTTGAACTCATTCGTCACCATCAACACAGAATCTGGACGAACGAAGACCGCATCCATATTGAACTTCGCGCTTTCAACAGTCATCAGCTGCAGCGATTCGAAAAGATACTGACCCAGGAGCTGGTTCCGATCACCGGTATTTATTGGCTAAGCCTGAACAAATTTCTGAATAAGCTCATTGTCAGTTTCGATACCTCGCAACTCGATGCAGGCCAAGTCATCGAACATGTTCAGCGGTTGGAAAAGCAAATCGGCCTGGATGACACCGCTTTCCACAGCCCCTCGAGCTACCCCGGCGAACAGGAACCTGTGCTGCGCACCTGGATAGAACTGGGGGCAAGCTGTGCCGGACTCTGTGCCGGCACGGCGATTCGATTACTTCCGCAATCCTTGCAACGGTTGGCGCAAGCTCCCGCATGGGTGCAGTTGGCCGCACTCAATACCGCAGCCGAATCCTTTCCGGAAATTCGCAACCCCCTGCAAAAAACCATCGGTACCGGCAATACCGAGCTCCTGCTGTCACTCACCAAGGCGCTGGGAGAAGGCGTACTCAGCGGTTGGAGCGGGTCGATCACCGATATGGTTTTTCAGTATCAACAGCTCAAAGAAATCCGGGCAAGACAAGCCATCTGGCGCCGCTGGGAACCGGCGCTATGCGGCGACCCTGTGTTATCGGAAGCCTGGCAAGTGGAGTTATCCGATGTCGAATCCATGCCCACGGTTTCCGGTCAGTTGGACGACTATATCGACGATACCTCGCAAATGACTCTGGGGGCTTTTAGTTTCGGCCTGGTTGCCAGTCATAGCTTTGAGCAGGCCTCCACTCCGGTTTTCAGTACCACGCCGAAACCCGCTTTGGTGGGACGAGAGGGCTTTGTCACGGAAGTCAGCCAACTTCTTATCCGTCACAACATACTGGTGATGGATAAATGGGCGCTTCGGCATTTGGACAAGATAAAAGTACTCGCCATTGATGCCGAACTGCTAAACGCCAGGCGCGGGGCCGTAAGCTACATTCATCGACTGCTGGATATCGACATTAACGAAGTTACTTCCCGGGTGGAATCTTTGTTTGATCCGGAGCGGCCATTGGAAACCACCGCTGACGAAGAATACCAACTTGCGCCGTTAGCTCTGGATCAATTGGCGCCGAATTTCCATACGGCGATTGATGCCAAACTGCTGGAGATGGAGGGCCTGTCATTTCTCGGTCTGACCCGGCAGGAAATCCCGGTCGCGATTGTCGGGGTTTTTTCCGTGGTAGACAGTGTTGCCGAACTGGTGGTTTCCCGGCTGAGGGAGGCTGGACTGCAGCTTGCCATTGTCCACCGGGGAGGCAAATCCAAGCTGTGGACCCATGCCGATTTGGAGATCCAGGGCAATGCGACCCTGGCCGAATTCAGCCAGCTACGCGAACGCAACTTGGGGGTTGCCTATATCTCTGCAAAACAATCCGCGGGTTTGCAAGCCGCGAATATCAGTCTCGGCTTACGTATCGGGCCGACCATCCCTTGGGGGGCAGATTTACTTAGCGCACAAGGATTGGAAGATGGCATCTTGTTATTGGAAGCTATCTGCGCCGCGCGGAAAAATGTCAAACAGAGCATCGATCTGGCCAAAATCGAAGCCTTCAGCGGCATGATACTATCCTTACGGCAGCTGGAAAGATCCACGCTGCAGCGGGTAAAGCTTGCCGCCAGTCTCACCACTTTCGCGGCCTTGCTCAACGGTATTCGCAATGGCAGGCATCTAAAACCTATCCCCGCGGGCATTCAAAAAGACCCCACTCCCTGGCATGCGTTGCCCGCTAAAACCGCAATGGATAAACTGCATAGCTCGCTAGACGGGATCAGCCAGCAACTCGCGCTCGAAAAGCATGTACCTTTCGTTGATACCACACCAAGCCCTTGGCAGCAGTTAAGCGCGACGTTCGTTGAAGAGCTGGCCAACCCGTTGGCACCAATACTGGTGGCGGGCGCCGGTCTTTCGGCGTTGACCGGGGCTTTGACCGATGCCGGGATGATTTCCAGCGTTGTGGTATTGAATGCCGCAATCGGCGCTTATCAGCGCTATCGAACCGAATCTTCCCTCTCGGCGCTAGACAAGCAAGAGGCAGCTCCGGTCAGAATTGTTCGCGACGGAACAACCCAACTGCATCCGGTAGACCAAACTGTGGTTGGCGATATTCTTTACTTGGAAGCAGGTGAAGTGGTGCCTGCCGACTGCCGGGTAGTCTACAGCAAAGCTTTGGAGGTGGATGAATCCAGTTTAACGGGCGAGTCCGTTCCGGTAAAAAAACATACCCGACCGAACTATTCCATGATTATTGCCGACCGCAGTTCCATGCTCTACGCCGGAACCACGATCGCGGCGGGTACAGGAAAAGCACTGGTAATTGCTATCGGCCAGGATACCGAAGCGCACCGGGGTTTAATGCTGCGTCCCAACAAAGCCAGAGCGACCGGGGTAGAAGCCCGGCTGGATTCGATCACGGATTTAACCGCACCCATGGCGGCATTTAGCGGACTGGCGGTGATGGCCTCGGGGATTGCACGCAATCAACCGACCGCTGAAATGATTTCCGGCGGGGTCAGTCTAGCCGTCGCCGCCGTACCCGAAGGCTTACCTCTACTCGCTACCATGGCCCAGCTTGGCGCGGCCAAACGGCTATCGAACATCGGAGCGTTAGCCCGCAACCCGCGCGCAATCGAAGCACTGGGAAGGATCAATGTACTATGCGCCGATAAAACCGGCACACTGACCGAAGGCAAGTTGCAGGTACAGGCAATTAGCGACGGACTGGAGATTCATTCCATCGAAGCTCCCGGCGCTGCCCAACTATCCATTCTGCGGCTGGCATTAAGAGCTACCCCGGATGGCAGCAATCAAGACAGTCTGCCGCACTACACCGACCAGGCACTTATTGAAGGCGCTAAGCGCCACGACATTGTCGAGTCGTCGTTAAAGAACTGGCAGCGGATCAACGAATTGCCGTTTAAATCCGAAAGAGGCTTCCATGCCACTCTGGGATCGGAAATAGAAGGGACAAACCGCATCTGCGTCAAAGGCGCACCAGAAATACTGCTTCCCAAATGCACAAGCTATTTTCGCGACGGCAAAGTCACCACCTTAAGTGACAACTACCGCTACAAGCTGGAACGGCACAGCCACAGACTTGCGGAGCGCGGTTTGCGGGTGCTAGCCGTGGTTGAGCGTTCGGTGCGGATCGACAAGAAAAAACTCAAGGATCGCGATTTACACGACCTGACATTCCGAGGTTTTATCGGCATTTCAGATCCGGTACGGGCAACAGCCTGTAAGGCTGTAGAAACCCTATCCCGGTGCGGTATCGAAGTGAAAATGATCACGGGAGATCATCCGACAACGGCAATCGCCATCGCCAAACAACTGCAATTGAAGAATGCCCAAGGTGTACTTACCGGGCCTGACCTGGACAAATTGAGCGATGGTGAACTGGCGGAAAAAATTGCTTCCATCTCAGTGTTTGCCCGAGTTACCCCGGCCCAAAAAGCCCGGATTGTGACCGCATTGCAAAACCTGAATCAGGTAGTGGCCATGACCGGCGACGGCACCAACGATGCCCCGGCCATTCGCTTAGCCGATGTAGGTATTGCCTTAGGCGAAAAGAGCACTGCGTCAGCAAGAGCGGCAGCTGATTTGCTGGTAGTGGACGAGCGTATCGAAACTATCGTAGAAGCGGTGTACGAAGGTAAAGCCCTTTGGTCTTCGGTGAAGGATGCTGTCGCACTCTTGGTCGGCGGCAATTTAGGGGAAATTGGCTTCACTTTGTTTGCCGGTCTGGCCAGTGGCGGCTCTCCCATCAATGCGCGGCAGCTATTGCTGGTCAATCTGTTAACGGATGTTTTGCCTGCCTTGGCAGTCGCGTTGCGCCGTACCGGCAACCTTCCCCCGGAGCAACTGGCGCAAATGGATTCGGCTTCCATGTTGGGCGGTGCGTTGGAAAACGATATTAAATGGCGGGCCTTGGTTACCGCAGGTTCTACGACCATAAGCTGGTACGTGGCGCGCTGGCTTGGCACGGAGCGAAGTGCCGGCACGGTCGCCTTGCTCACTTTGGTCGGCACCCAATTGGGACAGACGCTATTGGTGAGTAAAGGAAGCCGGCTGGTATTGCTGACCAGCGCCGGTTCTTTGGCGGCAATGCTGGCCTTGGTACAAACTCCCATCATTAGTCAGTTTTTTGGTTGCCGCCCGCTCACGGTGATCGGTTTAAGTCAAGCCGGTGTGGCAACCATTCTGTCAACGATCGCCTGCACCGGACTGCCCTATATAAAACAACTGCGGACCAACTTACAGGATAACCAAGCCGCGAGTAAAAACGACACCGCCTTCGAACTCTCCGAATATCTGGCAGAGACTCTGGCAGCGGTGAAAAAACGTTTTCTGTCAGATTAGTAAAGCTTGTATTTCTCGCAGTCCAACGGTTGGTGAACAATCAAGCTGTATAAGCCGTATACAATTAACACGTCAGATAAATGCAAGGCAGCTCTCGAGTGGCGCTATTTAAGGGGACTCTAAACTGAAGTTGTCCAGCCCTTCGCAATGATAGAGATTAACGTTCTTTTCCGGTTTCATGCCGATTTTACGTAGAACCGCTTTAGAAGCATAATTCTCATTCACAGCAACTCCATACAACTTAGAAAAGTTGGTGTTTTCAAAAAACCAACTTACCAGAGCATGCACCGCCTCCGTAACGTACCCTTTCCCTTCAAACTGTTTTGCAATGGCAAATCGAATATCGACATATTGAGGGTTTGGAGCAAACTCCGCACCCACAAAGCCTAACTTAACCCTTGAGTTTTCGCGCTTAACGATAATGAAGGTGCCGAAACCACTTTTTTCCCAGTGATTAATTCGGTTTCTAAGGTAATCCTTTTGCTGCGCTGCGCTGTATGGCGCTCCGTTAGGAAGAAATTTTGTCTGCACGGGGCAAGATAGGATTTCAGAAAAGATATCGTTATCGCTTAGTTTCGGTTTTATAAGAATTAATCGTTCAGTTTCAATCAACTACTTTGCCCTTTACAACGCCAAAAGCAGCCCAAGTGCAGTGGATAGTTGGTCCGAGAGCCTGTGGTTGCCATTATTCGTAACATGATAAAGTCGCTCAGTCGTTAGAGGAGCCTCCGGATAATAAGCAGGTATGTACTCTACTCTAGATGCAGCACTCGATTTCTCTTAATTGAGGGTATCCAAATCAGGGTGCTCACTTAATAGGGGTTGATCAATACCGAGGCGTTGCTATAACACCAGCTTGTACAAATTAACCTGCGGGTATTTTTGATCTGCTCCTTGGTCTTGCCAACCTGTACGAGCATAGAATTTTACAGCTCTATGGTTGGATGGGCTAACGCGAAGACTTGCAGTTGTACAACCATGTTGCAACAACGTATGACAGATAAAATCATGGGCCAAGCGACCCAGGCCTTTCCTTCGTTCACAAGGGATCAGGTAATATAAATTTACGTGACCATTATCGCCACCATAGGCGAACTCGAGCTGTCCTATGATTGTCGGGCCTGACCAAATATGCACGGCTCCATCCGGATATTTAACTGCATGCAGCTTTAGCCACCCGACATACTCAGCAGGTTTCCAGTATCTATCCCAGTCATCACTATCGGGAAAACTAACACGATGCGAGTCCTCTCGAAAGCTTACACAAACTTCAAGATTCTTACTGAAATCTATTTTTTCGAATCTCAGCATATTTATTTAGCTATAACGTCTAAACAACGAGCGGATGTCTGGCCAAAGTGCACCATAAAGCGGTAAACGGGATTAGCCTGCACCCTTGCTTGAGCGCCTGGTTAATTGCTTGTTTATTATTTGCGTATCCTTATCCATAGAGGTGTAACGGTATCGGCAAAAGTAAAGTAGTTCAACCGCTGCCTGGTTGACTTAAAAAAGTAGAAACTCAAAGAGAACTTCCTCCGCCCAGCGACGCAAGCTCCAGGAACTCAGTCACGATTACCGGCGACGCCACTCAGAGTTAAAGATCACCCATTAATTGTCACCTAACTTGGTTATCAAAACGTAACCTAGTTATCAAAAAGTTCCTCATTGTAATTCTAGTTACTTTTATATACTATAACCAAATACAGTAACCAATGACTGATCTTAGCCGAACAAACACACGTTCAAAAAAGATCGCAATCATTAGAAAATCACTTTTAAAACATCCTAATAGGAGACGAGTCATGTGGAAAATCATATTAGTAGCAATTTTTTTGGTGGGCTGCACGAACGCCCCAGCCGATAATCAGAACACAGAAAAACTTATCGTTAATTTTGAAACATTGCAGAAAGACGGTTGGTCAGACAAGGAGTTGGCTAACGTAAAACTGATAACTGCATTTGTGCAGAACATAATGAACAATCACAACTTTGACTATGTTTTGGAAAACTATAACAACGACTTATATGTTCAGCACAATAGAAATCTCCCTGATGGGATCGAAGGCTTAGTCGGATTCCTCCGGGAGTTCGTCCAGGATTATCCAGATTACACTTACGACGTAAAACATATCTATGCGGATGGGGATTATGTGGTTTTTCACTCCCACGCAACGCTTAAAAAAGAAGATCGAGGAAACGATCAGAAAGGGATGAACATTATTGATACCTGGAGGATTGAAGACGGAAAAATCGTAGAACACTGGGACTCGATTCAACCGCTCGATGGATTTATGCGATTCTACGCTTGGATGAGTGGTGGCGATATTCGAAATGCCAACGGTGTTTTTTAAGCACTCAAATAACTCTGATGGTTAAATAACAGCATAGGGCAGATGCATAGCTTTACATTAAAAATAGGGATATGTCGCGCGTAGCCAAGAGCATATCCCTTAATTCTATACCTCATATCTCAGGAGCGTCTCTCTCGCTTTCTGTCTCTCATGAAGCTAGCCATTTTTCAACTTCCATTAATGGAACACTCTTGCCTCGTTTGAACGACTCAAGAGAGGGAAGCGTATCCAGCCAGTGCTGTTCTTCCATTTTCCGGGTTTCAAGATTCTTTTCACAGGTTGCTCACCACCTTCTGCAAGGATGCTGATCTAGCACATGAATTAAAGATGCTTTTCAAGGCTATTATGCAGGTAGTTGCCAACCATTCTAAATCTCAAGTATTTTAACCAACTCAATTAAGATTTAATCGACTAATCCCGAGCCCGATACATGCATTCCAGTCTATTTCCCCTTATTGATGAGCTTGACACCATCATCGCCGAAATGGCGGAATTTCATCGCCGTTATCAGCCGGAGCTTGCTCAAATCCATCCGCAGAACAGGCTCTGCGCCAGCAATCTGGTGGACTACATCGCATTTCGTTGTCAGGACCGGTCGCCATTGCAGAATGAACTGGCGCGGGTTGGGCTGAGTTCCCTAGGCCGCTCCGAAGCCGCCATCAGGCCGCAGTTGCAACGTATCAGATCGTTGCTGGAGCAACTCCTTGGCAACAGCAACAACTTCGCTCAACTGCTGGATGAAGATCCGATGTTGCAAGGCCGCGAGAACCTGGAAGCGAACTCGGATGATCTATTTGGCGCGCGCCCGGAGAACCGCCATACCCGTATCATGGTGACCATGCCGGCGGAAGCGGCGACCGATGACAGTATGATCGAGCAGTTTTTGTCATCGGGAATGAATCTGGCCAGAATTAACTGCGCCCATGATTCCCCGGCGGTTTGGAAACGCATTGCACAAAGAGTTCGGGCATTAAGCGACTCTCTTGATATCCCCTGCCGAATCATGATGGATTTGGCCGGACCGAAGTTGCGCACCGGGGAAATGCCCCAAGGCCCCCGCGTGATAAAAGGTAAAATCCCCAAAGACAACCGTGGCCATACGCTGGAACCCGGCAAAGTGGTTTTCTACTGCACTGAGCAACCGCCGAAACTACCGGAAAAAGCCACCCTGGTGCCGCTTACCTGCCGTTGGACACCACAAATGGAACAGGTACTGGAACTGCAGCTAAGCGATACCAGAGGCAAACGCCGCCGCTTACGGGTCACCGAAGCCAGAGATGGAATTCTGTATGCACAGTTACCTGCCGGGACCTACTTTGAAACGGGGCAGACGATTATCCTGCATCTGCCGAAGAGCCAGATCATGGCTTCCGTAGGCGAGCTACCTGCCAAAGAGAACTTTCTCGCTTTACAGGTGGGGGATCAACTAAAACTGATTGCCGAAGAGCAAATTGCCAGCCACGCAAAACTGGATGCCGACGGTACGATCTTGATCCCTGCGACCGTTTCCTGCGGAGTTCCGGAAGCACTCGCCGCCCCGGAAATCGGCCACCGGATTAAAATGGACGACGGGAAGTTCACCGGCGAAGTGATCGCGAAAGAGGAAGGTTCACTACTATTGCGCATTACCGAAGCACCGGAGGGCGGCGGGAAACTAAAAACCGAAAAGGGCATCAACTTTCCCGATAGCGAGTTGCCGATTTCCGGGCTGACCTCAAAAGATATTGAAGATCTAGAAACCGTTTGTGAAGTCGCGGATCTAATTGCCTTGAGTTTTGTCAACACTTCAGAAGACGTCGAAACCCTGCAAAAGGAACTAAAAGACCGCGACTGCGAACATATCGGCGTTATTCTCAAAATCGAGACCAAAAGGGCTTTCGAAAACCTGCCGGATTTACTGCTCACGGCCATGCGCAGCCAACGCGTCGGGGTGATGGTGGCGCGGGGAGATCTAGGGGTTGAAATCGGCTGGCGGCAAATGGCCGAAAAACAGGAAGAGATTCTTTGGCTCTGCGCCGCCGCCCATATTCCGGCGATCTGGGCAACCCAGGTGCTGGAATCCCTGGCGAAGGAAGGCCAACCGACCCGCTCGGAAATTACCGATGCGGCGATGGCGCAACGCGCGGAATGCGTCATGTTGAACAAAGGCCCTTATATCCACCGTGCCGTGAGGATGCTGCACCGCATCATCAAAACCATGGATAGCCACCAATACAAAAAAACCGCCAGGCTGCCGAAATTTGGTTGCGTCTATCGCTCTGAGTAGGGGCGCCAGTAACGAAAACTACACCAGGGATGCCGAAAAGCATCCCTGTGAGATCGTCAGACTTCAGTTTGCTAGGAAAGCTCCGCCAATAAGAAGTTTTGAGCCGAAAACAGTTCTTCGCCTTCGGCCGCTTCCACTTTGCTGTACACGCCGTCAGCTCCTAAAGTCCAGGCATTGGTATTGTCTTTGAGATAAGCGCCTAGCTCATCGAACACCCGCTCCGCCAGCTCCGGTTTTTCAATCGGGAAGCAGGTTTCCACCCGGTTGAGCAGGTTACGCACCATCCAGTCGGCACTGGAAGCATACACTTCGGTCTTGCCTTTGTTGTAGAAGCAGAATGCCCGGGTATGCTCAAGGAATCGCCCGACGATAGACCGAACCCGAATATTTTCCGAGACGCCTGGAATACCGGGGCGCAAACAACTAATACCACGGACGATCAGGTCAACTTCCACGCCAGCCTGGGATGCTCGGTATAACGCCTCAATCACCTGTTTCTCAGTCAACGCATTCATTTTGGCCCGTATATAGCCCTTCTTGCCGGCAATTGCATTTTCTGCTTCGCGGTTGATTAAATCGATCATTCTGGCATGCAGGGTAAAGGGTGCATGGAACAATTTTTTGATTTTTAAGGCTTTACCCATACCGGTAAGCTGTTGGAAGATCCGGTGTACGTCTTCACCGAGAGATGCATCGCAAGTCAACAGGCTATAGTCGGTATAAAGTTTAGCGTTGCCGGAATGATAGTTTCCGGTGCCAAGGTGGACGTAGTGTTTCAGTTCGCCTTCTTCCTTGCGGACGATCATCATCATTTTACTGTGGCACTTATATCCCACCACACCATAAACCACAATGACGCCGGCTTCCTGCAAACGACTGGCAAGTTCCAGATTTTCCGCTTCGTCAAACCGCGCTCGAAGTTCGATAACGGCAGTCACTTCCTTACCGCTTCGCGCCGCATCTACCAGGGCAGCAACGATTTCCGATTTGCTGCCGGAGCGGTATAGGGTCTGGCGAATTGCCAGTACGTTGGGATCGCGCGCCGCTTGACGCAGCAGGTCTACAACAGGAGTAAAGCTCTGGAATGGATGGAGCAACAGAATATCTTTCTTGGCAATAGCGCCAAAATAGTTTTTCTTGTGTTTCAAGATATTGGGCAATCCTGGAGTAAAGCCTGGATAATGCAAATCCGGTCTATCCACTAAACTGTTAACTTCCATCATTCGGGCTAGATTCACCGGTCCGTCAACCCGGTAACATTCGCTCTCGGTTAAGCCAAACTCTTTGAGCAGAAACTGGACAAACTCTTCCGGGCAGTTGTCGACAACCTCCATCCGGCAGGCTTCACCAAAACGGCGGCTCAACAATTCGCCCCGAAGCGCCTTTGCAAGGTCTTCCATGTCATCTTCTTCCAATACCAAGTCCGCGTTTCTGGTAATACGGAACTGATACAGACCTTTGACAATCATGCCGGGGAAAAGGTCGTCGGCATGGGCATGAATGATTGAGGACAGGAATACCATGCAATCGCCGTCAGTGGCGATCTCGTCCGGAAGCTTCACCAATCGCGGCAAGGAACGCGGGGCAGGTACAATGGCCATGCCGGTTTCCCGGCCAAACGCATCTTTGCCGTCCAGTTCGACGATAAAGTTCAAACTCTTGTTGACCAGTCTTGGAAACGGGTGACTGGGATCAAGCCCGATCGGGTTAATCACCGGCAATACATTTTCTTCGAAATATTCTGCCACCCAAGCCTTCTGTTCCGCCGTCCAGTCCGAGCGGCGAAGAAAATGTATGCCTTCTTCCTGCAATGCCGGAATTAAATCGTTATTCAACAATTGGTATTGCTCGGCAACCAGTTCATGGTTTTTCTGTGATAGCTGGGTCAATACCTGAGCCGGAGACATACCGTCCGGGCCGATTACTTCCCGGCCATACTTAATTTGCTGCTTCAGCCCGGCAACGCGTATTTCAAAAAACTCATCCATATTGCTACTGAAGATGCTACTGAACATCAGCCGCATGAGTAATGGATGGGACTTATCCTTGATTTGGTATAAAACCCTGGCATTGAACTCCAGATGGCTTAATTCCCGGTTGAAGTAATATTCGGTATTGGTGATATCAATCGGTTGTTCGGCTACAGCGTCGTTGGTATTCTCGGTATCCTTCGCTGCCTTTGGCATCGTTACCCCCGCAGGTATTGTCAATTGTTATGGAAGAGTCTGTCTATTAGCTAGTCTAGTGGCTCTTTAAGACTTCGGCTGCCTGTTTGGCAAAATAGGTCAGAATGCCATCCGCACCGGCGCGTTTCAGGCAGGTCAGCGCTTCCAGCATAACGGATTGCCGATCCAGCCAACCCTGTTCGGCCGCCGCCACATGCATGGCATATTCGCCACTGACCTGATAAACAAAGGTAGGCACCTGAAACCGGTCCTTCGCTTTCCTTACAATATCCAGGTAGGGCATGCCCGGTTTGACCATGATCATATCCGCACCTTCTTGCAGGTCCAAGGCGATCTCCTGCAGCGCCTCATCGCTATTTGCCGGGTCCATTTGGTAGCTGTTTTTGCTGCCCTTGCCCAAGTTTCCGGCAGAGCCGACCGCATCGCGGAACGGCCCATAGTAGGCAGAGGCATACTTGGCGGAATAGGCCAATATCTGGGTATTGACAAATTTCTCCGACTCCAAAGCGGTGCGAATTCTTCCTATACGGCCATCCATCATATCCGAGGGGGCGACGACATCCGCTCCGGCTTCCGCATGGGATAACGCCTGCTTGACCAGTACGTCCACCGTGGCATCATTCAACACATAGCCATTTTGGTCTATCAGGCCGTCTTGGCCGTGAGAGGTGAAAGGGTCCAACGCCACATCGGTGATCACCCCCAGTTCCGGAAATCGCGCTTTTACCGCTTTCACTGCCTGCTGAGCCAAGCCCTCTGGGTTATAGGCCTCGCGGGCATCTTCAGATTTATCTTCCGCTGGCGTCACCGGAAACAGGGCAAGCGCCGGAACGCCAAGTTCGGCAAGCGTTTCTGCTTCCTGCAGCAACAGATCAATAGACAGCCGGTCGATACCCGGCATGGATACAACTGCCTGCCGCTGTTTCGAACCCGGCAAAACAAACATCGGATAAATCAAATCGTTGGTACTAAGTTGGGTTTCCCGCACCAGGCGCCGGGAGAAATCCTTTGCCCTTAATCGGCGCAGACGGGTTTGCGGATAGCGTCGAAGATTTGTGTCGCTCACGGAGTAATTCTCAAGTCCAAATGGGAGTTTATGCACGTAATAGAGAAAACCGATAACAGTTTTTCCCGATCAAATTGAACTATCCTAAGGGATATGTGGTCTATTGATCCACTTGCTTTTATCACCCATTTATTACGGATCTATGTTATGTCTAGCAAAAAGCTCGGGATCATCCTTGTCTTTGCCGCGCTCATTGCCGCTTTTTTCGTTTTCGACCTGGGGCAGTTCCTCAGCTTTGAATACCTTAAGGAGCAACGGGAAACTTTCCAAGGCTTTGCCGACGATTTCCCCATCAAGGCAGCGTTGTATTTTTTCATCATCTACGTGGCCGTGACAGGACTTTCGCTTCCCGGCGCCGCAGTGATGACATTGCTGGCGGGCGCATTGTTCGGCGTCGTCGAGGGAACCATACTGGTATCGTTTGCCAGCACCATCGGCGCAACGCTAGCCTTTCTGGTGTCGCGTCTGGCATTGCGGGATTGGGTCCAGGGTAAGTTCGGCGACTCGTTGAAAGCTATAAACGCCGGTGTGGAAAAAGAAGGCGCTTTCTATTTGTTCGGCCTACGCCTGGTGCCGCTGTTTCCCTTCTTCGTGATCAATCTGGTCATGGGATTAACCCCGATTAAAGCCCGCACCTTCTTTTGGGTTAGTCAATTAGGCATGTTTCCCGGCACCATTGTCTATGTCAACGCCGGCACCCAATTAGGGCAACTCGATTCTCCAGCGGGTATTTTATCGCCCGGTTTGATTGCTTCCTTTGTCCTGCTTGGCTTGTTCCCCTTGATTGCCAAGAAAATCATGTCGGCCATCAAGGCGCGAAAAGTCTTCGCCAAATTCGACAAGCCCACCAACTATGACCGCAACATGGTGGTGATCGGCGCGGGATCTGCCGGATTAGTGACTTCTTACATAGCCGCTGCGGTGAAAGCCAATGTATCGCTGATCGAAAAACACAAGATGGGCGGCGACTGCCTGAACACCGGCTGCGTACCGAGCAAGGCATTGATCCGTTCCGCGAAAATGGCGCATTATTTGGATCGCGCCAATGAGTTCGGACTGAGCCTGGACAACAAGCAGGTCGACTTCGGCAAAGTCATGGAACGCATCCAATCGGTGGTAAAAACGGTTGAGCCGCATGATTCGGTAGAGCGTTATTCCGGCTTGGGCGTGGATTGCATTCAGGGTGAAGCCACTATTGTCGATCCCTTCCGCGTCAAGGTCGGAGATCGCGTACTAACTACCAAGAACATCGTGATTGCCACCGGTGCGCGGCCTTTCGTTCCGCCGATTAAGGGTGTTGATAACATTGACTACTACACCTCTGACAACATCTGGGAGTTGCGTGAGAAGCCAGAGAATCTGTTGGTATTGGGCGGCGGGCCAATTGGCTGCGAGCTGGCGCAATCCTTCCATCGCTTGGGAATTCAGGTCACCCAGATGGACATGGCGCCACGTCTGATGCCCCGTGAAGACGAAGACGTTTCGGAAGTCGTCATGGAGAAATTCCGCAGCGAAGGTATCAACCTGCTCTTGGGCTGCATGGCCAAGGAGTTTAAAACCTCGGAATCCGGCAACGTTTTGGTGTATGAGCAAAACGGCGAGACCAAGGAAGTGGCTTTCGACAAAGTCCTGCTGGCGGTGGGCCGCAAGGCCAACACCGACAAGCTTGGCCTGGAAAATATCGGGTTGACGACAAATCCCAACGGCACGCTAAAGGTGAACGAGTTTTTGCAAACGGATATTCCCAATATCTATGCTGCGGGAGATATCGCCGGTCCTTACCAGTTCACCCACACTGCCGCGCACCAGGCCTGGTATGCCGCCGTCAACAGCCTGTTCGGAAGCTTCAAGAAATTTAAAGCGGACTACCGGGTCATACCCTGGGCCACCTTTACCGATCCGGAAGTTGCCCGGGTCGGGTTAAGCGAAGACGAAGCCAAGGAACAGGGCATTGCCTATGAGGTCACCAAATTTGGAATCGACGATCTTGACCGCGCCATTGCCGACAGTGAAGCTCATGGCTTTATCAAAGTCCTGACGGTGCCGGGCAAAGATAAGATATTAGGCGCGACCATCGTCGGCTATCACGCCGGTGAGCTGATTACCGAGTACATTTCCGCGATGAAACACGGCATTGGCTTGAACAAAATTTTGGGTACCATCCATATTTACCCCACCCTGTCCGAAACCAACAAATATGTCGCTGGCGAATGGAAGCGGACACACGCCCCGGAGAAACTGCTGGGCTACCTGCAACGCTTTCACGCCTGGCGACTTGGTGGATCAAAGCCTAAAACTTCAACCGAAGCCCAATCAAGCGGTGCCTGACGCCGCTTATTCCAGCGCATAAGCGGTTTTTTCCAAAGTGCTGGCGGTACTTTCGATAAACTGGAATTTATTCCAGGCCAGACGTAAAACATCGTTATTGTTGAGACGCTGTTTCTTGCCGACAGGCTGGTCATCCACGAAAGTACCGTTAGTGCTTCCCATATCGGAAATGTACACATCCAGCATTCCCTCTATAAAAGGATTCGGCTCGACTTCGATCAAGGCATGCTTGCCACTGACGGCAATATCGTTGATTTGAATATCGCACTCGGGGTGGCGGCCTAACGTCAGTCGGCCTTGTTCAAGCTCAAACTTATTGGCAACCACATCGTCAATCAACTGCGCCAAAATTGCCATTTATCCTCTCCTCTTTTGATGCCTGCCGATTATCGGCACAGGCCGTTACGACACCTGCATAAGGACAACAGACGTATTGTCCGTGGCCTTATTCTGAATACTGGTTTCAATCAAGCGGTCCACTTTTTCATCCAAAGGTGCATTCGCCTGGATACAATCAACCATCTCCCTAGTTGAAACAACGTTATAGAACCCATCGGAACAAAGCAGTAAAAAATCCCCTGGCATCACCGGAATAGCATGGCTTGAAAACTCCACGGCATCTTGCGGGCCCAAGGCCCTGGTAAGCATATTTCTGTATGGAACCCGCTCTGCATCGGATACCTCTATTAATCCCTGATCCAGCATGGCCTGCACTACCGTATCGTCACGGGTTATCTGCTCCGGCAGATGGGGTCCGTTAGCGCCTCGACTGATTTTATAACAGCGGGAATCGCCGGCATGCATGATAAGCGCTTGATGAGGACTGACGATGGCGGCAACCAATGTGGTCCCCATATCCGCAAACTCCGGATAATCCAGTTGCGCCCGGCGAATAGTGCGATTGGCTTCCTGCCCGGCATCCATCAATATGGGTAGCAGATGTTGCAGATGCCCTTTGCGGGAAGGCATAACATAGTCCGCTTCGAGCAGCCGTTCCCTGACCACTTCCACGACACTGTCGACTGCCAGGCGACTTGCCATTTCACCACCGGCATAACCGCCCATTCCATCCGCCAGCACTCCCAACTCAATATTGCTGTCCAGATGCGACCAGGAGGCAACGCAATCCTGATTTTCGGTGCGCACACAACCGATGTTGGAAACACCAAATGCTTGTACACGCATCAAGCCACCTCAGTCTTAAAATCTGTCATTAATGCTTTGCGTAACTGTTTTGCCATGTCCGCCGCGCTTCGAAATCGCCGGGCCGGATCTTTCTGTAGCGCTTTGTTGGTAATCCGCACGGCACTTGGAGGTATATCTGGGCGAATATCCCGCACGCTTCGGTGTTTCTTATTCAGCACCTGGAGCGTGAGTTCCGGCAAACTGTCCGCAGAAAAAGGCGTATGGCCTGTTAAAAGCTGATAGAAGGTGACCCCAAGACTGAAAATATCCGCTGCGCCATTCAACTTCTTGCCTTTCAACTGCTCCGGCGACATATACAAGGGACTGCCCATGACCTGCCCGGTCCGGGTTCGCGATTCATCGGAAATTCTGGCGATACCGAAATCCGTGACTTTGACCTGGCGATGTTCCGGGTTGAATAGCAGGTTCGAAGGCTTGATATCGCGGTGCACTATCTTCCGGGCATGGGCATAGGCCAGCGCTTCGGCAACCTGGGCAACAATATCGTATGTCGTCTCGACAGGCAGCAATTGATCCGGCCGGCAATAGCGGTCCAGCGGTTTACCCTGGATATAGTCCATGGCGATGTATGCAAGATCGGTTTCCTCACCGACATCAAAAACCGTCACGATATTGGGGTGGTTGAGCCGACCGGCAGCTTCGGCCTCACGGAAAAACCGTTCACGCAATTCTTCCAGGCGAGTGCTTTCGAACTGCGCGTAATGCAGGGTTTTAATGGCGACCTGACGGGAAATTTTCGGATCCAGGCCGAGATATACGATACCCATTGCCCCTCTGCCCAGTTCCCTTTGCAGTTCATAGCGCCCCAAAACAGGCCGGGCTACGGCTGCCGTCTTATCGGCCAGGGCCAAAGTCCTGGCAAGTGGCGCGGTTTGTTGCAGCGCCAGGGTATCGGCAAATGGCGTTTCCCCTGCCAGGGTCTGCAATTGCGTTAAGCGTTCCGCCACATCTTTGAACTTGTCATCGTGACCGGCTATCAGTTGATAGCTTTCCATCGCCTCGGCATATTCACGTTTGCGCTCTTGTTGCTGCGCAACCTGATAGACCAGCGCCAAGGTTTCCCGGTCGACAAAACATAGGCCCAAAGTCGCCAGGGCGGCTTTGCTATTGCCTTGTTGCAGTTGCAGCCTAGCCAAACCGATGGCGAGTTCATGACGTTGTTGTTCAAGCTGTTGAATTTGCTGCTGAGGCAGCAGCCAGAACAGCATCATACCGTAGCCCAGGAGAGCGAAGGTCACTACAGCGCCCAACGGTAACCAAATATCCTTAACCAACCATAGACTTGCCTGCACTCCCAGCAACGCGGCGGCGAGAAATACCAATGCCACCGCCCCCCAGGCCAGGGAGCATCTCGATAATCCCAACACCAGGAAACAGCACACCAAACCGATGCCTGACCAATCAATCAATGCGGGCCAGTACTGCGAGAAGTTTTCGACCGGAAGAGAGTTATCGATAAATTGGCTGATTGCCGAGCGGCCGACTGGAGTAGACTGCAGGAAAGCAGCCACGTCTGCGTTGTCGGCTTGTCCGGCGAGTTGGAAAATCCAGGAATCGAGGATCATCAGTTCCAGGGGCCGGTGGATGACAAAAGCCAGCAGTGTTGCCGCGATCAAAACCAGCGTCCGCAGATCATACAAACGGAACAGCGTTTTCACTTAGCCAAAGCTCCTAGACGATTACTCGAGAACCACCAGCGGTCGCTGTTGTAAACCCCCGGCAACCTGTTAGGTTGTTTCAGGTTCAAAAAACAGCCGGTAGCACAGGTTAACTGTAGTCAGCTTCAGGCAGCAAAGACAGAGACTTACAAGGCAAAGTTGTAACATTTTGTAGCTTTTTGCGGTAATTGGATCAAGCCTTCATGAATTCGCGGAAGGACCTCGCCAGTTTCACGAAAACGGCAATTCACCACTATACTGAGGGTTTGCCCCATGCCGGCGGTTTCGCCTTTCTATTTTCTGCAAGAAGAGGCTTTATGATTCATGAGTGACGACGACTTTCTGCAATTCGCTAAGGAAGACGGCGAGGCTGATGGATCTAACGCCACCAAGCGCTATTGGGACATCCTTATCGTCGACGATGACGCTGACGTGCATGAGTCGACCAAATTCGCTCTGCGGAATACGAGCATTCTGGACCGGTATTTACGCTTTACCCATGCCTATAGTGCGGCGCAAGCCATTGGGAAAATCCAGAAAGAAGATTCGGCCTTTGCCGTGATTCTCCTCGACGTGGTGATGGAGGACGAACTTGCCGGGCTGAACCTGGTGAAAACCATTCGCGAAGATCTGCAGATCAGCGATACGCGGATTATCCTGCGTACCGGCCAGCCGGGTTATGCGCCGGAAACCGAAGCCATCCGGCAATATGATATTAACGACTATAAAAACAAGTCCGAGTTGACCCAGACACGCTTGTATACCGCCTTGACGGCGGCGATTCGCTCTTATTCTCAGATCGCCGCGCTGGCGGCAAGCAAACAGGGTCTGGAAACCATCGTTAAGGCATCAAGCGAGCTGATGTCTCTACATGGCTTCCGTGAATTTGCGGCGGGAATCATTCGGCAAATTACCGCCATTCTGGATATCGCCGGGGATGGAATCGTCTGCTTTCGCAAGGAGTCGTTCAGCCACGATCCGGAAATCAATAAACACAAGTTTACCGTGATTGCGGCATCCGGGAGATTTGGCGACAACGTCCGGCTTCCCCTGGACGAAATCAACGATACCCGGATGCGGGAAATTCTGCAGGAAGCAATTCTTCAGAGCAGTCATCAGTTCCGCAAGGACGCCACGGCCCTGTATTTCAGTAACGACAGCGGCGACGACATGCTGGTCTATCTGGAAATTCAACGCCCGCTGGACGAGACCGAAACCCAGCTATTGGAGGTGTTCAGCGCCAATATCGCGATTTGCATGGATAACGTGGTGATGGTGAACCATTTACACCAGTACGCCTATTACGATCCCATGCTGGGCATCCCGAATCGATTATACTTTTCCAATAAGATTGACACCGCCATCAAGGATAACCGGTTATCCCAGCGGGTAGTGATTCTGGATATCGATCAGTTCAGCGAACTCAATGACACACTCGGCAGCAGCTATGGCGACATCCTCCTGCAGTTGGTCGCGGAGCGCCTGATCCTGCATTTCGAGAAGCGGGCCACGGTGGCCCGTATCGGCGGTGACCAATTCGGCGTGCTGGGCGATGCGGAGATCGTCTCGCCGACGGTCATTAAATCGCTGTTTATCACGCCATTCGACCTGGAGGGTAACAGGCAGGCACTTTCCGTCACCCAAGGATTTATCTCGCTGGAAGCCTCGGCGGCAAGCGCCAGTAACGCGATTAAACATGCCAGCATTGCGCTCAGGCGGGCAAAGGAAACCCTGCGCGGCGAGTGGCTGGAATTCACTCGTGAAATGGAACGCGCCACCCAGGAGCGCGCCAAGCTGTTGCAGAGCCTGCGCAAAGCGTTTGATGTGAAAAATCTGTTCCTGGCGTATCAACCGCAAATCGACCTTAGTAACGGCAAAATTATCGGCTTGGAAGCCCTCATGCGTTGGCGTTCGGACACCGGTGACCTGGTGCCGCCCGATCAGTTCATCCCGACCGCCGAAAGCTCCGGATTGATTGTCCCCTTAGGCGAGTGGGCGATGGCGCAGGCCATCCATGAGTTGGCTAGCCTCAATAAAGAGTTCAATCTGGAAATCCGCATGGGTGTCAATGTGTCCCAGGTACAGTTTCGCCATCCCGGATTCATCGGTAATTTCGCAACGCTGCTGGAAAAATCAGGGATCGCCCCCAGTCAAATCGAACTCGAAATCACCGAGTCAGTCACCATGTTGGAGCCGGAGAAGGTAAAAACCACCCTGAATGCGCTAAAGGCTCTCGGGGTAAATATTGCCATCGATGATTTTGGCACAGGTTTTTCGTCACTAAGCTATTTGCAGGACCTGCAAGTCGATCGATTAAAGATCGATCGTTCATTCGTCGCCAAACTTTCCGGCGCGAGAAAAGACATCAGCATTCCGGATATGATTATTAAACTCGGCCAACAGTTCGATTTAGGCGTCATCGCCGAAGGGGTCGAAACCAGGGAACAGGCAAACATTCTGCGCTCCCTGGGCTGTGACGAGGCACAGGGATACTTGTTCGCCAGGCCCTTACCGGCAGCCCCACTGGAAGACTGGCTGGCAGCGCATCTCAATAGTTACCGGCGTCCGTAACGCGCAGCTCGCCCGTTCCGCCGATGAACATACAAGCCATGGTATCGATCCCGGCCCGGATAATCATTCTGGCCTATACTTAACAAGCTGCAAAATCATCTTAGGCTTTCACGTGGCGCTCTTTGTAGAGGTTGTTCCATGTCAGTTTATTCAGCAAGAGCTTTAAAAGCTTGGGTCTTGCTTCTCTTTCTCTACCCGATTGTATCTTGCGAACAGCAGGATCCGGTCGTTATCGGTTTTATCGGCGGCATTTCCGGCCGGGTGGCGGATCTGGGGGTTGCCGGAAGAAATGGTTTTATTTTGGCCATTGAGGAACGAAATGCGCGAGGCGGCCTTCAGGGCCAACCCGTGCAGTATCTGACTAAAGACGATCAGCAGAATCCCGCCAAAGCGCGGGAAGGCGTTAAGGAACTCATCGATGCCGGCGTGGCGGGAATAGTGGGTCCGATGACCAGCGCCATGGCCATGGCCACCGTCGACCAAGTGAATCGCGCCAAACTTGTGATGATGGGAGCAACGGTCACAACCAACGCTCTGACCGGCATTGACGACTACTTTTTTCGTACGATTGCCCCGGGCAGTTTTCATGCGGGCGTCACCGCCCGCTATCTGCGCCGCCAGCAAAATATTTCGACCGCGAAACTTCTGATAGAACTGGGCAATAAGGCCTATACCCAGGACTGGGCCGCCGGTTTTACCACCGCGTTCGAAGCCGAAGGCGGCGAAGTGGCGGCGACCGAGCGTTTTACCTCAGGCAACAAAGTAAACTTTGCTGGTCTGGCCGAGCGTTTGTTGGCCGATACTCCACAGCTGGTGGTATTGGTGATGAACTCGGTTGATGCCGCGCTGATGGTAAAGCAAATCCGCGATATCACGCCTGACGTGGTAATAGCGGCTTCGGAGTGGGCAGGCACCGAGCGCCTGATTGAGCTGGGCGGGATTTTGGTGGAAGGTATCTTTGTCCCCCAATATCTCGATAGAGCCAGCTCCGATCCGGATTACCTTCGATTCAGAGACGCCTACACCCGCCGGTTTGGCCACGACCCCGGATTTCCAGGCATGATCTCTTTCAATGCGACCAATGTGATGCTGGAGGCCCTGGCGAGGAAAGCGCCGGACCAGGATTTAAAAAGCGCTTTGTTGGCCAATCGACAATACACCGGAATTCAAAACCAGATTATTCTTGACGATTACGGCGACGCTTCCAGCCGTTCCTATATGACAAGGGTAATAGACGGTAAGTTCGAAGCCATCCGGTAAGACAATGACGAAGATGCCGGATTCAAGCCAACGACGCGGCTGGCCATTAAATTTAATACTGTCCGCCCAGATTATATTCGTAACCTTGCTGCCGATGATGATCGTGGCAGTGTTATTCCTCACAATTTTCACGCCGACCCTTCGAGAAGACCTGGAACGCAGTCATTTGGCATTATCCAGAGCAATTGCCAGTCAGGTGCAGGCGCAGTTGACGAATGCCGCCACCGACATGGATTTGCTGTTGTCGCTAATGCAGTCCACACCGAGCAACAGGGAAGTCACCAAACTTCTGGATACCTTCGCGTCCAACCAGAACTTCTATGAGGCCCTTTACTGGACCGATTTACAGGGTCTGGTGCAGACGGTCGGGCTTCCGGTGGACAAACAATTTCTTCGCAGCAATTATGTCGGCCTCGATATGAGCCGCAAACGGTTCTTCCCAAGAGCGCGGGACACCATGTCGAAAGTATGGTCGGGAACCTTTTTGTCGGCCGTGGGAGGCCGGTTATCCGTCGCCAGAGTCATACCTACCTCCCAAGGCATACTCATCGGTGAAATAGCGGTGGATCAGCTTCCCATGATCACGGCGAATATCGCCTCCAAACATCAAATGACGGTCATGATCATTGACCAGTATGGCCAATTGATTGCCCACCCCGATGCCGGACTGAGTCAACAACAGCTCAACCTCACTCACTTGGAGCTGGTCTCACGCGGCCTGACCGGCGAAGTACTCAGCCTGCCCTTTACTTTCGATCAGCAAAGACTGTTCGGTTCCGGCATAACAGTGAAAGATCCTGCCTGGCTGGTCATT
Source organism: Hahella sp. (assembly GCA_028280065.1). Classification (GTDB taxonomy): domain Bacteria; phylum Pseudomonadota; class Gammaproteobacteria; order Pseudomonadales; family Oleiphilaceae; genus Hahella. The sequence goes on from JANQMN010000004.1 coordinate 245,392, forward strand.
GCCTCACAACTGGAAGTCACGATTAACCAGGAGCAAAACACTCTTATTGCCATTCTGTTTATTACCATCTTTCTCGGCCTGCTTGGCGCATTCATCGTTTCCAGCTTCATCACCAGGGCCATCGGGCATCGCTTTCAAGTTTATACCGAACAGGCCAAACGCCTTGCGGATGGCAACTATCGGCTGCCCAAACCTCAATATTCGAGAATTCGCGAATTCCAGGGGCTTGGCGAGGACTTGGTAACCACCGGCAAGGCGATTGAACAGCGTGAACAGAAAATCCTCCAGCTTAACGCCGACCTGGAGGCCAGAGTCGCCAGGCGAACCGATGATCTGCAGCACTCCAATAAAGAACTGCAATCCGCCCTGCGAAACTTAACCCATACCCAATCCGAGCTGGTCCGTTCCGAGAAACTTGCGGCGCTGGGATCCTTGGTTGCCGGCGTTGCCCATGAACTCAACACGCCCATCGGCAATAGCCTGGTCGCGGCATCTTCGATTAAAGACCAAAACAAGAAAGTTAAATCCCTGGCTGAAGACGGCGTGCTTAAAAAGTCAGATTTCGATCGCTTTCTCGATGATTGCGAGCAAGGCATGGAAATTGTGGATCGCAACCTGAAACGCGCATCCGAGTTAATCAAGAGTTTCAAGCAGGTAGCCGTTGACCGTTCAAGCTCACAGAAGCGGGTTTTCGAACTGAATCAACTGATCGATGAAGTGTTATTGACCCTGCATCCGCAATTGAAAAAATCCGTGGCGGCAATCAATCTCGATATCGATACCCAGATCTATATGGAAAGCTACCCCGGCGCTATCGGACAAGTGTTAACCAACCTATTGCAGAACGCCGTGGTACATGCCTTCGAAGGGCTCTACACGGGAGAGATCTCGATCTCGGCAAAGTGCCGAAATGACGACACAATCCAATTGATAGTAAAAGACAATGGCGTCGGGATTGCAAAAGACGCCATTTCAAAAATATTCGACCCCTTTTTCACTACCAAAATGGGCCAAGGCGGCTCGGGACTCGGCTTAAACATCGTCCACAACACGGTACAAAACGTTCTCAAGGGTTCAATCAGCGTGAAAAGCGAACCGCAGAAGGGTACTGAGTTTACCGTGATCATTCCCCGCGAAATGGATGACCCAAGTCATGAAGCTCAGTGAATACCTAAACTTTCGGATTTTTCGTCGCATATCCTGCATCACCTATACTAATCTGTAGTCCTTTTCTCAACTTGCTGGTAGGCCAGGTCAATATGACGGATGACAACAATGAGCAGACTTTCGAAACCATAGCCATAGCATCGGATCAGGTCATGGCCAAACTGAAAACCCAGTTATCGGATAAACCGCCGGCGCTGCTCTGTTTTGGCTTGGACTCTGAAAAGGCGATTCTGGATCTGCATAGCGGCGTGATGACCTTGGGCAGGAGTTTGAAAAACGACCTAGTGATTCAAGCCCATACGATTTCCCGAAGCCATTTCAAGCTCACGGTCAGCGAAGATTTGGAAACCGTTGTTGTGGAAGATCTTGAATCCCGCAACGGCACCCTGTTGAATGACAAGCGCATCGAGAGTCCTGTCAAACTAAGCAAAGACGACATCATCACGGCAGGCAACCTGGTCTTTAAATATCTGCCCAAAGCTTCGCCGGAACGGCAGCTATACGAGCAGTTGCAGTTCAAGGCCAACACCGACAGCCTCACCCATTGTTTCAACAAACAATACCTGTTCGACGTTCTTGAGCGGGAACTCAGCAAACAGAAAAGAGGTCTGAGTTCCCTTTGCATCATCCTATTCGACATTGATCACTTCAAAGAAATCAACGATTTATATGGCCACGACGCAGGAGACCATGTGCTTAAGTCTCTGGCGACGCTTATCTGGCACAAGGAAATCCGGGAAATCGACCTGTTCTCCCGTTATGGCGGCGAGGAGTTTGTGATTCTGCTGTTCCGTACTAACTTGGAAACGGCTTTCACTGTCGCTGAGCGGATTCGCACAGCGGTGAAGGGTCATACATTCGAGTATGGAGATCACAAAATCCAACTTTCCATTTCCGTCGGCATAGCTGACACGGATGGCTCGATCTCCAAACCGAAGCAGTTATTCAGACAGGCGGACGAGGCACTATATCTATCGAAGAAGCGAGGACGGAATCGCAGTTCAACCTATCAGATGGTCAAGAACAAGGAATAGCGTGCCACTATTCATGGTCATATCAAAATGCTTTTGCGAAAGAACCCGTCTCACAAACTGACGGAAAAAACGGCGATCAAATGTAATAGATTGTCAAAACCAACCCCATACTAAAGCGCCTAATTTTTTACTGTGGGAAAATTGTAACAGTTCTTAAACCACAGTGATTTCGATGAAAAATTTAGTAGTACGATCCTTTGTATTAATGGTAGCGCTATACTTCAGCCCTTTGACCACTGCTGGAGTTATCACCTTTGACAATAGGGCGGAGTTTGAAGCGTATGTAAACGAATACTTCGTGGATGACCTGGAAGGTATCCGTGAAGGAGATGTAGGCCCCGTCGGAAGACCAGGCTTTGACCTAGCGTATAGCTGGGACTTCGATTACTGGGGCTGTGCGGACAACTTTTTCTGCGGTTCGAATCCCGCCAATCCATTCACACTGGATCAAACTAATGACTGGATATGGGCTTACTACGGCGGTATGTTTACATTTGAACAAGGGATCACGGCGTTTGGATTTGATTTCGTCAACCCGGAGTCAGATTCCACCAATGGCCCTGTTGTCTTAAATTCCCTTTCAAGCTCCTTGACTGCAAACGGCTCATTTTTCGGCATAGCTTCAGCAACCGGCGATTTTCTGGATACTGTGCAACTCGATTTTCCCGAAGGGTATTTAGGCTTAGACAATATCACTATGTCGACGACGTCTAATGGCATCCAAGTGTCTGAACCACCGGCAGTTGTTCTTTTTGTATTGGCTGTCTCAGGTTTATTTTGGTTCAGAAAATTCTATCGGAAGCAGCAAAACTAAACGTGAATCCTTACTACCCTTAATCAGGCTCAGGCAGCAAAGCCTTTTTGATCAGCACTCCCCACTTGCCGGAGGGGTAGTAACGACAAGAGTGGCAGGGCTTGTTGAGGTAGATGCCTGCGTATAAGTGGCGAGGCAGGTGCCTACCGCGATAGTGGAGGTCGTCGGTGACGCATTGGCCGTAAATGCTATTTCAGTTCCAGAAAACTGTGCGGCATCGCCCAGCGAAGCACGAGTGGGGTAACCATATCGGGTATCGATAGCGGTCCCTTCCAAACTGACTTGCCCGCTCACCAGGGTTGTTTCGTTTTCTATCAATGACTGCGCATGCACGATGTCGATAGCCGAACGCGCGGCCCCAACCGCCCCGCTAAAAACGGCGGCCCTGGCATTACCGGCCAGATCTGCAAATTTCGGCAACGCAAATGCTGCCAACACACCCAAAATAACGATCACCATAACCAGTTCAATTAAGGTAAAACCGGTTTGTCTTCTACTCATAACTATAAACCTCCACGACCCCGACTTCCTCATGGCGCATCAGCATTTGAAATCCCACTAATTCACTATCTCCCGCCAATAGATGATCCGGTCATGCCCACGGTATTGACCGAATGTTGCTTGGGCTTTCGGTGAATCAACCGTGGCATCGCCGTCCCAATCAAAGTCCAACCAGGCGGGAACATCCAACTCAACGTTCACCGAACCTTCATTGGTATTTCCCGGCGCGGTTAGTTCCAATAACTCTGTCTGCCCGCCGCTGAGGGTCGCCGAGCCACTGGTGCTGCCGTCCACCTCTACTTCCGTTTCACCGGCATCAAGATTATCGGTAAAGTCTGCTAACGTGGTTGTCGTGGCCTCGACAACCGTACAGGTATCCGCCGTATTAAGCTGCCAGGCAGCGCCGTCCCAATACTCGACACTGATGGGCATGATCAGGTTTTCGACTTCCGGACCAAAGGCGTTTTCGAAGCGCAGGCGACCGTAACGGATTTCCGAACCTAAGATGTTCTCAATACTCAATCCGTCTTCACAAACAGAAGCGGCATTGGTTTGGAAACAGGCATCGCCATCCGTTAGCACCTCTTTCGCCAAATTAAGCGTAATGTCAGTATTAAAAGGTCCATCAGCGGCAATTGGAGAAGTATTTGCTCGATCATACGAAAAGCTGGTGTCATTAATGGTTACTGTCCCTTCTCCATCATAAGTTGTACCAAAACTTATCGATGCATCCTGCCCTACAAAATTAAGCACTGGGGCTGCACCGGCATTATCCGTATAGCTTCGTCCATCCTGCACCGCGATATTCATAAATAGGAAGAAATCGCCATCGTAGTTTAAGGTAGGCAGATCGAGTGCATTCATCCCTTTCACGGTGATTATTGGTTTAGTGTTGTAGTTAAAGGATTGGCTCTGATAAGCGAAAGTCCAGCTACTCGGCGGCGGGCAGCCTGATGGAGCAGCAAACGACGGGGAGTTTACGCTCATAGACAAGTAGGCAGGGAAAAATCGGCCAATGTTGATTGCTGTAGTTGAATCGACAGTCCTACCAAAATATGCGGGAGGAGAAGCGGTTAAGCTAAATACACCTACTTCGCTAATAGTTTGGTTTATTTGCTTGGTCCCTAAGTCGTCTTTCTCAATGTCCACCGTCGATTCCCCAAGGGTGCCAAGACTTCCTCCAAGAGCAGGATCTGGTGCAACCAAACTACGACTTAGTTGAATCATTTCTGCTTGGTAGTTTGTTGCCACAGTCGCAATACTATCGGAACACTGGGCTTGTAGTTGCACGGAAAATTCATTGCCTGCGGCAACAAATTTGCTGCACTCCTCATAAGGCGGCGTGCACTCAGAGTTAGGCGTGACTACCGACAAATTCACTCTTTGCGGATTTACGATAAAGGGAGTTTCTGTATTTCCCTCAAGTGCGTTTGGTGGACTTGTTTCATTGTAGGGTGGTTCGTCATGTTTGACGTTGACCGACAGAATCTCACCAGCGTTTAAGTAGCCAATTTCAACAGTCGCACTACCGTCTTCAAAATTTAGATCTAGATTGTTGTTAAGGGGAAGGCTTGTTGCGTCAATGGGTACTCCATTCATAGTCATTGTCGATGTCACATCATCAGCGGAACCAGGGCTTTCAGTCGGGTCTACATTGACTGTGAACCATGCCTTCATTTCTTTGTCACCATCAAACCCGGACAAAGTTTGACAATCAGTCTGGTCTTTAACCTGGCCGACCGCTCTCAAGGTCAGGGTATTCGATCCACCACAGGTAAAATCAGCTTCTCCCTCAATAGCAAATCCTTGAGTGCGAAAATCCGTTCCTGTTCCGGCAGTAGTGGTCACGTTTTCTGCCGCATCATTAGCAGTAACCCGCAAATCTGAATTTTCATTTCGGTGAAACAAATAAACATTCCGCACTCCACTTTCGGTCCCGTCAAAATCAACTGACGTAACCGTGCTGCCGCCACTGGCAGCTAGATAGAACTCACTAAGCGCATTTTCGTCAGTCGTCAGATTCACAGTGCCGACATAGTCTTCTTTTACGGTGACACCGTCGTCACACATAGCTTGAATACCTACAGTCGCACGGGTTGACGGGCAGGCCAAGCCGTAGGTCGGCTGGGTAATAGCAAAGCTGCCCAAAGTACAAGAGGCACATTCCTGGGTAGTGAAAACCTCAATATCGACATTATCGATAGCAACATACTCCTCACCGCTGTCATAGCAGCAGCTTCCACCGGTTCCGGGATCGTCGACGACAAAGCGGATTTGTGCGTCCGCTTCCAGATAATCGGCAAGATCGATATTGGCGGAACCGCCGGAACTCCCTGAAAACGTCTGCAGGGTTTGCCAACCCGTGGAACCGGAATAGGCTTGTACAAAAAACTCGTCGCTTCCATCGACACTGCCTTCGGGTGCGTAATCGAAGGTCAGCGTGGCCTGATCGAAAGACGACAAATCAAACGCCCTGGCCGCTGTCACCGTGGCGTTACTGTCGCCATATAAAATCAAGGTATCATCATAAACGCTGACTTCCCCGGTCAATGGACCGTCGCCGTCGCTTTCCTGCCAGGAACCGCTCCAGCTTAACGAGCCGTCATTGTTATCGTATAAGCCGGAACCATCGACAAATACTTCCACGTCATCGACTTCCAGGATTTCGTCGGAAGGCCCATAACAGCAGCTACTGCCACTCTCGTCTTCGATCCGGAAACGAATGCGGGTATTGCTCGATATATAGGCGGAGATATCAAAAGTAAAAGGCCGAAAGACCAGGATATCGTTGTAAAGACGGGTGAGTTCCGTCCAACTTGAACCTCCGTTACTCGAAACCGATACGGTAATATTATCGTCTCCTTCAACCGTCGTGGAGCGCATTCTCAATCGCAAATAAGCTTGAGAATAGGACGAGAGATTCAATTCTCTTTCTGCGGAGGCGCGAACCAATGAGCCGCCGGATAGATTGTTACCGGTAAGTTCCAACTGCCCGCCGCTGACCCTGACATCTCCGCCGGAAGCTCCGTTTCCGTCGGGGTCCGTCTCAATCCAGTTCGTGGCCCAAGTCAAAGTGCCGTCATTGCGGCTATAGCTTGAGCTTGAGAAATTGTCGCGAAAGCTCCCTGGGCTGGCGGTAAACTCATCACGCACATTGCCGGCCAAACTGACGGTGTTGGCAGTCGTCAGTATCGGATCTTCCGAGCCGTTTTCAGAGTAGGTGCCGTCGGTGATATTAAAATTGACGCTGGCGGGTTGGTTGATGGTATACCCAAGGGTAATTGAGCCGTTATCCGCCGCAACAAATTGATACTGTGCCTGGCCATTGCCAAGGTCCATGAATGAGCCTGGATTATTGCCGGACAGGAGTGTCCAGGAACCTTGATTCGTAGATGACACCGAATCATAGGCGCTGATAATGACAGTTCCCTCATAGGTGGCAAACAGGTTATCGTCATCATCATGAGCAGTGATAACGATACTCTCTTCCTCACAACTTACCCCAACCTGATCGTGGCTGATGGCAAAATGGTCCATAGAAGGAGGGGCGATCGGTGTTGCGTCGATAAGTAGATTGTCGACATAGAAAAAGTCATTATTACCCAAATCACCGGAAGTCCGAAAGCGAACGCCGGTGTTGGAGGTAATATAAGCCGTCATATCGAAGGAGTAGTTACCGGAGCCAAAATTCCCCCGAAAGCGATCTACTCGGTCCCAACCGGAACCATCATTCAGGTATATGCCAACCCAGTCGTCATTATCGTCAAATCCGCTTTCCCGGTAATTAAAACTGATGGTTGCCGAAGAATAAGCACTTAAATCGAGATACCGGGAAATCCGGTTTCCGTCATCTTTAAGAATCAGCTCGCCGGATTCGATATAGATATCGCCGTCGGCCGGGTCATCGTCGTCACTGCCCTCATCCCAGCTGCCTGCCCAATTGCGATTACCATCATTATTGTTATAACCGACAGCATCAAAATTATCGGCAAAAGTATCGGCGTTTGCCATTTGCCCGGCCTGCAATACGAAAGATGCGATTACAGAAATAAGCAGTTTGCTGATCCACCGATAATGCATCAATGCGCCCTCACCTCAACCGCCCTGATAGCCTGCTTCCCGCCGCTACCACATGTCCCCGTGCTACGCAGAGTAAAATAAGATTCACCATCGACCACATCGATAGAACACTGCACTGTACCGGTGCAACCGGCCAGACCCGGCGTCGTAAAGCTTACGCTTGGCGTGACGCAAGCGGTGGGATCGGCCGGGATTGTCGGATCGCCGGTATTTACAGGAAATAGCTCGACCAGAGCCGCTTGCAGGGCACTTTCGGCCGCGTAAAAGGCGCGGCTGGATTGCACATTGATCGAAACGCCTGCGGCTGTGGACTGTTCCAATTCGGTTATCGCAATTGCCAATAGCGCCAATATGACGATGATAAACAATGCCGCAGGAAGACCGACGCCTTTCTGTCTCTTCTTCCCTTTCGAGCCTGCTCTACTAGGGTACATTGCGTATCTGTACCTCTTGCTCCGTCTGCCAGCTATCTCCGCCGTCCTGTAGCATAAATCCGAAGTTCACAACCGCGTTGCGAATCAATGATGCCGGCGTGTAATTAAACACCGCCGCAACCGTTGAAATATTGTTCAGTAGCACGGCGCGGCTGCCACCACCGGGCGGTAATGCCGCCGCCGCATTAAACCCATAGCCCTGATAGCGATAAAGAAAGCCACTCTCCACACAAAGTGCTCTGGGTGAGTCGGCTATGTATATTCGGCGGGTCGGCGAATCCGTAAGGAACTGATGGTTGCCACTTAGCGAAATCGTCACCTGGTTACTGCCTGTCGGCAGCGTCGCGGTAGCGCTGGTAATAGGGCCTGTACCGGAAGGAGTATAAAGAGCTGCGGTTGAACTGGGATATACCACCGCCCGTCCCGAAACCGCACTATCGAGTTGGGCGCCAACTGCGGTAATGGCGTTATCCGCAGCCGTCCGGGGAATTTCAATATAGTCCGTACCGGCAAGAATGGGAATATATTCAATGCAGGAGCGGCTTGCATTGAGCCGCACCGAATTCGGAATCGAGCGACGGAGCTCCCTGGAAATACGTTCTGCTGCGGTAACTCCGGCAGTCGCCATTTGTTGACGCTCAGCGGTATCGACATAGCCGCCGACTGTGGTTGTAATAAAACGGGTTACGCCGACACTCAGGATGCCTACTATAACGATTACAATGATTAACTCAGTTAAAGTGAATCCCCGTTGCGCCCGGACCAGCCAGCGACCGCTCAAACCGACAACTTTCGGGCCTGGCATCAGAAGTTACCTTTATAGGCGGCGAAAGTCATGGCAGGGCCATCAACCGGCGTAACCGTCAAAGTCACCCGCTTTGCCATCGCATCGTCAACTCCGATCTCAACCCCAGCGCAAACCACCGATACCGTTACGCTATACCCGACATAGTTAGCGAATGCCGCTGTCGTCTGAGAGGAGGGAGACTCATTGAGACCATGATAATCATCGACATCGTCATAATCGTCGCGATCACTTTCTTCCGTATTTATATTACAGGTGGTCACCGGCGGAAATCCGCCGATTGGCGTGCTCTCATCGAAACGCTTGCCCAGGATTTCGTCCATGTAGGCTTGGGCCAGTTGAATACTGCGGTCTAACAACAACACATCGCTACTGCGGCCCACCGAACTACTGATAACGCTAACAATGGCAACCAGGGCAATCCCCAGAATGACAATGGAAATCACCAATTCCACCAGCGTTACACCGGTTTGCTTAGGAATCACAAACGCCTTCATAGGCAAATCCCAGTGGACTGATGCATATAGGAATCGTCTGACTGCCGGAGATACAGATCAGCGTATTGGTGGCGTTTCCACCAGGAGAAGTGGCGTCACCTTCTCGATTGAAGGTTAGGGTGAAGTTGCTCGAGCTTCCCCCACCGCATGACGTGGTACCAGAGTCTTTCCAGAAAATAGAATTGCCGCTGATACCGTCTAGAGTTCGTTCTTCTTGGTAGGAACCCTGCTCAATTCGCAGTAAGATAGCATCACTGGTTTTTGTCACAGTGAAACTGGTGGTCGTGTCAATGGAACGACCAAGCGCAACCTGCTGAGCAAGTCGCGCTTGAGAAAGGATTTGATCGGCTACTGTGCGGTTTGTGTAGGAATCCTTTGAAGCGAATAAACCGATCCCAAGGACGGAAATAATGCTTACAAGCAGAAGGGTCAACACAACCTCTACAAGTGTGAACCCTCGCATACTGCTGAACTGGCTGGTTACTGCATCAGCAGTCGTCAGTCAGTATGGTTGCGGAGGCCACCTGCCCGGTCGATGCACTATATACAAACGAACACTCGTTAGCAGTGCCATCTCCGTCACCATTTCCTACACCGCCGGTAAAAGAAATAGTCCCGGAAGTATTGGTGAAGTCTCCGCTAAACTGCGCTGCAGCGCTAATACCCGCAGCGTTAGCTGTTGGATACCCTTGGGCGCTCATGGTCACCACTTGCCCATCAAGGTTGACGTCTTGGCTCGCAACGCTTCCGTCAACCAACCACTGGGCATGGGCAATTGCCGCAGCAGACCTTGTAGCGCCAATCGCGCCTTCCAGGGTTGCCTCACGTGCTTCACTGGACAAATCCGCAAACTTAGGCAATGCAAAAGCCGCCAAAATACCCAAAATTACGATGACCATCACCAGTTCAATCAAAGTAAAACCGGCTTGTTGATTTTTCATGAGCATATTCCTCCACACTAGATAGTTATTAATTTCAGTATAGACAAGCCCTTAGCGGGGGTTTGTAAATTTTTGAAATTGTTAGACTCTTTTTTGTAGCTTTGTGCGCCTTTGTGTAGAACCTTAGAACCTCGGGTGAGATTTTCAGGCGGCAGATTACCCACTTTCCTCCCGGCGCTGGTGTTGAGACATTCTTACCTCGCCACTCTCCACGTTGTACAACAGGGTAAAATTATCTTGCGCAGCGGTGCCGACCTGATAAACACAGACGGTGCTGACCGCTACCACATTCACTTGTAAGTTCGCTGCATGCACTAGGCTTTCACCGGGTTTCCGGACCTCATCGAGACTGTAGTCCTTGCCAATCCGAAAGTTATCCAGCAAGGAAAAAAAGACTTCCCGGCAACCTTGTTCCGTTACTTTCGAGTCAGTCGCCACGCCGGTCACCGCCACCGGCCAGCCCTGCTCGTTCAAATTCAAGTCGTTGTTGCCGAAGCCCGGTAGATCCGTCACCCCTACCGGACGCCCGGCGGCGATCCAGGCGGTTTGGACATAGCGCAGAGCATTGACAAAATTCGACCGGACCTGCTCGGCTTTGAACTCTTCAGCTTCGTCGACAAACCCCTCATAAGCCCGCAGAAAGAGATAGCCCAATAGCAGCAATACCCCCACCACCAGCCACAGTTCGACACTGACGAATGATTTACCTATTCGGCTTTCCGCCATAGCGATCTACTTATTTCCTGTCCGGATCAATTACCCAAAGCCGCCGCGCCCAGGTCCCACATTGGCAGGAACACGCCAAGCGCGAGTATCAATACCATAATCCCCATAAACACCAGCAAAATAGGCTCTATCGACTCAGACAGTCGTTTCAGCGAATAGTCGATTTCCTCATCGTAGAAATCCGCCACATCGTTCAACAAGGCATCGACCGCCCCGGTTTCCTCACCGACAGCCAGCATCTGCATCACCAGGGGCGAAAACATCCCGGAAGCTCTGGCGGTGCGCAGCAGCGTATCCCCCCGCTCAATTCCGGTACGCATATCCGACACGGCACGGCCGATATATTTGTTATTGACGGCATCCGCCACTAAGGACAACGCCGAGGTCACCGGCAGACCGGCGGCAAGCATCATGGAAAAATTACGGGCAAACCGGGATAACGCAACCAATTCAAACAGCGGTCCGATCAACGGAAACCTGAGTTTTATGCTATCCCATACGTACTGCCCGTCCTTGGTTTGCTTCCAGCGAAAAAACATAAAGCCCGCCACTACCAGGGCGATACCGACGGCCCAGCTGTAATTCAGCAGGAAGTTCGAGGTGGCGATCAGGATTTTAGTGGGAATCGGCAGATCTGCGCCGAACCTGGCAAAAACCCCGGCAAATGCCGGGATCACGAAAAAATTCACGATCAGCAGAGCGACAGTAATCGCTACCACCACCATGGTGGGATAACGCGTAGCCTGCTTTACCCGTTTCCGGGTGTCCCGCTCCAGTTCGATATTGGCGGCTAATTGCTTGAACGAATCCTCAAGTTGACCGGTGTTTTCGCCGACCAGGATCATGGATACAAACAGTTCGTCAAACGCTTCCGGATGAGCCCGCATCGCCGTCGCCAGATTTACGCCGCCTTCCAGGCGCCGGGCCACATCTTCCAAAACTTCTTTTAGGGTCGGATTCTTCGCCGACTCCGCCAACCCTCTGATAGCTCCGATGATAGGGATGCCGGCGCGGGTCAGCGCATTCATTTGGCGACAGAAAATCACCAAATCATCCAGGGTGACTTTGGGTTTAAACAGGGGATGCTGGCGCAGCACCTCCAAGACATCGATCTGTTCCGCCTTTTCTTCGATACTGGTCGGCGTAACTCCCTGACGTAGCAGTTCTCCGGCAACCGCATTACGGCTATTGCCGTTTATGCCGCCCTCGACCAAGGTCCCTCTGGCATCCCTTCCCCGATACACAAAGTGCGCCATGTTCAACTAAACTCTACACTGGAGGCGGCCCCTTTTGGAGTGGTCTCACCCAGGGAGGCGGATATACGGAAGACTTCTTCCAGGCTGGTAACGCCATCTTTGGCGTAATCCAACGCGCTTAAAGCCAGCGGTCGGTACAGCCGGGAACGCTTGGCTGCTTCGACGAAGCCGTTCTGATCGTTGGTCCGCAATGCCTCGAGTAACGCCTCATTCATTTCCAGCAGTTCGTAGACGCCGATCCTGCCCCGATAACCGGAATTGCCGCACTGATAGCAACCTTTGCCATAATGATAGTGGCTGGGCAATCCTTCATGGGTGAGTCCATGCAGCCAAACACGTTCCTGATCGGTAGGTTGGTAAGGCGTTTTACAGTCTTCGCAAATCCGTTTGACCAGGCGCTGGGCCAGGATCGCCGTCAAGGCACTCGCAACCAGGTAAGGTTCGGCCCCCATATCCACCAAACGCATGGCACTGGAAATAGAGTCATTGGTGTGTAGGGTGGAAAGCACGAAGTGACCGGTCATCGCGGCCCGCAGTCCGATTTCGGCGGTCTCCTGATCCCGCATCTCGCCGACCAGGACGATATCCGGATCTTGACGCAACGCGGCACGCAGAACGGTGGCGAAGTTGAGGCCGATTTTCGCATTGATCTGTACCTGAGTAACGCGAGGCAAGCGGTATTCCACCGGGTCTTCGGCGGTTATAATTTTGGTAGCCGGTTTATTCAACTCGGTTAACGCACCATAGAGGGTGGTGGTTTTACCGCTCCCGGTCGGCCCGGTTACCAGGACAATGCCATGGGGACGTTCGATCAACACCCGGAACCGCTCCAATAAATGGGCGGGCATTCCGGTGGCTTCCAGATTCAGCATCCCTTCGGTTTGATCCAGGAGCCGCATGACCACCGATTCGCCATAGGTAACGGGCATGGTCGACAGCCGCACATCGATGGATCGGCCTTTGACGCGAACATTAAAGCGGCCGTCCTGGGGCAAACGTTTTTCTGAAATATTGAGTCCGGACATCAGCTTCAAGCGCAGCACCAAGGCCGCGCTTATGCGCTTTTCCTTCATCACCTGTTCGTGCAGCACGCCGTCGATTCGCTGCCGGATACGCACCACGCTTTCGTCGGGCTCTATATGAATATCCGAGGCCCGGGCCATTACGGCATCTTCGAAAATCGATTGTAGCAGGCGCACGATCGGGGCTTCATTATCGTCCCCGGTGGCAGCCAACTGCGCCAAGTCGAAGGCATCCTCGCCAAGCTCATCTTCCAGTTCCTCGGCGATGGTGGCGATTTCATCGGTCCTCCGGTACACCCGGTCAAGGGTGTCCAGAAGTTCACTTTCCCGCACTACAGCCTGGCGAATCGGCTGTTTCAGTTGCCGCACCAATTCATCATAGCCGAATATGTCCATGGGATCGGACATACCCACCAACAACTCGCCATCCTGGTCCGAAAGGACAATGGCACGATAACGGCGGGCGGTGGTTTCCGGCAGCTTTTTAATGAGCTCCTGATCGAATTGAAAATGGCGGAGCTGGACAAAGGGAATTCCCAACTGACGCGACAGAAACCGCAGCAGGCTGTCTTCATCCATGTAGCCAAGATCGATCAACGACTTCCCGAGTTTGGTCCCGGTTTTCTTTTGCTCCTTCAGGGCTGTCATCAATTGATCTTCCGTGATGACGCCTTCTTGGACCAGCAAGTCACCGATACGAATTTTCTTTTTCTGTTCCGCCATGCTCAGCCACCCTGTAAGCGTTCGATACGCTGTTGTGCGTAACCAGCCAGTTGCTGACTCAAACCGTTATCCAGCAATGCCCGCCGATACGCCTGCAAGGCCGATTGCGGGCGACCCTTTTGGTCCAGGCAAATTGCCAGGCCGGCCCACCAGTCTCCTCGATTCGGATTAGTCTCCACCAGTTCCGCATAGGCTAGCAAAGCGTCATCAAAATAGCGGTATTTCTGCAACAGACCTGCCCGTAAGCTGTGGAACCGGGGCGCTTCCGCAACGACAGGAAGGTTTCCCCGCAGCATCGCCAGTGCCTGGTTTTCATCTCCGAGTTTTAGCAAGGCATGGGCCTTAACCGTGCGAACTTCCGGCGAACTTGTGGCATCGAACTGCGTCAATAGGGCCAATGCACCGGTGCCGTCACCGCGCAACAACCGCCACCTTGCCAACTGAACGCGCCCGGCTTCATGTTCTGAGTAGTCGCTAAGGCTGCGTTCGAGCAAGTACTCTGCCTGGCGCGGCTGACCCGCTTGAAACAGGTTTCTGGCTTCGCTCAAACGCCGGTTGGCCAGCGCTTCGGGATCGTCGGATAACTGAATTTGCAGCGAGGCTTTCGGCGCGGTGTCCGCTATCGCCCCTGTGCTTTCTGCGGCGGTATTGCGCTCCGGTTCGGGAGCCGCAGTGGCAGCCAAGGTAACCGGCTCCCGAAGCGGTTTTTCGGCTGGGCTTTCCGACCTGGCGGCAAGCTTCTCCAGAGGCTTCTCTGTAGGCGTAACGTCTGTGCTTCCAGCGGAAGTTCGGGCACCTTGGGCTTCGGTCAAGGCAGGCGTCTGTTCTTTCGGCAGCGGCTGTACCGAATCCGCAAGCACCGATTCTTCCTCGATAACGTCCAACGCCGCAAGAGCAAAGGTTTCATCCCCCGGATGCGTTATCTCATGTGGCGCATTCCCGGTAATTTCAAATGTTTCGGAAGCCGCTTGGGCGGCAACGAAACTTTCAGCGACGTTCTCCATAGCCCTGCTCGTTGGCGCGGTAACAACTTCCGGTTCGACGCTGGGTGAAGCTTGCCGGTCCGGCGGCTTATCAGCCTGGACGATACCCTCGTTCGCCCCTTGACTTAAAGCTTGTTGCCCTTTTTGCCAGGCCTGCCAGCCAACAACCCCTGCGACGGCCAAAAGCAACAGTAATAGGATCCACACCAGAATGCGTTTAACTATCCCGCCACGTACCGGCGCA
This sequence comes from Hahella sp., assembly GCA_028280065.1. Taxonomy (GTDB): domain Bacteria; phylum Pseudomonadota; class Gammaproteobacteria; order Pseudomonadales; family Oleiphilaceae; genus Hahella. The sequence continues at coordinate 260,619 of JANQMN010000004.1, forward strand.
ACCTGCAAACTCGCGGGTATCGCCCGATTGCGCCGCTCCGTCGTTTCCTGCTTATCCAAGTCCCGCAATACGTCATTGAGCAGACTCATAACCAGCTCTCCGGCAGCCACTGCCGCAGCGGCTTGGCACTTTCGGTATCTTTCACCGCCCGATGCACATGCTTGCCCTGTACTCTTTCCGCACCTTCTCCGAAGGCGGACAACAACGCTTTATGCGCCAGAATATTGATCAACCGCGGCACGCCACCGCTGGATTTTGCAATAAGCCGCATGGCTTTCGGGTGAAACAGCCCAGGACCGTTGTAACCGGCCAATCCAACCCGGTGTTGGATGTAGTGGGACACGCCCTCCCGGTCCAAAGGCTGCAGATACTCCTGAAAAGTAATGCGCTGGCGCAATTGTCTTAGCTGATCCCGGGCCAATAGCTGGTCCAGCTCCGGCTGGCCGAACAACACCACCTGCAACAGTTTGCGGGACTCGGTTTCCAAATTGGTCAACAGACGCAGCGCTTCGACCGTATCCGCGGGCATGGTTTGCGCTTCATCGATCACCAGCACCACTTGCCGCCCATCCGAGGCCAACTGAATGAGCCGGTCGTTAATGCGCTTCAATAACTGGTGCTGGCCGTTGACGCCGGCGCTATCGACGGCTAACTCCTCGGCAACGGCAAACGCCAGATCCATTGGCGACAACATCGGATTCGGGATATAGGCAGTATGATAAGGCTCGTCCAATTCGTTCAGCAACCGCCGGCACAGCAACGTTTTCCCGGTACCGACTTCGCCCACGACCTTGATAAAGCCCTCTTGGGTATCGAGGGCTAGCTTAACGGTCTCGTAGGCATTTTTGTGGCTCAGGGCGTTCAAGTAAAAATGGGTGTTGGGTGTCAAAGAAAATGGCGCTTCGGCAAAACCAAAATGCTGCTCATACATAGGTCATGCCTCCTAAAGTCCCGTTGCCGGGAATAGGACACAACTTTTCAGGGGGCTTGATAGTCATTTTCTATCTGGGTACGCAATTGCTGAAAACGGTTTCTGGAACTCTCAATATCCTGCGTGAAGGAAGCGTCCTCCACCAGGGTAGGACGGATCAGAATGACCAGTTCACTTTTTTCGCCCGATCGGCGTTTCTGTTTGAACGCTTCGCCAAGCAAAGGGATATTGCCAAACCAGGGAACTTCAGCGCCGTCATCCTGGGCAACGTTGCGAATCAACCCGCCAATCACCACCACCTGACCATTGCGCGCCTTGATGATGCTATCGGTCTCTCTGACGGTGCTCAGCGCCAGTGGCAAAACGATTTGACGATTGCCCAGTACGATGGTCTTGGTTTGGTCTTCGACCATGCTAATGGTCGGATGCACATGCAGGGTGATACTGTCGTCGCCGCCGATTTGAGGCGTCACGTCCAAGGCAATACCGGAAAAAAAAGGGGTAATTTCAACATCGGTGGTGTCAGCGTCGTTATCGCCGCCGTCAGAGGTTTCCACGCCGGTAACAAAAAATTCATCGCTGCCGACCTTGATCACGGCTTTCTGATTATTGATCGTGGCAATGCGCGGGCTGGACAGCACCTGTACCGAACCTTGAGTGCTCAGCAACTCGATAAAGGCACTGAAATTGTTGGTTTGCACCGTTGCCCCGAAAATCCCCTCGGTGATATTTGTCAAAGGTGCGGAGGAAAGGCCCAGACGCACAAAGTCCAGCGGATTGCCGGCGGCGTCGCGATCGTTGCTGATATCGTTGAAGTAGGTCCAATTGATGCCCTGTTGGTGGCCCTCATTTAAACTGACCTCAAGTATTTTCGCCTCTAGAACTACCTGACGCTGCATGATGAGTTGGGACTTCCGCAGATAGTCTCTCACCGACGAAATTTCTTCCGGCATGGCTTTTACTAAGACAATTCCCGAGCTTCTGTTGGCGATAACCCGTCTACCTTCGCCTTCGCCGACAATGGATTCCAAACTTTCCTGCAAAGTCGCCCAAAAATCAGATGCCGTCAGCGTGGAAATTCGCGACAAAACAGCGCTTTCAGTACCCGAACTAATGCCCCCATTGCCAGAGTTATCGCCAGATCCGGAAACCGAGTTTGACAACTGGCCTGAACTTACCAAGATATCCGAAGAGCCGGTACGGGTAATATCCAAATAGTTTATTTGAAAGACTTCCGTGCGCATGCCCGAAGGCAAAATCCGATAGATACCCTGTTGATATTGATAATCGTAACCGTACAGCTCACGGGTAACATTCAACACTTGCTGTAACGTCACATTTTTCAAATCCAGGGTAATGCTGCCGCTTAGATCGGGGTGCACGACAAGGTTATAGGGTGTCCCCTGTACTAAACCGAGAAAAAAGTCGGGGGCGTTGACATTGCTGACGGCTATGTCGAAGCGTTCTTCCGGGGCTTGGGGCGCGCTCTCGATCATGTCCGGCAGCAACGCATCCGAAACCTCCGGCGGCAACCGGGATTCCGGTGCGGCCGTATCTTCGGCAGCCATCTCCGTTAAGGTCCGTTCGATTTGCCGGGCGCTCTCCGTGTTCATCCGGCCGGGTATTTCATCTGTACTGCTGCAGGCGCATAAGCCTGCCGCCAACGTGCACCAAACTACCGCACGCCACACCAATCTCATTGGGATCTCCGAATTGTCATTTGTTGGCCTGCACCCGATGCCAAACTGCTATACCAACGGCGACCCTGCCACTCCAGCAGAACGCGGCGGGGTTCGATACTGACGACCATGATGTCATTGATCTGCTGCCCTTCCGTGAGGAGGGTGCCGTTGACCCTGGCCATTTTTCGCTTGCTGGAATAAATAATCGATTCCACCACGGCATTGGGACGTTCAGCATCCACCAGGGTTGCCACACGCGGATTCCAGCCGGCCGGACGGGTCGGATCATACACCAGGGTGCCGTCCACTAATCGGGAGTCCGCATACGCCGCGCCGGCAAAGGCAACAAAACAGCTGATCATTGCCCTAAGCCGTCTTTTGGTTACTGCGCCGCGATCAAACACCCAACCACCTCTCGTCCAGACCCAAGGTTTCGACTTCCACCGTAATTAACGCCAGCGGATACTGATCCACGAGATAATCCATGGATACCAGGCGCAATCGGCTGGTTTCGTTTTCAATCTGGCGGATGTAGCGCAGCGCGGCAAAATAGTCTCCTACCGCCACCACCTGGACCCGGTGGCTGAACAGCACCGCTGCGCCTTCTCCTTCGCCGTGTTGAATCTTTTCGGTAGGTAGCTTGATAACCTGTTTGACTTGGAGCGTCGGCACCGCCCCCAACAGTTCCGTAAGCACCACCGGCATTTCTTCCGGCGTGACCAGTCGCGACAGGCTATCCCGGAGTTGGTCCTGGAGATCTTTCAGCCTTTCCGCAAGCCGCATATTTTCCTCACGCAACCTGGCATTGGGATCTTGCCGTAGGGCATTGCCCAGCAGTTCCTGTTGCGCCGCCAACGCTGCTGTTTCGCTATTGGCGGTCGCCTTCGCGCCACTGAGCCGGGCCGCCTCCTTCCAACCCGGCTCCCATAGAAACTGCAAAAAAAGGAACAGGATCGCCACCAAGGTAGTCGCCAGCAGGATAATCTTCTCCCTGGGGCTTAGCTGGTCAATTTTACCAAGGGCTTCGGCAGGTCTCATCCTTCGGCACCTCTTAAGCCATCTCGACCTTGGGCGACAATATCTCGACGCAGGCTGAGGGTGCGGTCCGGCTCATAGCTGTTAAGACTTGTGGCGCCGGCTTGTTTATCCGGCGGTTCTTGGGCCTGGGTATCCACCTGGAAGCGGCGGGAATTTGATTGATTTTCCGGGTCGGTCTCAACCACAAATTCATTAAAAGCCCGGCCGGCAAACGAGGATTCCTGGCCGAGAGCCGCCAAATATCGCGGCAGGGCATCCGGCGCAGTTGTCTGGCCTTCGAGAACCACCCGTTCCCCTGACCTGAGTACCCTGATGTGCTCAAGCCATACCGATTCCAGACGGTGCTTGCCTAACGCTATCAGAATGTTGGCAAATGAGATTTTATTGCCTTCGGCATTGACCCCCGAAGCAATTGCATCCAATAATCCTCGGGTATTCTGTAACTGCATCTTCAACTTTCTATGCTGCACTTCCAGGCTCTTATCCTTCGCCCGGGCATCCAATTGCTGTTGAATTTGCTCCACTTGGGATTGCAGCACCGCATTTCTCTGCTCCGCCTGGGTCACCTGCTGCCTGTCCTTCGCCAGCGACCACTGTTGGTAACCGGAATAGGCTGCAGCAAGCACAAGTACCAGGGCCACTATGCCAATCAGATTAGCAATGGCTAACGGGTCCTTACGCGGACGAAATTCTTCCGTATAAAGATTTACCTGTTGCACTTAGCTGCAACTCCTCCTAGCCAAGCACTTTGACAGTTAGCCCAACCGGTATTCAAAATCATGCTGCTTTTTTCCCGCCCGTTAGTTCTTTTCGCATCGCCCCGCCGACCGCAACCCAGTGCTGGGCGTTGACAAACTGATCTTCCGCGATGCCGATCTTATCTTCCGGAATGGTTTTGATATCGAGACCGAGAATGTCGCCAAGGTGGGTAAGCAGTTCGGCTTCAAAAATCTCCGAAGAAGCCAGGACTTCACGTGGCGCTTTCTGCCCCATTTGGCGCTCGAAATAGTCCATGGAGCGCTGAACCTCCAGCGCCAGCTGTTGCCCGATCCGCCCTTCTTGTTCGGGATCCTCCATATTCTGCATGTCAGCTTCCAAGCGCCGGGAAAAGTACACCGAACTATCTTTCACCAGCAGCATAATGCCGCTGGATTCCCGCATCACAATCAATGCCGTGGCGCTGCCCTCTGCGGCAAGTGGCTGCACCAGATTGCGTAGCGCCAACTCGGTAATATCGATACTTTGCAACTCCAGGTGACTTTCCTTGACCACTTGGATCAGTTCGGCGATCACCGTTTTCCGTATCGACACCACATTGACTTGGGCAGGGCGGCCACGCAGCGCATCTTCAGGGAACGAAAAAACGTCCAGCACGGCATCCTGCAGGTCGAACTCCAGCATGTCCTTCACTTTCCAGCGCACGGCTTCCAGCATCTCATGTTCTTCGACAGGCGGCTTTTCCACCTGCTGCAGGCTATAGAGCTCCGGCGGCAATATCAGGTTGCAACACATGCCTTCGAGCTTGTGCCGGTCCACAAACTGCCTCAAGGCCTCCGCACGCTTGGCCGGCATGACTTCTATGGCATCGACCAAGGCTATTTGATCCGCGGCGTTGGCTACTGCAATAGACAGGCTGGTGGGCCGTACCTCAATACCCACCATACCCTTTTTACCCCGCCGCCAACCTAACAGACCCAAATGCCTACTCCCGATTCAAGAAAGTGACCGCATCCTTCAGCCAGACACACCATCCCCATTTTTGACATAACTTTAGCTTAGTTCACTAACCCATTGTTGCAAATTGAGAAAAGGGGAAAACGCGTAATTTCCCGAAGAACCGCCACAGAAGATTAAAATTTATCAAAGAAAGCCCGGGCTTTGGCTAATCTAGAGTAAAGTCCTGACGATATATGACGATGACTTAAATAACAGGCTTATCTGTTTGGAGCGCTTCTTATGGATCTTTTGACTTGGCTGGGGTTGGTCGCCGGCATCGGAATCGTCTTGGGTGCGATCGCCAGCGGTTCCGCTTTGTTGGACTTCTTCAACCTGCCGGGTTTGATGATCGTCCTATGCGGCACCTTCGCGGTGACGCTAATTAAGTTTCGCTGGCGCAATCTGCAAACCAGCTTCTCCCTAGCATTCAAGACCGCCTTTACGGAGCCCTCCGAGAGCCCCTGGGACCTCTACGAAGAGATGAAGGAGGTCGCGGAAGTGGTGCGCCGCCAGGGCGTTATGGGGTTGGAAGATGTCGAAATCAGAAGTGCGTTCTTGCAGCGTGCCGTGGACCTCAGTATCGACGGACACCCACCGGAATTTCTCGAACAGGTCTTACTCGAGGATACCCAACAGGCAGTCGAACGTCTGCAAATTGCCGAAAAAGTATTTCGCGGTATCGGCGATTCGGCACCGGCGCTGGGAATGCTGGGCACATTGGTCGGCCTGGTGCAGATGCTGAACAATATGTCAGATCCCGCCAGCATCGGCCCGGCGATGGCCGTGGCATTATTGACCACCTTCTACGGCGCTTTTATCGCCCAATTGGTCGCCCTGCCACTTGCGGAAAAACTGCAACAAAAAACCCTGGATGAAGCACGCAACCGGATGATCGTCATCAGCGGCGTGCTCAGCATGCTCCAGGGCCTTAATCCAAGGGTACTGAAAGATATTCTGGCCTCTTACCTGCCGGACCTGGCACAGCTCTCCGACCTGCCGCTACGTCCTGCCCCGGAATCCGAATGAACGGCAATCCCGGCAAGAAAAAGCCTTTCACACCGGTGCCGGCCGGCAGTCCCAGTTGGATCGTTACCTTCGCGGACTTAATGACGCTGCTTTTAACTTTCTTTATTTTACTATTGAGTTTCTCGAATCTGGATGTCGAAAAGTACCGCTCGATTGCCTACTCCATGAGTCAGGCCTTTGGCGTATCCTGGTCGCCACAAAGCCAGGTGGTTCCGGTGATCGTCGTGGCCGCCGAAAACACCGGCACCGAGTCGTCGATTATCGACGGTAATGCCCAAGGCTCTCCGGAAACAACTCCACCAACGGTAACCTTACTCAGGGAAACTGTAGAAGTCGCCAAACCGCCCTCCGTGGAGCAGAGTGAAAGGCGGTTAAGGGAAGAGGCATTGCGCCAGAATGACGATCTGGCCACCAATCTTATCGGCAGGCTTGAGCAGCAGGTGGCAGATGAGATTATTGATGTCACCTTTGATGACAAGGGAGTGGTGATCTCTTTTACCGAACGGGCTTCTTTTTCATCCGGCAGCGTCGAACTCCGCGAATATATGAAACCGGTGTTGTTGAAAGTGGTCGATGAACTGGCGAAATGTACCGGAGACATTATGGTAAAGGGCCACACGGACGATCGCCCGATGGAATCCGGCCGCTTTCGGTCGAACTGGGATTTGTCGGCAGCCAGGGCAGTCAGCGTGGTCCACCAATTGGTTTTGGACGGCCGCCTGGATGCCTCCAGAGTGAGCGCTATCGGGCTCGCCGAAACCCAACCCCTGGTGCCGAATAATTCAGATGAAAACCGGACCAGGAACCGGCGCGTGGAAGTGCTCATAGAAAATGCTGACTGTAACTTTGGCTAACCGCGCTTAAACCATTACAATCGGCTTTTTGCCAGGACCAGGAGAGTATTACTATGAGCGGCCCTTCCCAACCCAAAGTCGTCGGCGAAGATTGGAGCGATGAACGGGTAAAAGGATTCCTAGATCTAACCTGTTACGATGAAACCCATCCGGATTTCCATGTCCTGCGGGAATCCTACCAGCACATGCTGGCGCCGGATTTTGCAAGGCTGATCGGTTTTTTTGTCGCTGCTGGCCGGGATATCAATGCCCGAAGCAAAGACGGCGAAACGATTCTCGATCTGGTTCGCCAGCATGGCCGCAGTCAAGACTACATCAAAGCGCTGGAGGATGTCGGCGGAAAAAGTGCGGCTGAACTGTAGGCTCTGTTGAGTTTTGGGCATAGAGCCTAAATAAATAAAAAGTGGAGCGGGAAAAAAAGAGACCTCCGAGGAAACGTTCAATCCGATGATGTTTCTTACCGTTTCCTTGCTGTTCAATATGCCATTCTCCGGAGATGCCGGGCGTGGCAAGCAGCCTATCTGAAAAAAGGCTTTAGAAGTGGAAATAAATACCTGCGATCACTCGTGCCTGTTAACCAAATCCGAAACTCCGAAAATCAAAATCCAGGTGGCTCTCCGGCTGTTGGATGAAATACCCATGGAAGTAACGAATACCCATGTCCCAGAGGGCCGCAAATACCTTGGCGTCCTCAATCGTACCGGCCACTACTTGGGTCTTCGTCTCCTTCGCAAGCGCTACGATTTCCTCGATCCGCTGCTTACTTTCAGGCTCGTCTTTAAACGTATTGATCAGATGCTTATCCAGTTTGACAAAATTTGGCTGCAACGATTTGATCAGTTCGATGCTGTGGGATGTTTCGCCGACCCGGTCCAATAGAAAGCCGATACCCACGGAGTTCAGGCGTTTGATCTCCTGGACGATGGTATCCTGTTTGCTGATGGCCCAGCTTTCGTCAACTTCCACCAATAGCCGAAAGCTTCCTTTAACTTTGGAGTTTCGCAGGGCATTGCCAAGGTAATTTACGATTTGACTGAGCCCGTAACTTACCGGTGACACTTTCAAGGCCAAATTGATTTCCTCGCGGTCCAGTCCCTGCAGATTACTCAGGGTTTCTATCGACTTCTGCACTACCCAGCGGTCCAGTTGCAACTGCAGTCGATTATCCTCGACAAAAGGCATGAATTGATTGGGCGTGAGCACCTTGCCGTTGCCGGTGTGCAATCTCAAGCGGCATTCGAACAATTTTTCGGTGCGTTCCAAATTCACCACCGGTTGAAAAACCAGTTGGAAACTTTTCGACTCAATGGCTTGCTGCACGGCGTCGTCGAGGGAAAATTCCAGAGCTTCGGCAGGTATATCAAGATCCTTTTCCGGCCAAACCACTACCTCGCCCTTACCCCGTTTGCCGGCTTCCGCACAACCCTGTTCAGCATCTGTGAGGCTTTGTTCAATACTGTTAACGCGCAGATCGATGCCGGTCATACCCACATTGATGTCGATATGAAGGGTTGTTTTTTTAAGCGCAAATTCGTGTTGCTGCACCAACGAAGCCAGGCGCTGGCCGAGTTCAATACCGACTTCTTGCGTCACCGGCTTGGTCAACACCAAATACAGATCGCCACGAAACTGGGTAATAAGATCGCCGCCGACCTGACTGGCCAGAAAGTGGCCCAGTTGCTCTTCCAATTGCGAGTAGGCCACCATGCCGAGCCGCTGTTTATGATAGTCCGCATTCTGAATATCGATATACAGTAAAAAACGGCATGCTTGCTCGTCGCCGCCGACTTGAATCGCCGTTTCCAACTGGGCCAAAAAGTAGGACTTGGTGGAAAGTTTGGAGCCTGCCTGCGTGCGGCGAATAAGATCCAGTTTTGAACGGATGGTTTTGGACTGGGTAATGGTATCGCGCACATGTTGAAGTAACAGGGCATCATCCACCGGCTTGGTCAGGAAGGCGTTACCGGTTATGCTGTACGCCCGTTGCTGAATATCCGGACTCTGTTCGGAGGAAAGGAATACTATGGGTATACCCATGTAACGATCGTCCTGACGCAAAAGCTGGGCTAACTCAAGGCCATTGCAGTGGGGCATGTGATAATCCATGACGATCACATCGGGCGCAAAGGACTGTAACTTTTCCAGGGTATTGACCGGGTCGGTAATCCAGGCAGTTTGATAGCCTGCCTCCCGCAATACCTGGCTATTATGTTGAGCAAGCAGCTCATCGTCGTCGATTATCAGCACCTGCTGAGAATGCTCGGCCTGCAGAGCGCTGTCGATAATACCGCGCAGCTTGGCCTCGTCCGCCGGCTTGGTGAGATAGCCCTGGCAACCGACCCGCAGCGCCTTTAGGCGGGCCACCATATCGGTACGGGAAGAGATAAATACCACCGGCACTTTTTGCTTGGAAGTGCGCCTGATCACTTCAACCGCTGAGATCCCGGCGACTTTTCCCGTCGGATACACGACATCCAGGCAAGCCAGATCCGGATTCTTCTTTTCCACCGCTTCGAAAAAGTCTTCCAGCCGGTGAAATCCCGAAACTTCATAGCCCCAGGCGGCAACAACTTCCGCCAGATAATCGACCAATGCCCGATCGGAATCCACCAGAGCCACAGATTTCCGCCGGGTCGCAGGCGGCTGCTCCGCCACAGCGGTGGGACTTTCGACGACGGCCAGGGCGCCGACCAACTCTGCTACCTTGGCGGATATCTGCGCCTTCTCCTGGCTATTCGGCGGCAGGCTCTTGGCTTGCAGGTTGCCAAGCAGCGTTTCCAACTCACGCGCCTCGATACTGACTTGGGGAAAACCAAACGTCTTACCGCTGCCCGCCAATTGATGGGCAAGCGCCGTCAGCTTATCCAACAGGGCTTCGCTCCAGTTGATCTGGCAGAGCTTGGACCAGCCCTGCTCGATCTTCTCAAGTTTTTGCGGCAACGTTTTTTCATACTGCTTACGCAGTTCTTCCAGCCGCGAATTTAGTTTGCTCGGTGCGTTCATCGGATATTGCTGCAGTTTAAATTAGCGCCAGTTTGGCATATTTCCCCCGGCCCTGTCATTGCAGGCCAATTACCCTTTAACAATAGTTTGCAACTATAAAAACCAATAAGTTAGACCATCTTTTAGCCTGTTCGTTAATAGTATTAGCAAAAACGGATAAAATTTCCTTTTTTGCCTATAATGACATGAAATAATTTATAAATAGCGATGAGGTATTCCTATGAAGCTGACTTCCCTGGAGAAGCTTGAAAAGAAGTTAAAACAGGCAAGTAGCTATGATGAATGGCGGGAGTTGGCCAGCCGTCATGACGAACTCTCCGGCATGGAGAAGTGGAAATCCAAAGAATCCAGCCGCCTATACGACAATGTTTCCATCCGGAAAAGGCTCGACCGATTACGCCATTTGCGACACGCTAACGATAATCATGGCTTGCTCTTCACGCTGAATGAAGGCATCCATGGCAATATGGGAGGCATGGGCCAACCCATGCTCTACGCCAAGGCAAAGATTGGCACCAAATATCTGGTGACCGAGTATATCGACGAAATCGTCGATTCCCTGTTGCATCTTGCCGATGTAGATGATCAGGAAATCCCCTTTGTGGACAAACTGGACTTCTTCCGCCGCGCCAGCCATTGCTTCGGCCGTTCGGCATTGATGTTGAGCGGGGGAGCCGCGCTTGGGAATTTTCACATAGGTGTGACCAAAACCCTGATCGATCAGGGTTTGCTGCCCAACATAATTTCCGGTTCCAGTGCCGGTTCCGTGATTGCCGGCGCTCTCGGCAGTCTTACGGACGACGAACTGCACCGGCTGTTTTCCCCGAAGAACCTTTTGAAAGAAGCGAATCAGGAAGCCCACTGGTTTAACCGTTTGTTATTCGGCGGCAAGCATCACTTTCGGGTAAAAGACCTGGAAGACACTATCGCCCGGCTAATTCCCGACCTCACCTTCCAGGAAGCCTATGAAAAGACCGGCCGTCATATCAATATCACGGTGGCCCCGGCGGAACTGCACCAAACTTCCCGGTTATTGAATGCGATCACTTCCCCGAATGTATTTATTCGCAAGGCCATCATGGCCTCCTGCGCTATTCCCGGCATATACCCGCCTGTCACCCTATTCGCGAAAAATGCCCGAGGCGCGTGCCAGCCCTATCTGCCTTCCCGTAAATGGGTCGACGGCTCGGTCAATGAAGATTTACCGGCAAAGCGCCTGGCCCGGCTGTATGGCGTCAATCACTACATCGCCAGCCAGACCAACCCATTGGTTCTGATGTTCATCAGCGACCCGAAACTGGATCACAGCATTCCTGCCTCCATGGTGCGCCTCGGTGCGCGGACACTGAAAGAGTCGGTGCGCATGTTGAACTCGTTTTCCCAACGCTCCTTATCCTACTGGCCGAGATTCAACCTGTTGATGAACATGTACGCGTCAGTCGTGTCCCAAAGCTACACGGCCGATGTCAACATTTTTCCCGGTTACCGCATCTTCGATCCCACCAAGCTGTTGGTGCATCTATCCGAAAAGGAACTAATGGATATCATCCACGAAGGGGAAAGAGCGACTTGGCCAAAGGTGGATATGATCCGCATCTGCTCCAAAATCAGCCGCACGCTCGACCAGTTGCTGGAGGATATGGAAAACAAAGAAATGCGCAAACTGGTACAACAGCACCACAAAAAAATGACCCGCAACAGCGGGCTTGAAGAGTTAGAAACCTAGCCAGGCATAACAGCCTGTCAGCCCGGCCGGTTAGGAAGACGTGTCAGGTCAATCCGCTAGGTCATTCAGGATGGCCGGCATTAAGTCGATGCATGCCGGTTACACATTAAACTGGCGCATCTGCGTCAACAGGTTTTCGCCTTCGGTTGCCATGGATTCCGCAGATGCATTGTTTTGCTGGGCTAAATCAGCCGCTTCGTTGGCCGCCTCGGCGATGCGCTGAATCTGCTGATTGATGTCTTCGACAACACTGCTCTGTTCCGTGGCCGCCGTGGCAATCATATGATTACGGTCAGACATCTTTTCGATATCCTGCACCACCAGGCTTAGGACATCTTTGGCTTCGTTACTGTATTCGACGGAAGTTCCGCTGGCTTCCAGCCCTTCACTGAATAACGCGACCGCCTGATTGGACTCATCCACCAATCTATTGATTTTGCTTTGAATTTCTCCGGTACTTTCGGCGGTTCGAGAAGCGAGGTTACGCACTTCATCGGCGACTACAGCAAATCCCCGTCCCTGTTCGCCGGCCCTGGCGGCTTCGATCGCAGCATTTAAGGCAAGCAGGTTGGTTTGTTCGGCAATTCCGCCGATCACATCCAGAATACTGCCGATTTCTCCAACGCTGTTTTCCAAGGACTGCATTTTTTCGTGGGCACTATGCAGCTTGTCTGCAAGACTGGTAACGGTATCGGACGCCTGGTCGACTTTGCCCGATGCCTGTTGAATCTGGTCGCTGGCATTCACCGTGGCAACCGCCGCTTCCTCGGTATTGGAGGATACTTCTGCTGCGGTGGCCGACAATTCGTTGACCGCCGTCGCCACCATATCCATCGACTCCCGTTGAATCCCGATCGTATCGTTTACCTGATGTGCCCGGTCCGAGGTTTCCGAGGTCGACTTAGTGATACGCTCGGCAGTCTCAAGAATACTCCGTACCAGATTTTGCAACGCTTCCAGGAAATTATTGAACTTGGCGGCAAGATCCGCCAGTTCATCTTTGCCCTTCACCCGTATGCGCTGAGTCAGGTCCCCGCCACCGGCGGCGATTTCTTCTATCGAGCGGCTGATGACTTCCAGCGGTTTGATAATAGACTGGGTCATCATCAAACCAAGCGAGATAACGATAACCGCAATCACGGCTGCGGTGGCCAGGGCGATGCCGACGCTGGTATTTACCTTATCGCTGGATGAAGCTTCCAGTGCGGAAATCGCCGCTTCCATATCGTCCAGGTCAAGGCTGGTACCGAGAATAATGTTCCAGTTATCCAGCCAGATCGCCTTTGAGAGCCGCGGCACAAGTTTCCCTTCATCATTCTGCCAATAAGACATCTGGAAACCGTCGCCGGTTTGCGCGGAAGCTATTAGTAGCTGTAGCCACTTATCGCCATTGGCATCGGACTGCATCAGATAATTTTCTTTCAGACCGTCAATCTGCTGGCCGTTAAAGACCAGAACGCCATCCGGATGGTAGCCGAAGAATGTGTTGCCGCCCTGGAAATTCACTTGCTTTAGCTGCTCGAACGCCAGTTGCTGCCCCATCTTGGTTTTTCCCATGGCACTTTCATAATTTTGCTTAATCTGGGAAAAAACCAGATCGGACGCCGTTTCCAACTGGTTCTTCTTGGATTGCAGAACCGTATCGGCCAACGTGGTGGTACTGAACTCCGACAACGATAAAAACTGTGAGCGAGTAAGAAAGGTCAAGCTTGTCGCAATTACCAATATCGGCAATACCGACAGCATCAGTAGTTTGTTGCGAATGGTGATGCTCATTAAGGACTCCTTCAACAGAAACTACAGCCCTGGTTCAACATGTTGTTCTCATCCGGAAAGGCTAATTTCTGAAGAACAACCACCACAGCGCATGGATGCTGGTTCAGGATAAAAACTTAGATAGTAACGCCTACCTGTTTTAACGTTACGAGTGGGCTATTTAATAAGTGTAGACGAATTCCTGTAAATTTCTTTGCTACCCAATGTCACATAATATTCGATAAATTCGAATATTTTTCCCGTTTTATCCTTATTTTATTTCTCAAATATAGAAAATATTATAAACCCATCAACTGAGCAATAGGAGGCCCACATGAACAATTATCTATCGAACCCTATTTTTATCCTGATCGGCAGAATTCTTCTGGCACTGATTTTTGTAATGTCCGGATTCGGCAAAATATTTGCCTATGCAGGCACCCAGCAGTATATGGAAGCCTTTGGCATTCCCGGCATGCTGTTACCGCTGGTGATCCTGGCGGAGGTCGGCTTGGGCCTGGCTATAATCATCGGTTTTCAAACCAGACTGGCAGCCTTTTTGTTAGCAGGATTTGCCGTCACTAGCGGATTTATTTTTCACTTTGATCCAGCGGATCAGATGCAAACCATCATGCTGACCAAGAATCTGGCGATCGCAGGAGGCTTTTTTGCGCTAATGGTCGCGGGCGCTGGCCCATTGAGTGTAGATTCGCGCAGGGCGACGGAATAAAAAGCAACATTATTGATTCAATCTCTCGGCATAAATGCCGGGAGATGAGTCAGGAATGGCAAACGCCGATACCAGTTTCTGGTAAAACGGCAGCGCTTCCGGAGCAACGCTGCCGATGATTGCATAGCCATAGCCCAGCTCCCACATTGACCATAGCGCCTTCAACGCAAGTGCCGAACCCACCTGTTGCTTCCTGTAGCTCTCGGCAATTCCCAAAGGGCCGAAGAAGTTTTTCGCCGTCACTTCATAGCAAACGAAGCCGATAATCTGCCTGTGCCGGAGGGCAATAAAGCAGGTTACCGGCGAATGAAAGGCACAGTCCGCTTCGGAACGCCAACTTGGGGAAAAATTCATCTCGATCCAGTCCAGTACCTGATGTTTTTCGTAAGCAAGCGGACGGCGTATGTGAATTTCCCGAGCCGTTAAACTCTCCAACAGAGAGGCAACGGGCGGAAGTTGGTAGAGCTTGACCAAGCAATCCATGGTGTAAATTTGTCTCTCATCAGTCGATCTTCGATAGTTATTGCTATTATTGGAAAGAAATCAGTGAAAGGCCAACGCGGAGTTGCCGTTATGTGCACAACCTGTGGCTGCGGTGTAAGCAATACATCAACCGAACTACATTCTCAGCATACCCACGAAACGGCAACCAGAACCATTGCCGTTCAAGAGTCGTTGTTTGCCAAAAATGACGCCTATGCGGCAATTAACCGGGATCGGCTCAAACGACATCGTGTGCTGATGCTCAACCTGATGTCCAGTCCCGGTGCAGGCAAGACCACGCTGTTGGTCGAAACCCTGAAACGGCTCCACAGGGATTTCCAATGCGCGGTTATCGAAGGCGACCAACAGACCGATCAGGATGCCAGGCGTATTCGCGAGACAGACACACCGGCGGTTCAAATCAATACCGGTCAGGGGTGTCATCTCGATGCGCATCAAATTGGCCACGCCATGGAAAACTTCACCCTGCCGGAGCTGGATATATTATTCGTGGAAAATGTCGGCAATCTGGTTTGCCCTGCAGGATTTGATTTGGGAGAACGGGCTAAAGTGGTCATATTTTCCGTGACCGAGGGGGCTGACAAGCCGCTAAAATATCCGAACATGTTTGAAGTCGCGGATTTACTCTTGATTCACAAGGTGGATCTATTGCCCTATGTCGATTTCGATATCAACCAAGCCGTCCGCTACGCCCATCAAATTAATCCGGGCCTGCAGATTATCCAAACCTCAACCAAAGCGCGCCAGGAAGCTGCCGGCGAGGGCCTGGAAAGTTGGTACGCATGGCTGAGCCACGCATTCACCAGCATTGGCTGATTGAGGGCCAGGTCCAGGCGGTCGGGTTCCGCCCCTTCGTTGTGAGATTGGCGCGACAACTGGGTATTTGCGGCGAAGTGTGCAATGTTGGCGGTTCCGTCAGCCTGGAGCTGCAAGGCACTTCGCATCAACTCAGCAAATTTCAGCAGGAGTTGCACCGCCAACAACCTTCCAGAGCACGGATCGACCGCGTTTCCATAGTTAAAGTCCGCAACGATGCCGATTATACCGGTTTTCATGCTGTAGCGAGCCGAATCCCTTCCGGCAGCCCATCCAGCGGGCTCATCCCATCCGATCACGGAGTTTGCCAGGCCTGTCTTGCAGAACTGTTCGCTCCGGATAATCGGCGCTACCTGCATCCTTTTATCTCTTGTACGGACTGCGGCCCCCGCTATTCGATCAGCGAGCGCCTGCCTTTCGACCGGCAAAATACCAGCATGGCGGTATTTGCGCTCTGTCCCGCATGCCAAGCTGAATATCAGAATCCGGGAAACAGGCGTTTTCATGCTGAAACCATTGCCTGCCACGAGTGCGGCCCGACGCTTTGGTTGCAATCGGCAAATGGCCAGACCCAAGACCGGCAAACCATCAGGACTGCCGCCAACCTGCTTAGAGCAGGCGAAATCTTGGTAATCAAGGGAATAGGCGGTTTTCATCTGGCCTGTTTAGCCGATTGTTCCGCCGCAATAAAACAACTGAGAAAGGCAAAACAACGCCCCGACAAACCGTTAGCGCTTATGGTCTTAAATCCGCCCACAGCCGCTAACTATTGTCGGCTAAGCGATGAGGATATTCGGGTATTGCACTCGCCTGGCCGTCCAATCGTATTAATGCCGCTGAAAACAGCCGGTTTCGACAACCAATCGTCAATAGAAATGGTCGCGCCTGGACTAAACAAGCTTGGCATAATGCTGCCCTATACGCCGGTGCACTACCTGTTGTTCCATGCCTTGCTCGGCCAACCGGCCGGCATCCAATGGCTGCAGGAAGACACAAGGCTGGCGCTCATCATGACCAGCGCGAATTACCAAGGCGAACCGGTTCTTTTTGACGGCAAGCAATGTCGCGAGCAATGGGGGAGCAGGTTCTCCGTCTTGGGCAACGATAGACGGATTCTTAATCCTGCCGACGACAGCCTCTGTATTGCCAGCCCGCGGCCCCAATGGTTGCGCCAGGGCCGGGGCGTCACCCCCATGCAAATCCGACTGCCACGGAAAATGCCGGCCGTGATGGGCTGCGGCGCATTGTTAAAAAATACTCTGTGTCTGTTAACCGGAGACCAGGCACTGCACTCACCCTATATCGGCGACCTGGATACCCCGGCAAACTGCGAACGCTTCGAGGCTGAGTGGCTGCGGCTGCAACAACATACCCAAACCGCTCCCCAGGCCGTGGCTTGCGATTGGCATGCCGACTTCTTTAGCAGCCAATACGCGGAAAGGTTCGCCACAGAACATGACCTACCACTGTTTCGTTACCAACATCACCATGCCCACGCTGCCGCCGTGCTCGCCGAACACCGGGTAGAGGAACACTGCCTGGCGCTGGTCCTGGACGGGTTCGGTCTAGGTACCGGTCAGGCCGTCTGGGGAGGCGAACTCCTGCAGGTACGGGGCGGCGAATTTCAACGCCTTGGCCATCTCTCCGAGTTGCCGCTTCCCGGCGGCGATGCCGCCAGCAAAGCCCCTTGGCGTATCGCCATCGCGACATTATTGGAACAAGAGCTCGAGATCACCCGTTGGCACAACCAGCATGGCGCAAAAGCCTTGATACGCTTTCTTCAATCCGCGGCAGCATCCGTGCCACGCACCTCTAGTGCAGGCCGTTGGTTTGACTTGGCAGCCAGCCTGCTGAATGTGCGCCACACCAACAGCTTCGAAGCCCAATGCGCCATGCGCCTGGAGAGCCTGCTTGATCCAAACCTTGAATTTGACGAACCGAACTCAACAAACTGGCGCCTGGATCATAACGGCAACCTAGACCTGATGGGATTGGTCAGCCACTTGGCAACTTGTGAAGATCCAGCTCAAGGTTCACAATGGTTTCACCAACAGTTAGTTTCCGGACTTCGCGACTGGTTAAAATACTGGAAGGATCGAACCGGGCTTAAGAAAGCGGTGTTAGCCGGCGGCTGTTTTAACAACCAGTACCTTGCTACCCAGTTACCGGAGCAACTGCGGCAATTGGGGCTGGATGTCCTGCAGCCACGGCTGCTACCCTGTAATGACAGCGCAGTCAGTCTTGGCCAGGCATGGCTGGCAGCAAAACAAATGCAACAGTGATTGGCGGTATTTTAGTTATTCGGATTATGCCATGTGCCTTGCGATACCCGTACAAGTCAAGCAAATTCTGAACCCAGAGCAGGCGGTTGTGGACCTCAACGGCATCTCCACGACGATCAATGTCGCGCTGGTCGAGGAGCTTGAGGTCGGCGATTTTGTGATCCTGCATACCGGTTATGCTCTGGAACGGCTCGATACAGAAGAGGCGGAAGCCACTTTGCAGCTATTTGCCGGGCTTCCAGCCAACGCTTCGCAGGATCAACAGCCCAATCAAACAAGCGCAACCGATGGAACGAGCGCCAAATGAAGTACCTGGACGAATTTCGCGATCCGGCGCTTGCCGAGAAACTCGTCAACCGAATTAATCGCACGGTGGAATCCGGCCGGGAATACCACTTCATGGAATTTTGCGGCGGCCATACCCACACCCTGTTCCGCTATTCCATTCAGGACATGCTGCCCGACAACATTCATATGCATCACGGACCCGGATGTCCGGTATGTGTTTTGCCAATGGCCAGGATCGACCAGGCCATTCAGCTTGCCACGGAATGCGATGTCATCCTGTGCTGCTACGGCGACACCCTCAGGGTGCCGGGTTCGGCGCGCCGGAACCTGTTGCAGGCAAAAGCCCGAGGCGCAGAAGTACGCACCATCTATTCCGCCGCCGAGTGCCTGGCCCTGGCTGAACAGCAGCCGGAACGCCAGATTGTGTTGTTTGCCATCGGCTTCGAAACGACCACACCGCCTACCTGTTTAGTGCTGCAGGAGGCCGAAAAAAAGGGCCGCAAGAACTTCTCCGTATTCTGTAACCATGTGAAGACAGTTCCCGCCATGCAGGCAATACTCGACGGAGAACTATCCCAGGGGATCGGCAGCACCCGCTTGGATGGCCTAGTTGGCCCCGGTCATGTCAGCTTGGTAACCGGCAGCTTGGTCTTTGAGGCCCTAGCGAAAAAATATGACAGGCCTATTGTTATCTCCGGCTTTGAGCCACTGGATCTGCTGCATAGCCTGTTACTGCTGGTGGAGGAATCCAACGCCCGGCGGTCGACCGTGAAAGTTCAATATAGCCGGGCGGTTTCGCCGCAAGGCAATAAGCGCTCATTAGCGCTAATGGAAAAGTATCTGGCAGGACGGGAAACCTTTACCTGGCGCGGACTAGGCAATTTGCCGCACAGCGCATGGCAACTCAAACCCGAATATGCGGCGTTTGACGCCGAGCAACGCTTCTCCATGCCGGCATTGCCGGAAGCCAAAGAGAATAAAGCCTGCCTATGTCCCGAGGTTTTACGCGGTCAAATACGCCCTGACGCCTGTCCACTCTATGGCAAGCAATGCACCCCGGAAAATCCCATCGGCGCTTGCATGGTCTCATCCGAGGGCGCTTGCGCCGCCTACTATTTATATCGATCCACAGGTTTAGCAAACGCATAAATGGCCGGTAAATTGGACATTCAACAGGGTGTTGTCGAACTACAACATGGTAGCGGCGGCCGGGCCACGGCTACCTTACTCCAGGAATTATTTCTGCCGGCCTTTGCTAATCCTATTCTCGCTGCGGGCAACGACCAGGCGACTTTACCGCAGTTTCAGAACCGCCTGGCCATCACCACCGACAGCCATGTCATCTATCCGCTATTCTTTCCCGGCGGCAATATCGGCAGCCTCGCCGTGCACGGCACAATCAACGATTTGGCAGTCGGCGGCGCCCGGCCAAAACATCTGGCCGCCAATTTTATCCTGGAAGAAGGTTTTCCCCTGGCCGATTTACAGCGCATTGTCAACCACATGGCCGAAGCGGCAATAGACGCTGGCGTTACCGTTGTGACCGGCGACACAAAGGTGGTGGAGCGAGGCAAGGGCGACGGTGTCTATATCACCACCACCGGGGTCGGAATCTTGGATTCCGACACTATCCTCGGTGCTGACAGAATACGCGCCGGAGACGCCATTCTCGTCAACGGCACCTTAGGCGACCACGGTATCGCAGTTATGGCCGCACGGCCGGATTCGGGATTGGTCACCGAATTGCAATCAGACAGCCAAAGCTTGCACCGCCTGACCGCCGCCATGCTGCAAGCCTGCCCTTCAATCCATTGTATGCGTGATCCCACCAGAGGCGGCCTTGCTGCCGCCCTCAACGAGCTTGCTCATCAGGCCAGGGTCGGCATGCGGATCGAGGAGTCCCATCTTCCCGTTACGGCGGAAGTTCGAGCCGCCTGCGAGTTACTGGGATTCGACCCGGTGAATATTGCCAACGAAGGCAAGTTGATCGCCTTCTGTTCTCAGCAGCATGCGCCTGCCCTCCTCGCCGCAATACGCGAACATCCCCAGGGCAAAGAGGCAGCAATCATCGGCACAGTCGTGGAAGATCCATCCTGCAAAGTCAGTATGCGAACCCGATTTGGCGGCACCCGTCTATTGGAGTGGAAATGGGGGGATCCGCTGCCAAGGATTTGTTAGCAAGCTGCGGGCGAGTAAGCATGCGGGCTAACTATAAACAACCACAGCGCCACGATCATGCGGAACAGAATAATTCTGTTCCGGCCCGATGGGGACAATCTGGGTAGGATTGATGGTTTTGTGGCTGAAGTAGTAGTGTCGTTTGATGTGAGCAAAGTTAACCGTTTCCGCAACACCAGGCACTTGATAGAGCTGACGCACATAGTTGCTGATAGCCGGATAATCGGAAATTCGCCGTGAATTGCATTTAAAGTGCCCGACATAAACCGCATCAAAACGAATCAATGTAGTAAAAAGACGCCAATCTGCTTCCGTTAGATATTCTCCGGCCAGGAACGCCTGCTGCTGCAACATGGATTCCACGCGATCCAGACCGGCAAACAATGCGTTAAAGGCTTCCTCATAGGCTGCCTGGGAAGTGGCAAACCCCGTTTTATAAACGCCATTGTTGATTTGATCGTAAATCCAGGCATTGGTCCGGTCTATCCGTTCACGCAAGTGGCGCGGATAAAAATCCAAACGGTTTTGGGTGAGCCGGTTAAATCCACTATTGAACATACGGATAATCTCGGATGACTCGTTATTCACAATGGTTTTCGATTCCCTGTCCCAAAGGATGGGAACGGTGACACGACCGCTGTAATCTTTGCGGGCAAGCGTATAAAGCTGATGTAAATAACGGTTGCCGTACAACTGGTCCTCAAGTTGATTTTCAATTTCGAACTTCCAGCCGTCAGCCAGCATATCCGGGCTTACAACGGACACAGATATATGTTTTTCAAGACCTTTAAGCTTTCTGAAAATTAACGTCCGGTGCGCCCACGGACAGGCAAGACTGACATAGAGGTGATATCGGCCGGACTCGGACGGCCAGCTGCTGTCGGAGCTATTTTCCAGCTCCGTATCACCCGCCCATCCACGAAATTGGCTGTCTTCCCGAATGAATTTTCCATCACTGGACTTGGTGTCGTACCACTGGTCCAGCCATTTCCCATTTATCAATAGACCCACGTCAGATTCCCCCTTCAGGGTTTGCAAATATACCTATGAGGGAAATATGCCATCAATTGGATTGAACATTAATACCTTAAAATTGCACACTTTGTTCTAAATTTTAGAATTTATCTCAAGTCAATCAGGCGCGGTAGCCACACCACTTGCCAAAGGAAATGTAAAGGCCGTATATTTACCTAGGGTCAAAATTTGACCAGCCCGGTGCGACATACCTCATGTAAGGCGGTAAAACCTATCCTTCGAAAAATATGTAGTAATATTACCAGGTTGCATACTGCATGGACGTGAGAACCACCGCTGACTGAGCCTATGAATCATGTCCAATGACCAAGGTGTTTACCGCCGACAAGTTGCCGGGGATTTGATTTGACGCAATTCCCACGGCTGCGGTTCAGCTAATAATTACATCCACAGATTGAGTGAGCTGAAAATGTTTATTCCCCAGGCGTTTCATCTACGAAAGCCCATTGGTGACTTAACAACCGCCAATTGTTCACCCAAATCTTCGATATTTATCACCGCCATTCGAAACGAATGCGTTTGTAATGCCCAAGAGGTGAAAACAGTATTAGAACATCAGGCTGCTGAAGAATTAGAACAAGGTAAGCAGACAAAAAGGGACTCCTAAACAAAACAATTAATCGGGCGCAAGCGCAGAGGTAATGTTTAACTCCTAAGAGTTCGTTATTAAGTGAGTGAGACGAGCGAAAATAACAGTTTCCAAAAATAAAAAGAAAATAGCCGGCTTTTTAGCCGGTTTTTTTTGTCTGCAAGAAAGTAACAAGCTATTCGATCTGGATATTGCTTAGGCGTAGACCCTATCAAAAATAAACCCGGCAAAATATGCAACAAAAAAGGAATTTCCCGGAAACGCTTACTTCAAAGAGTAAAACTAAGTAAATTTCATCTTCATCGATAATTCATCCATGCAGTCGTGACGCTCAGGCCAACCGCCAAATCAGACTATGCGTATTCATAGCAAAATTCTTCTCGGCCTTTTAAGCAGTGCGCTTATCATCGTTTTGGTGATGTTCGCCCTTATGCAATGGAGTTTCCATCGGAATCTGCGAGACTATGTTGAACAACGCGAGATGGAGCAGGTTAACCGGCTGCTCGCCGAACTATCGGAAATTTATGCCGAAACAGGCAGTTGGAGCCGCCTGCGGGCCGATCCAAGAGCCTTAAGCAATCGGCTCCGCAACCTGCAACCCAGCAGGGGGCGCTTGGAAAGACAGCCGCCTGGGTTAAATCCGCCGGGACGGCCGCTATCGAATGGTCGACTCTCGGACGACCCGGCCCTTGAAGATCGGCGTCCGGGCAGCCGTACCCAGGAGAACCGTCCTCAAGAAGCAAGAAGATTCGAACCGCGGCGGCCACCGCCGCGGCTTCCGGCTATCCTGACTCCGGAAAAACGCCCAATCATCGGTCATACACCGCCCGATGCGCGGCTCTACCCCATTTCATATAACGACGAGCTGGTAGGGTGGTATGCCGCACCGGCTCGGAATCGGCAGTTGGAAGGAAGCGATCTGGCCTTCCAGAAAGCGCAAACCATCGCTTTTGCCATTATTAGCTTGGTGGTCATTGCCGTCTGCTTCATTATCGCAGTTCCCCTCGCCAGGCAGATCGTCAAACCGATATCCCGTATTACCACCGCAGCCAAAGAACTCAATAACGGAGACTATGCCATTGATCTGCAGGTCAAAGGCCGAGATGAACTTGCCGAGCTGGCCACGGACGTCAACCACTTGGCGAAAACCCTGGCAGACAACGAAGCAGCCAGACAACGTTGGCTGGCGGACATTTCCCACGAGTTACGCACACCCCTGGCAATTGCCAAGGGTGAAATAGAAGCCTTGTTGGACGGAGTGCGCGAGTTGAATGAAGATCAGTTACAGTCGGTTCAGCAGGAGATAAACCATCTGGAAAAACTCATTAATGACCTGTCCCAACTGGCCAACACGGATATCGGGGCCTTGCGCTACCAAATGGATCATATCGACCTTATGGAGGAGTTTGCCGGTCTCGAGCATAGATACAGCCAACTATTTACCGAAAGAAACCTCAGTCTCGACGTCCGGTTAACCGACACCCCCTTGCCTGTTTATGCAGATGCGGACAGAATTCATCAATGTCTCGATAACATCTTGGGCAATTGCAGTAAATACGTGGAGGATCACGGCCGGGTAACAGTGCGAGTCAAACAACAGCAGGAGTTCGCAAGAATATCCATTGAAGACAGCGGTCCGGGTGTCCCGAAAGCAGCGATTCCGCATTTATTCGAGCATCTTTACCGGGTCGACTCCTCTCGCAACCGAATGACCGGCGGCTCGGGACTCGGCCTGGCCATTTGTTCGCGCATCATCACCGCCCACAATGGCGGCATTAAAGCCCGCCAAAGCGCATTGGGTGGCTTGTGTATTGAAATCACATTACCCTTATCCCGTTAGCGCTTGCCACTTACTTCTTGTCCCGTTTGCAAAGGTAACCCCCAAATGTCAGAACCTACCATCTTGATTGTTGAAGACGAACCCAAGTTAGCCAACTTGTTGCAGGACTATTTACAGCAGGCTGGCTACAAGACGCATTGGCTAGCCCATGGCGACGAAGTCATGCCCTGGTTTGAAACCCGGCAACCGGATCTTATTCTGTTGGATCTGATGTTGCCCGGCACCGATGGCCTGACCCTTTGCCAGCGCATTCGCGGCACCTCTCAAGTCCCCATTATCATGGTCACCGCGCGGGTGGAAGAAATTGATCGGCTTCTGGGGTTGGAGCTGGGTGCTGACGATTATATTTGCAAGCCGTATAGCCCAAGGGAGGTCGTGGCCCGTTGCAAGGCCATATTGCGACGGATGCAAACGCAGGGTCCTACACCCAACCAGAAATCTGTCGTACTGGATACCGACAAAATGCTGGTCCAGGTGGAAGGGCAACCGCTGCATCTGACCGCCGTCGAGTTTCAGCTGTTTCAGGCACTGGCCAATGAACCGGGTCGGATTTTTTCCAGAGACCAACTGATGGATCGCATTTACGCCGACAACCGGGTTGTCAGCGACAGAACAATTGACAGCCATATCAAAAAGTTACGAAAAAAAATCAGCCTCTTGCAACCGGCTAAAGAGTACGTCCAGTCAGTCTATGGCGTTGGTTATAAATTCGAGCCTTAGGCTCTACTGGGAATCCTTTTTTCTTCCATATTCATTGCACAGTTAAATCCTATCCTGTAACCATCGAAAACACAGAACGGAGCAATGAAATGAAAAAGCTAACCACCCTAATCGTTATTATTCTGTTAACTGCAAGTAGTGCGGCATTTAGTCAAGGCTGGGGTAAGGGACCGACGACCCCGGAACAAAAAGCAGAACGCATGGCGGAACGGTTAAATCTTTCTGAAACCCAACAGCAGGAGGTATTAACCCTGTTTCAGGAAAACCAGGCACAGCATGAAGCGCTTCGCAGCCAACGGGAAAGTCTGCGTAATGCGACGCAAGAAAAGCTCAGCACCATACTGACATCCGAACAGCTGGAACAAATGGAAAACTTCGGTCCCGGTAATCGTGGCCAACGCATGCATGGCAAAGGCCGGCCCTGTCAGCAATAGCCGGGCATCCGGCACATCGGCCAGCCGTTAAGTTGGCCGATGATCTTATACAGGAGGGAAGTGAGACTCGGGCGTAATCTGTCCACGCACTTGGGTACGGTCTTGAAAGTCCTGCCGAACCAGCCTGCTGGCATGCTTGTTTACGATTCGCTCGGTCTCATTCGGGTCGTAAGTAAGGTCCAGATGGGCTTTGATTTTATCCTTCGCCGCCTGCACTGCTTTGCTAAGATCGACAATAGGCTCCGGATAATCCTCGCCCAACAGGCAACTGCTGATTACTTGCTCGCCATGGGACATCGACCACGGGCTGTGAATATGAGTTTCGGAAAGCTCATCCAGTTCAGGACAAAAACGACGAATAAACTTCCCTTCGGGGTCCAGCCTTTTCGATAAGGCGACTATGTCGTGAATTTGCCACATTCTGATACCCATGGTATCCGCATACAGCTGCACTTGGGGGAAATGCACGGCAGCATCGTAATCGAAAGACAACCGCGCCAGGTGCAACGCCGGTTGCCTCCAATGTAACCATAGTTGATGACAGGCAAAGGAAATCAATAACGCACGTCCGGTTTCACTGAGCCAGCCGTGGCGTATAAGACAACGCATGCACGCATCGACAATCGGGACTCCGGTACGCCCTTCTGACCAGCCGAGAAACCGGCTGTCATCAAACTCATTTTCCCGAAGCCCGACAAAACTCCTGTGCAAGGGCTCCATTTCTATTTCCGGGCTATCGCTGAACTGCTGCATATAGTGACTTTGCAGTTTCAGTTGCTCGCCAAAGACTTTAAGAGACTCCGTCCACCCCGCATGTCCCTTGTCTTTGTAGAACTTCATGGCTCTCTGGGCCTGATGCGCCACCTCACGGTAGCTAATCGCGCCGGTTGCCAGATAAGGACTCAACCTCGAACACACCTGCAGCATTGATGTCAGGTTCTGGTATTCGGCTTTATAGTGCAGACCCCGGCCCTTTAGAAAGCTCGCTAGAAACTCTAATCCGGCATGCCGGCCGGCAGCGGGAGGCTCCTCAGTTTCGGGACTTTCCCAACCCTTGGCATCCGGCCATATCTCGGGACGAAGAGGCGGTGTGGCAATGTTTTCCAATTTGACGGGCGCTTTTAGAAGCGCCTGACTACAGTAGTCAGCCCACTTGCCATCCCAGACGTCACGATTAGCAAGCTCCTGGAATACCGGAAAGGGTTGAAACTGTAGCCAGTTGACTTCATGGTTCGCGCACCACTTCGCAACCCGTTGATTCCGCTCCAGAACCCACTGGGGACCATACTCCTGGTAAGAAAAAAGTTTAAACTTGCCGAAAGAGTCCCAAATCGTCGACAGGGTGTTTTCGATACTGTCTTCGATCACCCATAGGGGCTGTCCCAGCTTGGTAAGCTGAGTATCAAGTTCCAACAGGGTAGCCTTCAGGAACTGCCAGTGCCTTTGACTGTTGTCGGGTTGCTGCCAATACTCCGGCTCGATGACATAGATTGGTAAGGTGGGTCCCTGCGCAACCGCATGATGAAGCGGCGCATGATCCGCAATCCGGAGATCACGTTTATACCAGACGACTGTAATTTCCATTTACGTTGATGACTCCTTTCTAGCCTGCCCTAGAGACAATGCAGGGTGAAACCGGTTCGACGAACCAATACTTGTACACATAATCTGTTCGGCCAAAAAAACGATAGTACCTTCTTTTATTCTTATAACTGTAGCAGATTCCCGGCATTACGATGCGATAGGGAATCTTTCCCGGCAATTTTCGCAATCTGATCTCCCGGCCGAACCATCCGCCGGTGGCTTAATCCCATCAGGTAGCCGCTGGTTCGGGCATACACCGGCGTTCGGTGATTCGGCTGTTCGGAATCCAAACGGACAATTTCCGCAAAGATCTCTCCCTTGGCGATTTTATCGTCCAAGCCGGCCCGAAAGATCAACAATCCCGTCACCGGAGCCTTAACCACATCGACCGCATCCAGTGGGCTGACTTGCACGGTAAATTCCTCCGCCGGCGCAACTTCCTGTGCTATCGCGCCGATATCCTTGAAGTAATCAAAAAGGCGTTCCGCATCCTGCGCGGCCAACTCATCCTCGACGTCCGTCTGTCCCCGGTACTCCACGGTTACCGCCAGCTTCGGACCGCCGACAGGCTGTTTCGGGTAGGTCTCGCGGATGCCCTGCCAAGGCAGCAAGTGGGTACCGTCAAACGCCACCACGCCCCCTAAACTTTCAGTTAAGAGGTATGGTATCCGGAGCCGTTCGGATAAATTAAGCGCCGCCTCCCGTTGCACATCAACCGCATACAGATGGAGACTGGTGCGGTCATCGCAATGCAAGTCAAATATGTAATCCGCATCAATACTCAAGCTCAACAAAGCGCTTTTCAGGTAGGCGGCCTCATCTTCGACAACCGCCTCTTGCACTGCCTCCCGCAACGCCGCGCGAACAAGTTGATCGTTCTTTGCCTGATCCTTTCCCAGCGCTCCTTTCACCGCGGCTACCACTTCACCGGTCAAATCCGGAAAATTGCGGTTAAAATTGCCCGTACCCACGAGGTCAAAGCGACCGGCCACATAGCCGAACACGTTTTGACTCAAGCCTATGGGATTGGCATAGGGAACGACGACGAACTCGCATCTCAGCTGTTGTGCGGTGTCAGCTTCCCGGAGTTTGACCAATAAATGCTGGAGCACCAACAAGCCCGGCCATTCATCCCCGTGCAACCCGGCTTGCAGATAGACCTTTCGCGGTCCGTCGGGCAGCGTCTCAACGCCTTCGGCAAAGCGGTAAACGAGCAATTCCCGGTGGCATCCGGGAGCCGGACTCAGCAGCTTGATATGTTCGGTCTTCATCTGGGAAATGTCCTTGAGCCGTATGAAAGATACCTGGTGTTGGCGTCGAATGAGAAAGCGGATTGTGCAGGAATGCGAATTGCCTTTCAAACAAAGCAATTCCATAGGTTAGTTACCTAGATCCAAAAAGGAAATACACCGTATACTGCTCTACGTAGACTTCTGAAACCAGCGAAGAATCGACAGCTAATTGACGGCTATTGAGAGAAAGCACCTATGCAACCATCAAGGAATGCCTGGCTTGTCTGCCTGATTCCCTTTTTCTGCGTAAACATTAGTTGGCTCTGGTCCTCTATCGCCGGGGCCATTCCCTGGTGCTTTACTTATTTGGAAGGCTGTGTATCCATCAGCCGCGCCGCGAGAAGCAGCGATGCTCTGTTTTTCTTTCGTGCCACCATGATACTGAGCGCTGCCATGCTGATCCTGTTTTGGCTGCAAAGTTACCATTTCCTGAAGCTGAAAGCCTGGGCGAAGGAACCCGTCGCCATGATGATACTCGGCATTACAGGTGCGCTCTTTCTGGTCTTATACGCCGTTTTCCTAGGCACGGATGGACAGGTTTACCGGCTGATGCGACGCTATGGCGTGATCTTTTACTTTACCTTTACAGTGTTAGCGCAATACCTGTTAACCAGGCAACTTTGGCACAACCGGTACAGTGTTAAGTCCGCCATCCCCTTGCTTAAAGCCATGCTAGGTCTTGGGTTGTTCGTCCTGATAATTGGGCTCGTCAGTTTAAGCGCTACGATCATGCTGGAAAACCCGGAAAAAGACTATTGGGAGAATGTCACGGAATGGTGGTTCGCATTAGCAATGACGAGCTACTTCGGGTTAGTCGCCCTACTTTGGAAGAAGCTTGGTTTCCAGTGTACCTATCAAATACATAACACATAGGTCCCAACAGAGTTTTGACAAGGCCGGTTATTCCCCGATTTCCCTTTTTCTCGCCAGCTGCGCCGCTACGGCCCGGGCCTGGGTTCGACTGCGAATTTCAAGTTTGCCGTATACTCTGTTGATATGGGTTTTTACCGTCGCCAACGAAACATGTTGTTGAGCGGCGATTTGGTCGTTGCTGAATCCTTCGCCAATGGCCTGTAATACCTGCCACTCGCGGCGCGTCAACCGGGCATCGGGTGGTTCCGCTAATTGTTTTTTTTGCACAGCGAAAGCGGTACTGACCCTCACCAACCGTTCGAGTCCTTTTAGCGCGTCCGGAGAATCCGCCAACAGCGGTTTGATCTGCAGCCACAGCGGTACCGCATCCGGTCCCAGCAGCAGCATCTCCCACAGGTAACCTTGAATTAGAAATAGACGAATTAACCCGAGCGCTGATTTTGCTTGTGGCAGAGACGTCAGGTCTAGCTGGCCGGCGGCTTCAGCAGACGAATAATTGGCCCGCCAATGGTGATAAAACTGCAAAAGTGCAAGCTGCCGGGATAAAAGTGGAACCGGGGAGGACAGTTCATGCGGCTGCACCAGGGATTCAGCCTCCTTCCGCAGCAGCCGGACCGGTAGATTTCCAGCTATTAGCAGTGCAATCCTGGCGCTTAAGAGGTTGTCTTGAGCGTCGTAAATATCCTCACAGGGCGCATGCCATTCGACCTTGGCTGAGAGCTGTCTTAGCTGCTTCGTTGCCCCCCACCAGATATAGGCCAGCTGCAGGCTTTGCCGGGCTCGAAACTGCCATTGCCGGCAATAAATGGAAGTCTGCAGACGCTGCTCAATATCCTCGGCCAACTTGTTCGCTGTCTTGCCTTGCAGCACATGCAGGCCAAGCTCCAATGCCCGAAAGCAAAGCCACCAGTAATCCCCCTTTGGCTTAGATAGGGCCGAAGCTTCCCGATACAACACTTCAGTTTGCTCTGCATCGCCACGCCATAACGAAAATTCGCAACCAAGGCGACATACGGCATCATACAGGGTATCGGCTTGAAGATGCCGGGCCAGCGCCTGCTGCTTCGCCAGATTTGCCTGCTTGAAAGCCTTTTCCGGCTCTCCGCTAAACATATAGAGTTGCGCCAGACGCAACTGCGAGGCCAGGCCGATATGGTACTGCTGGCGGCTTTCCGCAAGCGGCAGTACCTGGCTCAGTTGGGATTCCGCGCGGCCAAGTTCCCCTTTCCACAGAGCAGACATCGCCAAACTGAAGCGGCAACTCACCAGGTCATGATACTGCCGCAGTTGCGGTAACGCCCGTTTAGCGAGTTGATATGCCGCACCCAACCGATCGTACTTGTATTGAATTTCGCCTCGCAACACATCTAACCTTGCGACAGTGGCATCCGGCCAGCGAGCGGTGGATAATTCTGCCACGAACTGCTCAGCAGGATTGGACTCCTTACAACCTTCCAACAACCACCAGGCGTAGAGAATTGCCAGTTCCGGGTCTTCCTGGATATCCGCTTTCGGCAATAACGCAAAAACCTTTGTCAGCAAATCATATCGGGCGTTTTGGAAAGCAAGCCACCCTGCCTGCCGAAGCCAGTCCTTAGCCATTAAGCGGCTATTGCTGGTTTGGACGAGCTGTACCGCCCGATTGAAGTCGCCCTCTGCCAGCAATGCTTGGCAAGCTGCGTGGTAGGCGACAGCTAAACGGCTACCGTCGGTTCTAGCCAGATATTGGCAAACCGCCGCCCGAAAAAAACCTGCAAAGAAGTAGCGTTGCCCCGCGGCATCCAGGTGGAGAAACAATTGCCGCTGTTGCAGCAACTGCAGTTTGGATCGAATGCAATCCTGCCCGGATACGCGGGCTGCGATGGGTTCATCGAACTGCTCCAGGACACAGAGCGAAAACAGTAAATCCTGTAACTCACCAGGGAGATGCTGCAACACTTCAGCGATTAAAAAGCCGGAAAAGTCCCGATTTAATTTTTCGCCTTCGATTTGCCGTAGCGAATATCCCTGCTGCAATAATTGCAGTGTCAATAGCCACAGCGCCGGCC
Source organism: Hahella sp. (assembly GCA_028280065.1). Lineage (GTDB taxonomy): Bacteria > Pseudomonadota > Gammaproteobacteria > Pseudomonadales > Oleiphilaceae > Hahella. The sequence goes on from JANQMN010000004.1 coordinate 291,563, forward strand.
ACCCTTGGTAATAAACTTGTAGCCCGGCAATCCAGTTCTGCAGTTCCCCGGAATCCGCTGTGGTATTGAGCGTTAGAATCAGTTCTAGAATTTGCCGATCGTTCAAGCGCAATGCTGAAGCATCAATCCGGCAAAGCTGGCCATGCAGTTCCGGCTGGCCAAATATCTCGGTATGGCGCAGTTGCGAACAGGCCACCAGCTTCAAGTTGGGCAACACCGCCATTTCCCGCAGCAGAGAACTCAGTTCGGGGACCGCAAGAAAGTGCAGATTATCCAATACCAGCAGGCAATCGTCTGTGGGCAGGGATTGCCGAATATGCCGCAACACCACCCCGACCAAACGGTTATCCCCTTCGCGGTTGATCCGTAAAGGTGCTGCGTCCAACTGTTCAAGCAGCCGTTCGGAAAATGTCGCCAAATCATTATCCGCAGGGCTCAGGCGTAACCAAATTTTGCTGCCGGTCCAGGATTCGTACCAGCGCAGCGCTTGGCTGCGTTTGCCATGGCCGGGCGGCGCATGCAGCAGAACGACCTGTTGCTCGGGTAGCAGCTTCAACTCCGGATGTTGGCACCAGCCTATCGCCATAGGTCCCTTCTCGTCTCCCGTGGGTCTTGATCTTGACGAGCTGTAGTTTGACACAACCATAAAGCGAAAAAGTCAACCTTGAGGGTGGATGATGAAGGCACCCGGACAGCCTATAGTAGATCCATCGGTTTTTCATCTCAGAGGATAGTCATGTCAGGTCAAACGAACAGCGCATTCAACCTAGCCGGTGCTCAACAAGTCGACGTAGATGTGGAAGCTCAACGGCGCGCGGCACAGCTCGCCTTTGTCAAGTCCGGGCAGGATGTATTGGTGGGTTCGCTGGCGGATAGCGGAATCACACTGGATCAGTTGCAATCTGTCGCTAGCGAATCTCCCGAGGTGATAGAAGCCTTCACCGATGGCTTGACCGCCATTGTGTATCACATAGAGCTTGCGGACAAAGAGTGGAATCTCAAAGTCAAACGGCCGGAAAGCCTGGTGCGGAACGTCGATGGTCAGACTTCCTTTCTCAATGAAGTACAACGCCGCCGTGATTTTGCCGAGCTGAAAACGGACCCGGCCATTCGCCGCAACCCTAGAGCCCGGAGAGCGCTATCTCATCTTGTCGACACCCGCTATGCCTCCTTTCTCGACGGCATCATGCTGTCGCCTTGGATTCCCGGTGAACGCCTTGATGAATTCAATGAATCCATCCTGGAGCAAATATTTGCCACAACGGTGCAGTTGGAGCTCAATGGATTTCTGGAATGGGATATGTGTCCGGGTAATATTCTCTATAACGGGGAGAACATCCGCCTGTTCGATTTTGGCTACTGTTACCGGTTCGACCCGCTCCGGCACTTCAACAGTTGCGGCCTAAATGCACCCATGTTTCATTCTGTCGAACGGCTGGAAACCCGCAACTTCTTTGGTTACCTACTCAAACGGGAAACAAGCTGGTCTCATACCGCCATCCTGTCTCTGTTCGAGTTGGAGAAGCGTCTGGCGGTAGAAGCGTATGAATATAAATATACGGAGCTGAAACAACGCGGGGCCAGCGAGTCTGTTCTGTCCTGGCTGGAGGATATTTTGCAACGCTGGAAAGGGGCTCTGAGGGACAGGACAGCACTGGAACAGCTGTTCATTCTGGAAAGTTACCGTTCCCACACATTGGATATCCACGATGATCTGAGCGGAAAATCCTGCACACCCATGACACTCTCCCGCATTGCCAAGGTACAGGATATTTTGCAGCTTCACTACGATTACCTGCTGCACCATGGCGGCCTGTTGTTCGGCGACGAGAATTTGTCCAAGCAGGCGTTACTGGAAAAAACCGGGAATCATCGACGGCTGGCTCAGCAATATCAGCTTTGACGGGCTGCCTTCTGTCCTTGGAACGAAAACATCGGCCTTCAATAGCACATTACCAAAGCGACAATTGTCATGACCCGATAACGAAATTCCGGGATAATAGACAAACGATTCCGGATTTGGGCTGTTTGCCGTGAAAGAACTCTTAGTATTCGACCTGGATGGAACCCTGATTAACCGTGAGCAGGTGCTCTCGCCTTATACCCGTCAAGTTCTTCATGCGCTGCGCCAACGGGACATTCATTTCACCATCGCCACCGGCCGCTCCCGTCCCGTGGCCGAGCCCTGTTACCAGGGTTTTCATTTTCACCTGCCCCAAGTCTACAAAAACGGGGCAATCGTGTGGAATCCTGATAGCCAACGCTATTCCCATAGGATGCATCTGACCGGTTCCGACGTGGAGACGATATTGTCCATGGCGGTGTCTTACCCGGTTAATCTGTTTATGTTTGCCATGGACGACAACCATCATCCTTGCTTTTGGTTCAAGGAACACCCGCAGTTGAAATCGCAGCCGAATAAACTACACGAAATTCTCGGCAAACTTCAAAGTAACCACTCCCATTTACAATGGTCAGATGACAAGTTACTCGCCAGCGAGCATAGCGTGATCAATGTACTTTCCATTGGCCGGGAACGAGCGATACTTGACCTGGCCAAGGACTTGGAAAGCACTGGACGTTGGCAGGTGCATTACAGCGATGATATGTACTATTCAGGTTTTTATTGGCTGGATGTGCATCACAAGGAAGTGTCTAAAGGACAGGCAGTCGCGAAACTGAAACAGGATTTCGCCTATGACTATGTGATTGCGTTCGGCGATGCGCACAATGACCATGACTTGTTCGGCATAGCCGACGAGGCCTATGCGCCGGCAAATGCAGATGCTTACATACAACAATGTGCAACTGCGGTTATCGGCCATCACGATGAAGATGGTATCGCAAACTTTTTAGCCGAACGATTCAATCTGCCCTGTTGAGTAGGGTCCGGCATATCCACCGTCCAATTTGGTTGCACCGCCGCCGGTTCTGCCTTTCCGATGTAAGAGATATCTCACAAACACTATCAAGGATATCGCACGGCGGCTTCCTTCCATTTCTGGTACATTGCCGTTTTACCCAAGGCAATCCAAAAGGAATTGAAATGAAGGCTGATATCAAGATCACCCGCACTCGAATCGCCCACGAAATCACCGAATCTCAACATGCAGCCGGACGCACCAAGGAAAGAAATTCATCCTCCGTTTTAGGTCAGGTCATGCTTGGCGAACTCCACGTTGAACTGCCCTTTCCCCATATCAATACCCACCCCAATATCTACACCATAGAATTTCCCTGGTGCAACAGCCTCAACACTTATCATTGCATACCTACCGGCGCTTACCCCGCCTATATCCGAACAGACGGAAATCTAGGCTGGCGAATAGAACTGGTGGGAGTTCCCAAACGCGCCAATGTACAAATACACCGAGGAAGCTACGAAAGCCAAATCAATGGCTGTATATTGCCGGGATTGACCCAAGGAACAGTATATTCCGAGGTCATAGACGACCGCCGAAAACTTCCGGCAAAGAAGAGCCTGCCTACGGTCGGAAATGCGACACAAGCCCTCCGGTACATCAAGGATATTATAGAGACTTATGATGTCTCGGAACTTGAAGTCGTGGTATCTGAGCAATACCCCGAAGCGGTCATGAGTTTCTGATCAGTTACGCATTCGCCGGCTATGGATCATCAACGTCGATTACGGATTTCCATGCTATCTTTTACAAAGAAACGAAATTCTGTGGTCTGCAACGGGTAAATTCCCGGAGAGATGTTATGGTTTCGGAACGACGCACCAAAGAAGGCTCGATCCTGCGGAGCTTTTTCGATGACCAGCTATCTTACATTGGTGGCTTGGTTAACAACTGGAAGCAAAGCCGCAAGCGTCAGGAGTTGGAAAAGCAAATCGTGGAATCCGTGGTCGATGTGTCCAATCAGCGACTTCGCTCGACACCGCAATACGTAAAGGCTCTGCGGTCTTGTGCAGTCAGGCTTTACCATCATGTGCAGGAAACCGCAGACAAACTTCCCGGGCCTACCGACCTGGCGCCAGAAGCATTTTCTGACCATCCCTTAATCAATAGCCTGTTTGTCAATCCGGATGACATCACACGATTTCTATCCCGCGATCAGGAACTTCTGAAATACCGCAAGGATAGGCCCTTGGTTTCCAGCATCCATGGGTATCTGGTTGCACAGAAAACGATCAAACAAGTTTTGGGCAGCAGTCTGGTAGATGGTCAGGTTGTTAATGATGTTCTACAAAACACGATAAATTTTTCCGCTCACAAGATTTACACACCTGCGGCATCCTCGGAAGAAGCACTGGGTTTGATTAAGTCATTTTTGTTTGAGCAGATAATTTCCTCAGTCAGCGAAGAACTAAACAACGAAATGAAACAAGAAAAAATGCGCATGGCCGGAAAAGATCATACCGCCCATATCAATAGCCTCAGCAATCCGAGCGTTTACCTGCGCCATCTGACGGAGCAACTGGAGCATGCTCCGGATCTTTTGTCGTTACAGTCGTCACAGTTAAAAGTCAGCAAACGCGGGGTGCTGCTGGACCCGGCGGACCGTCAGGCTGCCAACGAATTCGATTTATATGAAATCCGCTGGAACAAGCAGTTGCAAAAAGTCATCGTGCCGGTTCGCTGCCAAGCAACAAGCGGTCAGAAAACATACAGCTCAATTCTGGGCTATACTGAATAGATTGAACCTGTTTCAAGATAGGCCATTAGGTGGACCGTTATTCATTTTCCTCCCATGGCTGACATCAGCACCCACCGATACGACAGGTAAAAGAAATGTTCTGGTCACAGCTTTCTATAAAACTCAAATTCCTGGTAATTGTCATCGTTGCAGTGTTTGCCATTATTGCAACCGCTCTTTATAGCTCTTTGCAGCTAAGAAGTTCTATCTATAGTTTGGAAAATATTCTGGCCCGGGAATCCAAAAATGAAATGCTCGCCGCCCAGGCAAACATCGAGTTTAAACGCCAGGTCCAGGAGTGGAAAAACGTCTTGTTACGTGGACACGATTCCGCTAGAAACCAAAAGTATTGGAGGCAGTTCAAGCAGCAGGAAGAAAAAGTTCGTTCGATTGTTACCGAACTGATAGCCGGCTTGGAAGAGCAGCCGGAGTTACGGCAGACGGCGGAAGATTTTCTGCGGGACCATCAAAAAATGGGAACTGCCTATGCAGCCGGTAAAAGTGCCTTCGAGCAAGACGGGTTTAATCATAAAACCGGCGACAAAGCGGTATCCGGAATCGACCGGGCGCCATCCGCCGCGATGCAGGAGTTAGGCGAAAAACTCGCGGAGTTATCGCTCCAAGCACAGGCTGCGGCAATCGCGACCGCGGACTCCGCGATTACCACCACCTATGTTCTGCTCTTGATCATCACTTTGGTTGTCGTATTGATTACCTACTATTCCGTTAATCGGTTAATCGTCAATCCGATGTCTACCCAAATTTCCGCCATTAGAGAACTCAGTGAAGGTAATTTGAGCATTGAGTTTGAAGTGAAAAGGCAGGATGAACTTGGCAGATTGGGATTGGCGACCCAGGATTTGAAGGACTTTCTCTCTGCCAGCCTGAACGAAATGAAAGAAACCTCCCTCAGCTTACATGGCCGTGCGAAGGAACTGGATAATGTTGCCAGTGAAATAAGCCATGCGTCCGAGCAGCAGCATAAGAGCACCGACCAGATTGCGACGGCCATTGAAGAGATGGCCAACAGTGCGCACACTGTCGCCGATTACGCGGCTGCCACGGCTGAGTCGACGGAAGCCACGGACGAGAAGGTAAATGCAAGCTCCAAGGCGATGTCGCTGGCCAATAATACAATTGACCACTTGGTTAAAGAAATCGCCGACGCTTCAGAGGTAATAAAGCAACTGGCCACGGATTCGGCAAATGTCGGCTCGGTACTAAACGTCATTCGGGGAATTGCCGAACAAACTAACCTCTTAGCCCTTAATGCTGCGATTGAAGCAGCCAGAGCCGGTGAACAGGGCCGCGGTTTTGCCGTTGTGGCAGACGAAGTTCGGTCGCTTGCGCAACGGACACAGGATTCCACCATCGAAATAGAATCCATCCTGGAAAAGGTGCAAAGTGGTGCGGAAGCCGCTGTGAAAGCAATGGAAACAGGAAAAACCCGGACAGACGACGTGGTTGAGAAAGTCTCCCAAGCCAACGAAAACCTGGCGGCAATAGTCACCGCCATTGGCGATATCACTCAGAAGAGCACGGAGATTTCCACGTCTTCTTCCGAACAGTCACAAGTAGCGGAAGAATTATCAGGACTGGTAGCCCAGTTGACTGAGCTTTCAGAAAACACCCGCAATCAGGTGGACCAGGCCAATACCATCAGTAAAGGCTTGTTAAGCTTGTCTAAAGGATTTGACCAGCACCTGTCGAGATTTGACCTTTCAAGTTAGTGGTGCAATACGCGGCAGTAAACGCCAGGTGGTTCTTATCCGGATGCGGAGCTATCCGGGTGAGACCGCATACGGGTCTGTTCAAGTCAAATCATGATTCAATAATACTTCGAGCTAACAAAGCTCTTGGCCGGTAACGTTTTACTACCTCCTATCTCATGGCACAGCACTAGCGCGAGTTCCGCCGTTGCGTATGCATCCTCCAGGGCATTGTGCCGGGGCGCAGCCGGTAACCGGTAACGCTGTCGACAACCCTCCAGAGTCAGGCTGTTCTTGGTAATATCCGTACCGCTATGCTGCAAGCGTTTTTGCTCAAGTAACAGTGTATCGATAACCGGTACTTTAAATGCGGTCATCCCTTCCTGAACAGCCGCGATATTAAGAAACGCCATATCCAACTGCGCGTGATGAAAGATCAATACCCTCCCCTGAATAGCCTCCTGCAGGATCAACAAGGCGGCATATAAGTCATAGCCGTCACGCCGGTCGATATCCCGTATGCCATGGATGGTCGCGCTGCTACCGGCAGCCTGATCCGCATCTATCAACAGGTGCTGGCAGCTACTTAACAGAATTTCCCCGCGTTCAATATTGACCATGCCGATACTGAGAATATGGCCATTTTTCGGATCAAGGCTATTGGTTTCCAAATCGACCGCGACCATCGGGCAGCGGTCATAAGGCAATGAGAGGTCGACACTATTGGCAGGTGCCCTGGTTCTTTTCGGCCAGATGGAAAATGGCGATCCAGGCATTCGATCCCCTTGGCTTACGCCATTCCCCTGGTAAATTTCAATGCCAACGCCTGTTGGGAGCGATCCAAAAGACGAAACACCGCTTTTAAATGATTCCGCTGCAAGCTGTTAATCCTATGCGGTGCAATAAAATTAGATGGCTTCTTGCCTTGCTCCAAGTCATCCAACTGCTGTTGAAAACGCAATTGGGCAATGAACTCAAATGCGTCCAGCAAGTTCCGGGCGTCTTCCGCACCTAGTGCGCCGACTTCGATGCAGGTCCTGAGGCGCGCAGGTGTCCGGGTAGCGTCTATGCCGTTTGCCAACGAATAGATGCGGGCTAAATCGGTAATTAGACTCAACCCTTGATGTTTCAAATCCAGTTGTTGATGGTGGTCGCCGCCCTTAACAACGATGAACTTGTTGAAAAAGCCGAGTGGCGTCTTACTTTTCAGGGTGTTGTTTGCCAACATGGCAAGGAAAATTTCGCAAGTCTTGGCCAACCCAAGCACTTTCGACCTAAGCTGATGGCAAAGAAAAGTGTCACCGGCGATCGCCCGTATATCAAAGAAGATACTGCAATGCATCATGGCTTCGGGGTCGGGTGTTCGAATCCAGTTTTCGAAATACTTAAACCAGACGTCTAGTGGCTGGCACCACTTGGTATTCTGCGCCATGACGTCACCCGGGCAAAAAGGAAAGCCGCATACATTCAATCCGGAGCAGATATACTCGGCAAGTTTTACAAAGTACTGCTGATGTTCTTCTCCGCCATCGTAGATGATTCCGTTATCCTGGTCCGAGCCTGCGTGCTGTTCGAATCGCGCTTGTGACCCGAAAGAAACCCAACAAAAAGGTACCGGAGCCGTTCCCATCGTTTTTTGAGCCAACTGCACCAACCGTTTTGTGAGCATATCGTTGATGCTGGTAAACACTTGGCCAATATTTTCCGCCGTGGTCTCAGATCGTATCAGCCCATAGAGTAGTTCCTGGGTGTGACCGGCATACTTTTTCAGTTCCGCCACAGACTTGCACTTGGCAATCTTGTTGACGATATACAATGGGTGGCTGTTCTTTATTCGCAATAAATCCGATGCCACCAACATGCCTATCGGACGGCCATTTTCAGCAACTGGCAAATGATGGATATTTTTTTGCAGCATGCGGAAGGTGGCCTCATGAAACAATGCGTCGGGACCAATCGTAATCGGCTTGCGTGTCATTATCCTGGTTACAGGTTCCTGCAAGGAAAGGTTCTTGGCCACCAGCCTGGCACGAATATCACGGTCGGTCAGGATGCCGTGCAACTGCGCGTTCTCCACGACAAGCACCGACGAGACCCCCTGTTCCGTCATTACCTGGGCGGCTTGATGCACCGAATCCGTTGGTCCGACAGTGACCAGTTGACTGGTCATTAACTCCCGAGTCTTCTGGGCGACTTGGTGATGTTGGTTACGCCCGTCTTTCAATTCGAAGCGTCTGGCAAAGCTTTGATTGAAGTGTCTATCCAAAAGCGGATTTCCTTGCCGCAACCGGTGGAAAACTTCCGCCGGTACGGCATAAAGCAAAACCTCTTCAATGACATCGATGACAAAGCCATAGAGTTTACCGGTCAGCAGTAGAGAGAATCCAAAGCAACCACCGGTTTCCAGGCGGTCAATCAGATGACCGTGGCGGTTTGAGAGGTCGATGGCACCTTTTCTAATAATGAAGAGCCTGGGATTGGCAGGATCAATGAGATCCGATTGGTCCCCCACCGGGCGATAAAGAACCTGGATAGAACGGGTAAGTAAATCCAATTCTTCCCGATCCAGTTCAAGAAAAGGATGGAAGGAACGGAGAAAGGTTTCAACGGAATCTAAGGTTGCTGTCATTGCACTTCATCAATTCAAGCCAATTAATGCAATCCAGTTTGCCGTCCTTGGCAGGTCGCCCACCCTGGCAGCGTCACTGTCCACTGTAGCGCAACCAGGATGTTCTTGCGAACTGATAATACCCTTAATGGACCTGGGCTGCTCCCGCGCCGCGAGGATAACGAATATCCTCGACTAACTGCTGCACTTCTTTCGGAGCATCCTGAGTGAGCTTGTTCACCAGAATGGCGACAGCAAAGTTCAACATCATGCCAAGGGTTCCGATACCTTCCGGAGAAATACCGAACCACCAGTTATCCGGTACGTTGGCGCCAGGGTTGATGAACTTGAAGTAGATGATATAGCCCGCCGTGAAGAGGATGCCGGACAGCATGCCTGCAATGGCACCTTCCTTATTCATGCGCTTGTAGAAAATGCCCATGATAATCGCCGGGAAGAACGACGAGGCTGCCAACCCGAAGGCGAAGGCCACCACCTGAGCCACAAAACCGGGTGGATTGATACCGAGATAACCGGCCACCATCACGCCAACCGCAGCCGCTATTCGAGCAAACATCAGTTCCTGTTTGTCCGAGATATTCGGCATCAGATTGCGTTTAAGCAGATCGTGACTTACCGAGGTTGAGATAACTAACAGCAAGCCTGCCGAGGTGCTAAGAGCCGCGGCGATGCCACCGGCAGCGACCAGGGCGATGACCCAGGCTGGCAGATTGGCAATTTCAGGATTCGCCAAGACCATGATGTCGCGGTCAATTTTCATCTCATTGCGTTCATCGCCTGAGTAGAACATACGACCGTCATTGTTCTTATCATTCCAGGTAATCAGCCCGGTTTTTTCCCAATTGGTAATCCAGCTAGGGGCTTGCGCATATTCGGTGCCCTGCATATCGAGGCCGTTGATCGTATTCACCATATTGACCCGGGCGAAGGTCGCAACCGCTGGCGCGGTGGTGTATAGCAAGGCGATGAACAGTAACGCCCAACCGGCTGACTTTCGCGCATCCCGTACCTTGGGAACAGTAAAGAAACGCACGATAACGTGAGGCAGACCAGCAGTACCGACCATTAACGCAGCGGTAATAAAGAATACGTCCACCATACTCTTATTGCCGTCCGTATAGGCGGTGAATCCCAACTCCGTCGATAGCCCATCCAGGCGATCCAGGACATACATACCGGAACCGTCAGCCAATGTGCCGCCGAAGCCCAGCTGTGGGATAAAGTTGCCTGTCATCATGATGGAAATAAAGACAGCAGGTACCAGATAAGCGCATATCAGCACACAGTATTGAGCCACCTGCGTATAGGTAATCCCCTTCATACCACCCAGTACCGCGTAGAAGAACACCAGAGCCATCCCAATGATGACACCGGAGGTAATATCAACTTCAAGAAATCGGGAGAAAACCACGCCGACACCACGCATTTGCCCGGCGACATAGGTGAAGCAGACAAATATAGCGCAGACCACTGCAACCGTGCGGGCAGTCTGGGAGTAATAGCGGTCACCGATAAAGTCGGGAACCGTGAACTTGCCGAACTTGCGAAGGTAAGGCGCTAGACAGAGTGCAAGCAGCACATAGCCGCCGGTCCAACCCATCAGGTAAACACCGCCATCATATCCCATGAAGGAAATCAATCCGGCCATGGAGATAAAAGAAGCGGCTGACATCCAGTCAGCGGCAGTTGCCATGCCGTTCGCTACCGGATTTACGCCGCCGCCCGCAACATAGAAATCATTGGTCGATCCCGCACGCGCCCATATGGCGATACCGATATACAGCGCAAAGGTCGCGCCAACGATAATAAAGGTGAGAGTTTGAATATCCATTATTTGCTCCTAGTCCTCGTGCACATCATATTTTTGGTCAAGTTTGTTCATTCTCGCGACGTAGAAAAAGATCAAACCGACAAACACATAAATAGCGCCCTGCTGGGCGAACCAGAAGCCAAGTTTAAAACCGAAGAATCGGATTTCATTAAGAACCTCTACCAGTAAGATGCCGAATCCATAGGACACGACAAACCAGATAGACAGCAGAATCAGCATCAATGCCAGGTTTTCGCGCCAGTATCCTATCAGGCTGTTGTTTTTATCATTTTGCATGACGACCTCGCTAAGCACTTGGTTAACAGTGTATTGCACACTAAACAAGGTAACAGAGGCCTATTTATTCAACGTCCCCACTTTAGTCGATGGCTCGACCTTAGTTGTAGGCTCGACTTCCCTTTTTAAGGGTCCATAATAAAACCCATGTGTATAGTGAGTATCGAGAGGAAAACTTTGCGGTGCTGAGAGCTGTAACGCTATGAATGTCATACTTGTTTCATTGGTCGCCCTGGCTTATGTCGGCGCTTTGTTTCTGCTCGCCCGCTGGGGCGAGACCCATTCTTCCCAATCAAACTGGTACTCCCGTTTACAACCCGTTATTTACAGCCTGGCATTGGCGGTTTATTGCACATCCTGGACTTTTTACGGTTCTGTCGGGATGGCAGTACAGCAAGGTTGGAATTATCTTCCGATCTTGCTCGGGCCGGCCATGCTGTTTCTATTCGGTATCGGTTTTATCAAAAAACTGGTGTTTGTCAGCAAGCGCCAGAACGTCAGTTCCATCGGGGACTTTCTGGCATCCCGTTATGGCAAGAAACAGCGGGTCGCCGTATTGGTTACCATTACCGCAGTACTTGCCACCATTCCCTATATCGCCTTGCAGCTCAAAGCCGTGACGCTGAGCTTTAACGTTATCACCGGCCATGAACCGGAAACGCCGGCGTTCGTTCAGCAAAACGCCAGCCTGATCGTCACTTTACTCATGGCGTTTTTTGCCATTCTGTTCGGCACCAAAAAACTGGATGTCACGGACTATCAACCGGGCGTCATATTGGCAGTTGCTTTCGAGTCCGTTATCAAACTCGTCGCCTTGATGGCGGTAAGCCTGCTCGCGATAGGGCTTTACTTTCAAACCATCCCGGATTTCCTCAGTGCCATGTCTTCGAAAACGGACCTTGTGGAAAAATTTGATTTGAACAATCTGGGCGCGAACTTTGTTACGCAGCTTCTTCTGTCGATGGCAGCGGTGATTTGTCTACCGCGCCAGTTTTTCGTCGTCGTGGTGCAAAACAACGACTTAAACCAACTAAACTGGGCCCGATGGATATTTCCCGGCTATCTATTATCGCTGTGCCTGTTCATAGCTCCGATTGCCGCCGCCGGATACTTGCTGTTCCAGGACGCAATATTCAATGCCGACACCTATGTGCTGCAACTACCGCTGTATTTTGGCGAAACCTGGGTGGCGATGCTGGTATTTATCGGTGGGTTTTCCGCGGCGACAGCCATGATTATCGTCGCCACCATCGCCTTGAGCACCATGATAAGTAACGATGTCGTGTTGCCAATGCTGATCCGCCAGCGTTATAAGCGCAATAAAATGCGCCAGGACTTCAGCGCCATACTTTTACAGATACGCCGCCTGTCTATTGTGGTGGTGTTAGTCGCCGCTTACTTCTATCACCTGGCCTTTGCCAACTTTTCGGCGCTGACCAGTATCGGATTGCTCGCCTTTGCGTTAGTGGTGCAGTTTGCGCCGGGGCTTATCGGCGGTTTGTTTTGGAAGGTTGGCCACGTAACCGGCTTTAAATGGGGGCTTATCTCCGGTATTACCCTTTGGTTTTACACCCTGATGGTTCCTACCCTCGCTGACGCCGGTTTCGTCAGCCAGCGGTTATTGGACAGCGGCTTGCTCAACCAGTGGTGGCTGCGGCCGGAAAGCTTGTTGGGACTGCCAATTGACGACCGTCTTAGCCATGGGGTTTTCATCAGCCTCCTTGTTAACTCCCTGGTTTATATCGCTATTTCGATGCGAGCAGAGCCCAGGCTGGTGGACCGTATTCAAGCAAGCGCTTTTGTGACTCCGGTAGCCGAACCACAACTCAGCAGCCCGAAGTTAAAAGTCGCCCCGCTAAAAAACACCGATCTAAAAGTCATGCTGGAGCAGTTTCTCGGGCCAGCCCGGACCTACCAGGTTTTTGAAGAGTTTGCCCAGCAGCAGCAAATTGTGATCAACGACGAAGCCTCCCCGAATTATCGTTTAATCGAATACTGCGAGCGTTTGCTCGCGGGCGCTATCGGCAGCGCGTCTGCCCGGGCGATGATGAACTCTCTGATGGAAGGCAAACATTTCGGCTTGGAAGACATAGTCACCTTTTTCGATGAAACCGCCCAGGCATTGCAACAAAACCAGAGCATTCTACACGCATCCCTGGAAAACATTGAGCAGGGAATTAGCGTAGTAGACAAAAACCTGAATCTGGTCGCCTGGAACAGTTCCTATGCGCGCTTGTTTCGCTATCCCACCGGAGCCCTGCAGGTCGGCACACCGGTTGCCGACCTGATTCGCTATAACGCGGAAAACGGCCGCTGCGGGGATGGCAAACCGGAAGAGCATATTCGAAAACGCCTGGAACATATGCGCAAGGGGACGGCCCATAGATTTCAACGCCGCCGCCCGGATGGCACCGTGATTGAGATGTGGGGAAGCCCGTTGCCGGACGGAGGATTTGTGACTACTTTCACGGATATCACCGAACACACGCGGGACAAGGAAGCACTGCGGGAAGCCAAGGTTAACCTGGAGAAGCGGGTCAAGGAACGCACCGAAACCATCAGCCAGATGAATGCCGAACTATTGCGCGAGATAGACCAACGCCGGGCAGTGGAAGTCGAGGTGCAAAGAGCGAAAGAATTGGCAGAAGGTGCAAACGCGGCGAAAACCCGGTTTCTAGCCTTGGCGAGTCACGATATCTTGCAGCCTTTGAATGCCGCACGGCTGTATGTTTCCGCCCTACAGGAAAACCCGGACAGCGAAGACCGGGACACGGTAATCGATAACCTCAATCAATCCCTCGCCTCTACCGAAGCATTGATCGCAACCCTGCTCGAAATCGCTCGCCTGGATGACGGCGCTATCGTGCCGAATTACGAAGATTTTAATATCGCAGAAATTCTCACCCCGCTCATAAACGAATTCGGGGCTGTCACCAAGGACAAAAAACTGCATCTTCGCTCAATTATTTCAAACTGCAAGGTGCATTCGGACAAACTTTACCTACGTCGAATCATTCAAAATTTACTTTCCAATGCCATCAAGTATGCCGGCGATGGACAAGTGCTGATCGGCTGCCGCCGCAAACCGGAAGGATTACTGGTACAGATACTGGATACCGGCAGCGGTATTCCCCCGGAACAACAGCAAATGATTTTCCAGGATTTCTATCGCCTTAAACACCACCAACATAAAGTTTCCGGCGCCGGGCTCGGCCTGGGCGTCGTAAGCCGCCTGAGCAAACTCCTGGAGTTGCCACTTACTCTGGAGTCTGAGCTGGACGCGTTCACGCGTTTTAGCGTTCTTGTACCCTTTGCCAAAACCGCCAGCGCACCACCTTCAACCACAGTAAGCGGGCGCACGGAAGCTTCAGGGCTACCATCGGATATTGCTGGGATGCGGGTGTTTTGCGCCGACGACGAAGCCGCTAACTTGGATGCGTTAGCCCGATTACTCGATAAATGGCAATGCAAAATGGTCAAAGCCGACAGCAGCGAGCAGGCGATAGAACTCGCTCAGCTGCAACCGGTTCCCGATGTCATCTTGATGGATTATCATCTCAATGACGACTATGACGGCTTAAAGTTGATCCAAACCCTTAGAGAGATGTGGGGCACATCCATTCCAGCGGCCATTGTCACCGCCACCCATGATGCCGGGGTGCATCGGCAGGTACAGGAAAGTGGTATCAATCTGTTGCATAAGCCCCTTAAACCTGCTGCATTGAAAGCCCTGCTGAGACACTTTAAGGTAGTCGCCGCTACCCAAACAGAACAATCTCAGCCAGAGTCAATGGGTCGATAGTGAACCGGCTATATCCAACCTTCATAATGCTTGTCATTGCCATCTGCTTGCCTGGATTACCGGCCTACGGCGAATCCGTAATTTTTCAGTGCAAAAATTCCCAGGGAAAAACCATCTTTACGGACAATAAAAGACTCTGCGAAGAACAGGCCGGAAACAGCCGTCAACCTGTCGAGGAAGTAGAACTAGATCCGATTAACCTGCACTCCCAATATGGCAAGCATGTCAGCGAGGAATACTCGAACTATGCCTTTCGCGCTTATGAACCGCTACCCGGCTATGCGCTGAAGATTATTGTCGAAAAGAAACTCATTGAAAGTTCACCACAACTCGTCGCCCTCGCCGCCAAAAAACTGGAAAACGCAGTTTCCCAGGCAATAGGCAAGTTCCCGGCGCGGATTAGACCGGAATTCGACGGAGTGAGGTATTTCCTGTTCAGTGGCGCTGAAGCGATGACCGGGGGAAGAAGAGGAGGCCAATGGTATTTTCAACGCGGCAACATTACTTCGATCAAATTCAATGACAGCATCGTTATTCGATCAGCGAAGCAGTACCTTCGTTACAGCGACAAAGAAGCGCTACAAACAGCCGCCCATGAACTAAGCCATGCTTATTACTACTACCACATTGCCAGACTCTACGGTTTTACTAAAAAAGCCTTCGAACAAGCGCAGACCAAAGGCCTCTATCGCAACGTAAAAACCCGGCTCGGCGGCACTATTAGAAAGGCCTACGCATTAACGAATGAAAGGGAATACTTCGCAGAACTTGTAAGAACCTATCTGGTCGGCAACTACCATTTTCCATTTAATAGAAAGGAGCTTAAAGAATACGACCCGGCTGGCTACCAGCTTGTTTTAAGGGCTTTTGGCAAGCAGAAGTAATAGTATCTGCTTGCGATACCGGGATGATTTTCCACCCCTCCTACCCCTGAGGTTTATCTCTTAAGACCCTTAGGATTTCCAGCTCGAAGATTTCGAGTTGACCTTGTCCGTTGAAGACATTGGCAATCTCTAATGGTTTTCCAGCATGCTTATCCGAAATATTCGCAACAAAGCTGGAAATCAGTTTTAGCCCAGGTTCGAACTGGGCCTCATGCAGAGCAGTCCATTCGTTATCTTTCACATAACCAAGAATTTGCCTGCTTGTGGCGTTCCGGCGCGGGTCGCTCTGGCGGGTGCTATCTGTAACGTTGCCAGGTACGTCTTGCCGTTGCCACGAATAAAGGGTTCGAAATTCATAGAGCCCCTCTTCCAAGGCCACGTATGGTCCAAAAGTCAAAACACCGGTATTGCCATTCGAAATGATTGAAGCCCGGTCGGAATCAACCATGCCTATCTTGGTATAAAGCTCATTACCAAGCTGATGGTAGCGAAAATCGGGATCATAAATCTTATGATCGGGAAAGCGCGAAGCATAAAGCGCATTAAGTTCACGTTGTTTGCCAATATAGCGCTGGATCTTGCCATAGAGCTTTACCAACTGTTGATTCTTGAGGGCACTTGCGCCTTCTTTCAACAGATTTTTTAACTCGCCGGGATCGGCCTTTAAATCGTAGAGATATTCGTTGCCATCGTGAAAGATATATTTATAGTTCTTACCGATGGTAATACCGAAACCATCCGGTTCCCAGGTACGCAAAGCGTTAGTATTTTTCGAGAGTATCCAACGCGAGTCTGGCAACTCACGTAGCAGACTTGTTCCGTCTAGCCGATGCATCAGATCCTGAATGAGCGGTGCTTTTGCGATTCCCATTAGATCAACGATTGTCGGTAAAATATCAAGATTTTGCGTGGTCCTGTTGACGTTGTTTCGCCAATTCACATTAATCGAATCTGCTAGATGCTGAAATTTTTCGGGAATTCGAATAAACAAAGGAATCGACAATACTTCCTGATAGTAATTGTAGATCCGTCCCTTATAGTGCCTTCCCAATGCTGCACCATGATCAGGCGCTGCGATGATGATGGTCTCCTCCAACAATCCCATTTCATCGACGGCATCGATAATGCGGCCCATTTCTCTGTCCAGGACAAATATGGAACACTCATAAATGTTTAACCTTGGGGTCTGTTTATGGCAGCCCAATTTCTTATATCCAAGAATATCTACCCCAGTGCCGTCACCGTGGGGCAACTTAAGATTAACAATGCTGAAAAATGGCTGTGTTCCCTTAGTCTGCTCCTGAAAGGACTCCAACTGCGAAATAACCAGGTCGGCGATATCCCGATCGGTAATGCTATTGTCATACTGAACAGGTTTCCCGGATGAAGTCGCATCTATCACCATATCCAATGTTACTTCCCCATTATTTCCCGACCATTTATGCCTTAGATTACTCCATGACATGGGGAAGGGGACAGTCATTTGAGTGTAATAGCCAGAGCCGCTGGCGTAGTCCCACAGCATCGGAAAGTGCCCGAAGTCTCTACCACTTCTATTCGGCTGCAAACCCGTATAAATCGACGTAGTCGAAGTGTCCGTTGCACCGGAATTTGACACATGGTTCTGGTAAACAAAAAAGGAACTCGGAGAACGTTCTTGCAATTGACGGATATAAGGCGTTGTATAGGGTGAACTCTCTGAGGTTAATCCGTAGAATTCCCGGGATACCTCTTCCGTACGGAAAAAGAGGATATTCGGACGATTCGCCTGGTATTGGTTTACCTCTACCAGGCTAGGTAAAGTGAGCCTATTAACAACAAATGCAGAACCATCGTCAGCTTCTTCAGGTTGCGCACCAATCACATTTGCCATCATTTGCAGATAATGGATTTCCAGAGACCGGAACGAACTGTAACCAGCAGCGAAGGTAAGTCCTGCGATATTGCTTGCAAGTAATATGAGAAGCATTCCAATGGTTGATTTCCTATTTCGCTTAAATCGAATCAACCATGCCTCATCCCTTCTTATATAGCTTAAGCAAATCGTGGTAAACAATATGAGGAAGATCAGGAGTCCCGATACTCCCCCGCGTTCCTGGGCCATTACCAGACTGTAGCGAGGATAGCTAAGCATAAAGGCCGCTTCACTAGCGGTTGGAAGATGGTGGTACTCCCAAATAATGACTACGGACAACAACAGAAAGAACGAGTGGGCCAGCGCAATTATCGGCGCAAGCAACATAAGGCAGAACCGGTATTGGTGCAGAAAATAGTACACCCAACAACTAATAAGAACTGAAAAACCCGCTCCTGTTGCCACAGCCAGGCTATTGAGCATCAGCTTTATCGGCGAACCGATCAGTTCAAGAGAGAAAAACACAGCCAGACATAGATTACTGACGAGAATTATCCACCAAGGCTTGAGATAGTTAGCAGCATTCAAACTGATCCTTGTCATAAGATTCCTAACCTGCTTTAAGCTGTTAAACGCCTGGTAGAGATACCACTAGTAGACCGACGGTCTTGCAGCCAACAAACACCTTAAATACCTGAGCCACAATAAGCCGGGCATTGTAATGTTTTTGAAATGAATTTGAAATATTTAGAGCGGATACTGAAGGGTTATCGCAACATGTTGGCGTCTAATAAAAACATGGGGTTTACGATAGCGGCCGGGAATAGACGGATTTACCTTTAAGGAGGGGCCAATAGGCCCCAAAAGTCAAAACTTTGCAGAGTTAGAACAACCTGTCGGAAAGCTCGTACAAATCACGATCGAACGGTCTGACCATGTTTTGAATTGCATCGATAATATCGTGATTGACAAGTTTGTTGGCCTGAATGCCCACGCAACGACCGCCGCCTATGCCTTTTAACAGCAGATCCACTGCATAGTCGCCAAGGCGGCTGGCTAATACCCTGTCCCGGGCTGTCGGGCTGCCGCCGCGCTGGATATGCCCGAGAATCGTACCGCGGGTTTCCAGACCTGTGGCTTTTTCGATGTGTTTGGCCAATTGATTAACATCCGTCATATGCTCGGTAATTGCGACAATCGCATGTTTTTTCCCCTTGGCAAGACCGGCATTGATCTGTTCCAGAAGCTTCGCTTCGTCGAATTCGCCGGCTTCGGGAACCACCAGGAACTCACAGCCTCCTGCGATGGCCGCCCAAATGGCCAGATCGCCGCAATAGCGCCCCATAATTTCGACAATGGAGATCCGCCTATGGGAAGTGGACGTGTCCCTGAGCCGGTCGATGGCATCGACCACGGTATTCATCGCGGTGTCGAACCCGATGGTGAAATCCGTGCCTGCAACATCGTTATCGATGGTGCCGGGAATACCGATACAAGGGTAACCCATCTCGGTCAGCTTTTTGGCTCCCATGTAGGAGCCATCGCCACCGATTACCACCAGAGCTTCCAAGCCGAGCTTACGCATCTGTTCGATGGCTTCTTCCCGTACTTTTTCTTCGGCAAATTCAGGGAATCTCGCCGATCCCAAAAAAGTACCGCCGCGATTAATCACATCAGAGACAGAAAAGCGGCTCATCTTTTCAATATTGCCGGCATGAAGCCCTGCGTAGCCATCACGTACGCCATAAACTTCTACGCCGCGAACCAGTGCGCTTCGCACCACGGCGCGAATAGCGGAATTCATCCCGGGGGCATCGCCGCCGCTGGTTAACACACCGATTTTATTAATCATTTCAACACTCCAATCATTACGGGGACAATGGCCCAGCACAAGCTTACATAGCGCCTTTCATCGCGCATCGCGAAGCCAAAGAATGTGGCCTCGAAACCGACAGATTACAAGCAAACAGGTTGCACAAAGCCGGGTGGCGAAGTTACTTAGCCACACAATCGTTTTTCTCCAGGCGAATTCTGCCAATATAATCGGCAGAGTCATTGTCGGAAATCAATCTAAAGTAGTAATAAAACTACACCACGATCTTCGACAAACCAGATTCCGATGATTCGCCTGCATTTATGTAGTTAGCACCCATCCAGAAACGCCGTTTCTGAGCAAGTACTAGCATGGCACATGAATGTGCCATCAAAATCGATAGTCTAGGCTATTGATTTTTCGAGAAACTTAACATCTCGATTTTAAGTTTCGACTCCGGGAAACGCCAAGGATGGCGTTTCAGGAGGAAAACTAGATAGCATTATAGTATTAACCAAAATCGCAAATTTGCGCGAGTAATATGTCAAAACGATGAATATACAATGGAAACAGAGCCTTTTTGCACTCGTTTATGGATTTTGCCATGTCGTTTCCACCCAGGCTTGGTCTGAGTTTACGCCGAGTGTGACAGGACAGGCGACGGCAGGAGAGATTACCCTTACCGGACGCAACCACCAGCAAGT
Organism: Hahella sp.; assembly: GCA_028280065.1. Lineage (GTDB taxonomy): Bacteria > Pseudomonadota > Gammaproteobacteria > Pseudomonadales > Oleiphilaceae > Hahella. Next base: position 311,725 of record JANQMN010000004.1, read on the forward strand.
TCTGGAAACCGACGGTTTGGGATTAGGCATCGGATTCTCCTATATCACAATGGAGGATAAGCGCTGGAGCGTTTTCGCCGACTATGGCGAACAAGACGCCGAGGAAACCTGGAACCCACCGTCCCGAGCAAAGATCCGGCATGACGAGCAGTATATTGCGGTTGGCGCGAGTTACGCCTGGGAGGACTGGTGGACCACCGCGCAATGGCAACAAACCTCAATCGATTTAACCTATCAGGGACCACCAGGCTCTATCGCGAAAATTTCCGAAGAGACGACCGAAAAGAACTTCAGCTTGGAGTTGGGCAAAGACTGGTACTGGGATGATTGGGGCTACTCGTTGGGTGGTGGATTCAACTACCAGGACAGCCACGCCGAACTTTACGAAAGGGGAATCATCGCAGATGAAATACTCGCCATCACCAACTCGAAACTGAACTCAGACGGGATCGATTTACTCCTGGTGCAGCAGCTCAGCTATTTCTACCCGATGGCCGAAGAAGCAGCGTTAAGCCCTATGCTCAGCCTAGCCTACCAGCACAACATCAGCGGAGACTTGACCAGCTTTAATCGCACCACTGCCCGCACTCGCAATGGAACGGTTAGGACAACGCAGTCTCGTCAGGAATCTCAGTTGGAAGAAGACAACGAATTGTCGCTGGGTGTTGGACTCAGTTTCATCTATGCCAATTGGCTGGCCAGTATCAGCTATGGGCAGCCATTGTTGAATACACCCAAAGATGGCGTTTTACAGCTTTCCATCAATTATCAATTTTCCAGTAATTAACCTACGGCAGGTCACTGGCGACGCATAATCCGCTTTTTCAAGCGCTGCTTTTGTTCCGGCGTCAGGTCTTTAAAACGCTGCCTTAAGCGTTGTTTCTGCTCCGGAGAAAGTTGTTGAAAGCGTTGAAATGCCTGCCGCAGTTTTTGTCTCTCATCTGCCGGCAAGGCACGAAACCGGGAAAACTTTTCACGCAGTTCAGTCTGCTGTTCCGGGCTCAAACTTTGCCATTTAGTAAAGCGCTGCCGGGCTTTTTCCTGTTGCTCGGGTGTCATGTCGAGCCACCGGTCGGCCCCTTGCACAAGCCGCTCCTGATGCTGTTCCGTCAGGCTATCCCAGCGCTCGGAAAATGGTGACAGCACTTGCTGCACATCACTTTCCAGGGATTGCCATTCCACCGCCCAGACCAATCCTGGATGCAGGAAACAGCTAACAATCACAATCATTGACCAGACAAACTGTCGCTTCATTTTCCACCTCCCTGACTCAGGTCAGGGTTTTCATCTTCCAAAACGTGACTTGCTCCCAACGCATTACCGGCTCCGGCCTCCTGTTTTGTCGTGATGTCCGGCAACCGGGCATTTTCCATGCTCATCGGATCGGTAAGTTCACCGTCAATAATCACGGTTTCAGCCAAATACAATAAAAAACTCTCAGACAAGGGCTCATTGGCATGCACGGTTCCAGCACTCGCCAGCAGCCAGAAAGTCCAGGGTTTAAGTTTCGGTTTCATCCAACTGCTCGCTCAACCAGACCGCAAATTCCAGCTCTTCCACGACCGCCCACTCCGTTTCATCGACTTGCAGTGTCGCCAACTCCATGGCGAAAAACTCGGTATTTGCAGCATCGTTGGTGTTGATCAATGGCTCTGTCCACGCCTGGATTGGCACTTCCTTCTCTGCTTGTGGAAGCCACCAGAGTACTCCGGCAAACATGGCAATACACAACCCTGCCGCAATACTTGCCAACTGGGGTTGTTGACGAAAACGCTGAGTAAAATATTCCGCCAACCCGATAACTTTACCTTCGGGGGCCATTTCACTTTTAGTGGCCTTTGGTTGCCGACTTCCTTCCTCAACGGCTCGCTGACGGATCTCGGCCAAACGACTGCGGATCTCGGGCGCCAGTTGGTCAACACTGCCATCCAGCGCTTTTACAGCAAGGTTCAACGCCTGCTGTTCATTGGACTTGGTAGATTCAGTTTGTTTCATAAAGCATTCTCTATAAGCAACTAGGTCCCGGTCGCCTTTAATTGGTGCTCCTCAAGCATCTCCTGGAGCTTCTGCATCGCCCGGTACATATGGGTTTTTACCGACCCGGCGCTAATCTGCAGGGCTTCAGCTGTTTCGTTGACGGACAATCCTTCCCAATGACGTAACAGAAAGCACTGTTGCTGTTGCAACGGCAATGCTTCAATCAACTTCAGAATCTCCGCGCTCAGCCGCTCAGAGGCCAGCATTTCCATTGGATTTTCCAGACTGATACCTTCTGCCATGACAGGCTCCGGATGGTCATCCTCTTCTTCTTTCCTGGTCGACCAGAAGAACCACTTTTTGGTTTTGGTTTGCTGCCGGTGCCAATCCATAATGCGATGTTCGAGAATCCGATAAAACAGCGGCCGCCACTCCTCGGAAGGCCGTTCCCGGTAATTGGCAACCAATTTGAACATGGCATCCTGAACGATATCCAAGGCATCCGCATCACTATGGGTCGCCATTCGCGCAACGCGAAAAGCACGCTTCTCAACATCCGCCAAAAATCTGTCCAGTGCCCGTGCTGTCAATTGGGTTGGTTCCGACATCCTATTCTCTATACTGCCTGCTGATCCCGAGTCTTATGCCTTGTTGCATTGCATTTACTCTTTTCAACGCGATAGCGCGGAATTGGTTGACAAACTACTTCTCATCCGGAAAAGAATGTTTCTGAGTGCGGGCCAGTCTGGCTCATGGGTGTGTCAGCCTAATATTTTTCCAGCTCATTTAGCTGAATACTCAATGCAGTCCCGGAGATATAGATTTCAATTAAACTGATAACCAGAGAAATCAACAAGTTAACCAAGCTAAAACCCAGTAACCATTGGGCAACCTGCTGTGCTTCCAGTAGTGCGGCACCCATGGATAAGGTACAACCGATAAAGGCAAGAACACCGATTATCTGCATCCAGCGAATGAGCCGTATCCGCGACCGGAGGTGCAGAATCTGCGCCTTCATGGATTCCTCGCCGGTTTCACTGAGCTGCTCATACAGCGTTCTGATTAACTGGGCAACAACCAAAAAGCGGTTGGTGTACGCCAGCAATAATAATGAAATAGCCGGAAACAGTAGCGCCGGCGTTGAAATGTTTAGCATTCGGACCTTCCCTTGATACTTCAGAGTAACAGCATAGACCCGTTCCCAAAGATTTCCCTATGCCAATCAATCCTGATCCGCTCAATCCGACCGTGAAACAGTCTTTTCAAGAACGGTACAACTCAGCATCCAGGCCGTGTTTTTTCACAATTTTAAAGAAGTCCGATCGGTTTCTGTCCGCGAGCCTGGCGGCTTCCGGAATATTGCCCCTGGAAATACTTAACAGGCGCGAGACATAGTCTTTTTCAAATTGCTTCTTGGCATCGGAAAGGCTTTGCATCGGCAGATCCGTCGCGACCTGCTGCGGTAGACATTGGGCAACCAGCTCCCGGGAAATAACCGGCCCGGAACTGAGGGCATGGCACTTCTCTGCAAAATTTATCAGCTCCCGCACATTGCCGGGCCAATCGTGACTAACCAACAAATCAATGGCTTCCGGCGCCGCGTGTTTGGTTGTTTGAGCATAACGTGTGGCAATTTTTTCCAGGCTAAGGGAGAACAGTAAAGGGATATCTTCGCGGCGTTCCCGTAAAGCAGGTAGCGCAAAGTTGACAACATTGAGCCGATAGTAAAGGTCTTCCCGGAAGCTGTCGGCAACGATCAAATCCATCAGGTTTTTATGCGTCGCAGAGACTATACGGATATCGACATCCACATAACTGACATCCCCTACCGGCTTGATTTTGCGTTCCTGCAAAACCCGCAGCAGCTTCACCTGAAGATGGGGCGGCATGTCACCGATTTCATCCAGGAATATGGTACCGCCCTGGGCGGCCATGAATAGTCCGCCATGATCTCTGGTAGCGCCTGTGAATGCGCCTTTCTTATGCCCGAACAACTCGGATTCCATCAGCTCATCCGGGATAGCACCGCAATTGATGGGTACAAACGGCTTATCGCGGCGCTTACTGCAGGCATGAATCGCCTGCGCCAAAACCTCTTTGCCGCTGCCACTTTCACCGTTGATCAGCACATTCACATCGCTCTGCGCCACCAGCCTGGCCTGTTCCAACATTTGAAACAGTTTGCTGCTTCGAGTAACAAAATTGCCCACGGATGCCGTCGGCGCCTGGGTGACCTTGCCGGCCAGTGCTTCGGACAAAGTGGTGCGAAGCTCTTCCCGGTCCACCGGCTTGGTCAGAAATGCATAAGCGCCTTTTTGGGTCGCGTCTACCGCATCCTTTATCGAGCCGTGGGCGGTTAACATGATCACGGGCAAGCCAGGGGATTCCGCTTGTATACGCTGTAGCAGAGCAATGCCGTCCATTTCATCCATCTTGACGTCAGAAATCACTGCCAATGGCGGTTTGCGGCGAATTTCCAGCAGCGCATCCTTACCGCAGGCAACCGCTCGCGAGGCATAGCCCAACGCCCGCAGACGCATTCCCATAAGCTGTAGTAAACCGCTGTCGTCATCGACAACCAGAATATCGCCTGTGTCTGTCTTTTCACTCATTGTCGTTTCTCATGCTATCGGCCACACTTTCGTTGCTTAGGAATACCCCAGGGCTTCCAAGCCGGAAGACGGTTTGGGTAACTCAAATTGAATTCGGATCTTTGCGCCGGTCGGCAGGTTGTCCTGGACGGTAATTTCGCCATGTAGCTGTTTCACGCATTCAAGCACAATTGCCAAGCCCAGCCCGGTGCCCTTAGTTGATCCCTGACGCTTTGCCGCACCCTGGAAAAAAGGATTAAAAATGTTATCTCTTTCAGCTTCCGGAATACCGGGCCCCTGATCGGAGACCTCCAGCCACCAGTAACCCGATGACCGCCCCCAGCGAAGCTTTACTTCCGAGCCTTCAGGAGAAAAGTGCAAGGAATTGGACAACAAATTGGTCACTATCATTTCCAACAGCGTCGGCTCCGAAGTCACTTCCAGTGGATAGTCCGCAATGACCAGACGGATGTTGCGGGATTGACTCAGGCTGACAAAACTTCCGCCGGCCTTGTTGCAAACAGTCTGCACGTCAACTTTGTGCACAGGCTGCATTTCACCGATCCTGGCGCTGTTGAAATTCAACAATTGGGTAATCATTTCCTGCAGGCGACCGGCATTCTCGGTCAGTATCCCAACCACGTTTAATTGCTCCGCATTAAGCGGCCCGGGAATTTGCTCGTCCAACAGCGATCCGGCTTCGAAGATCGCCGCTAAAGGTGTCTTAAGTTCATGGGTAACATGCCGAAGCAGCCTGGTTTTCTGCGCTTCGATAGTTTTTAGCGTGACCCGCAGCCATTCGAGACGCGCCGCTAAGATGGTAAGTTCCTGGGGGCCGGTAAGCGTAATGGGTACTTCGAGGTCACTCTGCCCAAGCTTGCCAATTTCCAGAGAAAGCTGATTCATGGGTTTCGCGATCACATAAGCAAACAGAAACTGCAATCCCACGGAAAGCGGCAGAACCAGCAGACCCAAGACTGCAAGCCAGAGCTGGGTTTGGCCGAAACGCTGTTTTTGCTGCGCCAGCGCGTCACTAAGCGCTTCCTGACTGATACTGCTGATGCCCGTCATAAGCGTTACGGCTTCAGAGAAAGTCTGGTTGAGTCGATTCAAGTCATCCGGCGACGGCTCCCCGTCATCCGGTAAAATCGAACCAACTTCCAATAACTGTTCCAGGCGCCTGACTTGCTGCTGCAATGCCGGTAATTTCACCGCGGCCACCAATGCGCTGGCGAGAGACTTCAGATTGGCATATTTTTCCTGGAAAATGGTAACCATCCGGTCATCCCGGAGGACCGCGTACTGTCTGGCGGAACGCTCCAACTCCTTCACTTCATCGCGCAATTCGACCAACTGGCGGTTGACCGCAATCGAGGTGTCCAATAGCGATTGTTGCCGCTGATGCTGTTTCTCAATGGACCAAATCGCATAGCCCACCGCCCCCAGCAAAGGCAGGCTGGACAACAGGGTCCCCAAGATCCACTGACGGCTAAGTGGTATCGAATAGAAAAATGCAAGTGTCATGACACGAAATTCTGGTTGACGGCATGGTTACTTAGCGCGGTATCGGAGCGACAGCCCGCTACCATGGCGAAGTAACCATTCGCCTACCATAATCCTTTTTCATCAGTGCGCCTATGGTTGCAATATGGCAACCATGAGCGCAGCATTGCAACCTTTTTGTTGCGACTCGGCAACGGCAGGACAATCTCTAAAAGGCACAAGGAATCGTAACAAACTGTTTTAAATAAAAAATTTATAAACTGGTCCGGAGTTTGAAGATAGTCACAAGGATGACGGCATGTTGACTATTACAAATCTTTGACAGGTAAAGCAGACTAAAGGGGAAGCTAACGATGAAATTTCTTGGGCTTACCATATTCCTCGGTACAGGGATATTCCTACTACACTTGATGCAGGCGCGGGAACTACAGGAGTCGTCCGTGACCGTCCACAAACCTCGCATCACCATTGATGTAAAACACAATATCGCGACACTGGAAGGAAAGGTTGACTCTAATAAGGAATCCTTTCTAGCCGAGAGAGCGGCTCTCTCCATTGCCGGAATCGATTGGGTGGAAAACAAACTGGTTGTTGCAAATTAGTTGTTGGGCTGAAAGCCAGGACGGCTCCGGTCATTCTTCCTAACGATATCGAGACATTCCGGAGCAAAAACTAATTATCAAAAAAGTTAGTAAGCTGAACGTTGTTTCAGGGACAAGACTTGCATAAAGTATGCAAATGACAACCTCATTACACCATTGATGGAATAAACCGATCCAATGAACAGCTTACTGACTTACAAGAAGACTATTGCCAGCCTGTTAGGTGCATTCGTATTTTTACTTGCCTTACCTGCCGGCCTGGCCCAGGCCGGCATGGTCAGCACCGAATCACAACTGGAAATCGCCAGCCAGTCGTATGACAAAGCGGTTATTCAGCAAAAATTGAAAGAACAAGAAGTGAAAGATGCCCTGATTTCCTGGGGAGTCGAACCTAATCAGGTCGAACAGCGCGTCGCCAATATGACCGCCGAAGAAATCGGCGAATTCAACCGACAGATGGACAGCATGGCCGCAGGCAGCGGCATTGTCGGCGCTGTGTTGTTTGTTTTTCTGATCCTGATTGTCTTGGACCTGTTGGGCACGACCAATATTTTCCCGGTGATTAAACCAATCGACCAATACTGATTTCAATCTTGTCGCTGAAGCTTTGGGCTTTACTCATCAGCCTGACATTGCTGTCGGGCTGCGCCGGCCTTTACCCACAGACAAATGCCTTGTTGCAAAGCAAATGGGATACTCCGGCGCGAGTAGAGTTGACCGATGTGCCATTTTTTCCACAAACGGACTACCACTGCGGACCTGCGGCATTAGCCACATTACTGGTCTATCGGGGTGCCGAAACCGCCCCCGACCAGCTTGCTCCGCTGGTGTACGTGCCTGAAAAACAAGGCAGTTTTCAACTGGAGATCATTGCGGCGGCGCGTTCGTACGGATTCGCGCCTTACCGGATTAAGCCAGCGTTGGCCACGATCTTGGCAGAACTCGCAGACGATAACCCGGTGCTGATTATGCAAAATCTTGGTTCAGCCTGGTTTCCTTCTTGGCACTATGCGGTTGTTGTCGGCTATAACCTCGACGAACAGTTCTTTGTCTTACGTTCCGGACAGGACGAGCGTCACGAAGTGCGTTTCACTACCCTGGAAAGAACCTGGCAAGGGGCAAACCATTGGGGATTGGTTATTACTAAGCCGCAACGGGTTCCGGCGACAGCGGAACCGGTTACCTGGCTGGAACTACTCCAGACGTTTGTGCAAAAAGACCAAGGCGAAAACGCGTTGGCCGGCTACGTTGCCGCGACACGGCGTTGGCCGGATGAGCCACTGGTCTGGTTTGGTCAGGGGAATCTGCAGTTTGCCCAACAGGATTTTTACTCGGCCAAAGCCAGCTTTCAAAAAGCCATCGAAATTAATCCCGAAAGCTCTGCCGGATGGAACAACCTGGCATATACGCTGGCGAAACTCGGCTGCCAATCCGCGTCACAGGCACTGCAATGCGCGGATTACCATAATCATAACCAACAGGTGGATATTGCCTCTTCAGAGCGAGACATTTCATACCTGCTGTTTCAGAGTCGTACGGCGGACTCCGAACCTGATCGCAATTGCCGAATTCCGCGCCTCTGTTCACAAGGTCCATAGCCATGCTCTGCAGTAACTGCCGTTTGTATCTACAATAAACGTCCAGGAGCCATTTTTTCCACGGATTTCCGCATGACCGCGACTGCGTTTTTACTCGAACACTGGACCCTTCTCACAATTCCTGTCATCAGTTCTCTAGTGGGTTACACCACCAACTGGCTGGCAGTAAAAATGATGATGTACCCGATTGAGTTCCACGGCACGGGACCGGTCGGGTGGCAGGGAGTGATCCCCGCAAATGCCAATAAGATGGCAAACCTCGTGGTAGAACACAGCTTAAAACGGGTACTCACTCAAGAAGAGTTAATCAGCCGAATTGAGGCAAATGAGCTGATCGACGCCATGAATGACCGGCTCGACCCGCTGGTGGAAGACCTGGTGGACGATGTCATGACCCAAACCTCCAACTATGGCATTCATGTCAGCCACTTTTTCTGGAGTGCCTCGCCGGTCTGGTTAAAGACCAAAGTGTACAAAGAAGTTCGGCGCAGCATTCCCGAAGTGGTTGAAAAAATCATCGAAGATTTAAAAGGCGACGTCGACGAACTGGTCGATATCAATGAAATCATCGTCGAAAAACTGGGCAATAACAAAGAAATGCTGGTGGATGTGTTCTACCAATCCTGCAAAAAAGAGTTCCGGTTTATCCAGAATAGCGGCCTCTACTTCGGCTTTCCGCTTGGCGTGCCGGTAATGTTTATCTGGCACTTTTTTCCGGTTTGGTGGCTGCTGCCGCTATTCGGCCTATCTGTCGGCTATATCACCAACTTGTTGGCTTTGTATCTGGTGCAAAAACCCCTGAATCCGAAGAGAATCGGTCCTTTCGTCATTCAAGGGTCATTTATTAAACGGCAAAAAGAAGTTTCAGCATTTTACGGAGAGCTGTTTGCCACCAAACTAATCAATGCGGAAGTCTTAGTCGGCGAAATTCTTAAAAGTCAGTTTGCGATGGCACACATCCGGGACATTATCCTCAAGGAAGTAAACCGTGCCGTCGAAGCGTCCCAGGGCTCCTTCAAGCCGATTACCGTGCTATCCATGGGTCCCAAAGAGTACGAGAAAATCGGCCAGATCATCACCGATATCACCATCCGCGAAGTCCGCCACCCGGACAAACATTCCCTGGCGTATATGGACAGGGCCATGGCTATTGAGCCCACTGTCGCAGAGCGAGTGGGTAACCTGCCGCCAGAGGAATTCTACGAACTTTTGCATCCCATCATTGAAGAGGACGAATGGAAGTTGATAGCTGTGGGTGCAGCCTTGGGACTAGTCGCGGGAATCTGCCAGTGGTTGGTGTTGACTTAGACCGATTGCACCTCACCAAAGAAGTGGTCGCCATTAGTAACCATGGGCGGTATAAAGCAGCATCAAACAACCGGGGGGTGACACCATGGGCATGGTGAAAAAAGTATTACCGCCCCAGGGCGCTAAGCGTTTCATGCGCCCACAGGCCACCTTCAAAATGGGCGATGAAGATTTGTTGTCGTTTGTCTTTGGGTAAGCGGCCAATGGGCTCCAGGGTGTTGCTTTCGACATCGAACACCTGGTTCAAGGTTTCGCCGATTGCGCCTTCCTGCAGTAATACGGCGTGTTTAACTTCCCGCCCCAAGTTGATTTGTGCGAGCGCCACTCCCTGATCAACCTCCAATAACCGATCAATGCCGGACAGGAGTCCGGCCATGAAGTACTTTTCCGGGGCTACACTTTTCGCCAATTCCGCATAGCGTTCACAAGCCCGCGCCCTGGTTAACAGCAATCGCAGGTATTCTGTTTTCTTTTCATCCGCCGAGGTAAGCAATATCAACAATGCCCACTTTTTCAACTGGGTCAGGCCAAGGTAGACAATGGCCTCTTTAATGTCCTCCACTTTACGATTCAGACGGCAGGCGGGGCTGTTCAATACCCGCAACAGCTGATAAACGAATCGCGGCTCATTGGCGACTGTCCGAGCCAGATCATCCATGCTGATATCCTCCTGCTGAACTTTTTTAAGCACTTGAAGGATGCCTTGGTAGCTAGCTTTTACTTTCTTGCCGAACACTTTGTCCGGCACTACCAGGTAATAACCCTGAAACAGGTCAAAGCCTGCTTCCCGGCATTGTAGAAAAACGGTCTTATCCCCGATTCTTTCGGCGATGAGTTTGCAGTGGTCTTTGTCCAGGTTGCGGGTCTTCTCCAGTATGGTTTCCAGCGGCTCTTGAAGAAGATCGACTTTGATAAAATCAAGATAAGGAATCAATTCATTGTATTTCGGTTCAAACCCATAGTTTCGCAACGAAAACTTGAAACTCCGCCGGCGCCAAGCCGAAACTGCCTGGATCAGTTTATCGTCAACGCGCATTCCTGTCTGGATCTCCAAAACAACTGCCGCAGGATCAACCGAAAGTTGCTTGCCGGAAACAAGAAAATCACGAGACACACTGACAAACAAAGGCTGCTGCAGGGAGCGATATTGCTCATTGATGCTGCCGCAGAGTCCTTCCACCAACTTATCGTCAAGGGCAAATCCCAGCTTTTCATCCCGAAACTTATCCGGATCGTGCAACAACAACTCATAGCCGTATAGATGACTGTTGATGTCATAAATCGGCTGCCGTGCAGCTAAAGCCTCAGCAAATGCGGGGGCGATAAGAGGATCGTTATCCATATTCGTTACTTTAGGCACTATTCGGTGGTTACGGCATGGGCAGGAAAAACCAGAAACCGTTAATAAATCACTAAAACGAAATTTTTAACTGGCTACAATTACCAAAACTATATAAGCCAATAACGGGTATTCTTCAATTACCGGCTTTTAACGAATCACACCCAATTGCAAGAATAGAGAAGCGATCCTTCGCCAAAATCAGATAAGATCAATGGAACGCCCCCGAACTTCTTCGAAAAAGTATTTGCCGGAATTTTATGGCAGACAAATTCTTCAGGCGCATATACTTAACCCGAAAATTCGGCGTGACCCCATAAAACCGCAGGTGAGTAAACCATGGTAGAAGAACAGGTTGATTATATCGTCGTCGGCGCAGGCTCGGGAGGATGTGTTATTGCCAGTCGCCTAACCGAAGACCCCGGCATCTCCGTGTGCCTGTTGGAAGCCGGTAAGCCGGACAAGAATATCCTCATTCATGCCCCTGCGGGCTGTGCAGCCATGCTGCCCACCAAAATGAACAACTGGGCTTATCACACGATACCGCAAAAAGGCTTAAACGGCCGCCGTGGCTACCAGCCAAGAGGCAAAACCCTGGGCGGCAGCAGCTCGATTAATGCGATGATGTATGCCCGCGGACATCGCTGGGATTACGATCATTGGGAAAGCCTGGGCAATCCGGGATGGTCTTATGAGGCTTTGCTGCCTTATTTCAAGAAATCGGAACACAACGAAACGCATAAAGGCGAGTTTCATGGGCAAGGCGGTCCGCTCAATATCGCGGAATTGGTCAGCCCCAGCTGCCTGAATCCGTTATTTATTCAAGCCTGTGCCGCCAACGGGATTCCGCACAATCCCGACGTCAACGGTGCTGAGCAGTTCGGCGCAATGCAAACCCAGGTTAATCAAAAAGGCGGGGAAAGACACAGCGTCGCTAAAGCCTATCTCACGCCAAATCTGAATCGGCGAAACCTCCAGGTTAAAACCCAGATATTGGTTTCAAGAATTCTTCTGGAAAATAATTGTGCTACGGGTATCGAATTTCTCGAAAACGGTCAGCTTAAAACCTTGAAAGCCCGCAAGGAAATCGTGCTTTGCGGCGGCGCTTTCGGAACTCCGCAGCTCCTGATGTTATCCGGCGTCGGTCCACAACAGCATTTGCGGGAAAAAGGTATCAAGCCTATGTTAGACCTGCCCGGCGTAGGCGAGAATCTGCAGGATCATCCCGATATCGTGCATACCTACCGAACGCCTTCAGATACAGACACCTTCGGCTACTCGATTCGCGGCAGTTTGGCGATGGCGAAAGCAATTCCGCAGTACATGATGAAACGGCGGGGCAAAATTACCAGTAACTTTGCCGAAGGTATCGCGTTCGCCAAGTCTGAGGCCGAGCTAGAGATACCGGACTTAGAACTGGTGTTTGTGGTCGGCATTGTCGACGACCATAACCGCAAACTGCATTTGGGGCATGGCTACAGTTGCCATGTCACCTTGCTCAGACCGAAAAGCCGGGGATGGGTCAAACTGATGAGTGCAAATCCCACTGAACCGCCATTGATACACCCAAATTTCCTGGGCGAAGACGAGGACTTACAGACACTGATGAAAGGCTGGCACTTGCAAAAACGCATCCTGGAATCCAAACCCTTCGACCCAATTCGCCGCGATCCCTTGTACCCGGTGGATGCCGCAGACCCGCAAGCGGTGATCGACGATATCCGGAATCGTACAGATACCCAGTACCATCCCGTCGGCACCTGCAAAATGGGTCCGGATAGCGATCCACTTGCGGTCGTCGACCATCAACTCCGAGTACGCGGCATCGCCAATCTGCGAATCGCCGACGCCTCCATCATGCCAACGCTTATTGGCGGAAACACGAATGCGCCGACTGTCGCGATTGCCGAAAAAGCCGTAGACATGATGAAAGAAAAATTGCCCCATATGTCGAATTGACAAAACTGGAACAGCAAAAATTGCAACAACTTGTTTTAGATCAATATTACTATTTGGTAATTAATGACAATTGCCGGTGCTTACAACACGCCTGTTTATTCCTTGGAACGGCAGGTAACTAAAACACCGGAAATCACTGCGTGCATGTTTGGCAGATTTACTACGACCGAAACATCAGTCATTAAATTAACAACCCTCTATCTAACCAGACCTTGTATGGCTTCGGATAAATCCCAAGCTTCCGCGTGAATTTCTTATAACGAAAAGACAGTGCGCACCTTACGAATGACCTCTTTAAAAGGTCATTGCTGTAAAGGTTTCAGCACGCACAACACTGGAGCAGTCCATGAAAAAGCTTACCATTTTGAGTCTAGGTCTTATTACTTCCTTATCTTCCATCCAGGCAATCGGCTATGAAAAAGCGGACATTGTTCTTCGCGGTGGACCGGTACAGGTTACCCCTCAAGAATCCAGCGATGATATTCGCATCACCAATCCGGCGTTAGGCGACTCAGCCGGCGCGAAGGTCGGCGTTACCAACGATACGCAACTTGGAATTACCGCGAGTTATTTTGTGATGGACAATGTCGCGGTCGAGCTGCTGGCGGCCACGCCGTTTACTCATGATATTACTGCAGGCGGTGTACTTGCAGGCGCTGGTAAAATCGGTGAAACCAAGCATTTACCCCCCACCCTTTCCGCACATTACTATCCATTAGGTGCAGACAGCAAATTCCAACCTTATATCGGCGGTGGATTGAATTACACGATCTTCTTCGAAGAATCGACCACTTCTACACTAAATAACGCTGGCACTATAGACGCCTTAGCGCAATTGGCAGGAGCGGATGCAGGCACGGTCACTTCCGTTTCCGGCCAGGAGCTGGAATTGGATCCTTCTTTCGGACTTTCTGTCCAGGTCGGCGCCGATTATCAAATCACCGACAACATCGCCATTAACGCCGCGGTATGGTGGATTGATATCGGCACCACCGGCACTGTTAAATCAGAGACGAATATCGGTCAGGTCACAGCCAAAGTGGATGTGGATATTGACCCGATTGTGGTATTTCTTGGGGCTAGTTATAAGTTCTAAATTGAGTTGATCGTTAGCAACAAGGCTGGGGCGGATATGATCCAGCCTTTCGTTCTGTTAACCAGGGCGATTTACGTTAAAAATCACGACTTCCCGCGCTCCACACCTTAATTTGCCAGGTTGAGTTTGTCCTCACCGGTTATCGGCGGATGAAGTTAATCCGAAAGAGCAGCAGCTAATCTATAATCTCTATAGTCAACCCTGCCAAAATGTAAACCGATGTCAGATAACCCCTATGCCACACCGCTCAGCGACCTGGAAAACTATGGCGACGGCTCCGGTATCTGGATTGAAAAGAAGCTACTGGTGATGCGGAAAAAAGCCGTACTTCCCGACCGCTGCTATCATTGCAATGCTGACGCGCAAGGAAACAGGTTAAAGCAAAAGTTGTTATGGACGCCTCCTTTAGTGGTCTTATCCACATTGCTGTTCTTCGTAGTGCCCTTTCTCGGTGAACTGGCCTTTATTGCGTTTACGGTATTGTGGCTGATCGCTGTGCTGGTTTTTCGAAAGCGTCACCGAATTGACTACGGAATCTGCGAAAAACATCTCAAACAAAGGCGACTTTTGTACGCAGTTGCCTGGTGTTTTCTAATTGCAAGTGTTGTCGCCTCTCTGGTCAGCACGGTACTGCACTGGCATGTCGGCATACTAGTCGGCACTGTGCTGTTATTGGTGGGTATTCTGTTTGCCATCGTTACCCGCCTGGGCAGAACGATCACAGCCAGGAAAATTACTGCCGATATGGTTTGGTTGAAGGGCTTCGGACAAGAATTCCGGGATGTTTACCCACCGTTAGAGAAGTGAAGAATCTCCAACATCCCCTATTAGCTGGCCGCGCGCTCATATTCAAACAGATACATCGCTTCTGCGTGGCCCATTTGTAGGAAATCTTTTATTCGAATGTACTAACTTGAAAGCGTATCTTTCACCACTGTTTTGCGTTAGTAGAATGAATTTCCCGGCGAGTTGCGAGACCTACTTCTTGTCCCACAGAATGTATATGGGAATTAATCCTACTCCCCATAGGATAAGTGCAACCAACCAGTCAAACCCGGGTTGGAAGTTATCCGCATTGAGATCATCTGGGAAAAACTCAAGCAATGTATAAAAAGAGGCATTTAAGGAGCCATGAAACAGAATAGGCAATAGCAATCCCCCTCCCGAGGTAAGAGTCAGCCAAGTAAGTAGAAAAGATAACGGAAAAGCCATCACTAAAAATGGGAGGAAAGGATCCACTGTACCCTTGCCCGCAAATATAAAAGCAGGCAGATGCCAGATAACCCAAAATACGGTAATAATCACACTGGCTACTAACGGACTATGACTTTTTAGCAATTGGATAAGCATAAAACCACGCCAACCCAATTCTTCCCCCATGCCGCCACCAAAAAACGCGTGAATGGAAAGCTGTATAAGGAAGGTTATACCAAGCAACCTAACTGAAGTATCTCCAAGATTGTAGCCATAGCCAAGGATGGTAAAACTCCCGAGTAAAATTACTGGCGGCAAAGAAACAGCAAATAAATATAGCCACGGGCTTGCCCGCCACTGAACTACTTTTAGTAATAAATGCTTCACTCCTTCATATCCAAATGCGAAATAGACGACCCAAACCGCAGCCAAACTGGGACCGAATCTCAGCACCAAATCATTTAAGTTGTTAATCTCTGTATTAAAAAAGGATTGCAGTCCCTTTAATGCCATATATGCAGGGATGCCGATCCCAAAAGATATAAATAGAGTAAGTAGGAAGAAGGCCGTTAAAGGATACTTCCGAACCAAGTTAATAACTTTCATTGGAGTTGGGGCCTATGGCTTAACGTGACACCGACAGAATATGGTGATAAACATGTGCAAGGTAATAATATCGATCAAGAATCAATATTGATCGACCAACGGCTGGTTTTATAAGTTAAAAGTAGCAAAATTGAAGACCCATTCTAGACAAGCAGATATTTATCGGATTTATCCGCCCGGACTATCTACACTTGGTTAAAGCCCCATAGCAGTTATTACTCCAGCGAGGACAAATGTCCATTGTGCGACAGGTGAAAAGCAAGAAGTATTTACAGATCACCGGCCACGCATTTTTCTGGATTCTTTTAACGCTCATTTGCAGTTTTCTAAAGCTGTCTTTTGACGACCATCCAAATATCCCAGGCACCTTTTTCCGAGAAAATCTTTACTATGGAATGCCTATAAACATGTTGGTCTATTACGGTATTTTCTACTGCCTTATACCTGGATATCTGCAACAAAGGCCGGTTTTATTTATTGTATTGGCGGCTACTCTGCTCGGTTTCTCGGCTGGCATAGAAACCTTGATTGATATTATTGTGCTGACTGGAGCAGATGCGGGATTTCCTGCAAGTTCCGCCTACTTCCTTCTTGGGATCAATCTTCTGATTCATTCTGTCTATGGAGCGGCATCCTGCTTGGGGCGGCTTACGACCGATTGGTATGCCAACATTCGGCAACAACGGAGAATTAGGGCCCAGAAGATTGAGACTGAACTGGCGTTGCTGAAAAGCCAAATTCATCCCCATTTCTTATTCAATACCCTTAACTCGCTGTATAGTTCAGCGTATATGCATGGAGATACCGCCACCGCAGAGGGAATAGCCAAGCTATCCAAGCTGCTAAGATACATGTTATACGAGTCCGTTGAGGAGCGCGTCTCCCTTGCTGATGAGGTCACATATCTGCGTAATTATATAGATCTACAAAAAATGCGATTTAGCGATGATGTCAAAGTTGGGCTAAGTATTCAGGAAGCTTTAGAAAACGTCCTAATTGCTCCGATGCTACTGATAATCCCCGTAGAAAACGCCTTTAAACATGGCATCAGCAAGCAGAGGGCCTCGACCATTTCCATTGACCTGAAGTGCTCTGGCAAAAATCTCCTCTTTAGCGTCGAAAACCCTTTCCATCGCACCTTGCATGAAAACCCAGATGACGCAGAAACTGGGCTTGGTCTGCAGAATTTGAGAAGACGGCTGGCGCTGCTCTACCCGGACAAACACCAGTTGACTATTCATCGGCACGAGGAAATATTCAAAGTTGTTTTGGAGCTTGCATGGGACTGAAAACAGTCATTGTCGATGATGAAGCAAGGGCCGTTCAGCTCTTGGAGGATTATGTTAGTAAAGTGCCATCTCTGGAAATGGTCGAAAGTTTTCAGAATGCGATAGAAGCGGTCAGCTTTCTCAACAAGCACGCGGTGGATCTACTACTTCTGGATATACGGATGCCAGATCTCTCCGGCCTACAGCTACTTTCCAGTCTGCATAGCAAACCGATGGTAATTTTCACCACAGCACATGCGGATAACGCAGTGGACGGATTCAAACTGGATGCCATCGATTATCTTGTTAAACCGATTACCTTTGCGGACTTTATGAAGGCCGCAAGCAAAGCTGTCTATCAAGCGGAACTGGCTTCCATTTCACAGCAGCTAGGTAAAGACAAGCCGTCATATGCAAATGATTACCTGTTCGTAAAAGTCGATAATCGTCTGGTCAAAATTTCGTATCGGGATATCTTGTATGTTGAGGGCTGTGGCGACTATGTTGCTATCTACCATCAAGACGGTCGAAAGCTACTCTGTTTGCAGACGATGAGCCAGACGCTGGATAAGCTTCCGAATCAGGATTTTACCAGGATTCACAAGTCTTATATTGTAAATCTACATCATGTTGATGCGGTACAAAAAGATCATGTCTTGATCGGGAATCATGATATTTCCATAGGCAGAAGCTATCGGGCAACATTCTTTAAATTGCTCACAGGTGATTAATTCGCCCAAGCCTTATCCTGTAACGGTACAACGCTGATTTTGCACGGCCACTAAGGTAGCGCCGTCGTTGCTCAGATCTTCTTCCCTTCGATTTCTTCAATAATCTGAATGATATCTACCGGCTTGGTAATGTATGCATCTAGACCGGCATTCATGGCGCTTTCGATTTGCTCGGGCAGTGCAGCGGCGCTTACAGCGACTATTCGCGTGTTGTTCATTGAAGGGATTGCTCTCAATGTTTTCAGCACATCGATGCCGTTAATGCCGGGGAGATTGAGGTCAAGAAATATCAAATCAGGTATGGCGTTTTTAGCTTTGATAATTCCCTCTTCGCCCATACAGGCTGTTATTAAGTTTACATGCGGATAATGACTGGTAATTTTCTCGATTAACAATCGGCTCTCAGGGTTATCTTCGATATAGAGTATGGTTCGGCAAAGATCCTTCGAGATATCGAGACGATCTCGCATAGGTGGTGAATAATCCACGATGGCACCCTGACCTTGAGGTAATCGAACCCAAAAAGTGCTGCCATGGCCGGGTTTGCTTTCAACGCCGATAACGCCTTGCATTTCTTCCACAAGAAACCTGGATAAAGCGAGGCCTATACCTGTACCCTGAATCTCCTTATGTTCCGCATAGTTTAAACGGGTAAACGGAATAAATATGTTTTCAAGCTCGTTGGAGCATATGCCAATGCCGGAATCCTCGATGCATATCTTAATATGATTCGCTTCAACCGCTTGGGTAGTTAGCCTGACCCAACCGTTTTTCCGGTTATACTTAATGGCATTTGACAGTAAATTCACTAACACCTGTTTTAGCCGTAAGTGATTCGCACTAACGATAAAGGCCGTCGACTCACACCTTAACTGAACGGTGTTTTTCTTCGCAGAAGCACTTACCAGACTAATGCTTTCTTTAATGACCTCATTGAGTGAAACATTTTCCAGTTCGAAGTCCAACTTATTTTGCTCAAACCTGACGATATCCAGAATATCGTCAATCAACATCAGTAGATGCCTACCGCCTTTGATTATTTCCACGTTACTGAGCCTGAGATCATCGGGGCTGTCGTCGTTGATATAATCCTGTTGAAGCTGGGAAAATCCCAGTATGGCGTTTAAAGGCGTACGTAACTCGTGGCTCATTCTTGATAAAAAAGTAGACTTTGCCTTGTTGGCGTCTTCCGCCTGTGTTTTGGCCTTTTTAAGTTGAAGCTCATGCGCTTTGTTTTGGGTAATATCCCGAAATTGCCATATACGGCCATAGTACTCATTATTTTTCCCGACGATGGGTGCGGTATAACGATCAAAAACGGAACCGTTCAGCAATTCGATTTCTTCCTGATCAGTCGCATCCCGGTGTTGATAAAGGTATTTGACCTTAGCCAGAAATTGCTCAGGTTCAGCCAACTTTGTCAGTATAAATTTTACTGCCTGTTCATCTGATTTGGACTGTACAATTTCTTCCGGAATTTCCCACATATCGGTAAAACGCCGGTTGAAAAATACCATCTTGTTGGCATCGTCGACGACCAGGATGCCGTCTGCCGAGGCTTCCTGCTGAGCCAGAAGAATAGAATAGTTGCGTTGCAGAGCCTGTTCTTTTTCTCCTATTCTGGTTTCCATTTCCTTTTGCCTGGTGAGGTCTCTGAGAATACCGGAGTGGCCGATCATCTGTCCCTTCCTGTCTCGTATCGGGGAGACCGTCACCAGGACGTCGATTAAAGAACCGTCTTTTCGCAGGCGTTTGGATTCGAATGGCTCTATGGACTCACCTTGTTTCAGGCGCAGCACTATGTGTTGCATGTCCTCTTTAATCGTTTCCGGTATCAAAACTAACAGCGGTTTTCCGATGATTTCCTCTTCGGTATAGCCAAACAGGCGTGCTGCCCGCTTATTCCATGACGAAATAATGCCGTCGAAATCAACGCCGATGATGGCTTCGTCAGAACTCTCGACAATAAATGCCAGTTGCGCCAGTTTCGCGTCGGCTTTCTTTTGCTCATCAATCGCCGTCAACAACGATAAAGTGAGCCCGGCATGGAGAGAATATATAGTCGCCAGGGGCGAAATTTTATTGCGCTCGGCATCATCCAGTTTCTTGGTCGCAAACAACAGATGACCGGAAAGCCCTTCGCGACCCTTAAATGGAATTGAGAAAAGCCTGGAAGGGGAATCTTTAAACATCCAGCGGCATAGCGTATTTGCCGGAAGCAAATCCGTAGGACTCAGATCGTACCATTGCGGAAATCTGACGTGAGCGGCGTCCGCTAGCAAACCTTCACTGAGCACCAGGGTATCGGAAGGCGCAGGCTGGGTGAACTCTCCTCCTTCAAACTGGCCAACGATTTGAATTTGCCCGTCTTCGGTGTGCAAAAGAGCACACATTCGCATAGAAGGAACAATCCAACGGGAATTTTTGCAAACTTTCAGCCAAAGAGACGGTAGATCTTCCTGTTTGGAGAAATCAAGAATCGCATCGTATACCAGCCCAAGCGAAAGTCCGTCGATACTTATGTCGGTATCAAACGCATTCTTTGTCCCTCGAAAAATATCCGGCATATTTAAGCGCCTGTGGCGTATCAGTCTGATTTTTTGCTTTCAGTCATAATTATCAGGATCCTGCCTGCTCAGGGCTGCTTGCGGTGTTCTGATCCAGCTCAAGGCCGGTTGCATCTGCCCAGGTATTTATAAAATTGGTGAAAGCCACCATCATAATGATTTCTGCAATTTCGCTTTGACTTAAGCCATTTTCCTTAAGTGTCTGGAAATCCCCGCCCTGCAGAGAGTTGGGGTCTTTTGCGACTTTTACAGCGAACTTTAGAACCCCTCTGTGTTGCAGGGGAATATTGGTAAAATCGGGATCGTAAATACAACTGTCGATGACCTCTTTTGAAATCCCTAGCGATGCCAAGGCATTTGTGTGTGTGACGGTGCAATAACGGCAGTTATTGTGTCTTGATACAGACAAAGCAATCATTTGCTTCAAGGTAGGAGGAAGTTCGCCTTCAACCAGAACTTTTTTGGTTAAGTTCCAGGTGGCGCCTAGTATGTCTGGTCGAATTGCTTGAGAAGTGAACCAGTTGATCGGCGTTGAATCACCAAAGCCATTTTCTATTATGTCAGCATAAATAGCTTCCAGTATCTTGTCATCCGGCTGCTTATGGTCGGTTGGGAATATGGGCATGTTATTGCTTCTCATTGTGGCTGTGCAGGTGGAAGTGCGTCAGAGCTTTTTCATTATAGTCGCAATGACCTTGCTCTGTTGATCGAAAGGCGGACAGGCCGAATCAGAAAGCAACCGCACTTTCTCATTCCAAGCCCCTCAATTCTTCGTATACAAACAGATGCACGAGTTCCGCATTGCCCGAACCGGGACGGATTCCCCGATCCACAAAACCTGCCTTTCGGCACACAGCCTTTGAAGCTTCGTGCTGTGGAGAAATGGGCGCTATCACGCGTTGGCAGCCAAGCCGATCAATGGCAAATCGCACCAGCGTTGTCGCGATCTCGGTGGCATATCCCTTGCCACGTTCATTTGGCATCACCGCGTACATGATTTCCACAGCGCCTTCATCATCGGGGGTTAACCCACAGAATCCAACAAACTGCGCGCTTTCGACACTTTCAACCGCGAAAGCCATCAAAGGTTTTTTCGAATCGTAAGAATCTATCGTCGTATTTAGAATTTCCATGGCACCTTCGCGGCTTTTCTGGGCTTCACCGAAAGTCATGAACTCAGTAGATGCCGGGTCTGTCATGAAGCTGACGAAGTTTTCGGCATCGCCCTGAACAAAGCGGCGGATTCGTGTGTGTTCTGAATCAATTGAATGGATCAGGTTTCCAGTGGACATTGCAAGGTTCTCAATCGTTGCGGCCATTTAGTCCCGGATACGAGCAATATATTCCCGAAGATGCTCCGCCTGTTGCTGGGAGACCGGGTCGTTGGCAACGCCCGATAACGTCTGTTCCGCCTGATCATAACGTCCTGTTACTGCTTGCCAATAAGCCAGCTTAAGCACAAACTGCAAATCGTCCGGCATGGCAACGGCAAGCTTTTGATAAAGCTGGTAGAGTTCTTCGTCACGCCATTCCTTGGATAGCGCTTCCTCGATTCGTTGCAACTTGTACTTTAAGTCCTGAATGAGAACAGAATGATCCGTGTCATTCAACCGGATGCTTTTCTCTAGGCTCAGATCAACCATCTGGAGATAGCGACCTTCTTCAACAAGCAAATCGCTGGCATGAATTATTGCAATCAGGCTATTGGAATTTTCTCCCTCCACATCCCTGACAGACTTGACCGGTTGGCTGCTACTGTGCACGTATTGGCTAAACTGTTGCCGCTTGACGACGTCGATTTTCTCTTCGGTATCTCCGGTCCGGGTAGATTCCAAGGGGATACAACCATCCTTATCCGGACAATCTACCATTTGGGCACCGGACTTAACTCCCGCGGAATCGCCCGTATCAAAAAGCAATAGCAAAGTTGCCAAAATACCGACAGCAAATAATGCAAGTAAACCTTTCAATTCGCAGCCTATAAACACAGGAAGTTTATCTGGCAACCATGAAGCGCTATTCCCATCTTCAGACCTCCGCTAAGATTGGCCAGGGCATCGCCTGCTCGAGTTCAAAAGAAAGCTCCAGCAAGCGTTTTTCCAAGCCTATTCCGGTAGCCAGTTGTACACCTATGGGTAAACCCGAACCCGTCCTTCCAAGCGGTAAGGAAACAGCCGGTGCGCCGGCTATGTTTTGGATAGGAGTATAAGGCACAAAGGCTTTTAATCGTTCGTGGGCGACTTCGAATGGCAATTCCGGACCTAAATATCCTAATTTGGGCGACGGCATGGCCGTCACCGGCGTAATCAGCACATCAATGTCATGAAACAGTTTTTCATAAGGTTCGGCAAAAGCTCTCAAGCGCTTGATCATCCCCTTGGTCTTGAAAATATTCTTCAGGTAATGACGGCTCAAGCCATGAGTCAGTGTTTCCAGCTTGCGTTTTTCAAACTTTCCGGGAAAGTGCATTCCGGCAAAATACTTGCACAGAAACGCCATCATGGCCCAATAGTTGAAAAAGTCGTCGCCAATCCGGGGATCAAAGGGCAGGGGCAGCTCCGACACCCGATGTCCCAGTTCTTCACAGACTTGGATCGTGGCATGGACTGCCTCAACAACCTCTCTATCGACCGGCGTGCCATAGGCGGTTTCCGTGAAGTATCCAATCTTCAACCGGTTTTTCGCGGGTCCTGTAACCTGTCCAATCGGCATCAACCTGGGATTGGGGAACAGCCGTTCTGCTTCCGCGTAGAAATTCGCGGTATCTCGCACAGACCGGGTAACGACACCATGGTTCAGTATATTCAACGGCAAATTTCGCGAGCCGGTAATATCGGCCAATCTGCTTCTCGAGGGCTTTAATCCAACCAATCCGCAGCAAGCGGCAGGTATGCGAATCGATCCGCCGCCGTCGTTAGCATGAGCAATGGGAACCACGCCTGCCGCCACCAAAGCCGCCGCACCTCCCGACGAGCCGCCGGTCGAGCAATCGATTTGCCAAGGATTTCTGGCCGGGTCGTTGGCCAAGGGTTCGGTGGTTGCAGTCAAGCCGAACTCCGACATACTGGTTTTGCCGAGGGAAACCAAACCTAATGCCTGAAACTGTCGGACAAATTCTGAGGAGGCTCTCGCAGGTACCCGGGCAACCGCACGTGAACCGCGCAGGGTCGGCACCCCCTCGACATCGTCATTATCTTTCACGAAGGAAGGAATTCCGGCAAATGGGCTAGGTGGAATATTGGCGACTTGATCGGCGGCTTCGCGAAAGGTGTCGGTGACGATCCCATTTAGGATGGGGTTTGCCTGGTTTGCCCGTTTTATGGCGGCCTCGACAAGTTCGTGAGCGGACAAATCACCGGTCTGGAGCAGTGACACCATCGCCGTCATATCCATGGAACCCATGGCATCGTCGGTAAAAGCGCTGACAGTTTTATTCTTCATCTTTTTTTGGCTCGTTTGCGTTATCGATGTAAGACCAGCAAAGCTCACCTAGCTGGCACGAACGGTTTTTTATAACAAGAACCGGAAGCCGTCTTTGCAGTTTACGCCAAAGAGTGACTTATTTCGGGAACTAATTGGTCGAAATCCGGTCAGATTTGACAATCCCCCGAATAACATGAGTCGATCGGTATGAAGCGTCCACTGATTCAAATGTTGTTAGTCTTTTCAGCAGTTGCGCTATTCAGCGCTTGTGGCGGCGGTGGAAGTGGAAGCTCGAATAATCACCAAGAACAAGCTCCGGCGACACCGGATTCTGACGCCGATCCGGTGGACGCCGGCGATGCCTCCGAACCTCCCTCAGAGCCCGATTGGTTGATTCCCGCAGAGGATGTCGTCGACGGCGGACCGGGGCCGGATGGGATTCCCGCACTGGACTTTCCGGTGTTTCTGCCTGCAGCCGAAGCGACAACCATGGAAGACGACGATCTTGTGGTGGGCGTGAAGTACCTTGATGATGTCAAAGCCTACCCGCACCATATTCTCGATTGGCACGAGATTGTCAATGACGAGCTTAGCCCTGGATTCGACAATCAGAAGGTGACGCTGAGCTACTGCCCGCTAACAGGTTCCGCGCTACTTTGGAAAGGTTTCGATAATTCTTTAGATGCCACCTTCGGTACTTCGGGCCTGCTCTACAAGTCCAACCTGGTCTTGTATGACCGGGAAACCAACAGTTACTGGCCGCAGATGCTGGAGCAGGCCGTTCATGGACCGGAAATCGGCAAACGCCCGGAAGCCATGCAAATCGTCGAAACCACCTGGAAAACCTGGAACAAGATGTACCCGGATACCCAGGTGCTGTCCCGCGAAACCGGCTATTCACGCAATTATGACCGCTATCCCTATGGTAACTACAGGACAAGCGAAAGCCTGTTGTTCATTGTGCGGGGTTTCGATTTGCGGCTGCCGTTGAAAGAACGGGTTCTCGGACTGCAGGTCGGCGACCAAAACAAGGTTTACCAAATACAAGGTTTTAGTGACGGCGTGGAAGTTATCAATGACTCCTTCAACGGGATGGATATCGTGGTAGCAGGCTCCGGCACCGACAATTTCGCCGTGGCCTATGAACGCCGGCTGGAAGACGGCACAGTTCTGGAGTTTACGCCAAGGAACAATCGACTGCCGATTGTGATGGAAGACAATGAGGGTACGTTATGGGATATCTTTGGCGAAGCCCGGAATGGCCCGCGGGAAGGCGAAAAGTTGGTTAAAACCGATTCCTACATCGCCTTCTGGTTTGCCTGGGGAGCCTTTTTTGCCGATCCGGAAATTCACTTCCCATTGGAGAACAACTAGCATGCAGCGGCGCCCTGATGTGGAAGTCTGCTGGTTATGTCTCACCTTGTTACTGTTTGGCTTGACCGCAACGCTGCAAACCCTCGCGGCAACCTGTAGTTGTGCCGGGGTGCCGTTGCTCAATTCGCTGGATTCCTCATCCGTGGAACCCGGCACCCTGCACATGAGCCTGAACTGGGAGTATCACGAAATTTCCGACCTGGTCAGCGGCAGCGATGACCTGTCCGACGAGACCGACCGGGAACGCAGTTCTCAATCCACCCTGTTGCAGTTTAATTATGGTTTTTCCGAGCATTGGTCAGTGGCCGCCATGTTTTCCTATGTGCGTCACGAACGCCAAGTGGGAATCAGCCAATTTGGTAAACAGAGCAGTTCCGGTATCAGCGATTCGGTTGTGCTAGCGAAATTTACGCCTATCTACATAACGCCGTTTGAGTCTAACGAACTGGCTTTCGGCTTGGGAGCAAGGATTCCGACCGGTGACGATTCAGCGGGTGGCGACATTACCCTAGCCGAAGACATGCAGCCCGGTACCGGCGCGTGGGCGGGCATGCTCTGGATAAATTACGCCCGCACATTCGACCCGGCCGCCAAACTGCAATTTCTTGCAATAAGCAACTATACCTGGAACGGCGACAATGACCGGAATTATCAGTTCGGACATGAACTCAATCTATCCGCCGGGTTCGGTTACCAGACCGAAGTTGACTGGGGATTTTCAGGACTTCTTCACTACCGGACTACCGACGCCGACCAACGCAATGAGGTGGAGATTCCCAATACCGGCGGCGAATGGTTGTACTTTGTCCCGGCACTGCAATATCAGCTCACCACCAAAACGGCCTTAAAGATCTCCGGCCGGCTGCCGGTTTACCGCGACCTGAACGGTGCATTGCAGTTTACCACCAGCTATGCCGTATCCGCCGGTGTTTCTCATGTGTTCTAAGGTAAGGGAGGTTTTATTTCCGGGACTTAAAACGCTATTTTTAGCCTGTCTGTTATACCCTTCCAACAGCATTGCATCTGAACCAGCCCCACTCTTCGCCGCTAAAAACCTGTTGTCGGACAACACTATTTCGCTCTCGGATTATACCGGCAAAGTCGTTTATCTGGACTTCTGGGCCACCTGGTGCGCTCCCTGTAGAGAAGCATTGCCAGCCTACGATAAACTGCGCCGGGAATTAGGAACCGAGCAGTTTGAAATAATAGGCGTCAATATTGATTCTCCTACATCTTTGGCTATCGACTACCTGAAACAACACCCGGTTGACTTCCCATTAATCGCCGATCCCGATGGCGATATCGCCAAACGCTATGGATTAAGAGTCATGCCATCCTCCTTTCTCATCGATCAAGAAGGCAAGATTGTGCTGCGCAAAAAGGGTTACGAACCGGGAGACGAGTTTTCCCTGAAAACCAAAATTCGCCACTTGCTCAACTGAGTTCTTGGCCTAAGCTCTTCATAAGAGAATTGACATACCACCGCATAATGCGTCATTGAGCCCAGATAGCTGCAGGCGTATATTGTAAGTCAGCCTTATTCATACCAGTGAGGAGTCAGACCATGAAAACGTCTGTTCACGCACTCGTACAAGGTGTATGCCTTGTTGCCGCAGTTTCCCTTACCCCAACTTCTCTGGCCTTGGACGGTCTGACTACTGAGCAGGAAATTCAGCAGCTCTATTTGGCCTATCTCGGGCGTCCGGCAGATACTGCCGGCATGGAATACTGGGCGGGAGAAGTCGATGCCGGATTGATTACTCTTGACCAAATCCGCGTTAACATCGTAAATGAGCAACCTGAATACCTGGCTAACTATGGCCAACTGAATAATTCAGATTTGACCGATACGGTGTATCGCAATCTTTTTAATCGCGAGCCGGATCAAGCTGGGAAGGACTATTGGATCAACGAGCTGGAACTTGGCAAAGTTCTTCCAGACCAATTGATCATCGCATTCATCAATGGCGCCTCTGACCCCGACGAGATAATCCTTGCCAACAAACTATTTATTGCGGAATGCCATACCAGCGGTGGCGATTTATATAGCGATGTAGCAGTCAGCTTACTGCTCTCTGCTGTAACTTCTGATGAGAGCCTGACTCTCTGTCCTGACGGCGAGTCAGTAACTACAGAGGCTGATTTTTCTACTGCTGAATCTGTTGAAGTCGCTGGAAATGGCTCCGTTACCGATTCCAATGGAGTGGTACTGACCGTTGAAGGGGGACTTGTGGAATCGGGAGACTCCGTTGTGATGCAAGCTAGCACAGCATCCGGCAGTCTGATTGATCTTGTCGAACTTTATATGGAAGTGCAGTCTCCTTACTACTCAGTACATATTGATGGCGATGAAGATGCACCCGGCCGGGCATTACTGCAATTTCCAGCAGTTGATCCGGAATTACGTCTCGCAAGAATTGTTGATGGTGAGCACTTTGCTCTTCTGCCTTTCGAACCGGAAAGTGGTGTACTCAGTGCCAGAGTACCCATGTTTCAAAACAACATGTCCGACTCCGACACCAACATCGGGGTAGAAGGAGACCTGAAACTGGTTGTTGTAAGGTCCAACACCCCCATTTTTGGTCTAACGGAGATCAACCAGCCTAAACCGATCCAGCTTTCGAGTGCCACCATACAGACAGTTAGCGGTGCTGACCTATGCATCAATACGGGGCAGTTCCACCAATGTTACAGCGATGATCGAAAAATCTTGGTCAGCTGGAACAGCACCTTCTACTCAATTTCCGACGAAACTGCAGGCGTAATCATTAGTGAAGTAGAGCGAGCCTTGGAGGCATACCAAGCCTACGGTTTCAGCAATGCTGACATCCCATTCTATAGCTGGATAGACGTGCAACTAGAACCCTTGCGCAATGAAGGCGCAGCCTTCTCCACATTATCCGGCACCATCCTTATTGGAGAAAGCTCAACCAATACAGAAAATGACAACGGGACGCTTCGTCTATCACCTATAGCCCGTCAAAACCTATGGCATGAAGTATTCCATTATCTTCAGGACTTTAGTTATAAGATGAGCTACTCCGCATTTTTGAGTGAACGTGTATGGTGGTTGGAAGCTACGGCTGAAGGAGCGCCTTCTATTGTCGATCCTTCTCAACTTGGCGTTGCAGCTGGAATTTCGGGTGGAGTCACCCATGCTTCCGGTATTTTCGGAATACAAAAAGCGCCCTTTACTTGGGAAGCAGGGAGCGCAGGTTACATCACTGCTCAACACCTGTGGATCAATATTTGCCCTAGCTCGAGTGTTTGTGCCTTAACCCCTCAGGAATATGCTGCTGCAATCAACGACGGAGACTTTCCTTTTTTCAATCAAAGTAAAAAAGACCAGTTTATTGATGAAGCGCCGATGGAGGATTACTTGCGCTACCTTCTAGGAGCCTCCCCGATTTATACCAATACCGCGATTCCGATCGCCGATAACGTGGCGAATGGCACCTCTATTGGCGAGATTATTTATGCCAGGCAGAACCCTTTCAGATCGGGAAATTTTAGTATCGAGCCAGTGGAAGAGTCTGCTCGTATCAGCCGTCCCAGCACCTATCAGCTAGATATTTCAGCCACTTTGGAATCGGGTGGAGCTTATCACGCACGTATCAGCAACGATAATAAGCCGCCACTCTTCCAGGTTGCAAATACTGGTATAGAAACCCTGCCAATGATGTTGACTGTGGATGCCTACCCATTGTTGTATCGCACCGGTACCACGGACGGCAGCGGCAATACCAGCTATGGCGATGTGTTCTACCATGGCGGATCGGAGGATTTCGTCATCGGTCCAATTAGCCAAACGCTTGGACATTCAGTCGTAAGAATTGCCGCCCACAATAACGCCTCCACCAATAGAACCTTGACTGCTAATGTCGGCGTCGTTGACCTTAACGGCTATTGGACGCCATCCATCCAGTCTGTTTCGGGAGATACTATTCAGTGTCTGGATACCACGGTTGAAATTCCCAACCGCCAAGATCTCATCGAAGATTTGCTTGCCTATTCGGCTTCTTCCGGGCCCTATGAACAGGAACCCGAGCCAGACCTGCATAAATTATTCTTTAATCAGGAAGCGGCTATTCCGACCAATGCCGGTCAAACCGGTGAAATTACCATTTCTGATTCCAACATAGCATTGAGTCACAACCTTTCCTTTGCTGAACGCTATATTGAGTTTGTGTTCTACGAGACTGCATCCGTCTCCACCAGTATGGAGTTTACAAGTTTGACTTATCACACAGGTCAAAGTGGAAATGGTCCTTTATGGACTCTGTCGGGCACTGGAACCACTAGCCTTGATGCCAATATTCAGGGGCGCGACGACCAAGGGGTAAACACACCGACAGTCTGTACCGGATCTATCAGCTACAACCTCACTATGGATATCTACGATTCTACACAGACCTCAGACCCAGCGTTCCCAGGAGACACTGAAGAGGGATCTTTTACCATCACTTACTACTACAACTTTGACGGAACATTCGGATTTGATGTGCCGGTGGATCCTGCAATACCGGATATCAAAGTATCCGGCAGCGGCGAGTATCCAACATTCAGTTGGAATCGATCTGACGTGGGCTCGTTAGTTGTTTTCAGTACTGGTGGAAATCTCTTCCATATTGTCGGGACGGATAATGAAGACGACGAATTTGTTTATATTCCATCGGGTATTCAATATGGTGACTACAGTGGCGTATACACGGTGGCGAACCCTCAAGCATCCAATCCTTCGCCAGCAATGAGTAATGACGGCACCGAATATACGCTAACCATTAATACAGATGATCCAAGCGCACCATTTGCCTTGATTGCGTTTAAGGTGAATCCGCCTGACTGAGGTTTGCTGGCTAGTTCTCATTTGGAAACAACGTTTCCAGATGAGAACTGTTAAATATTGAGGCTGCCACACCCTTCAAATGCGTGTGGGCAACGCTGTTTCTCGACCCTTTGAGACTACCCAGAGTGGATTTAAGCTGTGCTAGTTTAACTGGGTCAAGCCTCTTCTCAAGCTTTTCCATCGACGCCAGACCAATTACTTACATCTACAGCATGGGCTGAAAGGATTCTTTCAAATAGCCCGCTATAGGCCACAACAAGTTTACGCTTTTACTTCTGCAACTGGAGTTTTCCAATTCAATTTCGTACATAGTCCTTTTTGCCTATTTCTATCTTTGTTTTGAGAATATAGTATTACCGAAAAATGGATTAACGAAATTTATTGTTAAAGGACTAACTGATATGAATAGTTTTGCACAACGCTTGAAGCACCCCCCTCAGAGCAGCACTTCTGACCAACTAAAATATCTATGTAACCTACTTACTTAATATTCCTTTCGAAGCTACAAACTCCGCCAATCAAATCAACCTGGTTTCAGCTATGGCCGGCGTTATCATGTACCGCAGTTTAAATCGCTTTGAAAAAATGGAAGTGATGCAGCTGATCGATGAGTTAGGTGATAAAGCCATGTCGGCGAAGCTAAGAGGTTTGGTAACCGATATAATAGTAAATCCTCGATGGAGACTATGGTCGCTAACGAACAAAGAACTACAAGACATTATTGCATTTCATTCCACATTAGGTGAATTCTCAAACTATTTGGGCGCAAATCCAGGGGCTTATGGTGTTGGTATGAGTGCTTGGGGAGTAATACAAAAAGTTAGGGCAGGAGCAACCGCGGTAGCTATGCGAGCTAATATCGTTGGACTAGTAGTAAGCCTAGTTTTAATGGGAATAGGTGTTGCGTCAGCGGAACATCTAAAAAATGTAACGGAAGAACTGGACCGCAGAAAGCAGTTTCGATGAACTACTTACTCTATTTAGTTAGCTACTTTTTTCTGTCGTTGATGAGTATCGGGGTCAATTTACTGTTGGGGATGGCCCCTGGTATTGCTCCAAATATTGTAGTCCAGGTTTTTTGCGCTGCTTTTTTGATAAAAAGGATAACGAAAAGTACCTCTCTTGGTATGAGGCTTTTTGTTTTACCTGTTTTTTTTGCTCTCGTCGCAATAACTTACCTTTTCTTTTTGCAGCAAGTTTTTCCGATATGGCATGGGAAAGAAATCACCATACCGACCTTAACATTGGTTTTCGTTATTAACTATTTAGTTGGTTTGGGTGTGGCTTACTTCTTGTCTCGAAAACTTAGCAACAATTGATTTTTAGTTGTAGGTAATTGGATCTTGCACATTAATTGGTGACTCCAATTACAGAGAATTTGAACCTGGATTTCTTTAATTTTGCAGTCTCATATTGTAAGTACAACCTTTATATTACAAACACAGGATCAAACAAACAATCCCGCGGTATAACCCGACGACCAAGCCCACTGAAAATTAAAGCCACCCAGGTGGCCGCTTACGTCCAATACTTCGCCTATGAAAAATAGCCCAGGCTGCTGCTTGGCTTCCATGGTTTTTGAACTTACGGCTTGGGTATCAACACCACCGAGTGTTACCTCAGCAGTACGATAACCTTCGGTGGCAGAAGGTTTTACAGACCACCGGTTGATACGATCACCTATTTCTCTTAACTTCTTATCCGGGAAATTCGCCAACGGCTCGTTTTCCAAATCCGGCCACCAGAGCGCCTGCAACTCCCGGACAAGTGGTTTGGCGAATTTTTTAGAAAGCTGGGTTTTGAGCAGTCCTTTCGGATTTTGCCGCTTCAACTGCAAAAGCCAGTCACAGGCATGCTCGCCTGGAAGCAGATCGATAATTAGTTCATCGCCAGGATACCAATAGCTGGAAATCTGTAACGCGGCAGGTCCGCTGATACCGCGATGAGTGAACAGAATGTTTTCGGTGAAGGATTGTCCGTTGCATTGCAATGAAGCTTCTACAGCCAATCCGGAAAGCCGTTCGCACAACCCTTTCATCGCGTCACTAAACATAAAGGGAACCAGGCCAGCCCGGCGCTCGGTCAACGCTAAGTTGAACTGCTCGGCAATAGCGTAACCCTGGCCGCTGCCACCCAAGGTGGGAATTGACAGGCCCCCGGTTGCCACCACCAGTGAATGGCCCTCCACCGAATAACGGTTTTGCTCCTGTTCGACTTTCAGCCGATAGCGGCCATTCTTATCTCCTCGCTCCTGTTCCGATGATTCCGTCGGCTGCAGCGCTTCAATCCGGCTTATTACGCACCGGCTGCGGATTTCAACCCCGGCCTTATCGCATTCAGTCAGGAGCATAGTCAATACCTCCTTGGCCGATCCCAGGCAGAACAACTGACCATGGCGGCGCTCCTCGTAGGCGATACCATATTGCTCGACCAAGGCAATAAAATCCCATTGGGTGTAGCGCGCTAACGGTGATTTGCTGAAATGCGGATTACCCGAAACAAAATTTTCGGCTTCGACAACAAGATTGGTAAAATTGCAACGTCCGCCTCCGGACATGAGAATCTTTTTGCCTACTTTATTGGCCTTCTCCAACACCAGCACACGTCTGCCACGCTGGGCTGCGGTAAAGGCGCAAATTAAACCGGATGCGCCACCACCCAGGACAATCACGTCGTAACTTTCAGGAAAACGATGCTTCTCTTGGTGCACTTCTTCGACTACTTCTTCTTACAATAGGGTCGCAAAGTATATCAATAACTCGTCTTTTCGTTGCGCTTCCATTCGGCGGCAACTTTCGACAGGAATCTGCCGGAAATCTCCTTGGCGGATAAGGATTACCACGCGCCCGATGCGAAAGACTACAACCACACTCCCATAAACCCGCATTTCCAGACCTATAAGCTATAGTTATGTAAACAAGAAAAATAAGCGGCACCGGCATGAGACATATTGTTGTAACCTGTTTTGTCACTCTAATACTGGCGACCGGTGCCTGGGCACTGGCATCGCCCTCTCAGAAATGTGCCCAAATTTCACCTGCAGAAACCGACGCCATTGTCGAAATCCGTATCGGCAACAGCCAGGCGAGCGGTGTGGTGGTCGGCCAAGATCTGGTACTCACGGTTTTGCATTCGATTCCGGCCAACGACTCGGAAATAGAACTGATTGCGAGCAATGCGTTTGCCGAAGTGCTGGCAGGCCATCAAGGTTACGATCTTGCGCTGCTGAAGGTCGATACCGGTGATATCAAACCTTTGCCTTTGAATTTACAGCCGATGTATCCAGGAGAGGCTGTTTGGGCGCTGGGATATCGAGATCATCAAATTAACACCACCGAAGGCAAGTACCTACGGCAAAATTATCGTGGGTTACTTACCTCGGCGCCGATTGCGGAAGGTTATTCCGGCGGTGCATTACTGCACTGCAGCCAAAGCAACTATGCAATGACGGGTTTGCTGCATGCTTTCACAGCCAAACTGGTGGCAGGCGAGTTAATAAACTCGGGGCATTCTCGGGCGATACCCGCTAAAGCAATCCACAACTTCCTCAAAGAGCAAGGCATCCATGCAGAAACCTCACCGCCTTATGGTTTTGCTTTAAAATAGCTTTTAAACTCCGATTAACAATCTATAGTCATTATATTTCCCCAATCAGCTAATAACTTCTCTACACGGGATAATCTCATGCACGCCTCCTTCACTTATCTATCGATACTGATCATCTGCGGCTTACTTTTATCAGCCTGCGGCCAATCCGTTTCTGAGCAAGATACAGCGCCACAACTTCGTTCTGTGCGCACACATACCGTTACACCGACATTCGGCAATATCTGGCGCGAATTTCCCGGCCAGGTGGACGCCGCTCAAAAGGCCGACCTCAGTTTCCGGGTTTCCGGCAAGGTCAATCAACTCAGCGTCAACGAAGGCGAGGAAGTGGCCGCCGACCAGCTGCTGGCGGCGCTGGACGACACCGATTTTAAGATTCAACTGGCCAGCCGCGAAGCGGAATACAATAGGGTGAAAAAGGATTTCGAACGGGCCAAGCAATTGGTGGAAAAGGGCGTTATTTCCCGTTCGGAATACAACAATTTTGAATCCCAGGAAGCGATCAGCAAGGCTAATCTGGAGTCCGCCAGGCAAAATCTCGTGTATACCCAGCTCAAAGCGCCATTTGCCGGGTTCATTGCCAAACGCCATATCGAGAGCTTTGAAGAAGTCAACGCCAAACAACTGGTCTTTACATTGCAGGATCTATCCTACCTCACGGTCAAGGTAGACATACCGGAAAGCGTGATTATCAAAAGCCAGCGGGATGGTAATGTCGAAGTTGCAGCGCTTTTCGACACGATTCCGGACACACCTTTCCCGTTAAAAATTAAAGAAGTCGCCACGCAACCGGATGAAGCGACCAGCACCTTTGAAGTCACCTTTAGCATGAGCGGCACTGACGCATTCAACATTCTACCCGGCATGTCCGTGACCGTACGCGTTAAACCGCCGGAGGGAGCTATTGCCAAATCCGATTCGTTTTTTGTGCCCAGCCACGCCGTCCTGGAAGATGAAACCGGCCGCTTTGTCTGGATTGCCGACCCCAGCGACAGCGGCTTGGGAACCATAGCAAAACGGTCAGTCGAAACAGGTGTGCTGACTGCCGAAGGCATCGAGATTTCCCAAGGATTGCAACCCGATGAGCTTGTCGTGGTTGCCGGCATGAGCAAAATGCACGACGGCTTGCAAGTGAAGCTGGGCAAGCAATAGTGACGTTTAAAAAAGGAGAGTAAGCGCGTGAGCATGACCAAGTTTGCAATCGACAATAACCGGCTGACCTTGATACTGCTGCTTGTTGCCATCTTTGTCGGAATCGAGACCTTTGAAAAAATGCCGAGAGCCTATGATCCCGGCTTTATCATTCGCACCGCCCAGGTTCTCGCCTATTTTCCCGGCGCCAGTCCCAAACGGGTGGAAGAGCTAGTCACCTCGAAGATTGAAGAAGTCGTGAAAGAAATTCCCGAACTGGACTATATCAAGAGTGAATCCCGCACCGGGGTATCGATCGTCAACGTCAATATTAAGGAAAGCTACAAAAACATGCGGCCAATCTGGGACAACCTGCGGCGCAAGATTGAAACGGTCGAACTGCCCGATGGCACCTCCACGCCACAAGTGAATGATGAGTTTGGCGACGTATTCGGCATCGTCCTGACCATTACCGGGGAAGGCTTCGATTATGCCGAGCTAAAAGTCGTGGCGGACCAGGTGAAATCGGCGCTGTTGCGAATTCCGGATGCCGCCAAGGTGGATATTCTCGGCGATCAGGAGGAACGGGTGTTTATCGAATACGAGAACAGCCGCTTGGCCGAACTCGGCATCTCCGCAAATCAGCTTTTACAGACCCTGCAGGCCCGCAATATTGTCTTGTCCGGCGGCACCATTACCCTGGGCCAGGAACGTATCGCCTTGGAACCGTCCGGTAACTTTGAAACCATCGAGGACATCGGCCAAACCATCATTCAAATTCCCGGCACGGACCGTCTACTCTATTTACGCGACATCGCCAAAGTTCAACGCGGCTATATCGATCCCCCCAGCAGCATGGTGCACTCGTCAGGAACACCGGCCCTGGCCATTGCCATATCCATGCGCGAAGGCGGCAACAATATACTGTTAGGCGAGCAAGTACAGCAAGCCATGCAGACCTTCAATCAGAATTATCCCTACGGAATAGAGTTCGACGTGGTGAACTTCTCTCCCGCAGAAGTTGATAAAAAGGTCAGCGATTTTGTCCTCAATCTGCTCCAGGCGATACTGGTTGTTTCGGTTGTCATGCTACTGACCCTGGGAGTACGCACCGGATTGATCGTATCCTCTCTCATCCCGATTTCTATGTTGCTGACCGTGATCGTCATGACTTTTTTTGAAATCGGTCTCGACCAAATATCTCTCGCCGCTCTGATCATCGCCTTGGGTATGCTGGTGGATAACGGCATCGTGATGTCGGAGAGCATCATGGTGCAGATGGAAAAAGGAAAATCCGCGATTCAGGCAGCAGTGGATTCTGCCAGCGAATTGAAAATCCCCCTGCTCACAGCATCGTTAACCACTTCTGCCGCTTTTTTACCGATCTTTTTAGCGGAATCCGAGGTCGGCGAATTCACCGCCTCGCTGTTCAAGGTTGTCACCATCACTCTGCTGTGTTCATGGCTGGTTTCCCTAACCGTGATTCCGTTGTTTTGTGTGCAGTTTCTAAAGGTTACGCCCAAGGAAGACGATTACTCAGGAAATTTCTACAGCTTTTATCGAAAACTATTAAACACGCTCCTACGGCACCGTTGGCCTACCTTAGGTGCAACACTCGCGGTCTTCATTATCGCCATGAACGGATTTGCCTTGGTTCCCAAGTTGTTTTTTCCGCCTTCCGACCGCCTCTATTTCAAAGCTGAAATTGAATTGCCGACGGGAACCTCAATCGATATGACCCAAGCGATAATTGAAGATCTTGAACGATTTACCGCCGAGGAATTGCAGGTTTCCGAAAGCCGGCCGGATGGTGTGACAAACTGGGTAAGTTATATCGGCAATTCCGGCCCCCGTTTTATTCTCTCCCACAATCCAAAACCGTCCAGCTCCAATACCGGTTTAATGATCCTCAATGTCACCTCGGCGGAGGTCATCGGTTCGCTGATGACAAAAATGGCGAATTACGCCTTAGTCGAGCATCCGGACTTGGATTTGAAGCTGCGTCTGATCGAAAACGGCCCGGCAGTGACGAACCCTGTCGCTGTGAGGCTATCCAGCGATGACGGCGAGTTCTTGTTTCAAAACGTTGCCCGATTAAAAGATAAAATGCGGGAAATTGGCGGTCTAACTAACATCTCCGATGATTGGGGGCAACGCATCAAAAAACTGCAAATCAATATCAACCAGACCCGAGCCC
Organism: Hahella sp.; assembly: GCA_028280065.1. GTDB lineage: Bacteria > Pseudomonadota > Gammaproteobacteria > Pseudomonadales > Oleiphilaceae > Hahella. The sequence goes on from JANQMN010000004.1 coordinate 348,641, forward strand.
TCCGAGCCGGTATTAGTAGTGAAGACATCGCTGTTTCCCTGCAAGGCGGGATCAGCGGCTTGGAACTCACCGAGTACCGGGAAGGCGAAGAAGTTATCCCGGTGCTGTTGCGTTCCAGCGCCGCAGTGCAAAACGACATCAACAAACTGGAGTCCTTATCCGTTTACGCCCAAGGCAGCGGCCGCTCGGTCCCGCTACGGCAGGTGGCGGAAATTCAGGTGGTATGGGATGTATCCAAGATATTACGCCGGGATAGTTTGAAAACCGTGGAAATCGGAGCGCAACTGGCCGCAGGAGCCAACGCTGCAGAGAAGTTTGCCGCCCTCACTCCCTGGCTGGATTCGCAACAGCAGGATTGGGGAATTCGCATGACCTACGAGTTGGGCGGCGAGTCGGAATCGTCCGATAAAGCCAATCAGTCCATTACCGACAAGCTCCCCATTGCCGGATTTATCATTCTGATTTTACTGGTGGCGCAATTTAACTCGATCCGCAAACCTATCATTATTCTCACTACCATCCCGCTGGGTCTGATTGGTGTCATCGCCGGATTGCTGCTGGCCAACTCCTTTTTTGGCTTTATGACCTTTCTGGGCGTGATCTCATTGGCCGGGATAGTGATCAACAATGCGATTGTCTTGCTGGAGCGCATTCAAATTGAACTGGAAACCGGACTCAGCCAGCTTGAGGCAATCCTGGCTGCCGCCCAACAACGCGCTCGGCCGATTCTTCTGACCACGGCAACGACGGTGCTTGGCCTAATTCCACTCTATCTCGGCGGCGGGGAAATGTGGGAGCCTATGGCCGTCAGTATCATGGCCGGCCTGCTGTTCTCCACCTTGTTGACCCTGGGTGTGGTTCCCGTTTTATATGCCATACTATTCCAAGTAAAAAACTAATTTTCTCGATTACCGATGGTTGCCGACTGCGCCCTATGCTGAACTCACGCCGCCTGGAAACGCCGTTATGCAGACTTGGTATTACCTTGCTACTGCTGCTGGGATGTGCCTTTGCGAATGGCGCTGAACGCCCTAAACCAACTCTCGACAAAAAACTTTACAGCGGCTTCGGCCGCGGCTGGGTCGATATTCGTGAAACCAGGTTGGATTTGGATTATCGGGTATATACCTTCGATGTTTTCGCAGGTTGGAATCTCCACCGCAATTTTGCATTGGAGGGGCGTATAGGCGCTGGCAGCGAGGATATTCAATTTAATACCAGTTATGCCTTGGACAGTTATCTGTCCCTGTATACAAAACCGCAGTACAGTGCCGGCCCAATCAAACTATATGGCTTGGTAGGCGCTACTCTGGTCAATTATGAAGAAGAGCGCTTTGTCTGCGACGAGACCTGCGGCGACCTGAAACGCGACGAATCAGCCGCCTCTGTTTCCTACGGTATAGGGGCAAGGGTATCGGTTCGCGCTTTCTTGGTGGGTATCGAGTATCTGCAACTGCTCGACAAGAATAACTACCGACTGGATAAAGCCGGTTTCATCTTCGGCATCCGGTTCTAGATCTTAACCATGATAGAACGCAAAGACCCCGTTCTAAAAGCACTGGAACACCTCAAACACAGCTACCTTGGCGAGCTCCCCGGCCGCCTCGCCTATATTTCGGAAATGTGGTCGGAGCTTTCCGACAAATGGGATCTGGAACAGGCCTATGAACTGCTCAGCTATCTCCATAATCTAGCCGGCTCGGGCCAAACCTTTGGCTGCGGAGACCTGGGGACCGTTGCGAAAGAAGCGGAATCCGTGCTTCTGGAGTGTATAAAACGCAATCACATGAATACGGTTTCGGGACATGAAATTGACTGCATCATCAAAACCCTGAAAAACTGTAAGCCGGTGATCATTCATGAATCCGGCATATACCTGCCTTCGCTACCTGCACTGAGCCAGGCGAACAAAGAGATTTTTATTCTGGAGGATAACAAGTTTCTGGCCCGAACCCTGTCTCATAGTCTGCTCAGCTACGGCTATAATCTGCACACTTACAATACCGTCGAAGGTTTCCAGTCAGCCGTCAGCGCGAAACTACCGGATGCCGTTATTGTGGATATCCAGTTCTGTAAAAACCAGGATATGGATATTCATCGAATTCGAGAACTAAAACAGGTGGCGGCGGATTTAACCGTGCCAGCGCTGGTATTAGGGAACAACAGCGATTTTTCGTTAAAACTCGCCGCAAAACGGGCTGGCGCGGACGCGTTTCAGACAAAACCGGTGGAAATCGACATCTTGGTCAGCGACCTGGACCGGCTAACCGCCGGCGGCCATGCGTCGGAAGAGCTCAGGGTGCTTTTTATCGACCACGATCAAGAGTTTGCCAACCATAACGCGCTGCTAATCGAAAAAGCCGGGATGAAAGGAAAAGTCGTGACCAAACCTGGTAAAGTTGGCGACGCCATTGGCGAGTTCAATCCGGATTTAATCGTCATGGAACTGTTTCTACCGGAATGCAATGGCCGGGAACTCGCGGATATCATTCGATTTTACCCACACTACCTACATATCCCCGTCGTCTTTCTTTCCACTGAGCCGCAAATCATGCTGCAACTGTCGCAGTTGAAAATGGCCGGCGACGATTTTCTTATCAAGCCCCTGACCGATACCGAACTACTGAACGCGGTCCGGTTCAGGGCGATGCGATCCCGGCAGATCAGCGAGATGATGAGCCTGGATCACCTCACGGGCCTACTCAAGCACACGGCAATCAAGGACCGGCTGAAGTTCGAAATGTCCCGCGCCGTGCGTTCCGGCATACACTTCAGCCTGGTTATGCTGGATCTGGACTATTTCCGCGCGATTAACGAGTCTTATGGTCATGTCGTGGGAGACCGGGTGATTCGCAGCCTGGGACGGCTTTTAAGGCAACGCGTACGTACCGGCGATGCGGTAGCGCGCTATGGCGGCGAAGAGTTTGCCATCATCCTTTATGACTGTATTTTGTTTAACGCCGAGGCGGTGATGGAAAAACTGCTGTTGGATTTTAGTCAGCAGTATTTTTCCGACCGCGGCGCAAGTTTCAATGTGACTTTTAGCTGTGGAATCTGCTACTCCGCCGATGTTAAAAACCCTGAAGAATTACTGGAGGCCGCCGAAGGCGCACTGCGACTGGCTAAAACGTCCGGCCGCAACCAAGTGCAGGTCTATCGAAAATCCACTATCGGGGCGACCCCATCTCCAAAGCGAATTTGATTAACCCGGCTACCGGCAAAGTCCTTCTTCGGCAGTAATTAACTAAACTATGGATAGAAGTTGCACAAGTTTTGGAGGTATTATTTAAAAGAACCACAGGCTCTGTTGACGGAGGGTTTTGATCATGAAAACAGTATTGCTTCTTCTAAGCATTTTGCTATCGACATTAGCTCACGCCCAGGTTGACATCACGCTGGATTCGCCAGATACGTTTACCGATCTGGAATCGGCAAGAAACACCCAAATCAAAACCTTTGCGGATTTCGAAAAGACCCTGGCAAGAGAACTGACGCCGCTGCTTGCCGAAGGGAAGCATTTACGGCTGATTATTCAGGATGTCGATCAGGCAGGCCGCATAGATCATTTTCCCAAAATAGGTACCAAGCCGGTTCGTGTGGTGAAAGACCTGGACAAAGCCAGTATTAAATTTGAATACGAAATTGTCGATAAGTCCGGCAACGTAGAGCAGGCAGGCCAGTTAACATTGAAGGAGTTGAACCCAAAAATTGACATCAAGGATAAGCACCGCCGCTCTGATTTCAACTTCTATTATGTGGTAAAACTGATGAAGGAATGGCTCCAGGATGGAACTTTAGCATCCTGAATTAGGCCCTTACAGGCCTAAGGGGCAGTCAGAGCCTGCAGGCATGGTTTCTACACTTTTTATGAGAAGTAGGAGACGGCTTATGGGTATCCCCTTATCTGATTGGTCGAACGATTTCGCAGCCTGCAGATATGTCAACGTTCTGCGAGAATTATTGAAAAACTTCGGAAAGACTTTTAGCGACTAATACCCGTTCAGACCAGAGCAGGAGGGTTCCCGTTTCTGCACGGTGTATTAGCGCCTTTTGCTCGTCGGTCAAACAACCAAATCTGGTCTCCAGCAGTCGAATCAACAATCTGGCTTCACCTTCCTGAACACCTTCGCGTCGCCCCTGCTGCATACCTTGCTGCAGCCCTTGTCTCATTCCTTCCTCCCGGAATCGTTCTGCGAATCCAGTCATTGTTTCAAACTCCTCTGGGTAACGTTGTTGATACTGCCGCTTTTCATTATCGTCAAGCTGGGAATAGATGTCGATGACATCAAGCAACCACCCGATACGCCTTCCGTGCAACACTTAATCCCCGGAACCAGTTCTGATTAAATCGCCGTGCATAGGCGCGGATATTTTCAACACTTCCCGAACAATGAGAGTAGTTTCGCCCATAACACTGCATCTGTTCGAGCCACTGGTCCGGCTCAACCCCCAATCGGGCAAGAATAGGGGTTAAGGATTGCGGAATCGCCCCGCGCTTATCTTCACGAATGGCTCTGCCTGCTGTTTCCACTAGTTCAAAATAGTCTTCACGGGTGAAGGGTAAGGCGGTATGGATATCTGTGTGAGCACTGCCGTCAAAAGGCATCAACGCAGCCTGGGGCCAATGACCGACATTGATCTGCTGCTTGATCTCCTCCTGCCGTTGAATGCGAGCCTGGAGCTGTTTCCGGGCCTTGGTTTTACTCCGCTTCTCTTTCGCATACGCAAACAAGCGCTGCTGCAGCGAGGTATAGTCGGAAGCATCCGGTGAATCCGCCACCCCTGCCCTGACCGGATTCAGATCCACATACGCCATACAGGTCAGCAC
>JANQMN010000031.1 GCA_028280065.1 Hahella sp.
AGCGCCCGGTTTGGTCGTTGCCGAATGTGAAATAAAACAATATCAATTGAACCGGTTTTTATATCAACTGGTCGGAGAGCGCTGGCAGTGGACGGACAAGTTGCAATGGTCGGACTCCGAGTGGCGTCAGTTTGTCGAAAGCCCACACCTCCGTACCTGGATTGCGACCCATAAAGGCGCTATCGCAGGCTACTACGAGTTAATCAAACAAGAATCGGATGTTGAAATTAACTACTTCGGTTTGGCCGATCAGTTTATCGGACGTGGTTTTGGCGGATACCTATTGTCGGATGCAATCCGGTCCGCATGGCGTTGGGCAGGTACCCGGCGAGTCTGGGTACACACCTGCACACTTGATCATCCTGGGGCTCTAGGTAACTATCAAGCCAGGGGAATGCGGCTTTATAAAACCGCTATTCTTGAATGAGACGGCTAACCTACGGCTGTTCCAGTAATGCTTCCAGGGAGAAGTTGTAGGTCCCATGGGAACTGCCTGAGATCATTGAAAACCTGGCAAAATCTATCTTCTGCCAATTCTGGCTGGCAAATTTACGCTCAAAAGCAGCGATGTTATCTAGATCTATTTTACTGAATATTCGCATTTCCCGATGGCTGTTTTGCAGTAAGAACGGATGACCCCGGTGGTAGTCATGAAGTAGTACCAGCGCCCAACCGCCTGTCATGAAATGCCCGCCCATACTGAACTGCATATGTCCTTTCTTAATCGCTTCCAAAGCAGGGCGGTCCCAGTTAAGCCCGCCAACCAAAACTTGCTTTCCCGGAACAATGCCTTGCTCAAGCATAGCTTCCACAGCGCCAAGCGCGATTGGATCGTTAGCTGCCCATATAGCATTCATATCCGGGAATCTGGCTAATGCTTTGGCAGTTATGAAACGTGCCTCTTCTTTTGACCAATAGGCTGTAAAAATCTGTAATAGGTTGCTATCTGTTTGACTGACAAGTGCTTCCCGTAACCCGTTGGTTCTTTGGATGGAAGCCGGCGTGACATGGTCACCGGCTATTGCCACTATCTGTACGCCCTTTTTGTGATCCAAACCTTGTTTATGCACGCCGGCTATCAAGTGTTGTCCAATCGCCTTACCGGCATAAAAATTATCGGGGACCAGCGAACCAATCCAATACTCTTTAAAAGGATTGATAGGGGAAAGAGTCTGCCTTTCTGCGAGAGATAGCGTGTTGAGTATCATAAAAGTCTTTACCTTGGCTTTAACTGCCAGGCTCAACTGTTCCGCCCCCTGTTCCATTTCATTGACGATAATCAGGTAATCGGGTTTCTTCTCCCTCGTCACCACAGACCTTGTCAACCGGCTAAGAGCTCGATGATTTCGTTCGGCATAGAGAATTTCCAAATCGAACGCTAAATCGTCTGCTGCCGCTTGCATAAATGCGGAAACATTAAACCAGAATCCCCCTGTTTCATGATTTTCGGAGGAAACGCCGGGATTGATAAATACGACACGCGGCTTATTGGCTGCACAATGAAAAGAGAAACTTAACAAAAAAAAGACTATTGGAAGGAACAGTGTTTGTCGCATGGAATAATTCACAATTGAATGTAACTCTTTCAGACTAGAGATAGTATATATGGTCACATTATAGGCTATTTATTCATTCTGCTATTAGGGGGTTTTAAAGCTACTGAATTCCATTTACAAGACGATACGCACTTTGTACTTAGTCGATTCCGATTTAAAAATAACAGTATCAGCCACCAGGATTTCACCATTAGAACCAATACACTGGGCTTAACGGTTTCACTAACCTTTCATAAAGTAACTGCCAATCGTATCAACGATTGATTAGTCTATACTGGTTAGGTCAACTAGACCGGGAGTATTAATGTGAAGAATATAATCCTTTGTGTTTTCTTGTTACTTTCTCCTCTTCTCAGTGCTAATACACTGAACCTGACTACTGTTAATTGGGAGCCATTTTACGGAGAAGGACTTAAAGAAAACGGCTTTTTTGCCGCGATATCCAGGGAAGCCTTTAAACGAGCCGGATATGATATTACGGTAAAGTTTCTTCCCTGGAAAAGGGCTCTGGAATCTGCCCGGTCAGGAAAATTTGATGGCTTACTCGGGGCATATTACACGGATGACAGGGCAAAAACCTTTTATTACAGCGATGTCGTTCATCAGAACGATGAAGTTTTTGTATCAGTTAAAGACCGTGGCATCTCCTACACCCAACTAAACCAGCTTAAACAATATAAAGTCGGCGGTATGCGCGGTTCTGCACAGATGGATGAACTACGTTCACTCGGGTTTGATATTGAGGAAACTACAGATAATATCAAGAGCCTTTTAAAGCTTAGTTCTCATCGCCTGGATATGGTTCTGATAGGTAGGCAACAATTTAACTACTTATTGCAAAATGAAAATGAGTTGAGAAGCCTGCAGGGTAATCTTGAAGCTATCGAACCGCCATTTAAATCATTTAATTTGTATTGCACGATTACCAAAAAGCGAAAAGATGGTGATGAAATAATTTCTGGATTTAATCAAGCTTTATCCCAGATGCGAAATGACGGGACTTTTCAGGCTATTCTTAAGCGGTTTGGCCAATGAAGTGGCCAGTTCTGCTGGCTGCTTTGTTTTTTACGACCCCGGTATTTTCACTGGAGTTAAAACTGGCGACCCTGAACTGGGCCCCCTTTTATGCTGAAAACCTCCCGGAACAAGGTTTTTTTACAGCCATTTGTCGCGAAGCATACCGTCGGGCAGGCTACGATATTAAGGTCGTTTTTGTGCCCTGGGCACGAGCAGTCCGAAACGCCAAGTTAGGAATATACGATGGTCTGTTAGGCGCTTATTCTAACGTAGAAAGGAAAAAACACTTTGTTTTTTCTGATTTTGTGGCCACCAACGACGAGGTCTTTATTAAGAAAACCGGAAATAAACTGCAATTCGACTCGCTAGAAGACCTAAAACACCTCAGGATTGGCGGTTTAAGAGAATCTGCTCAGGTTCTGGAGTTGAAGTCGTTGGGCATCGATGTTCAAGAAGTCACCGATACGTATCAGACTATCCTAACAGTCGAAGCGGGCAGGATTGACCTAGGAGTAATGGGAAAGCAGTTTTTTCATCATTACCTGACTCACGTTGACAAAAGGTTTGAAAATAGGGTGGAAGTGACGGGGAAACCTTTTCGGTCTTATAAACTCTTTACTGTTATTTCCCGTCAACGAATCGACGCAGACCTAATTATTAATAAATTTAATGACGCTCTCAATAAAATGAAACTGGATGGTAGTTATCAGGCCATTCTGATGAAATTTGGTCAGCAATATAAGTAATACTCGTCATACTAACTTCCCAGATGGTCCAAAGAGCCAGGCAAACTTCAGGGACTAGGAGATTTGCTTAGATTGTGATACGAGATAAAGCGGAGAATACCTGTTTTTCGGGTAGCCACCTTTGGAAGTTTGGCTTTTACAAACCAAAATCCCTACCACCTTTGACCGGTATCATCTATATTCGTTTCATCGCCGTACTACGATATCCACCCGTTTAACGATCTTCTGTTACACAACTAAAAAGGAAGCATCATGATGGACTGGTTCAAACAGCTCAATATCAGCACCAAATTATTTCTGTTACTCGGCGTATTTTTTCTTGCACTTATCTTCATAGAGTTTCGTTCGCTGCAAAATCTTGAAAAAAACCTGCTCGATGACCGCAAACTAAAAACCCAGCATATAGCCGAAGTCGCCTCGGGCATTATGGAGTATTTTCACCAGTACCAACGTGCGGGTGAGCTAACTGAACATGAGGCACAAACGCAGGCAAAGGAAGTGATTAGGCAAATGCGCTATGCCGACAATCAGTATCTTTGGCTCAATAACATGCGTACAGAGATAATTATGCATCCATTAAATCCTAGCCTCGAAGGCATGGATATGAGCACAACGAAAGATCCGAATGGCGTAACACCATTCCAGGAATTCGTGGATGTTGTGCGCCGCGATGGCAGAGGTTTTGTGGACTATCAATGGGAAAAACCCGGTAATGGCGGTATCGGTGACAAGACTTCCTATGTCATCGGGTTTGAACCCTGGGAATGGGTTGTCGGAACCGGCATCTATATAGACGATATCCAGGAAATCTACCTTGAAAACGCCGTTGAACTCATTTTTAACAGTGTGGTCGTGCTACTTATTGTGGGGGCAATTGCCTATTTTATCAGCCGTTCATTACTGATTCCTATTGAAAAATTGCGGGACAAAATGGTTCTGGTTGCGGAAAACCGGGACCTGACCGTTACTACGAACATTACCGGCAAAAACGAACTTGGCCAAATGGGCAGGGCTTTGAACTCATTGTTGGATACGTTCAAACAGAGCATTAACGAAGTGGCCGTCGGAGTAGGCCAGTTAAAAGTCGCCTCGGAGGATATGCGTTCCATAGCCGATTCGACCAACAAGGGAATACAGAGTCAGCATGCGGACATCGATCAAGTCGCCACTGCAATGGAAGAAATGTCTGCCACCGTCAATGAAGTTTCAGAGAACATTACCAACGCGGCCACCGCCACCGAAGAAGCGAACATGGAGACATCCAAAGGTACACAGTTAGCCCGGCAAGCAAAGCAGAATATTGAAAAACTTTCCCTGCAGGTAAACCAATCGTCGGAAACTGTGAATGGGTTGGAAAAGGATAGCGAAAACATAGGTTCCATTCTTACCGTTATCCGAGGTATTGCCGAGCAAACCAATCTTTTGGCGTTAAATGCGGCGATCGAAGCCGCCAGAGCCGGCGAGCAAGGCCGGGGCTTTGCGGTGGTAGCCGACGAAGTGAGGGGGCTTGCCAAACGCACTCAGGACTCCATCGAAGAAATTGAGAGCATGATCGGCAAGCTGCAAAACGGCTCGCAAAGAACAGTTGTCGATATGCAGGAAAGTAAAGCGCTGGCAGTGGCCAGTGTAGAGCAAATAGAGGACCTCAGCCATTCCTTGGGGAATATAGACAACACTGTCGGTTCCATTAAGCAAATGAGTTTGCAAATTGCCGCCTCTGCGGAAGAACAGGCTTCCGTTGCCAATGAAATCAGTTCCAGTATCAGTTCAATCAACGGCGTGGCGGAATCCACTTCCCAAGGTGCGATTCGGACCACGGAAGCGAGTAAGGAACTTGCGGACCTGGCGGAAGAGCTTCGCATAATTACCGCTAGATTTCAGGTTTAAACGCAACCTGTAGTCTAAGATTAAGAGATTAGGCAATAAGGTCCAGGGTTCAGAATTGTGGCCACCTTTCATTTCACAGCCAATCTAAAAAAACACCTGTCCTGTCCGACTCTGGAGGTTCGGGCGGGAACGGTGGCTGATGGCTTGGCGGCAATATTTAATGAAAATCCCAAACTTAAGAGCTATATTTTGGATGATCAGGACCGTCTTAGAAAACACGTCGCAGTATTTCTGGATGGCGTAATGATCAAGGACCGGGTGCACCTCACCGATACTATCGGGGCAGATGCGGATGTTCATGTGATTCAAGCGCTGTCCGGCGGTTAAAAATCTTATAACCGGCAACAAGCAGATCCGTTGTTTGATCCAGACAAATTCCGGAGGGGGAAAATGCTTCCAACATTACGTGTCGGCACTAGAAAAGGTTTGTTTACTTTTACGCGTACTGCACCAGGGCAATGGCAGGCTGATGAATCCGTCGATTTTCTTGCCGAGCCTGTTTCCATGCTATTGCGCGACCCAAGAGACGGATATTTGTACGCAGCGCTCAACCTTGGCCACTTTGGCGTCAAGCTTCATCGCCGTACTCCCGCTAACGACTGGGAAGAAATCCAGGCACCGAAATTTCCGTCACAGGAAGATAAAGATGGCCCGACTCTGGAGTTATTGTGGGAGTTGGTGCCGGGCGGGACTGACCAGCCCGGTAAACTCTGGGCAGGTACCATACCGGGTGGCTTATTCGTTTCCGAAGATAGAGGCAACTCCTGGACGCTCAATGAATCTCTGTGGAACCGGCCGGAACGGGAACAGTGGTTCGGTGGCGGATATGACCAGCCAGGTATCCATTCTATCTGCGTTCATCCCAAAGACAGTCAAAATATCCGATTAGCGATATCCTGCGGCGGGGTTTGGGAATCCGTCGATGGCGGGGAGCAATGGAACCTGATTGGCGAGGGTATGCGTGCAGCCTATATGCCTCCGGAACAGGCGGATGCCTTGGAATCACAGGATCCGCACCGCATGGTAAGCTGCCCGAGTGCTCCTGAAAAATTATGGATACAACATCACAACGGCATTTTTCACTCGGATAATGGCGGCCGGCAGTGGCAGGAGATAACTACCGCCGCGCCGTCCAATTTTGGTTTTGCCGTCGCTGTGCACCCAAATGATCCCGATAAAGCCTGGTTTATTCCGGCCGTGAAAGATGAAAGCCGCGTTCCGGTGGACAGTAAACTAGTCGTCATGCAAACCACTGACGGAGGGAAGTCATTCCACAGCCAGGATAACGGACTTCCCGATTGTCCGTCCTATGATTTGGTCTATCGCCATAGTTTGGATATCGATTCCAGCGGTTCGATCTTAGCCTTTGGGTCGACAACGGGTAACCTGTGGGTGAGTGAGGACGAAGGTGACCAATGGCAGTGTATTAGCAACTATCTGCCGCCGATTTATGTTGTTAAATTAGATTAAAGATATTCCATAATGTATTGATATTAAGTTATTTATCGTTGTTATCGATGTTCTATCATCCGTCGTGCCCAATGTGATCGCGACTTCCACGCTCCTTTTATTCCTAAGCGCTATTCCTATGCTGGAGTAGCGGTCTGTTAGAAATAAAATTACCGGGTGGGGCTGTTTAATCCGACAACGCTAGAGGCCATTGCCGGCACTTGCTGTCCGGTCCGCAGCATTTGCTCTTTATTTCGTATTTCTTTTACGGCACGGAGTTTTTTGCTTTAAAGCCCTTTGTCACCCTGGCAGAATGGCCAACGATAAAATATCGTTGAGTTTTTTACGCATTCAGCGGGGATTAACGGACAACCGCTACGATCCGCAAGCGCTGGCGCCGAATACCTGATCGCGAATAAAGAGGAAGGGGAAGCCATTGTTAAACCGCCTAATCACCATCTATGATCGTTTAGTCCTGAACCACCCGGTCTTCATATTGTTGTTAATCGTGGGTTTAGGGGTGGTCAGCAGTGTCAAAATGAGTGAATTCCGTTTAGACGCCTCTGCCGATTCACTGGTGTTGGAAAACGATAAGTCCCTGGAATTCTATCGACAAATGCGCGAGCGTTTCGAATCTTCCGACGATTTCCTGATCGTGACCTTCACCCCGAAATCCTCCCTGTTTACACCGGAATCCTTGAGTATTCTCAGGCAACTACGCGATGACTTTGCCGCCCATGACCGGGTGACATCGACGAACAGCATCCTCAACGTTCCCCTGCTTAACAGTCCGGACTTAAATCTGGAGAACATATCTGAGCAAATTCGCACCCTGGATGAACATGATGTGCCGATGGAAGAAGCGCGGGATGCCCTGGTAGACAACCCGCTATATCGTAATTTGCTGATCAGCGAAGATGCCCAAACGACCGCCATTCAGATTGTGCTGGCATCAGAACCTCGCTACTACGAGTTGCTCAAGGAGCGCAAGTCTTTGCGGGATGCGGTGAACAGTGGGCAGGCCAGCGACGGGCAAAGACATCGTCTGGTCGAAGTTTCCACGGAATTTGACCAACTAAGTGAACGACTTGCCGCTCAGCAAGATCAGGATGTCGCGGATATTCGCGCCATTATCGAGAAGTATCAGGACCGGGCAACGATTCATCTTGGCGGTGTACCGATGATTGTGTCCGATATGATTGCCTTTGTCGCCAGCGATTTGGAAACCTTCGGGGTAGGGGTGTTTATCTTTCTGGTGCTCACTCTCACCATCATCTTTCGCCAGTGGCAATGGATCACGCTGCCATTAACCTGCTGCCTGGTCACAGTCTGGTTTATGATCGGTATTCTGGGCTGGATGAGTTGGCCGGTAACCGTTATTTCTTCCAATTTTGTCTCGCTATTGCTGATTATCACGCTGTCTTTGACGATTCATATCACGGTGAGATTCCGGGAAATCCAGCTGCTGAAGCCGGATGCGACTGTCAGAGAGATAATGCGGGATACGGTGCAGGCCATGTCAAAACCATGCTTATATATGGCGTTGACCACCATCGTGGCCTTCGGCTCGCTAATCTTCAGCGATATCCGTCCGGTAATCGATTTCGGCAAAATGATGACGTTAGGCATTTCAATCGCCTTTATCGTCGCTTTTTTACTATTGCCGGTAAGTATTCTAATGCTGCCGTCGGGTAAAGCGCCAAAACCGCAGAAAACCCATTCGGCCGTGACGGCATTTTTAGCTCGATTTACTGAAGCCCATGGCAATAAAATCTTGCTCGGCTGCCTTTTACTGGCAGTTTTTTTCGTGATTGGTATTACCCGCCTGACGGTGGAAAACCGGTTTATCGATTACTTCAAGGAATCCACCGAAATCTATCAGGGAATGGTCGTCATAGACCACAAGATTGGTGGTACGGCGCCGTTGGATATCATCATTGACGATATCAGGGTTGAGGAACCTGAGGAAGAAGTCGATCCGTTTCTCGACGACTGCTTTGACGATGAAGACGCCTGCGAATACGAAGATGACGTGCGGAACACCTGGTACACCTTCAAGAAAATAGAGCAGTTGGAAAAGGTACATGAGTACCTGGAATCCTTGCCGGAAAGCGGCAAGGTGTTATCCATTGCCACTACTTTGAAACTGGTGCAGGAAATTAACCAAGGCGTGAAATTGGATGCTGTTCAACTTGCCTTTTTACCCAAAGTCTTCCCGGAGGATCTGGCGGAAATCCTGATCGAACCCTACATATCGGATGAACTTGCCCAGGCCCGGTTTAACCTTCGGGTGATCGAATCATCACCAGGGTTGAACCGGCAACAGCTCTTGAATACGGTTCGAGCGCACCTTACCGGGGAGTTGGGCTATGCCGATGAAAACGTCCACTTTACCGGTATGACCGTGCTCTACAACAATATGCTGCAGAGTCTTTTCGATTCCCAAATCAAGACGTTGGGGATAGTTTTCGTGGCTATCATGCTAATGCTGTTAGTGTTGTTTCGGTCCGTGTCTTTGGCGATTATCGGGATGGCGCCAAATATTCTGGCGGCTAGCTCCGTTTTGGGCGTTATGGGCTGGCTCGGCATTCCCCTGGACATGATGACGATTACCGTCGCTGCGATCACGGTGGGCATCGCCGTGGATAACACTATCCATTATATCTTCCGGTTCCGGGTGGAGTTTGCAAAGGACGGCGATTACTTGGCTACCATGCACCGTTGCCACGGCACTATCGGGCGCGCGATGTTCTATACATCCATCACCATTATTGCCGGTTTTTCCATTTTGGTGCTTTCCAATTTTCTCCCGACTATCTACTTTGGCCTGTTTACCGGAATGGCAATGTTTGTCGCGCTTTTAGGCGCTTTGAGCTTGTTACCCCAACTCCTGTTGTGGTTTAAGCCGAAGTTGGCAACAGCATGAACTTACCATTTTTTCCTTCGAAAAGAGCTTAATGATGGAAATTGTGATTTATTCCCTCTGCTAGGCGGTTGCTGCTTTACCTGTATAACTGTTCCGGCGACTAAAGTCGCCGGCTATAAGACTTTACTATTCCAAGAATACTCTCCTATCTAAATCTCCCGCCGGTTCAATAAGTAATTCTTATTAGTCTAACCTTCCTAAACTAATCAAGAGCAATTTTGGCTATCCACCTGACGCGTATACTGCAGATCTCGGTAACTTTATCCTTCTTGAGGGTGTGCTTATGTCTAAAAAAGCAGTCATGATGTCGGTGCCGGTCATTGTATTAATTATCCTATGGTTTATTCCCGCTCCTGAAGGGCTCAGTGCGGATGGTTGGCATTTTCTAGCGATCTTCTTTGCCGTGGTCATCGGCCTGATAATCGAGCCGGTGCCGGCTGCGTTGGTTGGTCTGGTCGGCGTTTCGCTCGTGGCACTGTTTGGCTTCGCCGGAGATTCCCCTAGCGACAATATCAAGTGGCTGCTTTCCGGCTTCTCAAACTCCGTTATCTGGCTAATTTTCGCAGCGTTTATGTTTGCGATGGGTTACCAAAAAACCGGGCTCGGAAAGAGAATATCGCTAATTATGATCAAGTACATGGGGAAAAGCTCACTCGGATTAGGCTACTCGGTGGCGTTTGCGGATTTGCTGCTTGCCCCCTTCATGCCGTCCAACACCGCGCGCAGCGCCGGCACCATTTATCCGATAGCCAGTAATATTCCTATCATTTTCGGCTCAACGCCTGACAATGAACCCCGCAAACTCGGCAGTTACTTGTCCTGGGTGGCGATTGCCGCTACATGCGTAACCAGTTCCATGTTTCTGACAGCGCTCGCACCTAATTTATTGGCGGTGGACCTGATTAATAAGGGCGCAGGGGTGGCGATCAGTTGGGGTGCCTGGGCCATGATCATGATCCCGTTGATGTTGCCGATCTTATTGTTGGTACCGCTTTTGGCCTATCTTATATATCCACCAGCCCAGAAAAAGTCTCCTGAGGCGCCGCAATGGGCGAAAGAGGAACTCGAAAAAATGGGCGGCTTCAGCCGCGAGGAGATCTTAATGGGCGTGTTTGCCTTAGCCGCATTGATTCTGTGGATATTCGGCGGCGATTTAGGCGTTCATTCCACGACCGCCGCTATTTCCATTGTCGCGTTGATGGTATTGACCAATGTTATCTCCTGGGAAGACGTAATTAGCAATAAAGCCGCTTGGAATGTCCTGATTTGGTTTGCCACTTTAGTATCTCTTGCATCGGGACTTAAAGCCGTCGGTGTACTGACATGGGTTGGAAACATGGCGGAAACCTCAATGTCAGGCCTTACACCCCTCATGCTAATGCTATCCATGTTAGTTGTATTCTTCTTACTCCACTATTTCTTCGCCAGCGTGACCGCACACACCACGGCGCTACTGCCGCTATTTGTGGTGATTGCAATGAAACTGATTTCCCCTGAGCAAATCCCGGCATTCATGATTCTACTGGCGGGAAGCTTGGGCATCATGGGCATTATCACGCCTTACGCCACAGGACCCTCTCCCATATGGTATGGCGCGGGCTATATTTCACAAGCGAAATGGTGGGGGCTCGGCGCGATATTTGGCGCGATCTACCTGGCTGTTTTACTTGTTGGTGTTTTTATCTTTGTCGGTTAAAAAACGAACGTTGCATCAGCCAGTCTTATCGGACTGAATAGGGGGAAAACACTTTGCAAACAACTACTACAGACATTGCGATAATTGGCGCTGGCGGAGGTGGCTTGCGCGCTGCCATTGCCGCGGCCGAGCAACATCCGGAGCTCGGCATTGCGCTGATATCAAAAGTATATCCCATGCGCAGCCATACGGTTGCAGCGGAAGGCGGCAGTGCGGCGGTTGCCCAGCCTCACGATCATATCGGCATGCATTTCAATGATACCGTGTCCGGCGGTGACTGGCTGTGCGATCAGGACGTAGTGGAATACTTTGTTGAACACGCTACCGAGCAAATGGTGCAAATGGAGCACTGGGGTTGTCCTTGGTCACGCCGCCCCGACGGTTCCGTCAACGTTCGGGCATTCGGTGGCATGAAGATAGAGAGAACCTGGTTCGCCGCGGACAAAACCGGTTTTCATATGCTGCATACGCTGTTCCAAACCTCAATCAAGTACCCCGGGATACGGCGCTTTGACGAACATTTTTGTATCGACCTAATTGTTGCGGATGATCGCGTACAAGGCGTTGTCGTTTTGGATCTAGCGGAAGGCGAGTTACGTTTTATCCAAGCCAATGCAGTTATTCTGGCCACTGGCGGCGCGGTACGGGTTTACACATTTAACACCAACGGGGGCATAGTGACCGGCGATGGCATTGCTTTGGCGTACCGCCATGGAGTGCCGTTGAGGGATATGGAATTCGTCCAATACCATCCCACCGGATTACCCGGGTCCGGTATCCTCATGACCGAAGGTTGTCGTGGAGAAGGTGGCATTCTGGTAAACAAGGATGGCTATCGTTATCTGCAGGATTATGGACTGGGACCGGAGACTCCCATCGGACAGCCGAAAAATAAATATATGGAACTCGGGCCGAGAGATCGTGTTAGCCAGAGCTTTTGGCATGAATGGCAGCAAGGCCGCAGCATCAGCACACCGGCAGGGGATGTTGTACACCTGGACCTGCGGCACTTGGGGGAAGCGAAGATTAATGAACGTCTCCCCTTTATCAGAGAGCTGGCTAAAGCTTACGCTGGCGTTGATCCGGTCCATGAACCCATACCAGTGCGGCCCACCGCTCATTACACCATGGGTGGAATCGAAACCAATATTGGTTGCGAAACCCGCCTGGCAGGACTCTATGCCATCGGTGAATGCGCCAGTACCGGTTTGCACGGCGCTAACCGTTTGGGGTCAAATTCCCTCGCCGAATTAATTGTCATGGGTAAAGTGGTGGGTGAGAATGCCGCCGCGTTTGCTCTTCAGCAGGTGCATGAAAACCGGGAAGCCTTAGTCTCTCTCGCGGAACAGGCCAGTCATCAAGCATTAACGCGTTTTTCTCCTGACGGCACGGAATCCACCGCGCAGATTCTCAAGGAGATGGGTGAAGTCATGGAAAGGGGGGTCGGCATCTATCGTACCGAAGCAGGTATGCAAGAGGCGATCGACGTTATTGCGAACTTAAAACAGCGATATCTAAATATCAACGTGACTGACCAGGGACGTGTTTTCAATACGGATTGGCTTTACGCGATGGAGCTCGGATTTTTGTTGGATTGTGCGGAAAGCATGGCCCATTCCGCGATTGCCAGAAAAGAATCCCGTGGCGCGCATCAACGTCTGGACGGTTTTGCCGAACGTGACGACCATAATTATCTTAAGCATACGCTGGCGTGGCATCAGCAGGAAGGCGGACCCCGAATTGACTATACCGATGTAATAATAACTAAAAGTCCACCCGGCAAGCGGGTCTATGGCTCCCAAATGGACAGTTCCGAACAGGAAGCCAAAGTTGAGGATGACGCAACTATGCAAAAAGGGGAAACGTAACTATGGGCGATAAGATTACTTTAGAGATAATGCGCTACGATCCTGAAAAGGACGACAAGCCAAGGATGCAAACTTTCCAGGTTCCCTATGTTTATGAAATGTCAGTTCTTGACGGATTGCAATATACAAAAGACCATTTAGATCAAACGCTTACCTATCGATACTCCTGTAAAATGGCAATCTGCGGAAGCTGTGGTTTCATGGTAAACGGCGTTCCTAAACTAGGCTGCAAAACCTTCCTGCGGGATTACTTTCCACAACCCGTACGCATAGAACCGCTAGCAAATTTTCCGATAGAAAAGGACCTGGTTTCCGATATCAGTGACTTCATCAAAAAGCTGGAAGCGATCAAACCATATCTGATCCGGGAAAACAAAGGATCGTTAAAGGATGGAGCCTACTCGCAAACGCCAGAGCAACTCGCCAGATACCGTCAATACAGCATGTGTATCAATTGTGGATTGTGTTATGCCGCCTGCCCCCAATATGGTCTTAAAAACGAGTTTGTCGGGCCTGCCGCATTGGCGCTGATGCACCGGTACAACACTGATTCGAGGGATCAGGGGCGGGCAGAGCGTATTCCCGTGATGAATGCCGAAGAAGGCGTCTGGAGCTGCACGTTTGTCGGTTATTGTTCGGAAGTGTGTCCGAAGAAAGTCGATCCCGCCGCCGCGATCAATCAGAGTAAAGTATTGAGCAGCATCGATTATGGGCTCCATTTGGTAGGTAAGGCGGAGCAACCTAAAACAATTGATGACCGCCACCGTATTTCGGAACGGAAGGAGGGTTAGCATGGGATATCGAAAACCGTATCAACGTCCGATGACGGCAAGCTGGTGGCAACAAAACCGTTACTATCAAAAGTATATGCTGCGTGAAAGCAGCAGTATTTTTGTGGCAATTTACAGTGTTAATCTAATGTTGGGACTATTTGCCCTAACGAAAGGGCCTACGGAGTGGCACCTTTGGTTGTCGACACAAACCAATTTTTTCATGATGCTTTTGCATACGATAATCTTCGGCTTTGTCATCTATCATGCCGTTACCTGGTTTTCTCTGGCGCCCAAGACGATTCCGGTCAGGCCATCCCCGAAAATCACCGATAAAATGCTGGAACTGGGCCACTATGTTGCTTGGGCAGTGGCTACTTGTGCAGTCTTTGTATTGTTTTTCTGGTAGGAGGGAAGATCAATGAAATCGAGTCATCAAGTCAAAACCCTTCAGGATAAACAGTGGAACCGTTCAAATGAGCCCATTTGGTGGAGCTTATTTGGCGCCGGGGGCGTGGTCGTTGCGCTTATTCTACCGGCAGTGATACTCATTACCGGAATATTGATTCCCCTCGGCCTGGTAGATCCGCATTTTATGAGTTATGTGAGGATGCAAGGCTTCGCAAGTCACTGGCTCGGTGGTCTGATCGTTTTTGCGGTTATTGTATTACCTACCTGGCACGCAGCACACCGGATTTACCATCTGAGCCATGATTTAATGCTGAAACCCCACCAGTTGTACTTCATACTTTGTTACGGACTGGCATTTGTCATTACCATCGCCGCCGGCACGCTATTGTTGGTGGTATAGGGTGAGGGTATATGCTTAATTAATCTTTGTGCTTCTTTCATTGTTTCTGTCGGCGGTTGTGGTTATCGCTTTAATCTCATGCCGCATCTTTAGCACAAACAGCAAACGTAACTACCATGCCCGGACGTTCAAGGATGTGCCGGGCTGATCTACCTTTATCATGCCGGTCACGAGCAATAATAATTCGCCTAGACAGGCGTTAATGGATTTGTTTTAACTACAATGGACGGTAACTTAATCAACTCCCAGCTCCTAAAGGATTCCTTATGGAAGCCAAGAAACTAAAGACTTTTGATGATTTACAATTAGCTTGGCTCGAGGATGAACGCCAGGAGTTGATCAACGGCGAAATCATTAAACGCTCAGCACCCAGGGCCGAGCACGGCAGCGTGCAGCTTGATATTGGTACTGAGTTGGCACCCTATCGGAAAAATATCGGTCCTGGTGGTTGGTGGATAATGACTGAAATTACCGTACGCTACAGCGAACATCAGGCCCCTATCCATGATTTAGCCGGCTGGCGAAAGGAGCGTGTACCGAAAAAACCGAGCGGTGTTATGGACATGGCGCCGGATTGGGTGTGCGAGATCACTTCGCCCGGCCATGAAAAAAAAGACTTACTCGACAACTTCCTATTGCTGCAGGCTCAGCAGGTACCCTATTACTGGGTAGTCAGCCCTGAGGATAGATCGTTTATCGCCTATAAGTTGGTTAATGATCACTATGCGGTCGTTGAATCTGTGGATCATGGCGGCGGCAAAGTCCGGATTGAGCCCTTCCCGGAAATTGAGTTCGATTTGAGCTCTGTTTTCGAGGTATAAACCAAGCTTCAGTAGAGCCTTGGTGTTAAGTGCGGACCTGACCCATGAGCAAAGCGTTCGAATTCCCCTTCTTCACCACCACGCTCACTCACGCCAGTGACGTAACCCTGACCATTCCCGGCAATATGACGGAAATCGCCTGGCTGGGAGTCGCCCCGGTCCATGTGGCGCGATTAAGGCGCAAGAGGGCGAATCACGCCAAATGGGTGTGAACGACTAAAAAGTTAGCAAATCCTCACCTATAGCATTCATCTTAATGCTTATGACGGCAATTCCCTCTATGACACCTAACGATTCCCATTGATGGATTTCTTTTCCCTGTTGCCTATTGAAGTTGTCCAAGTTTATTTATACAGTATTTTATACAGTATATTTGGCTCTAAAACTTTTCTTTACCTTTACAAGGAATGTAGCCTGTGACCCATGATCAAAATTTTAAGAACCTGATCCTCGATTATCCCCGGCAAGCCATCGCTTTCTTCGCGGCGCAAGAGGCTGCTGAATTGGATGAATCGGTGGAAATCATTCCCATACGGCAGGAACAATTGAAAGAGCGTCTGGGAGACCGTTTCCGCGAATTGGATGTGCCGCTACTGGTAAAGTGGCCCGATGGCCGGCGGGAAGCTCTACTGTTCGCACTGGAGGAACATACGGACGCGAACCGCTTCTCGACCCACCGGATTGCCCACTATTGCCTGGATCTCTCAGAACTGTGCCAGACTACCCGGGTTGTGCCGGTCGTCATCTTCCTTCGGGAGAATAATCACCGGGCATCTCTGGAGTTGGGGGGAGACTATCAGAGTTATTTGAAATTTAGGTACCTGGCCTGTCATTTGGCGACGCTGTCATATGTCCAACACCGCCACAGCGACAATATCGTCGAGCGTTTGAATTTGCCCAACATGGCCTGGTCACTGGATGAGAAGGTCGATGTCTATGCTGATGCCGTCAAGGGGTTGTTATCGCTGGAAAGCAATATTGAAAAGCAACTGAAATATCTCGACTTTATCGACATCTATACGCAGCTTGACGATAATGAAAAACAACAGTACCAACAACGTTACCCAAAGGAGTTTACGACGATGACTGGATTTGCAGAACGATTCCGAGAAGAAGGTAGGCAACAAGGCGGCGCATGGTTGTTGATACAACAGCTCGAAGTTAGGTTTGGTGACTTGACCAGTGAGCAAAAAGCACGGATAGAGAGTGCGGATGCAAAGTCGCTATTGCTGTGGTCCAAGCGGGTACTGGATGCTGAAAGTCTTTCGGAAGTTTTTCAATAACTGTGGCAATGAATAATGCAGCAACATTGTCCATTTTCTTTGCCTTTTCTGTTCCCTATATTCCAGGTGGCGAAAATAGGACACCGATCGATTGAAAAGCATTTATAGGTGCCTTTCTATTATCGCTCTAGATAAATTATGACAACCATTGATTCTAAACAGCTTTGCTACACCACTTTCTTCTTTTCCCTACCGACACCAGATGGGATTTTGGAATGAAGATTGGTTCCGCATTACAGTGACATGGGCTGCCACTTGGAGTTCGTTGGTTGTTTGGCGGTTCAGATTAAACTGAATCATCGATGGGTCGGATGGTTGTCTGATTCATTCCAGTAGGCCTCCACATGCTTCTTAACTGTTCTCCTGTCCAGTTGAACAATGTTGGCAACTGCTTCGTAGGTGTTGGTGTGTTCATAAAGTCTGGCACAATGTCTGTCGAGAACCTGTCTGGCCGTGAGTTTTTCAGGCGAATCCGGAGACTTTAGCTGGTTCCTGAAAAATGGGTCGCCGGAATAAGACGCTTTAATAAATATCTGGCGTACGGCCTGTTCAAGTTCTCTGACATTACCTGGCCAAGTGTAATTTTCAGGGAGACTCTTCTGCAATTGCCAGAGCACCCATTCACAAAGCTCAGGGGAGGATTGCTGGTTTTGTAGCGGGTGGGCTGACTGACTTATATTTTTAGTCTTTGGAGCAGATATCCGGGTCATTTTGTCGATTTGTAGCTGGGTTAGTTGAGCGAGTTCTGCCGGGTTTTCCAGAATGCGTTGTCGCAGTGTGGGCAGCTGAATAACGTCAGAACAGAGCCGGTAAAAGAAGTCATCGCGAAACTTTCCTTTTTGTCTTAATTCGCCGATAGACTGATTAGTCGCTGCGACGACGCGCCCGTAGAACGCTTTTTTGTCATGGCTGCCGACACTGGCATAAACACGGTCTTGCAGTACATTCAGCAGTTTTATCTGAACCGGTACTGAAACCTCCCCGATTTCATCCAGAAACAGAAGCCCGTTAGGCTTACATTGATCAAGAATGCCTTTCTGATCACTGATCGCACCGGTAAAGGCCCCCTTCCGGTGACCAAACAGTTCAGATTCGATCAACGTTTCAGGGTACTGGGACAGATTGATCGCAACACAGGCGTCGCTAAATGAGCTGGCAAAGCACTGACGGCTTTCATCGTATAAAATCAGCCCCGAGCGCCCCATGGCCATGGCAGCAGAGCCTTTACCAGTGCCTGTTTCGCCCACGATTAGTGTGGAAAAATCTTCCATCTTATTCCACAAAAAATCTGCATACTGCCGTGCGTCAAAGGTGAATACACTATTCCACAAAGCCTTCCTCAGTTGTCGCATGGATTCACTGTCACCAACAAGACCCTTGCCGATAAAGTAATAGCCTCGGCGGCACTGATACAGCAAAGCGAGATAGCGCAGGGCTTCTTTCTTCGTGAATCCCCAGGTCATTAGCTGGGCGAGCAAGGATTCGGCAAAAGGGGCTTTAACCTCATTCCCTCTGCCCTCAAGCTGATTCCGGATGAGTGTATCGAAATTTTCTACGTGACGGTGAAACACCAGAAACAGCAACGCATTTTCCATCAGCCTCCGGTCGCTACCAGAAAGTTGGGTAATCTGAACGAATCCTTCTTGTTGTAGCTCAGTGATGCGCCTTTCCAGGATAGGTACGACTAATCCGAATAAATGGTGGTGATCCTCGGCCAGTACCATCTTATCCGGAGAACCATACGGGGCCAGCCTTTGTTCAATATCCTGCCGGTCAACAGTAAACGGGTTACTGAAAATGATACTGGTAACCAGTTCAAACAGTCGCAGGTCTTCAGAAGATAGTCGCTTCATCGTTGTTACCTTATTCAGAATTTCGATCTCAGTGCTATATCAATTGATGCTTTCTTAGGACGTCAGATGTACTTAATGCATGCATAGAATGTACATTTGCTCATACTCTAATAGAAGTTAATTCTGTTGGTTCTGAAATTTATTTTTATAAAACAATGGCCTAATTTTATTTTGGATGCTGGCATTAAGGTTGCTGTAAGAGACGGAAAGAATTGAAACAAAGGAAGGGTATCGCACCCGCTACAGGGGATTAAAACATGATGAACCAGGCAGTCACTCAAATCACCGAAGCAGCAAATACAGATGAATCATCCTCAGAAGTCAGAAATTATCTTCACCAACCTCATACTTTTACCACCTGGTATGGTACTCGTTTGTTTTATCGTGCCTGACATCCGGGAGCTGTAAAAAAGAAGGCGCTGATCATGTTTCATGGCGGGCATGAGCATTCCGGACGCTTTCATGAACTGGTGGATGCTCTGGATCTGAATGATGTCTCAGTATTTGCGTGGGATGCAAGGGGCCATGGTCATTCCTCGGGTGACCGGGGGTATGCCAGACATTTTCATGATTTTGTCCGGGACGCGGATTTGTTTATCCGGCATATCTCTGAAACTTATGACATTGCCTGTGAAGATATGATGTTTCTGGGACACAGTGTTGGTAGTGTAATTCTGTCCACCTGGCTGCTGGATTATGCCCGCCCGGTAAGAGGTGCCATTCTGGGATCGCCAGCCTTCAACGTTAAACTATATGTGCCTTTAGCCCGGCCTGCTCTCCGGCTCTGGCAGAAAATCCAGCCGGATGCTTACGTCAACAGCTATGTTAAACCTGGTATGCTGACCCATGATCAGACAGAGGCCGAAGCACGAGCCAATGATCCACTGATCTCACCAAAGATAGCTGTCAGAGTCCTGAACAGTCTTTACCGCACTGCGGACAGGGTGATTGAATCGGCTTCCGCCATCAATGTACCTGTACTTCTGTTATCGGCTAACCGTGACTATGTCGTACATCAGAAGGCTCAGAAGCAGTTTTTTGAAAATCTTTCCTCAACGCACAAGGAAATGATCTGCCTGGATGACTTTTACCACGAGGTTTTTCACGAGTCTGAACGGCATATTGCTGTTGAGCACGCCAGGCGATTTATCACGGAATGTTTTCAGCGACAGTACCCGGGAGAAGTTAAAACATCAGTGAGCCCGGAACATATGGCCAGTATTGATGGCAGCATCAGGGCGAATGTCAGGGAATATGAGAATCTTACAAAACCGTTGAACTGGCATGATCCTGAACGATGGTTGTTTGCTCTTACCCGGCTGGCTTTTAATACGCTTGGCCGGTTGAGCAAAGGTATCCGGATTGGATGGCGTTATGGATTTGACTCTGGTTCCAGCCTTAATCACGTTTATCAGAATAGGCCTCAGGGAGCTCTGTTGCTCGGAAAACTGTTTGACTATTTTTATCTCAGGACACCGGGCTGGGAGGGTATTCGTGAACGGGCACAGAATCTGAAACTGGTTCTGCATGACCATATTGAACAACGTTTGGCTCAGCAGTCCTCTGTAGAAATCGTTGATGTTGCTGCCGGCCCTGGCCGCTATCTGGTTGAAACGGCAAAGAAATACGATGGTCAGAATGTCAACATTGTTTGTCGCGATAAAGATGTGGCAGGTCTGGCGGAAGGTCTGCAGTTGGCGCAGAGAATGGGAACGGAGAATGTCCGGTATGAACAGGGTGATGCCTTTTCTGCTGAGTCTTTACAGAATCTGGAAAAACAGCCTGATGTAGTGATCGTGTCAGGACTGTATGAGTTGTTTGAAGACAATAATCTGATACTGCAATCTCTTCAGGCTATTTACGCCACACTCAAACCCGGCGGGGTTCTCATTTATACCAATCAGCCATTCCACCCTCAATTGGAACTTATCGCCCGTACGTTAAATAACAGAGATGGCCAACCCTGGATAATGCGGCCCCGGTCGCAATATGAAATCAACCACCTTGTGGCCAGGGCTGGCTTTGTCCCGGAACACACATTGATGGACAGGGAAGGGATATTTACCGTTAACGTCGCTCATAAGGTCTAATGCCTGAAACTCACTTCTGTTTAAACCCGATTCAAAACCTCTTCCGCTTGCAGAGGGGAGGGGTTATTCAGCGAAATCCGAGTTGAGGCTATCCGCCATGAAACAACACAAAATTAAGCAAAGTGAACAAAAGAACAGTGCATTGAAATCCGACTTAAGTAAACCATCGTTTTTGCGTCGGTTGCTCACCGGCTCCGGTTTGGGATTGCTGTTTTTCCTGGTATATGGTTTCACCAATTACTTCACAGGGCTTAGCCCGGAAGTACCGAGTTTTTACTTCGGGTGGGAGACTGCTATTCCATTTATTCCCGAAATGATCCTGCCATATATGTCACTGGACATGCTGTTTATCCTCGCGTTTATGACATGCCGCACAGACAGAGAATTGTTTCAGCTTAGTTGGCGGATTGGCTTTGTCATTATGTTGTCTGCGCTGTGTTTTCTGCTGTTCCCATTAAAGTTTGCCTTTGCCAAACCAATCACTGAGGGATGGTATCAGCCATTGTTTTCGGCGCTGGAAATGGATCTGCCGTTTAATCAGGCGCCCTCCCTGCATGTTAGTCAGGGGTTAATAGTCTGGTACCAATTGGTTAAGGGACGTTCTGTGTTTCTGAGAGGGTTGATATCTTGTTGGTTTATATTGATTGGCCTGTCTACTCTGTTGGTATACCAGCACCACCTGATTGATGTTGTTGGTGGAATTGCCGTGGGATTAATGGCTTACAGGATCATTCCTGGTTTCATAGAAAAACCGGTTCGTACCCGTTATCACTGGCGAATGGCGCTGAGATATTTTGCAGTTGCAGCCGTTTTTCCAGGGTTGATTTTGTTGGTGAGAACGATGGACAGCCTGTCCGCCACTGGATTGGTTTTCGTCGAAGGGGCGTTATTTTATGTGGCTGTATCCTATAGTCTGGTAGCGCTTGCTTATTTGCTCAACCACACTAACTTTACCGGGAAAGGAGCTAATCAAAAGGGACAGTATCCCGGATGGACCTGGTGGTTATATGCTCCTTATCTGCTGATTACCTGTAATACCTGGAAGTGGTTTCGGTCCCGCTACCCTGCTTATACCGGGCTTACGCCGGAAATTATTCTGGGACGCCGGCTACACCGAACTGAACTGGATGAACTAAATGCGACAGGGGTTGTTGCGATTATTGACCTTACACCTGATCTGAAATCACCTTTGCTGGAGTCTTCCGAAACTATTGATCAACCCCACTACATGTATGAACCCGTACTGGATTACACATTGCCCACTCACTATCAAATACAGAAGTGTCTAGATTTTATAAGACAATATGCCAGTCAGGGGAAGGTTTACATACACTGTTCACTGGGGTATCTGAGAAGCGCCGTTGTCGTTGGAGCATGGTTAAGGGAAGCAGGCTGGACGGAGGAAGAAATAAAAGAACTGCTGGAAGACAGACGGCCTGAAGTCAGGATTGATTTTTTACAGCGATTCTTTATTCAGAATTCAGAACATTCAGCGCGTGTCTGATGTTAGGTGCGAACCGGAGAGCAGATGAAAACGATTTATCGGTTAAAACCGGCTTTTCAGAACCTGCTGAGACCAGTTGCAGCAACCCTGGTCAAGGCAGGTTTAACAGCTAACCAGATAACCGTAGGTGCGGTGTTTTTATCCGCGATTGGAGGTGGACTGGTTGCATTTTCTGTTGGGCATTCATGGTGGCTGTTTTCTGTGCCACTTATTTTATTTGTGCGGATGGCACTGAATGCGATTGATGGTCTTATGGCGAAAGAGCACCATCAGCAATCAGCACTTGGCGCCTTGTTAAATGAAACGGGAGATGTGGTTTCCGATGCAGTTCTGTATTTGCCATTTGCGTTCCTGCCAGGTATCAATCCTTCCTTTGTTGTTGTGGTCGTTGTACTGGCGATAGTGACAGAAATGGTCGGTGTACTTTCTGTCGCTCTGGGTGGTTCCCGTCGCTATGACGGACCATTGGGCAAAAGTGACCGGGCTTTTGGCTTCGGTATGATCGCTGTTTTGCTGGGTACGGGAATAGCCCCCTTAGTGTTAATCAATAGCCTGCTGGTGGTGAAGATTGTTTTATTAGGCTGGACTGTCATTAACCGTGGTCGTAAGGCATTGGCCGGAGCAGAGAAATGTTAGACGATTTGCATTTACATATTCAGATTTTTATTGCGGCATTATCGGGTGTATTAATTATTACCACACTGATTGTCGCGGTAATGAGGTTTCGCTTAGGAGCAGAAGCAACGGTTGAACTGGTTGCCCGGATGAAATCATGGTGGTACATGATCGCTGTGGTTTATCTGGCCGTTGTAACCAGTAAGACTGCCATGCTGGTGTTGATGGGTTTTCTCAGTTTTCTGGCCTTGAAAGAATATTTTTCGCTGATACCTGTCCGGCGAATTGATCGCCGGACGCTGTTCTGGGCTTATCTCTCCATTCCGCTACAGTTTTACTGGATCAGTATCGAATGGTACGGAATGTTTATCATCTTTATTCCAGTGTATATGTTTCTGTTTCTGCCAATGAATATGGTGTTCCGGGAACAGTCCTCAGGTTATCTGAAAGCAGTGGGGGTCATCAACTGGGGGTTAATGACGACAGTTTTCAGTCTTGGACATGCCGCTTATCTTCTGTATCTGCCAGAAGAAGTGAATTCAGGCAATGGTGGTGGCGTTTCATTGTTGCTGTTCCTGCTGTTGGTGACTGAGCTTAATGATATTGCCCAATACCTATGGGGAAAAAAGTTTGGTAAACGTAAAGTTCTGCCGCAAATCAGTCCTAATAAAACCTGGGCAGGTTTCCTTGGAGGTGTGGCAACGACCGTCGTCATTTCAACCCTGGTGGCTCCCTGGATGACGCCAATGAGCTATTTTCATTCCCTGCTGGCCGGCTTGTTAATTGGTGTTTCCGGATTTGTGGGGGATATCACGATTTCAGCTGTTAAGAGAGATATTGGTGTCAAGGATAGCGGCTCAATGCTACCCGGCCATGGCGGAATTCTCGATCGCGTAGACAGTCTTACCTACACTGCTCCATTGTTCTTTCATTACATTTATTATTTGTACTATTAATCAGGGAGAGATTTCCGGTGAAACAGGCTCTCGTTTTTTTTCAATTAGTTATTCGTCTGCCGCAGATTTTATTTTTTCTCCTGATTGTTAAACCTGTCCTGCTGATTGTCATTGGACTCCATATCCGAAATCGTCACAATTTGCCCTCCGAGGGGCCCGCCATTATTGTGGCTAACCACAACAGCCATCTTGATACTATGGTTCTGATGTCACTGTTTCCTCTGTTGCGGCTGCATGAGATAAAACCGGTTGCAGCTGCGGACTATTTTCTGAAGAACTGGTTTCTGAAGTGGGTGTCTACGCAACTGGTGGGTATATTACCCATCGAGAGGGGAATACGGGACTGTAAAGGCAATCCATTGGAGTTACCTTCTCAGGCACTGGAGAAAGGTCAGGTGATTATTCTCTACCCGGAAGGCTCTCGTGGTCAGCCTGAACAACTATCTGATTTTAAGAAGGGGGTTGCTCATCTGGCTAAGCGTTCTCCTGATGTTCCTGTTATTCCGGTCTTTCTGCATGGCCTGGGTAAGGCACTGCCAAAAGGTGAAATACTGCTGGTACCTTTTACCTGTGATGTAGCCATTGGTGATTCTTTATTCTGGCAGGGAGATAAAGAACGTTTCATGGCTGATCTGCAGGACGCCATGACAGCTCTTGGAGAGGAGGTTTACCAACCGGGCTGGGATTGAACTCAAGTAATAAATCCTGTAACTATCCAACTGACTCTCTTCTTCCAACAATATAGCTTTTACACGCCTTCCACGTGTATCATGGAACGTTACCTATTTCCCACGCTTTCGGCTATGGCCATGGGTTTATTGGCCGACAATCAGGAACCGAATTGATGCAGCCTGTTCAGCTTTTGCATGTGGAAAACATTATTGATCGTAAGGATTATATTCCCAGGCAACGGCTGAATTTTCGTGTTCAAGTGGCGGATTTCGCTTACGAGAAGGAGGTCGATATTCTCTGGGCCGGAGAGGATGAAGTTTGGCACGTTCTCCCTGCATCGTACCACAGTCATATTACCGACGAACTGGAAATCTGGTTTGCCTATACGGATTTTGCGCTTACTTACGCAAAACCGATTCCCGGAAACATTGAGTTCGCAGTCCGTTATCGGGTAAAGGGCAAGGAATATTGGGATAAGCAAAACGGCAGGAATTACCGGATCGCAGCGGATACCGGCGTTTTACCCAACCCCAAATACCCCATTCTTAACCTCTACCATCAAAAAACCTTGCATCACATGCAGAAGAACTACCCGGTGACTGTTGCAGTGCACAAGTCTTTGGAGGCGGCGCAGGTTAACGTTGTCTGGACCGATGACGAGTGGCAGACGATAAATACCACACCATGCAGCACCAAGCTGGACTTCTGGAACAAGGCTTATCATTCCAATGCTCGGAATCCCAACCATTATGGCTACGGAATTTGGCAGGCGCATCTGCAAATCGGTAGAGCGCATAGAATTCAATACGCCGTGGAAAGTGATAGCAGTCAAGACCACTTATGGGATCCGGGGTATGGAAATCGCTATGAAGCGAGCAGGGGGCCATTTAAGGTTCTAGCGCTTAATTTACACTGCTACCAGGAGAAGAATCAGGACGAAAAGTTCAATCGAATCGTGAAGATGATCTCCGATTACGATGTGGATGTTATTTGCTTTCAGGAAGTAGGTGAGAACTTCAATGATGCGAGAGGGGATCGAAACTCCAACTCGGCAAAAATCATTCGTGATCGCCTTGCCACCCACTATTACCTGTTTACCGACTGGGCTCATATCGGCTTTGAGCGCTATTGCGAAGGCTGCGCTATTCTCAGCAAACACAAATTCTCGTTTCAAGATTCGGGATATGTATCTCCTACCCAGGACATCTACGATATAAACTCCCGAAAAATTGTAATGGCGCAAATTGACGTTCCATATTTAGGGTTGATAAATATCTATTCAGTGCACCTGAGTTGGTGGGACAGCGGATTCCCCGAACAGTTCGAGAATCTTCGTCAATGGGTAGCCGATAAACATAGCGAGGGTGTCGTGGCTTCCTTGATCTGTGGCGACTTCAATATTCCGGCAGGATCGCAGGGTTATGAACTGATCGTTGACTCGAGGGAATTTGAAGACGAATTTCTCAAGGCTACACGTCCCCACTTATTTCACAGAGTCTTCAATGAACGAGCCGAAGGCTGGCAACAAGAACTGGCCAATGATGGCCGCATTGACTATATTTTTATGCGAACCGGCAGCCGCCTGCGGGTGACATCGGCGGAGTTTATTTTCTCTGATTTTGACTATGGACGGGTTTCCGACCACCGTGCATGTTACGCAGAGTTCGAACCGGACTAAAGTGTAACCTGGCCAAAACTGTTAATAACACTACAACCTGAATCTGAAGCGTTTAAGCGTTGGTAGATACGTTGACCAGGCGATGCTTCAACTTGCAAGAATAATAACGAAGCTGCCAATCCTAATGCTATGGACTGGCTTGGTGACTAGACGTGCAATTTGCCGAACAGCTAGCAATACCAACTTTCGGGCAGTTATTTCCTGCCATTCCAAGAAACAATGACTTTCGCGAACTGTTTTTTGTCCGCCCCGGCGAAATCCTGTTTGATGTGTTTTGGGGCGTTGAAGTAAACCTGAAAGTTCTGCTAAAGATCTATCGTTCCGACGGCACACGCGAACTGTTTCTTGTCGATACCGATCCGTATGATGTCGGTTGGAACTTTCACCGGCGAAAAACACGCAGCTTTTTCATTCACGCCTTTCCCAAGATCCAAGGCAGGGTTAACTGTGTAAAAGTCGCATTTATAATCCATTTTAACGGCCGTTCGATCTCATCCGAGTTTGAGTATATTTACATGGACTGGCACCACTTTGATCAGGATTGGCCCCATCGAAGAGGTATAGACCACGACTGGAAATCTCCAAATGACTTTCGCACTTATGAAGCAGACCCATACATTATGCAGCGGGATAGCGATTGGTTTAACAATAAAATCGATGATCTGCAGATAACCCCGAAATTTACCAAAGGAAATCCTGGACACCCGTTTCATCCTCAGCATTATATCCATCAGAAAATCGATAAAACGATCGAAAAAAAGCGTCAGGATTCTGCAGGGTTTTACACCATCAAAGTGTGCATCGACTGTATTGACGACACCAACTTCGTCAATCACTTAATTTACGCCAGCGAAAACGATGTGCATGTCCAATGCATCGTTGACTGGCGCAAAATGACGCTGACCAATAGCCTCAATTACAATCGCCTGAAACATTCGCGAATCGAACTCATCGGAATTTTCTGCTCGGCGGTTACCGCGGTGGAAGTTGCTCCGGACATGCATGCCAAATTTATTATTTTCGGCTATGAAGACTGCATAATCGGCTCATTTAACATCACTTTCGAACGCTGGTGGGCAAATTGGGAGTCCGGCATGACCTTCTGCTCAGAAGGTGTTTGCCGGTTGCTCGATAACGTATTTCAGAGTATTCGCGGCGGTGTGGTGCAATCTTATGGCGTCGACCCCTTCAGTCACTTCAACCTACTGTATACGTTCGGGAGTCACCATATCGCCAATGGCAAGTATTATCGGCCTAACGAGGCGGTCATCTCCGAAATCCATCGGGCGCGGCATTCTATTCGAGTATGCTTGTTCCTGATCGGTGAAATGCATGGCGAACACGGAGATAGCGTTGTGGATGCCCTCATACATGCCAAAAACAGGGGCGTGGACGTCCACATCATTCTGAATGGCCATATGAGCCGTTGCGGCGATC
>JANQMN010000034.1 GCA_028280065.1 Hahella sp.
CCAGGCAGCCATTTTAGATAGCACTGTAACGGCGGGGGATGTGGTCGTGATTCGCTACGAAGGACCTAAAGGCGGCCCTGGGATGCGGGAAATGTTGAGCCCGACCTCAGCCATCATGGGCAAGGGGCTGGGTGACTCGGTGGCCTTAATCACAGACGGACGTTTCTCCGGTGGCAGCCACGGTTTTGTAGTCGGGCATATTACTCCGGAAGCACAGGAGGGAGGGCCAATCGCGCTAATCCAAGACGGTGACCAGATCACCATCGACGCCGAGGCAAATGAAATCACCCTACACGTAGACGATGCCGAGCTTGCAGTCCGCAGGTCGTCCTGGTCAGCACCCGAACCGAAGTACAAACGCGGCGTGTTGGCGAAATATGCAAAGGTGGTTGGTTCCGCCAGTGAAGGGGCCATTACAGACAAGTAGTACTACATTTCCCAGGCTGTCGGCATTCGGGCATGGTCACCGTTGCCCGAATGCCGACAGCCTAGGAAGTCACGACGCAGTTTCTACCCTTCTGCTTGGCTTCGTATAGCGCCTTGTCGGCTCTGAGGAAAATATCGCTAGTCTTATCTTCTGCTTGCCAGGTTGCAACGCCAATGCTGGCGGTCACTTGCAAAGCGTCATTGTTCTCCAGTGCCTGAATTTTGGCTCTGATATCTTCCGCCGATGAAACCGCCTGCTTCAGGTCGGTTTGAGGCAGAATTATTACGAACTCTTCTCCGCCCCATCGACCCGCAATATCGGTTTTGCGAATTCTTTCGGTTATTATTCCGGCTATTTTGACCAATACCTGATCACCCACCTGATGACCATGGGCATCATTTATGTGTTTGAAGTGATCAACGTCCAAAATGATCAGCGATAAGTCCAATTCGTAGCGCCTGGCTCGCTCTATCTCACTTTCTAATGTCTTTTCAAAATGGTGGCGGTTGAAAAGTCCCGTCAGACTATCCGTTACGGACAGGATATGGAGTTCTCGACTGGCTTTTTCCAACTCTTGATGGGAGGTGGCAATCTTTCGGTTTAGCGTGCGGAGCCGGTAATTCCAGTACAGTACGACGCCGACAACAGTGAATAAAAGAACGCCATATTGCCAAAGTTGCCGATAGTTTAGTTCTTGCTCAAACTTCAACACCACCCATTTTTGATAGACGTCCTTGATTTCGCGAGCGGAGATGGACCGAATCACCTTGCTCATGATGGAGTGCAAGGTGGGATCGGTCACGGCCACTTTATAACTGTTTTTAAAAGGTGTGTTGGCGGCAACTTTAAGATTGGTAAGGCCCAATTGCCGAATACTATGCGTCGCCACGGGGATGCCGAGCAGTAACGCGTCGATGTCTCCCGAAGATAGTTTAAATAGCGCGTCTTCGGTGGAGTCTGTCAGCCTTATAAAACGTTTGGAAGGATAACTAAGCACCACCTTTTCCAGTAAATTGGCGTCGGTGACACCGATTCTCTCATCGGTCAAATCCTGTAACCCGGTGACAAAGGGTAAGCTTTCTCTGGCGATTATCGCGATGCTTTCCTCCAGATACGCTGAGGTAAATTCCAATACTTTCATTTGGTCTTCGGTGCCTAGCACCATCGGGACAATATCGCTTTCACCCTGGAGAAGCAGCTGTATGGAGTGGTGCTTGTCCTTACTTTCCACCAACGTAAACGGAATACCAAGTCGATCGCTGAAAATATCGACAAAATCTGAGACCATGCCATACTCGCTATTGCCGCGAATATCCTCAAAGGGCAGGTGGTCTGGTGTAATCGAAAACCGGATGCTGCCTCTGGTCATGAGGTAATCCTTTTCCTGGGGGGTTAAACCGACATCCTCCTTGCCAATATCAAGTCCCTGTTTGCCCAGCCACTTTGCTTCGATGTTATCTATTTCGTCCGGAGTGATGGTTACGTGCGCCTTCTTGAGAAGTCCAAATAACACCGGATTAGATTTTAGAACAGCGAAATGCATTGAGGACGTTGATTGGAGTTCGTCATTCTGTATCCAGGCAGACAATTTAAGGTCATGAAATCCGAACTTTTTTATAAAGTAGCGAGCAATTCCTTCTTGCTCCACGGTTGCCACCACCTTGCCCTGATCAACAAATTCCAAGGCCTGGCGCGAACTGGATACTTCGATTATATGAACATTCGGATAATAAGACTCGAAGAACTCAATGGAGGACCATCCTGCCGGAAGTGCGATAATTTTCCCGTCAAGATCCTCTAACGTATGAACGTCGAGATTATCGCTTCGGGTAATAATGACATTTTTACTGTGATAGTAAGGCTCGGAAAATAAAGCGTCCTTTTCTCGCTGAGGCGTGATGCTTAATGAGTGGATAAGGTCTATTTCACCTCGAAAAAACATTTGGACCAACTCATCCCAAGTAAATCCATTGATATACCGAAACTCGATACCTATGCGCTCCGAAAGTAACTCCATCAAATCTATGCCTAGTCCGGCAGGTTCCCCTGATACGGTAAAATCGAAAGGAGGCCAATCAAACTCATTGGTTACCGTTATCTCGGGATTTGCTTCGATAAACGTGCGTTCTTCATCCGTAAGCTGTAACTGAGTCGCCGTTGCAAAAACGTTATTAGCGAGGAGAAGTACAATAACTAATGCGATGGCATTCCTGTACCATGTTCTACTAGGATGCATTTTGAAAGTATACCCAGACCTAAATTTCCATTTGACGAAACCGCCTATCTTCCTTAAGCAAAAAACTCTGACTGCTCAAATCGATCTAAAAGGAACACCTGACATTGGTGCCAACACCGTTATTTCGGAGTGTTTAATGCGGTAACCGAAGATGAGTCAGGTGATCCCTACTTTAAGAATCCGTTGACCGATATATTTCGCCTCGTCAACAAATTGCACTGCATGGCTGAGGTTCCATCGGAATCTTGGATTTGAGGCGCACTCGATTCATATCGGGCCGACCTTTGGACCAGTATTACTGGGACAGCCTTGCTTCCGAACTGGATTTCGTTCTGAAAGAAGGGGACAACCGCCATTGAGTAGAACTGCCTTGCGGCTTACGAGACGTTCAACCGTTGCGAACATAGACGTCGCCATTTCTCGGCACGTTTAGGCAATGTTTACAGACGGCTGAATTAGTGCAGATCTGCCTACTACCGGTCGTTCACCCCTTTTACCGGCAATCAACTCTCAGATGCTGATGGAAATGCTCTCTAAAACATCTTTGACCGGCATACCATCATGAACCAGCGCCAGAAGGTTCTGCGTGTTTATCCAGTCTTCAAATCGGTATTCCGCGCCAGGAGCATTGCAAAAATCCGCATAGCGTTGATCCAGGTAGTCTCTCGCCTCATCCGCGCGATCATCGTCAAACTCATAAAAGGCCATGACATGCATGCCATCTTCAGTATCCGTATTTAAGTAGACACCGGTAATCGTGATGTAGTCAGGCGGCTCATGAAGTTCAGCATAAGCGTCACCCAATTTTTCCGCTAATTCCACTGGAAAACTTAAAAACCCGATTCTTACCATGTTACACCTCGCGAAAGTCCCTGAATTTCCCCTTTAACTATTGACTATAATGTGGCTTTATACAATTTATGGGTGCATTTAAATGGTTTAGGAAGCGAGGAGCCCACCCTTTAGAAGCCATACTAAAGCAGGGCGGCGCTCGTTAACGAAGACTCCCGGCACCCACAAACTACACATCAATCAAGCTCAACCTATGCTAGATAGTGCTTTCTCGAGTGTGTTTTCGATTCTTGGAAATGCCACTTCTTCATCCATGATCCTACCGACCAACAACGCCCCTTCTAACTGGGCCAGGGTAAAAACCGCTTTCTCTCTTGCAGAGGCTTCCTCGACTTTCAACGAGTGTTGAAACGCCATGGTTAACCATTCGATGTTTGCCTGAAAAAATTTCCTGGTTTCAACAACCACGACGTCCGGCAAGCCTTCCGCTTCGGCTGCCAGAATACCGCAAAGGCACATTTTCTGATCTTCAGTCAACGCTCTGGCAAACAACGCCGTAAAGCGATGCAACAACGTGGCAAAATCACTGCTGCCTTTTGGATCGCCGAGGGCATCCACAAACCTTTTGCGATACATTTCGGAAACGGCAACGCCAAGATCAGCCTTGGTCGCAAAGTGATAATGTACACTCGCGCTTTTTATCCCTACTGCCTAGACAATTTCTCTGAAACTGAAATTATTGTATCCGCCTTCGCGAATCTTCGACTCGGCCAAATCGAGGATTGCCTGCCTTTTATCTTTCATCACTATCTCCGTAGGTTAGGAATTTGATTCTCTACCAGTAGATAGATCTTGGCAAGGCAGTGCTCCAAAGTCATGGCGGGGAGAAATCAGTAGTTTTAAGCCAAAGAAGTGGTGACTTAGCTTAGCGGGTGAACGTGTGTAAAACAAACACTCGCCTACTCGGTGCTATCCGCTGGATTGCCATTTCTTTACTTCATTCTCGTCAGACTGTTTGGCTTCAACCCAGTATTCACCAGCGCCAGTGATCTCCTTTTTCCAAAAAGGCGCACTAACCTTTAAATAATCCATGACATATTCACAAGCGGCAAAGGCTGCTTTTCGGTGGGCACTGGCACAGACGACCAAGACAATTTGATCTGAAAGCTGCAGGTGGCCGACTCGATGATAAATGGCAATTCCTGACAGACTCCATTTTTCAGCCGCTTCGGAAGCGATACCATCCAATGCTGTTTCAGTCATTCCAGGATAGTGTTCAAGGTAAACTCCCTGGACATTCTTTTCGTCTCCGAAGTCTCTTACGTAACCGACAAAAGAACAAATAGCGCCAATTGAAGTATTGTCACATTTAAGCGCATCGACTAGTGCCTGGATGCTAAAATCCGTTTCGTTGACTTCTATGATTTTCTTCACCGCAACCTCAAGATGACACTAATGACAGCAACTTTGTAAATAGGACCCAGCGCAATTCCAATGGAATATTCATTGATAAAAAGCATACACCTAACCTGTGTGGTTCTCACCTTTCTTTCCTTTTCGCTTAGATACTATTGGATGCTGAAATCAGACCCTTTACTCGGGGCAAAACTTGTACGGATTTTACCGCACTTTATCGATACCATTCTATTGATCAGCGCCATTGTACTCAGCCTAAGATTGCATCAGTACCCATTTGTCGACCACTGGCTTACCGCCAAAGTGATTGCGCTATTGGTTTACATTTACTTCGGAACGATGGCGTTAAAACGAGGAAAAACGTTTCGGCAACGGGCACTTTTCGGCATCCTTGCCTATCTTAGTTTTTTTTATATTGTCGTCGCAGCCCTGAGCAAGTCGGCATGGGCCTGGCTGCTCTAGAATCAATAATTCTGCTTAGTAGCGGTCATTTTGATGATCGTCGGAAGGAAAATCTCCGACCTGCGGAGCCTTCACGTAATACCGTCTATAGTCTACTTCTTTAACATCCGGGTCACTGTAAACATTCTTTCGTTTCGAATGTCTGACCCAAAGCGCAAGCGCTGTGACAACGCCAATAACAACAATCCACTTTATAATCATCATGAACCTCTACTTATGGGTATATAGAAGCGGCTTTAATTCACTTGTGGTGAGAAGCCAAGCTAGTAGTACCTACTTGTGGCAGGTATTTGAGCTACGATAAAGCCTGCCATAAAATACTTTCAGCGGCTATCCGCCAGATCATGTTTTTGGCAATCAAATGCAAATTTCTTAAAAACTTATAAGAAGCAGTTGATCCCGAAGGATCAACTGATATAAGACGGGACGTAATTACTCAGCAGCAACGGCATCTTCGACCGAAGCCTGAGGTTTAGGCATTAATTTCTCTCGAATCGAGCTTTCGATTTCTTCAGCAATTTCCGGATGTTCAATCAAATACTTCGCGGCATTTGCCTTGCCCTGACCAATTTTATCGCCTTTGTAGCTATACCAGGCGCCAGACTTGTTGACGAACCCTTCTTTAACTCCAATATCAACGACCTCACCCATATGATAGATACCTTGACCATAGAGGATTTGGAAATCAGCTTGTCTGAATGGCGGTGAAACCTTATTCTTTACCACTTTAACGCGGGTTTCGTTACCGATGACTTCATCGCCTTCCTTAACCGCGCCCGTACGGCGTATATCCAATCTAACAGAAGAGTAAAACTTCAAGGCATTGCCACCGGTGGTCGTCTCCGGGGAACCGAACATCACACCGATCTTCATTCGAATTTGGTTAATAAAGACCATTAAGCAGTTTGCCTGTTTTACGCTGGCGGTCAGCTTCCGCAGCGCCTGTGACATCAACCGGGCTTGCAAGCCGACATGGGAATCGCCCATCTCACCTTCGATTTCAGCTTTAGGCGTCAGTGCCGCCACAGAGTCGATAATGATCACATCGACGGCACCAGACCGCACCAGCATATCGGCAATTTCCAACGCCTGTTCGCCGGTATCCGGCTGGGACACTAGAAGCAAATCGATATTGACGCCTAATTTTTCCGCATAAATAGGATCAAGTGCATGCTCCGCATCGACAAATGCGCAGGTTTTCCCCTGTTTTTGCGCCTCTGCGATGACTTGTAAGGTCAACGTGGTTTTACCGGAACTTTCCGGCCCATAAATTTCGACTATTCTTCCGTAAGGCAAACCGCCGATACCCAATGCAATATCCAATCCTAAAGAACCGGTGGATACCGCCGGAATCATTTCACGAGGTTTATCTCCCATCCGCATGACGGCGCCTTTGCCAAACTGCCGCTCTATTTGGGATAACGCTGCGGAGAGCGCTTTTTTTCTGTTGTCGTCCATTAAACTGACCTCATTCAGCATTTATTATTACTGTACAAATTAACAGTCTTTTAAAGATAATTCAAAGACAATTTTGCTTTTATTGTCGATTGTCCGGCGGATTTTACCCAGGCATTCCGAAAGCCAACGTCAGGCGGGTTTCAATACCAGCGCTCCGGACCTCCTCTCGGCTGGCGATGAGATGGCGGAAGCGATGCCGCCACCGGCGCAGTTATCCATTGTCGTAACCAGCCATTGTCTTGACGGTAGAACTTTTCAGAGTAGCTCAGGCAGTTTAGAAGGGTTATTACTGACCTATTCACCCACTTTCAAACCTTAGTGTTCTTAGGCTCGGAAATATAACCCGGAAATCCGGTTACGACCAGCTTATCATTCGGTTATCCTTGCCTCACAATTCCGCAACGCTGCTTGCGATCAGACAGCCACTCAGAACTAGGCCAAATACCCTAATCCATATTGACGATGCACAAAAAACAGCCAAACTGTAAAATAGTAACGAAATGTCGCAATTGACATTTTTTGGTAATTCGCCATCAGTTGCCTAACTAAATTTTTGCGACCTTTTTTCAAAATTACAGCACCCGATTTGCGGAAGATTAAGATATTCATTGATATAAGAGCCTAAGCGTTACCAAAGGAATATCCCTAACTTTTTCAAGGAACAATGATGATCTTTCCAGGCATTCTCTCCTTAAACATCAATATTAAAGATAACGCCAGGTTTCCTTTAGGAAATTCCACTTTCGATTTTTCAATATTTTACAGTTACTCGAATAAAAAGATCGGCATTTGGAGTAACATTACTGACATTTTGAGCACGGAGTAGCATTATGAAGAAGTATGTTGGGCTCGGTTTAGTTGTTGCAACAATGCATAGCAGCCCTGTATCGGCTTTACCCATTGAAGTCTTTGACTGGGCCTTCAATATAGATGGGATAATTTCTGAGGCATCAAATTTCGATCCTCTTCCACTCATTACCAATCTTGATGCAGATGGCTTTGGCACTTTGAGCTGGTCGACTTCGGTTGCCGGATTCCATTCCATAATTGGATTTTTCGATACTGAATTTGCCATGGATGGAATCTACTGGAATGAATACGCGGACGTATTTGGCAGTCCTTCAGCAGGGCAATCCTGGGAGATAGACGAACCGCTCTTTTTCGGTGATATCTATGACAATGTTGTTGTATACAGCGCATTGGATAACAGAAACGAAGTACCAATCGGATTGGAGGAGGATGTTTCACTGGCACTAGGTTGGGAATTTTCACTAGAAGCCGGGCAATATGCAGAAGTTGATTTCTTGTTATCCAACATCGCTCCGCAGTCCGGATTTTATCTTGGTCACTTTGACGATGGAGTTATTGGAGACAGTAGCGATGATCTCGCTCTTTTTCTTTCCAGTAGCCTGAGTATTCAATCCTTACCTGTCCCTGTACCAGAGCCTACAACGCTCGCTATTTTTGGCATGGGTCTCGCTGGATTGTTAGCGAATAGAAAAAGACTGATAGCCTCTTAACCCGACAAGTTGAAATTTTGGGAGAGGCTTCCGGCATTACTACTGAACTTGGCGATTCCCGGTGCTGGCTTAGCCTACATTGGGAAAACTCGTTTAGCCGTCTTTACTCAGTTTTCACTGCTTCTTGCACTGGTTACTTTGAGTTGGTCTCGATATATTTTCAATCCAGCGGGAATAATTGCATTTATAAGTATCATTATTCTGGTCGCATTGGTTAGCACCTGGATATGCTTCCGGATTAAACAGTCCCCAAAAAAGTCTCCTTTTAGAAAAAGCCTGGTTGCTGGCCTTTTCCTAGCAATTGTTTCAACATTTATAGTCTTTGGTTTCGTCTACAAGCCATATTGGTTAGGGTTACAAATATACTTTATTCCCAGTGCGTCCATGCAGCCAACCCTGGAACCAGGCGACTTTATTCTGGTCGACACATGGCAATACCAATCTAAAAAGCCAAACATCAATGATGTTATCGTGTTTTCTTTACCTGACCAGGAGATGGTGATGGTAAAACGCATATCTCCTTGGCCTGGTGAGAGGAAAGTGAAAGAAAACGCTGTATTCGTAAGAGGGGATAATTCTAAAGCCAGTCGAGATAGCCGCCACTTTGGCGCAGTTGAACTTGAAAATATAAAGGGGCATGTAAAGATCGTTTTACTTTCTATCGATA
This sequence comes from Hahella sp., assembly GCA_028280065.1. GTDB lineage: Bacteria > Pseudomonadota > Gammaproteobacteria > Pseudomonadales > Oleiphilaceae > Hahella. The sequence goes on from JANQMN010000034.1 coordinate 8,979, forward strand.
CATCCTTAAATGTAAGGCATGATCGCTGGTTTTTAGCAGAGCTTTAATGACTAAATCAGAGCATCATTGAAGCCAGTGAAGAATTACCTATTCCCATAAGAAGTGAAATCATGTCATTTGCAAAAAATAGAGGCTCGGGGAGTAGCTAGCTAAAGGCAAAGCGGCAGGCAAAATTGAGCCTTTTCATTTCTAGATTGCCTGTTATCTGCAAGCTACAGGTTGCCTAAACATTTTTCTGGCCATGCCTACCCCTCTGAACCAACGTTGCTCAAGATGTCTGGCAAATTCTCTTATGCGATCAACGCTGCCAGCGCAGTATGTAAATGAATGTCCATAGCTTTGGATATGTTCAATCCATTTTGAGGCATCAATACCAAAACGAACCAGCACAGAAGGAGTTTCTTCTGCAATAAATCCCTTTTTATCTTCCCGAATAGCACGGCCGGTTTGATCGACAAGCTCTGAAGCGCTTCTTCCCCAAGAGGGCGGCTATAAAATAGCCGCGCATTTTAACCGGCGGTTATGCCGTGGAACAACGCATGACGCTGGGGAAAAGTGTTACCTGACGACGAATACCGATGAACACAATTGACAACACTTGGTGCTGTGCATTGTAGACCATGGATCTCGTACCTGCTTGTGTCTTGAGCGACTGAACAATAAATCCTCCCTAACCTTGCTGCGCTATCTATTCAGAACTGTGCATAAATACGGGAAACCCAAGAAAATCGTCACCGACAATGATGCCGTGTTCGTATCATGGCTGCTCAATGCCGGAATCACACTGTTGGGTACCAAACACCACACCACCGACGTCGCCTGTCCCTGGCAGAATGGACGGGTTGAGCGATTTTTCCTATCCTTCAAGCAGAAAGCCAATCAATTGCTGTTTGCAGACGGACAGCAATTGGCGCTTGCCCTAGCCGACTTTCAGTTTTGGTATAACCGGGTGCGGCCTCATGCCCATTTGCAAAACCGGACACCTGGCGAAGTTTGGCATGGAGCGGACGTTTTCCGGCAAGGGCTTCGGAAAGAAACTTGGTTCGATGCCTGGGACGGCATATTAGCTGGGTATTATTTGCAGACCTGATTCCATAGCGGATTTGCTAAGAAGAAAAAGCGCACGGAAAGTAACTTCCGGGGTTTGGCTCGACTTAGCCAATAAATTTGGTCGGTTTTCAACCTGTTGTTCCAAGAACAGCCTGGCAGAGACACCAAATTATGACGAATTGGTAAAGAGCAACGGTTGTTATCTAAGCAAAAACAATTAAAAAGCGAGCGCAAATAATGCGAAGTTTAACCGGCGGATATTCGGACGGGACACCGGGGAATTGGAATTAAAGTCTGTGCCTATTGAGTTTTTGAATCCCACTATGAAAACTCATGCTATGGTAGCATTGATTCAACGGCTGGAAAATTTTAATAGGTTTGACAAAAGCGTAAAAAACTATAGTCGCCTTAAATCCGTTACTCCAGGTTTGCTCGGACTGTTAGCAGGACTGGCTGCCGGATGGTATTTTGAGCACTGGATCATTCTGGCGATTAGTGCATTAGTCGTACTCTTAACCCTGAAAAATATAGTAGCACGACTTTGGAGTCCGACAGTGCTGACCAATTATTCCATAGCAAACAGGAATCCAGAACAATCTTTAGTGTAAGCAAATCTGGATACTTTCTACTATATGGAGATCGCCCGACAACATTGTTTTCACTACATAAACCTAATATGTCTGTTTACAGTCGGGCTCCTCGTCCTGACCAGACTGGTTACATCACCAAGTATTTTTTTTATATGTCTCAGCGTCACTAGCTTGCTAGTCGCCATTAACCTGACCTTGATATCATTAAATATCATTCTGCAACTTTTAAAGAAAGGAAATACACGTCAGAATGTTGTTCAGGTAGCTATTTCAACCGGGTTTCTGAGCATATTAGTTGCGTCCATATTGTACAGCAATGTATTAACTGGTATTCAGCCTTTTATTGTACAGCAATACTCCATGCATCCCACGCTGCAACCCGGGGATGTTGTTATCGCAGACACCTGGAAGCATGATGAATTCCGCCACGGAGATATTATCTTTTTCAGATCAGTTAAAACCCGCCAGCTAACTATGGTGAAAAGGATTATAGGATTGCCTTCAGACCAAATCAGGGTAACACCCGATCTTGCTTTTAATCTGACAAAACCAGACTTCACAAAAGCCCAACAACGCGCATACGAAAGAGCACCTGACAGTGGCTATCAGGTTAACGTCGGAGTGAATGAGCTGTTTGTATTAAGCGACAACCACAGCCACAGCAAGGATAGCAGGCTATTTGGGCCAGTCAGCCAGTCCAGTGTCACAGGTGTTGCCCAGTTTGTATTATTTACCGTTAGTGCTGACGGACCGGATTTTAGTCGGTCCGGCCTCTCCCTGGTCCGTCAGCAGTAACTTCTAAGACATTTCAATATCAAACTTATAACGGTAGTCTTCCCCTGCACCGGGATAGATGGCCATACGTTCGAAATAGTCTTCAAGAATGTGCGCCCACTCCTTCAATATTTGTTCACTATTTTCTGGCAAATCTGTGGCATCGACGACCACTTTGATGTGGCCTTTGTGCTCGGGGTCAGGACTAATGTTATCTACCCCCAAGGAATTACCTATCGTAATAGCGTATTCACCTAAAACGATTGCCACCTTACGACGTAAGTCATCAATATTGTCACAGCTGACGGTAAATACGCTCCGCTTCTCCCCTTCTGGGGTTCGAACTTCCATCATCGGCATAGCAATGTCTTCCTCAACGATTAGTTCATTGAGGTCGCTATCTTTAGTTAACACAGCGAAACCACACCGGGCAAATCGTAAGGACTCATTTGGGATATCCAGTCTTATAAATATGTTTCCGTTTATTTCGGTAGGAGAATGCTCAACATCAAAAATATATGGCTCGGGCAAAGTTTGGTTTGATATAGTTTTGTTATCTTGATCAATGATTCTAATAAGTCGATCTTCGTTACAATATATCAAAAATTTTTCCCCTATAGGCCAAGCCATATATTCGCCCTTCATGCCTAATTGGATTGCCAAATCAACGTTTCCTGAGTTCAAATCAATGACTTTTAATGATTCTGTTAGAAGGAAATATTTGTTGCCATATAAATAAGACTGCCTAGGATTTTCGGAGTAATGATATTCCCATCGAACGCTGCCGTCTAAAGGGTTCAAGCAAAAAATAGAATATGTGTCCTTTTTATAACATCCAGAACTAGCAACAATAAAACCATCAACAAGTTTTGGGTATGTCATTCTATCTTTATATCTGCGATCAAAACTACTATTCGCATATTTGTTGATGCTCCATTTCTTATTCATTTTACTATCGAAAAGCGTTAAATTATCGTCTTCTATAGTTACGAGGTATTCTCCATCGAAATCAAGCGTATAGTATGCTCCTATATCTTCGCTCTGAATACTGGTACCATCCGCGCAAATTACTAATCTATTCTCGCCAATAAAGTCTTCTTGGATGTAGGCGACACTATCTTTAGCCTCAACAAAACAAAAGCTATTGCTAAGATCATTTATTGCAAAACCAAGATCCTCTCTTACTCCTACTAAGTCATCAGCCTGTCTTACATAAAGCCCTCCACAAATAGAATAGGTGCCTGTTAAACTTGATTTTTCTAAGATGGTGTTTAATTTTTCATTCTTATATCTATACAAGGTAAAAGCGTCATTAAAATAGGTTTCTTCTCTATGTGACACAGGTGCAGAAAAAGCCCCAAATACTTTAAAAATACTCAAAGACATATCTATTATTCCAAATCTAAAATTCCACAGATGAAAAGAATTCTTTTTGCTTCATCGCTTTTCTCAAATCAATTAAATACTTCCGCCAATCGTCGTCTGAATCAATTTTTAGTATCCTTCTAAAGTACTGGCTATTAGATCTTACTGCTTTAACTGTTTGTTCGACCAGATCGCCTTTACTAATAAGATCATCGAACCCTTCTTTCGCAATCAGCCAACGGACACCTTCCATCTTTTCTATCGTGTTACCATCAATATCAACTTTTCTTGAAAATAGAATAATATCCTTAAACAGCTGACTACCCGGCTTCAAATTATTCTTAAACCACTCTCCAGCACCCAGCGTAATCTCTTTGCCCGATGAACTCTGAATGAAACTTATTGTTTTCGTCCAGCCTTTTAATTCGACAAGCGTGACCTTTCCTGCCTCATCGACAGTCTTTAGAACCATATCAACTTCGCGAGTTCCTTTGGCACCTGTGGCTATCTTTTTACCTGATTCTGCTAGCACATCAACTTTCTTTTCAAGTGAAACTACTTTTAGACCAAGTTTCTGAGCTTGCGAAATCTGCTCGAACATCATAAGAGCCGCCCGTGCTGTATTCTTAGTCTGCCCCAGGTAACCAAAGGGCCCATTAGCAGATTTCAGCACATCTATGCTGTCTGCATCTAATTCATCTATCAGTTTTTTCCAATCGATTTCTTCGATCGCTTTAAATAAACGATCCCGCAGTACTACTGAACCTAACTTATTGTTGGAGTTTAATATTAGGTCAACTGTTGCCTTCTGCGAGTTGCCTTGGATACCGTGTTTTTGCGCAACCACTAATGAAACCAGTGCTTCTTTCCTGTTGGCAATATTCTTCATCTTTAAATCGCCAAGACGCTTCAGCCCAGCAATTGCCGAGCTAAAGTTTTTTCCCGCCTGACTAAGCGTCATATTATTTTTCGATGCCGCTGTCTTTACTTCTTCTGCCAACTCTTGGAAAAACTGAATGTACTTGGAAGTGGGTGCGGCATATGCAAATTCGAAGGGTATACCGCGGTAGCCAGGAAGCGCTGCCACAGCCTCTTCATCTTCGGCCTGGGCGAGTGCGAACTCAGCGAAGTTAACGAGGTCTTCTTCTGTTTGTATTGCGTTTTCGAAGAGGGTTTTTATGTCTTCACTCATTAGTGAGTAGGCGACATATATTTCAAGGAAGGGAAGTAAATTCTGGAGCGGCAGCAAATCTTTGTTTTCCCACAATTTGTCGTAGGTTTTACTCAGAAAAGGACCGAGAACCTTCATCATAGGAGAAGAGGCTTTATACAGTTTTGCCGAAGTTTTGGCTGCGGCTATCGTTCCATCAATCACTGCTAGGATGGCCCCAGGCACTCCCCCTGCTGCGATACCGCCCACTTCAGCCAAATTCGTGATGATGCCAAGATTAGAGAGAATATGGACAACTTGGTTGTATTCCTCATCATCGGTTAACTGGTATATTAGCTGTTTACCGGCATCTCTGAGGTCACCTAGTAAAAAGAAGCCTGCCACCATATCCCCCACCGTGCCAGCGGTGCTCCCGGTATCAAGTCCCAAAATAAAGCCTATCGCGAAGTCCTTTCGCACTTCTTCTACATAACTGTTAAGTTCTACCAATTTGACTAGGGCTTCTTTAGCGGATATTTCCGCTTCATACCCACCTTCGTGAATAATATCTGGCACAGCTTCATCCGGGAAAAAAATTGTCACAGGAACATCCCAAACTCCAGGTGGGTTAACCAACTCAGCAAGTGCGCTTTCGAACAGAAATCCCTCATGGCCATATGTGGATTTAGCCGCTTTGATACTGGCCCTAAACTCGCCCAATTTACCGGTGGAAACTATTGGCAAAGTCATCTTTCCATCAGGACCAATGGTAATTTGCTTACTCAACGAACCATCAGAAAAGGTGGTTAAAGCCGGTGCAGTCCAGTCAAATACACTGAACCGATCTACGGAACCTTTAAAGTCGCCACCAATGATAATTCCCTGATTAACAGATGCATTGGTCACCAGACTTCCGCTTGCCGGAACCCCGTAAATTTTGTCGTCTATCTGAAGCAGTAGTTTATTGTCTTTGTAATGAGCACCCACCGAGTGCCATTCGTTCAGGCTGACCTGATCTGACGTGACACTAAAACGGCCATCTACCGTGTCTATTTCAAGGACTAATTGACCGCTGCTCTGAAACAGGCGCATCGCCGCTGACTGGTAATCGACGACAGAGCCATCTGGCGCAGATGGTTTGATGTCCAGCGTAAAACCAGCGCCTTGTGCTGGCTGTAATATACCAACGTTCTGGACAGCCACCTTGGCATTACCGTCAAAGGTGAAACTTTTACCAAATCCAGTCTTACTATCATTAGATACGCCAACTGTATTGCTGACAACGGCACCTTGATCGAAGGGATCTACACCGTTATTACTGGTTTTAGCGTTTAGCAGGAGATAGTAATCAAGGACATTGTTATCCCCAAACACAGTGTTCATAGAGTAGTGCAATACCGGTTCAATATTAGGCTGTAGCAGATTACCTAATTCCGCTACCTTTGCTTCTCCGGGAGCACCCTTGATGGTAACGGTGCTGGCAGTAACATAATCAACGGAGAGCGAAGAGGGGGCCTCTGGAAACCGGGTTTGATCCACTGGCACAGAAAATGACCCATCAGCGGTTTCATCGCCGACCAGTAAGTTATATTCACTGGATACCAGTCCTTCTTTGTAATCCACTTCATAGTTAGCCGTCGCCAGACCACCTGAAAAATAGCCTACGACCTGACCACTGCCGGGAAATTCACCGGCATACAATTCTGTTTGTGCGGTTTTACCTGATATGACCAGCCGTTCATCGGCCAGCTCACCTTTTGTTGCACCTACATTAAGTACCAGGCCTGTCAGGTCATCGGCGACTGGACTGGTTACTGAAAAAGTTACTGGCACTTTTTCTTTCACGTCGACTAACGCATCAACGTCTACTGTTAACTCTATAGGAGCAATCTCAATTGATTTCGACGTTTCCAGGTTTCCCACAGTTACCACAAGATTCTGAGAGCCTGCAGTGAAACCACCTTTTACTGAAAAGCTCACCTTTCCGTTGGCGGTTAATCCATCAGTGATTACAACAGCATCGCCGTCGGTTCTTATATGTACTGGTGTTCCGTCTTCAACACTGTTTTCAAACTGATCAGTAACGGTAACTTCACCTGTAATAGCACCCATATCAGAAACAGCCGCCGCACCACCAGAGGTCACTGAGAGATTGGCTGGGACACCGGGTACAGTTTCAATATAGGCTGAATAAATCTTACCTGCTGATCCGTCTTCAAGCTTAAATAAAACACGGTTGGTGATTCCTGAAATCGTCGGCAGGTTAAGTGTATTAATAAATATGCCATCGGTGTTTTTCATGGGAAGTGCATTCAGATATGATCCAACCCCTTCAACACTCCAGCTACCCAGATAAGTTTTACTCCCATCCGTGTTTCCATCCAGCACAATGGCACTTACAGGAAGCTCCTTATCATCCACAGAGATTTCGTATATACCACCCAGTTCTGTCTCCGAATTGGGACTAATGGCAACTTGATAAAACGCCCATTCCCACAACACATTCGCCGCATCATGATTCACATACAGCCGCATATTGAGATAGTCTTCCGGATCCAGACTCGACAGATGTTCGATATTCTCAAACCGGATCGTCTGGTCTTTGCCCAAGGTCACCAGGGATTCGTCTTCCCCCAGGGCCAACACCAGTTGCTGTTCGCCGTCGATCGGGGTCAGCCGTTCGGCATCATTGCTGATCAGCGAATACACCGCTTCGATCAGTTGATCGGAACTCGCGATAACCGGGGTGGTGACGTCCAGGATATCGGTGGTTTCTTCGTCGTCTGTTCCTGCGTTGTTGATCCGGTTTATGTTCTGCATTTCCAGTTCATACTGGCTGAACTGGTACTCCGGCCGGTATTGCCAGGCGTAGCTGGGTAAGGGTTTGGTCGGTTCGATCGCGTCCTGATCGTCGGGATCGTAGTTACTTAGCAGCTCTCTATAGGCGTAGTATTCCTCGAAGGTCGGTGCTTCGTCGAACATGGGCACCAGGAAGGGGGTCAGCAGCGCGGGTCTTGTGTCGTAAGGCGGATCTTTTGCGTCGTCCACGTCAAACACGGGGGTTTCGTCTTTTTGGGTGCCGACCACGTGGACATAAAAGTGTTCGGATTTGCTCAGGTTACTGGCGATGTTCAGGGCTTGGATCTGCCGGCCCGGCGCAATCGGGAACTCCGCCAGGTCGGAGCTGCCGCCTTCCGGGTCGGAGACCGCGGCCAGCAGGTCGGTATCGACAATTTTCGCCAACCGGCCGGTCAGGCCGTACTGCTCGCCGTTGTCCAGGCCGAGTTCTTCGGGCAACGGCGTGCCGTCATGGTCCAGCCATTCGGTGTAGACGGTAATGGTGGTGTCGGTGGTAAGGCCGGCCCCTTCCTGGCCGATCAAATACTGGCGTTCCTCGTCCTGGGTCAGGCCCTGGGTGACCTCATATTCCCGTTCCGCCCAGATCTTCAGATTCGGCGGCCGCAGGGTGATTTCCGGGACATCGATATTGATCAGGTCCAGGGGATTCTCCGCAGCGCTCATCAGTTGCACCCGGGTCGTGCCGATATAGCCGGTGGCCCGGTTGATCGCGACCACCCGGACAAATTCGCCGGGTTTGGGATGGTCGGCTTCGCGGGTTTGGAACGGCTCGGTCATCAGGTGGTTGACCGCGAACTGTTCGAAACCCACCCGGCGGTTTCCGCCGCCGATATTCAAGCTGGAGTCGTTGGGGCCGCGCAGCATCATCCGGTACGAAAACCAGTTTTCATCTTCGTTGAGATGCACCTGTTTCCGGTTGTCGACTTCTTCGTCGCGCAACCCGCGCCGTTCGGTAATCAGCTGGCCGGTGGATTCCCGGAATACCAGGATATCGGTATTCTGGTAATCCTCCTTGCTGATCTGTTGCAACTGCCCCACCGGTTCGTCCAGGCGTTTCTTCCTATCCGCGACACGCACCAAGTCCGGTGACGCTTCCGCCATGGCGTCAACGTCTTTGTCCGCTTTGGCACTCTGGTAAGGATCCGCAGCACTTTTCTCAAAAAATACCCACTGGATTTCCACCTCATCCTCGGCGGTCCAATAGTCCTGGGACTCCTGTTCGACAAACACATCCACCTGTTCGCCATCGGCATTGGTCAGGGATTTGATCTTGCCGTACAGGACGGTGTCCTCGACGCCATCCTGGTTAAAGTCATACCAGGTGATATCGGTGCGGACCTCTTCCTCCTCGTCAAAGGCGTCGTAGAGGGTTATATCGTTCTCTTCGGGCGCCAGTTCGATGGCGGTGCCGTCTAGGTTTTCCAGATGCACCCGCCCCACCAGGAACATCACATCCACTTTGAGATCACGGTAGTAGATGGGGAAGGCACTCGGGTCGTGCTCCTGATAGACCGCCAACCCAAACCCCAACGGCTTCAGCCCGGCATAGCAGTAATCCCAGTCCTGCTTCCGCAGGAAGTACGGCAGCATGGGCGAACCGATGGGCCGGAAGTTGCGGTATTTCAATTCGGCCCAAACATCGGTGGTAAACTCGAAGCCCCCGACAGGGCATGGCGGGAGTAAATACTTAAATGAGTACTTGCCGTCGTTGTCGGTAAAGCTGATACCGCCGGGATAAACCTCGCTTATCCAGACTTTTACAAAGGGTACGGGGCCGAAGATCTCGTCTTCGAACTTGCGTCGTGCGTACCCCCCCTGGGCCTCGGAGGGATCGCCGAAAAAACCGACCCGATACGCAATATTGTGTTCCGAGGACGCGATGATATTGCCGTTTTCCTCCAACACCAGCGTCCGGTCATTTTCACCAATGTCGTAGTCCTGGGTCAGGTCATAGGGAAAACCAAGCAAGACCAACTGGTCCGGGTCCGGCAGTATGCGGCTACTCTGACCGCGCACGTACATGCTTTTGATGCTGGCGTCCAATGCCGGTGGCGGTATGTCGGTCTCGTCGTCCGCCGCCGTGAAGGTGGCGGCAAAGAATTCGGCCCGGTTCATCAACTCCCCGTCCAGCGCCAGGTCGTCTTTATGGAGTTCCTGGTATTGCTCCAAACGATCCAGGTGATATTGGTAATCGGCAACCGGTCGTATGGACAGGTTTTCAATGCTGTCTTTATACTCCTCGGGAATCTCCACTTCCGCCACTTCGCTGCCGTCGGTGGCATATTCCACCAAAATCGGCTGTTCCGTTTCTTCGTCCAACACCACGGCACGGGTGTAGACAGCACCGACCTTGAACCGCGGACCGGCATCGGCATCGGCAGGCACCAGCCATAGCATGCAGAACAGTAAAAGGAACGGTTTGACAAGTGTTCGGAATTCGGCAGTCTTCCTGGTGGATACAGACAACATGAGAATACGCTTCCTTAAATTATTGCAGTTCGGCTAACAGTTGTTGCAGGGTCTTTTCACCGTTAGCAACCGCTTCCATTAACGGGGTATTGACCGGATCGACCAGGGAATAACCAAAGAAGTCTAGTGAAACGACCTCCACAGGTCCTAGCGATACGACGCGTTGATTTTCAATTTTACCGACACCGATCGGTTGCAAAACTTCCAGCTCCGGATCGTAACCAAGTAGAACAACATACCGGTAAATATCCGGTACATAGTCATAGCTGCCTCTTAACGCAGGAATTGTGATATCAATCGAAAGAGATCCGGAGACTTGAATCCCCCTTGGCTGGTTGGCAAACACCCACAGCGGCATGGCTTCCGGTCGGCTATCCACCTGCATCTGCTCGAAAGGCAAGAACTGGGTGTGGACACGCCCGGCACTGCGCTGATTGGGAAACAGCAGGCTGGCATTGGTAAGGTCTAATTCCAATTCACCGCCGGAAAGGCTAACTGCTCGCCCACCCTCCACAAATTGATAGGGCACTTCCCGATTCAACTCCTGCAGGGTCACCATCTCGATATTATTCCGCCGGTTGCGCTGCACATTGATCGTCTGCATCATGGTGCCAAAATGCGGTGTCTTCATGTCCGGATTGACAATGAGACGATGACGCCCGCCGGGGATGACCTGGTCCGCCTGTTCCTGGAAACCGAACGCATAACCACCGTCGCCGTTGGTTGTCACGGAACGGCCAAGGTCCGGCAGGGAGACTTCGACCCCCTCTAACGGCTGGCCAAACTGGTCGGAAACACCACCAATAATGAAGGTTGGAAGTTCTCTGACCGTAAAGGTAGTACGTGTCAGCTCCTGTCCGTCATAGCTGACTTCGACATATAGCTCGGCGTTAAAACCTAACTGACGTTCCGGATAGAATACTGCTGTCGTTTCACCCGGTAACAAGGAAAGCCTGCCGGGAACCTGTTCTCTATTGCGGTTCACCTGTTCAAGTTCATACCCCTGCGCTTCGACAAAGTCCAATCCCAATGGATCATCATCGATATAGGTGTGACCATGTAAGGTTTCCTTTAGCTCAAAACTGAGCTTTGACAGTTCGATCGGCTTATTGAAATAAAGTTCTACCGAGGCGTTCGGTTCCACATGCCGGGCGTTCAAATCGGGCTCGATTCTGACCAGTTCCAAGGGGATATCGCCGGCATTTGTCACAGACACCGCTAAACTGGATGAGGCAATAAGATTCCCTACAGCATTGAGTGCTTCGAAACGGATTTGGTAACTGGCCCCTTGCCCTGGCAGGACGACATCACCGGTATACAATGATCCGGTGCGCGCCAGTTGCACCGGTAGACCTGCATCGACCCTGGCGATGACTTGATCACCTTCCTGTAACGAGGTCGCGCGGACGGCCACCTGAACAGTGACCGGGTCGCCCTGACTTAAAAACTGCGCGCCGGCGGCAGGTAGGATTGGGTTTAAATTCGTTACGGCATTAGACATGAGTACGACTTCCAGACTTTTCTGGTTGCCGCTCAAATCACGCGCCACCATGTTGAGCGGTGTCTCCTGCCCTGTGGCCAGCGCGACGGCATAGGAAAATTCGTATTCATGTTCCGCTATACCAGGGCTAAGCTGCACCGGGACATCATTCACCGTTAAACTGGACAGGTTGGCGTCAATTACCCGGCCACTGAGGATATAGGGGGATTCAAGAACTGTGTTGACCGAACCGAGTTCAAGGTCATTATCGAGTTCAATTTCCGGTGGCATATTATCCCGATAATACCGCACCGTTGTCGTCGAGGTTTTGTTCAGGGAATCTGTCGCTTCAATGGTGAGTGACAGGCTATCCTGCCCTTCCGGAAAGCTGACCGGTTGGGAATAATCGACCACAGTGAGCTCGGGGGCAGGCAAGGTTAACGGCTCATCATTGAGCCTAAGCGTTAACGGACCGCCTTCGCTCACTACCCTGACGGCAAATACGAAGGTGCTTTCACTTAGCAGACTTCCGTCCGTCGGGCTTTGGATCGTTATTGCCGGGGCCGGGAGATTATCCGCACCGTCCGGCAGATGAATGATAGTTAAGGTTTCCGCATCACTGTAACCGCTCGCCTCTACCCGAAGCTGAAACGCGTTATCACCATAACTGAGCGGGATATCGGGCAACACAAAGGTGTAGCGTTGCGGGTCCGCGGTCCCATTCGGTGTGATCTGCCATTCGTTGACATAGAAACGCACTTCCGGTAACGGCAGGGAAGTATGAACCTCCCCCGTTAGGGTAAAGGAGTCTTCGGTGATAATCGTCCCGCTCACCGGTGCTATATGGATAAATCTCGGTGGCGCATCACGGGTAATTTCCAGTAACTCCTCTTGTGTGTTGTCTGACAGATCCAATGCCGTGACGACAATCGCATTCAGCCCAACCTGGAGAGGAATTTCGGCACTGAAACCACTTCCGTTCAAGGTGGCGGCGAAGGTCGCATCCGGATAGCGGTCGGAGGTTAAACGCACTAATGCAACACCTGAGTAGGGTTGCCCGGGATCAGTCACAGTGCCGGTAACCGTCCAGCTTTCGGCATCGGTAGAAGCAGGAATAGTATTAACGGTCAGTTCGGGAGCAACCGTATCCGGATAATCGCTTGCGTCATTCGGATCGGTTCCGGCAGCAATCTCATCATCGTTGCTAACACTATCGCCATCCCGGTCGGGATCGGCATTATCGCCAATACCGTCATTATCCAGGTCGCTGCTCTCATTCGGGTCATCGGGGAAGGCGTCCTCGTCGTTCGGTACCTGGTCGCCATCCCGGTCAGCGTCAGCATTGTCCCCTATACCATCACCATCGCTATCCTTGGTTTCAGAAGGATCATTGGGGAAGGCATCCTCATCGTTATTAACACCGTCGCCGTCGCGGTCCGGATCAATATCATCCGGAATACCGTCGTTATCCATATCATCGCCGGGTCCTTGATCCAGGTCTTCGATCTCCAGACTGAAACTCTGCAAATCCTGACTCTCTGCATCGGCAAGTTCCACCGTAATCTCGTAGACACCTGCTTGGCCGGGCAGCCATTCAATCAACCCACTGCTCTCGTCAATGATCATGCCGCCAGGGGCGTTGACCAAACGGAATGTCAGTGCATCGTCCACTGCCCCGCGGACATTCAGATCATTGTTCGGATCAGCGCCGTTTACGTCATAGTTATACAAATAACCGGTGGTTCCGTGAGTAATCGGTTGAGAGTAAATGACCGGAGCATAGTTGATCGGGCCTCGGCTTCTGCTGGCCGTTGGATGGGAGCTCACGACGTTGGAAAAACAGGTGCCATTGTCAGTGATTGCGCCGATCGCATATAAGTAAGAATTTTCATTGGCAACACTATTGTCGGCATAAAGGGGATTAGTAACCTCTGCAATTTTCTGAAAATCATTCGGAGCCGACTCTATCGCGCGGAACACTTCATACGCGGTCGCGCCTTGGAGTTCTTCCCATGTAATGGTGACCTGACTTCTCCTGGAGCGTTGCTCTATCGGGAGGCAGGCATTGACATTGACTGTCGCCGACGCAGTATCCAAAGTTGCCCCGTTGGAATACGCGTAAGTCACCTTATACTGCCCCTCAGGTACAGTTACGGTCGGCGCATTTTCCTGGGTGGTGGGGAAAGGTCCGAGCCAAAATCCTTCGCTAGCAATTCCCGCCAGTTGCACACCATCATTAGACATTACCCGATTCTTAACAAGCACCAAGTCTGAGAGGCTTGCCGCCGGGCTGCTGTCGGGATCGTTGGGATCTGTGCCAGCTAGTTGTTCCGTATCATTTGATGCGCCATCTCCATCACGATCCGTATCCAGCTTATCGTAAACCGAGTCGCCGTCCATATCGCATAAATGACCGAAATCCAGCTGCGCAACGCCGGTGGGCCGATAGTGAACATTGACATAACTGTTGGTGTTAATCGTGCCTGCTACGACTGCGCCGAAAACGTTGACCTGGGTTTGAATGTCAACTGTTCCAGCAGCGTAAAGCAATGCGCTGACAGTACTTTCACTGTTAAGCGAAATTCCACCATAGCTGTATATGAGTAACCGGCCGGAGCTTCCTTCCTGACCAAGTGCGGGAGAATTAACCAGGCCGCGCCATCCAAGATTAAGGCTTTTACCGATAAATAGCCGGACAGTACCGCTGCCACTTATCAGCAGTTGGGATTCAGAGCCCATTGTTAGTTCATCGATCCAAATATCGCCTGCAGGCAATACAAGCTGCCCGCCCTGCCCTACATCGAGCCGCTTTATAAAATACTCATTCTGCTCAGGACTTAGTGTCAGGATGGCTTGCGAATTAAGACTCACCGTATCAAATGCATATGCGCCATCTGCGCCTATCGTGCCGCTGCCGTTATAAGGCACATTGATGTCGTTGGTATCTTGCGACAATTTGAAATCCGGCGCGGTAAAGGTCGAAAGCGCGTTACCACTGGCAAAACAGGCTTGGTTGTAGCAGCCCAATACTGTCGATCCGCCATTCGAGTAAAGTGTCGGAGTCTGAAGTTCCGTTACAGCCGTATCAGAGATTTGGGAGTTGTAGCCCAGTAAAATCACCCCGTTATCCGAGTGGCTTTGTAAACCATTCGGATAGCTGGCCGTACAACTGTTTACATAACCTTCTAAGTTGTCCGGTGTTCCGTTGCCATTGATGTCCTCAGGCACACTGACAGCATTGTCCGGATCTGTGCCTGCATGAATTTCATCGATGTTGGAAAATCCATCGCCGTCACGATCAGTATCAGCATTGTCACCGATAAGGTCGCCATCCAAATCAGAAGATTCTGTGGCGTCATAAGGAAATGCATCCTGTTCGTTGACGATACCATCGCCATCAATATCGGGGTCATTGGCGTCCGGAATACCGTCGCCATCGGTATCGGAAGTACCGCATATCAGGCCGTAGTCGAGACTGTTCACTGCCGCCGGCCGGTAATAGATCTTAGCCATGCTGTTCGCAATAACGGTCGATCCCGTTATTGCACCATAAACCGTGGCCTGGGAACCGAGCTCAATACGGCCTTGGGCAAAAAGTAAACCGCTAATACGGACGTTGCTATTTAAGACGATATCGCCAAATCCATACACCAAAAGCCGGCTTGCATCGGCTTCCTCTCCGGAACTCGTCATGTTGACTTGGGCCGACCAGCCTATACTAAGGTTTTCCTGCACGAACAGCCTTACCGTCCCATTGCTGTCGGTAAGGATTTCGCTGCTGGACGCGATATTGAGCTGGCGAATCCAATAGTCGCCTGGCGGCAAATAAACCTTGGCGTTGCTGCCTAACTCCATTCGGCCGATTCGATATTCAAGATTCGCTTCGGTAAACTGCAGTTGAGATTCAGCATTTAACAAGATAGTGCCAAATTCGGTACCGTTAACCTGTGAAAGTGCCGCAGATCCGTTGTATGCAACTTCGAATGTATTGCTCTCAGTCGTGCTTTTAAAGACCGGCCAGTGGAAGGTAGAAACCGGCAACCCCGAAGAGAGACACGACTGTGCACCGCAGCTCAGCTGCGAAGATCCTGAATTAACATTCAGATTTGGCGTCTCCAACCTCGGGCTCGGTACGCCCAGAACCTGCGCATTATAACCTAACTCGATTTGACCTGAACCGCTATGCACTTGAAGACCGTTGGGAAAAGTGTCCGTGCAGGCATCCACTGCCAAAGCAGGGAGTGAATAGCCTGCAATCGAGATGACCGTCAAACACAGCAGAAACAAGTTCGCTGTTATTTTACGGAGATATCCCGGCCCGAACTTTTGCTGATACTGAACCGCCTCAAAGGCGGCTTTATTTTGCGGAGTGCCACTCATCCCTAAAAGACCTGTTCCTGATTACTGGTTAAAGTTCGTCATTGATATACTCGATCTCGGCATTCGCGATGACACTATCCATCACCGCACGAACAGCCTTGCGCATCTGCTGGGGTGCCAGCATTTTGCGTATTTCACCACTGACTTCGCTCAAGGGCTTTGGCGCTTGTTCCCGGGTGCCCGTAACCCGCATAATAAATGGGATGCCTTTTATATAAACCACGTCTGATACATCGCCGGCTTCCAAGCGCTGAATCACTTGCTCAATCTCCGGGTCCAGCAATCCGTCCAGTAACTCGCCCTGTCGATAGAACAAACCATATAAGGTCTGCCATTCCGCCTGCTTTTCATGCCAAACCCGTGTATTACGAATAGTGTTCACATTTGCCAGCAATCCATCACGCTGAGTCTCGGTGGGAACAGTCCGGGTACGCAGCAACTCATATTGTTTAACGGTTTTCGCACCAAATCGCTCAGGGTTTTGACGGTAATAATCTTCCACCATTTTGGTGGAAACGGGCGTTGGCGAAACCACTTGTTCCAGATACGCTTTAACCAGTAATTCCTCTTCGTAAGCTGCAGTTTGCTTTCGAATGAGCGCCAGATCGTCATCAGTGAGCTCTTTTTCTGCAACAAGCTGCATAGCCTTACTCGCCACCATACTTTCGAGAGTTTTTTGCCTGATATCGTCGTTTAGCAGCATTTGCTCGGCTTGCGAAAAAGTTCGGACAATTGTCAACTCAACATCAAGTTCAGTGACTGGATGACCATTTACCTTTGCCAGGACGGGGGAGTCATCGAATGCTGCGGCATCCTCGACAAACCCAGTTTCCGGTGAAGACCCGGCTGGATGTTCCTGGCTTGCATCGTTCGATGCCTCTTGACAGGCGGATCCGGCAGCGACAAGAACGATTACCATGGCCAACCGGAACCAAATCCCCGGGACTTCTATAAATCGAACTTTATAAAAACATCCCTGTATATTCATAAAGGAAACCATGACCTACCTTCCCTGGCTGATTTTTACCGATTTCAGCAGACGTTCTGTTTCCGCTCTCTTGGCCTGACTACGCAGTTGATAGCGAATATCCCCTTTTACTGCTTCAAGAGGTTTCTTGACGACCCGTGGGCCATCCAGCACTTTGAGAATATGGAAACCGAAGGATGTTAAGAAAGGTTCGCTGATCGTATCCGGTTGCATTGCAAAGGCTTTCTCAGAAAACTCCGGGGCGACTGCACCTTCATTTATCCACCCCAAACTGCCGCCCTTGGCGGCGGATACTTTATCTTCGGAGTATTGCCGGGCAATTTCCGCAAAAGACTCTCCGGCTTGAAGCTTGCTGTAAGCTTCATGGGCGGTAGTGAGAATGGCTTTTCGAGTGGATTCATCAGTTGTCGGTTTCACACGAAGGAGAATGTGCGCAACTTGAACCTTAGCGTTTTGATATTTCTCGATATTGTTGGAATAGTAATTCCGGACAGCATCGTCGCTGATGGCATCCTGTAAAAACATCTCAAAGTACCGGTTTAGCAACACTTGTTTACGAAACTCTTCGACTTCCGCTGCAATGAGAGAACCATCCAGCTTTTCCGTCTTTTGTATGGCAGCCGCCAGAGCAGTGCGTTCCAAGTAGGCATTAAGAGCACGCCCAGCGCGCTCTGCATCACTCGATGGAATGTTCTTGTGTTTAAGATAAGACTCGAAGGACTGTTTGGAGATTTCCTTTCCATCTACTTTTCCAACAGACTCCTGCTGACTACAAGCTGTCAGCAACAACGTGGAAATAAGTGTCGTCATAAGTAGTTTCTTCATTGCATTTCTCTTCAATAAACTTCCTGAATGTTTGTAACCTCAAGCAAAAGACGGCAATCACGATTTAGCGGTGTTAGGTCCCATAGTCACCATAATCGCCGTAGTCACCATAGTCGCCATAGTCGCCATAGTCGCCGCAGTCAATGCTATTTCCATATTCCGATGAACCATATTCTGAAACACCTCGAACTTCAAAGGTGCGTTCATACTCTCCTAGTTCACCGTTCTCGAACCCATATTCGTCCGGATGCTCATCAGGTTCGGAGCCGTAGTATAGGTCTGCCACATAGTCGTCGATTTCATATTCCTGGACATCCAAGTCAGCGACTACCAAATAGACTTCGTCATCAGGACTCAGATATGTCGAAATCCCTGGGTTAAGGCCGCAATAGTCATCGTTGTAGCTCCTATTGTAGGCTCCTCTGTAGACCATCATGTGCGCGTCGAAATTCGCATTCGTGACCCAGAAGTAGTGTTCGCCCTCTTCGGTAGTATCGACAGCAAAGATAGAATAGGCTTCCGTGGCCATAAGTTCCCGCGTCGCTACGAAAGGTACGCTTACCTCTTCCATTGGGGTACGGGGAGTAGGTTTTGGTTTTACTGAGAACTCATAATCGTCATCTACATACCACTGTCCCAGTGCATCCAGTATCACAATAGTCATTGAATACTCACCCGGTGGCTGATAGGAACGCAGGGGTATCGACAGCCGGAACTCGTCATCTTTACTCAGATGCATTCGGTCGTTATGAACACTGGTAACCACACCGATGACTTCGGTGTCTTCCGAAGGCAGTGAAAGTATCGCGCCAACCATAATCACATCCCTACCATCATCTTCAATATCAACGACTAGTGAATTGCTACCACCTTCATAGATGAAAGGATCATAAGGTGTCACATCTATCAGGCTAGGCGACGGATTGTCGTCAACATACAAACTAACGCTGGCGCTTACCATATCTGCAGGCTCACCTTCAAAACCGACAGGCTCCAGGAATAGCGTCAATATCCCATCGTCATTGATATAGTTTTCTAAGATTTCAAGTTCACCCTCGAACGCAAAATCGAAATCGTTGAGCTTAACAAATCCCAACTGCGGCGCATCCATTAATGGATTTTCAGCCAGATCACCAACGTAAATTTTCGATATCGACTCATTCGAATACACGCGGAAAGCCAATCGAGAATCCGGCGTATAAACAGGATTGGACACGTCTCCTTGCTCAATGACATTAAATACGTAACGAAGGTTCTGCTGTTCCGAAACACCGTTTCGCAAAGCATAGTACGCCCAGCCGTACTCATCCTGATAAGCTCCGAAATCACGAGTCCGTAGATCTCCGATCAGAGCTTCGACATAAGGCTCATCGCCATCTGACAGAGATTGTACTTCGAGGACAGGACCATCAATTTCAAAGGTTTTACCCCCATCCTGGACAATGCGTACCGACAGCAATTTTCCGTTGTCCTCCAAAGATGGGCGGTAAAGATCGGCAGACACTTCGTAGTGCATGCGATAATGCGGCCAGTTAACAACACGTTTATTATCGACATAGCCCACAACGGATTCATCCAGTAGGTATTCAATCCGAGTGTCATGGAATGCTGGATCGGCGAGTAACGTCTGACTATATCGGTAACTCCACCAATCCAAAAGCTCCATTGGATAGCCTTCAGTAATCGTTAGGGTGTAATCGAAATATTCATCTATCCAGCTTTCATCTAGGTCAATAGTTCCTTCGCTTCCGGGATTAAGCGTGGGCACCGGCACCTGAGCTGTAAACGGTATTGTCAAGGAACGGGTGGCATCGATGCTTTCTCCGTCCGGATCAACAGCCAACTCTAGCACCAGTGAAATATCTTCGACGAAATTCCCAAGCTGTTTCGGCACAATGAGGAAATACCTCGATGCATTATTTTCATCCCGCTCAAGCTCACCGGTAAAGTACGAATCGCCAGCAAAGAAGGTCGTTTCATCCTTGACGAGGTATGGAGAATCTCCACATGGATCGTCATCAAAACGATCCTTAAGTTCACAATCAGTCAGTAGCGGATAACGTTCGATCCAATCCTCTTCGCCCTCATCCTGGCTGACGACCAGTTCGGCATCTTCAATTGCAAACTGTTCGCTACTTACCAGATCAAAGACAATAAACCCAAAGGTATCCGCAGAAGGATAGAGCATTTGCGGCACTTCAGTGTCGAGCAGCAATAGATTCAACTCAAAAGACGGTTCAGTTTGAGGCGGACTTGTGACGACAACAGGAACAGACTGATTAACCGCACTGTTGCTATACAGACTCACTTGAATTGCAGTTTCGCCTTCGGCTTGTGCGGTTAACAAACCGGTAGTGTCAACCGTTACCACACTATCGTCGCCGGACACATATCCGAGAATGTCCTCAATAGAAGTAATATCTGCCGGATAGTTTCGCTCTTCATAACGGAATGTCGCCATCACATTCAGTTGTTCCGTATTGGGTGATTCACCCTCAACGAAGCTAACGCTAGATGGAGTCACCGACAGACTCGTTATGTATGTGGGATCGACAAACGGGTCATACCCGCTGCTCGGATCAGATCCTGAAACAACTTCTACCTTGTCCGGTATACCGTCACCATCGGTATCATTACTATTAGGATCAGAGCCATTGATAAACTCATCGAAATCGTTCAGTCCATCTCCGTCCGTATCCGGATTGTTAGGATCAGACTGATTTTCCAACTCATCTCGGTTACTGAGTCCATCGCCGTCGAAATCCTCATCGCCATCCGGAATACCGTTGTTATCAGAATCCGAATTGGCCGGGTCATACCCCAATTGCACTTCCAGTGAGTTCGACAGACCATCGCTATCGAAGTCTCCGTTCGGAGTTAAGATGGTGATTAACAATTGATTGCCACTGACAAAGGTAGGCTCATCCACGCCTGGCACCTTGCCGGATAATGAAATGGCCAGTCGGACGCCATCTTCTGCAAAGGTTGGCGCTGTCATTTCTACAGCACTCAGATCAACCGACAGGCTTTGATAAGGTGTCGTTGTCCATGGCAGCTCGGTTTCAACACGCTCAACGGCAAGGTTCCCTTCCAGACCCGCGAGATCCAAGCCATCTGCATACTGCGTACCCAGCAAGATCGTGCTCCCTGCCAGGAAGTAGCGATCATCAGGAACAGTTAACATTGCAGTGGAAGTACAGATATTCTGAGTCTGCGCTAACACCTCATCATTCGCCGCAATACCTTGCATTGCCGTCGGTACCACAGTTACTTCGTAGCAAGCGCCTAAATCGAGAGGTGCTTCGGGAACAAACCGTAAGGTGGTTCCACCGGTTAACTCGTTGGCAGCAAGTGAAAATTCTCCGACAACTTCACTACCCTGATAACGGAAACTTGCCAGCGTTTCGCCACCGGTGGTTTCTACACCTTCTGTATATTCAAGGCTCGCAGTGAGGACATCACTATTTACGACCTGATCGAACCTGGATTCATAGATTGCGGGCTTGCGCTTGAGGAAGTCTAATTCCAGAGATCCCAGTTTACTGATTGTGGCGAGATTAGGCGTAACTCCGTTGACCGATACGGTAACTGTTTCGACCTCGGCTGTGGCAACGGTAAATTCACCATAGCCCCGCACTATCTGATCCTGAACGCTATTGCTCTCCGTATTCAAGACAGCTGCGCCATCCACCGTGAGATCGATAGCAACGTCAGCGTCCTGAGGTGTAGACAATGGATCAAGGCGCTCGACTTGGTTGTAGTATTTATCTAACAATAGGGCGCCCACAGTGACCGTTTCACCGGCCTCAAGTCGTTCATCCTCGCCCAGTTCATGATTCGTCCTACCGACGGCTTCCAATCTAACCTGGAAAGGCTCGTTGGCGATTACCGGCACGGGTATTTCACTGACAGTGACGGTGTCAACTGAATTAGCATTCGGATAGTATTCCGTCGATACATGCAAAGGATCGTCCATAGAGACATTGGCCAAATAGACCTGAGCTTCCGTCGGAACGCTTACCGGGACAACCGCCTGGCCCTTGTTTAATGTAATGATGGCTTCTTCACCCTCGGCGAGTGGCGTAATCTGCAGATTCGTGGCAAATCCAAAATGGAATCCCTGGTGGGGCAATTGCACTTTCACTCTGGTCACCGAATCGTCCGTGACCAGATTACCACCTGCATCATGGGCGCTTACGAGCAGACTGAAGAGTTCCCCCGCCATCACCTGACCAACATTGGCAAACCGGAGTTCTACCGTGTCGCTTGCGTCAATCCGTATCCGGCGCAGTGTATTGACCAAAGGATTGGCCACCAAGGTTGCTCGCAAATCATGCAAACCGGCTTTCTGTGAAGAATCCAGATTTAGAACAGCCAGACCGTTAATGTCTGACAGGGCCGTTCCAAGATCTTGTTCTTTTACAATCTCACCATCAGCATCCAATTCGGTTAGAGTCCACTGGACAGTCTGGAACGGAACCCGGCGCTGCGCGCTATCCAAGACTGCAATCTGATAAACCGGAAGATCGCCAACTGCAAAAGCGACTGGATTGAATGCGGCCTGATCCGCTTCCTTATGGAACTTCAGTTCATTTGGCTGACGCGTCAGACTAATGCTGTACTCACCCGTTTCATCACTTTGCCCCAGATGATCGGTCAACCGCACTTTGAAACGGTAGGTATCGTCTGCAATCGTATTAGTAGGAAGCAATATACCGAGAGCGGCAGACCTTGATGGATCCGTGTGGGTTTGCGACTTCACAACCTTACCGGCATTCGGCGAACTTTCTACGATTTCTATGAGGACGGAGTCTGTGCCATCGTTTGCACTCTCAATGTCGGTAATGTTGATAATCGTCGTATTGCCATAGATTTCATTGGTCGTGAACGAGACTCCCAAGTTACCGGCTTGTGGAATTTGGTCGGGTAGTACAGTGACCGAAATGTTCCGGCTCGTTACCTGGCCAATATCATCAGTAACTGTAAGGGTTAGATCCTGATTTTGGCTAGTTGGCAATCGCTCAGTTCGCTTGTCGCGCAGATAAAATGGCAGCGGGCTGGAGAAAGTCGTCGCATTGTTCGCCAGATGGGTCGTCGTGAAACCGTTCCAACTGACTTCTACTTTGTTGATCGCAACGGCATCGGATACGCGATATTTAATTTCCAGCAAACTCTGTTCGGCTACCGGCGAGGAAATCAATTCAAAAAACTCAATCTGTGGTGCTTCGTCTTCCACAATTTCATAAGTTTGCGCAAAGACCTTCTGATTACCCGCGCGATCCTTGACTGTCAGTTCGTAAGTTAGGTTCTGCCCTTCCCGAGATGTGGTTTCGCGGTGGGTAATTGAACCATCTTCAAAGACAGCGGCCACGATAATGCCATTTCGACGGAGGATTGCCGATTCGACGCCACTTTCGGGATCCGCTACGGTGCTTTCAAGAACAAAGTCATGCTCGGCCACTATTTCAGTAGGAGCCAACATCGGTCCGTCGATTGTAAACGGTGAAATAGAAGGTAAAACATTGTCTTCCGCACGAATGATTTGAACTGGTTCCGATTCCGTCGTATTACCGAACACATCAACGGCTCTGACTTTTAAGTACTGGCCACTTTCGATATCGCTCCGATAAATGACGTATTCCGGACCATAGTGTTTTCCGATGATTTCAAAGGGATCATCCGGATTATCTTCTTTAGTCACCCAGTACTCGACTTGATAAACCGGCTCGGAGCTATCCTTGACTTCCGCACTAATCTCCAACGGTTTGGGTTCGAAGGTCGGTATACCTGATACCGGATGGGTAATGATTACATTAAACGCATTCCCCGGAAGGTCTTCACCCTGTAGTAACACTTCTCTATTGCCCGAGAGTATCCGGTCACCGGCAACGGTTTCGATCAATGCATTTACCAGGAATGGTTGACCATTTCTAAGTGAAGGCGGCACCAGCAACGTCGCACTGAAGGGAGCCTCGTAGCTGCCACTAACCACTTCGCCATTGATCATATATTTGACAGACGCGACATAGTCCGTTTCAGTTAAGGTCAGCATCAGCAGGTCGCCCTGAATAAACTCGTGGCTGGGGGCCGGTTCGCGCAGCGCGGCAGTGTTACCGAGCAAACTGTCTCCTAACTGAAAGATTTCTACGCCATTGCCACCAAGCGCCGCGACAAGCAATCCGTTGTCGGTATCCAATCCGGTAATCTGACGGTTGATAGCAAACTCAGATTCCTCTACCGCTGTCCAATTTTCAGTTTCTATGGCTCTAAGCAGTACTTCTGAAGTTGTTTGTTGTGCCACCCAGACAAGGCCATTGCCGTATGTGAGTCCTGAAATATTCAAAGTATCGTTTAGATCAATGACAGTATTCTGGAAAGAATTGAGATCCAGCTTGTGGATGGAATTTTCCAGGGTGAAATAGAGGTGATCTCCAGAGGTCGCAAGATGTTCCATTGTGTGCGTCGCACCATCGATCAGTGAAGAGATCTCTACCAGAAAATCATCAAATGGCAAAGTTCCTGGTTTGACCCGATACAAACGGTGATTATCCGTCGCCACATAGATAACTTCGCCGTGCGTGACCAGGCTAATGATAGTTTCGCCGGATGCGACTTCTATAGTATCTGTCAGGCTGAAGTTGGATTTACTGGCAAAATGTATCCGACCGCCATCGGTTGCGAGCACCATGGTAGGTGTCGTCGTCAAATGTCCGGTTTCGAAGCCCGAGAATACTACCTGGTCACTGGCGGCTTCATTCAGAAGCGCGTCGGAGCTCACTGCCACTACTACACGACGATCATTCTGGGCCAGGTAAAGCGTGCCTTCGTCAAGGGCAACCGCATGGCTCCCAACAGTATCGCGCTGCTCCGGATAGGATTTCTCCTGCCAACCCCCTTGGCTGTAATCGACTAGTTGAGCGCCATAAAGGCCCGCAGCGACGCCAATGCGCCCATTTTCAATGGCTACATCCGTGGCATATCCTTTAGGTCGCTCAGTAGCGTAGATTCGAGTGATCGTGTTGTTATTGCGCCCAGGCAATAGGGTCTGGCCAGGTTCACCCGGTAAATAGATTTTACCTTGGAACAACTGCCCACGATGCAGATCTGTCGGCAGCTCAAGAGTGAATTGGCCTACCTTTTCGGGTGCACGACCATTCCAGACATTCAGATACTGGACTTGTTGCTGTTCAGCGCCTAGGGCAACTACGTAATGGCCAAGGGAAATCAGATGGTCGGCCTGAACATCCGCCCCAAATTGTTGCCAAAGCTGTCCACTTCGATCAAGGCTGAAGAGATCGCCAATGGAGGTAGCAATAACTACCAAATCACCAACTGCAACCATGGCTGTAGCCCCGGGGATTTCCAGCGAACTGCCTAAATCAATAACAACACTCTCTGCGCCGATGTCGTGGTCAACAACATTGAAATAGGCATCACCCCTCAATACACCAAAGCCTGCTCTATGGCGCACGACATCAAGAACTGGCGCAGTGGGACTGTAATCATATTCCAAGTCTCCATCTCGAACAGTAACGGCAACATCAGTGAGGGCGTTACCGGCAACATTGAAAGCCTGAAGATCTTCTCCCGCAATAGCAAGTATGGTGTCAAAGCCTACGGCCAGATCCGTGATAACATCTTGCGTCGGATGCGTCCCCGCAATGAGGAAATTCTCGTCAGGATCAAGAATGACCAGTTGCCGATTCGCCAAGGCCAGCAATAACCGGTCCTCCAGACGCACCATTGCGGTGATGTCCGCATCCAGCGTAGCAACAACTTCCTGGTTTTCATTGCGTAACTGGCGGCCTTGGGCGAACCAAGCGCCATCAGCATCCGGCAGCATTACATCGAAGACAACTCCTGATGGCTCCAGGTTCGGTTTGTAACCCTGAACAACCTGAACTTCCTGCTGCGTGGTCCGATCATTACCAAATTCATCTTGCACAGTGGCTACGATCAGGAGCCTATCGGTTTCTGAAGGTACGGCCAGCGACACCTCTGTTTCCCCGGAGGCCAACAAGGTGTTGGCCGCATCATAAACTTCAACCCTGGAGACATATCCTGCCAGATCCGTGTTGGTAAGGGTCCAAGTCAGCTCACTTCCAACAAACACGCTTGATGAAGCTCCGTTTAATACCGGGTTCGGCACATGCAACTTAGGAGCGATTCGAATACCCACTTCACGCTCACTGAAGCGATATTCTTCACCGAAATAGGCCCGAACCTTAATGTAATAGGTAGAAAGCGCATCGACGGCAGGCAGGCGCAGTGTGGCTTCGCCTTGCGATTGGATGCTAAGTACGCGACTTAGTTCATTGCGGTTGAAATCCAGCAACGTAATTTCTATGTAGTTGGCCGGCACGTCACCGGTATCGACAGCAGAGTACCTGACTTGAATCTCGTCACCTTCCGCAACGCTCGCATTGTTTGACGGGCTAAGCAGAATCACTGAGGCCTGTTCCGGCGAGTTCGCCTGTAAATTTACTCTATGTGTGGCACTATCTGCCGAATTCACCTGATGACTGAACTCCAGGTCCACTTCATCAATAGAAGGTAGATTGAGCCATTGCCAGGCATGATTGCCTGTGGCGGCCATTGGATAAGCGATCCCGGCTACAGTAATACTTTGAGACGAGGTTCTGGCGGAACTGCCCAAGGCCGCAACGACGGGCACTCTCGCACCTTGGACTATCGATGCTTGGTCAACAGGTATTAACGTCTGGACATCTGAAAGATGGCTGACATCAACAACCAAAGTATCGCTTTGTTCGCCGCCGTGAGTCTGAACGATAACGGTTAGCGGTTCTGCAGTTAATTCTGCATAAGGCAGGAGCCAGGTTCTTTCACCACCGACAATCTGTTCAATGTGAGGTATAGCCCGGTCAGTCTGTGTGAACGAAACTCGGGTTTGACCTGTAACAGTTTCATTCAAGGATACTTCTACCAAAGCACCAAAGTTCCGAGGTTCAGCGGAGGCAGTTATCGTTGGAGAAACCTCTGTTGTATTAATCTCCTTTCTTATCACAGTACTTAATCCATCCCGTAAGGATGAAGTGTAAAGCGCTTTGGGCGCTACTAAGAACTGTTCGCTGGCATTGATAAGTTGGCCAATTAACTCGGAATTTCGATATGCCTGCCAGAGTACCTGATCATCCGGTTTCACCGTTCTTAACCATACGATATCTCCGTCGATTTCATAGTCGGTTACCGTATTTCCAAGCGGCCATTCGGAATCCCCAAGCGCGACGAGAGAATTGTCGGCGAGCACTTGGTGATGGCTTAGACTTTGGTCCGACCAACTGGTGATATAGATTCCGTCAGTCGCAAAACCTTGCTGATCAGGCAACGCAATAAAAGCCTCCTGAGCTAAATGCGGAACGCCGTCAACCGCCACTTTAAACTTATAAAATCCTGATTCAGTTAGGAGGAAGAGTTTATCCGCGGCAACTCTTGCGTCCAGTACAGGTTCACCTAACTGGTAACCGGCAACTTGTATCGCACCATTGTCAGTAAGCTTAAGAGCGCTAAACAGCTCACCGTGGCGAATGAATGCGGTATCGCCGTTCGCCCCAACCAAATTGCCAGACAAGGTATATCGACGAGCCGCTTCCAATGAACCATTGGATAGCTTGTAAAATAACAGCTCATGTTGACCTTCAGACTGGACCTGGGTAATCAAACCGGTTCCGGTCGATTGCATATGGATGACCGCTCCGGTTGCACTTTGGTCAATGGTTTCATTGCCTAGAACTACCTGGTATCCACCACCGCGACGATTAAATACCGTAATTATGCCTTCACCAGCCAAACCGGCGATTTGTTCCAGACCTGCGATTTGCTCGCTTGCATCACCGGCAACTAGCCAATCAATAGTTCCATTATCTGAGAAATAGGGTATTTTTTGCCGTGGATAGAAGCCATATTTTTCATTCCCCGACAAATCATTCAAGATGGCTTCAACTAAAACGCTACTGCCTTCAGCATTTACATCACTAAAGAAAGAAGCAGTCATAGGCATGATTCCGGGTGTAGGGCTGCCAGTAGGATCATAGACTTTGAGAGCTGAAGATGCCGCGTAGTCGACCATACCGTCCGGCACAGCGCCAGAGACCAACAACTGAGTACCCGTAAGCAAATGTTCAGAAGGTAATACCTGCACGGCTATCTCTTCGGAAATGCCCGGATCATCCTTGACTGAAAGGAAGGTATAGGCTTTCAAGGTGCCTTTTTGGAGTCTTGCCAATATCACAATATCTTCACTCACTTCCGGAATGGTTGTTGTGATAAATTGCCTTTCCGTTCCATCCCCCGGATGAGAAACAGAAATACCTGTGGAAGCTTCAACACCACCTATATCCAAGAAAAGTTCTGCATCTGGTACGTTGCGCAGCAAAACTTCGAAAGTAACTTCCTGACCTTCACGGAATTCCTTACCGTTTACAGGTGTAATAATCTCTACTTTCGGAGCACCAGCCACGGCATCGTATGGGAACAGCGTAATTTGTGCCGGCTGACTTTCGTTACCATTCGGATCGGTAGCGGTTGCAGTTATGACAACGCCGTCATCCAGCTCTCCGGCAGTTGGAACGAAGCTGTAGCGCGTCGGGTCCTCCAACAACTCGGCCATTCCACCATTACGGCTGACTTCAACGGTTTCGATACCATACTTATCAAAAGCCTTTATCAGAACGTCCGTTCTCTCGTCCAATGGAATGTGGCTACCATCTTCAGGTGAAACGATTTGAATCGACGGCGGAGTCTTGTCGAGATACAAGGTATAATCGTGATCCAGAACTTTAGTAAAACCAAAGCCATACTCAACTTCTAATCGGGCTGTCATCTCAACAGGCGTGAGTGTTGCTCCCTCCGGCAACAGATCCTTGATCTTAGGATTCAAGAAGGATCCCATTGCCTCCCCGGTGCCATGATCATAGGAACTGTAAACATCCATCGGCTGACCGTTGCGAATCTTGTCTACATTCATTCGTGCTTGGTAAACCATATCTACATCGCCCACCAAATCAAACCGCAATGCAGCCCTTACGGATTCTTCGGGCTCGGAGGGATCAGTACTAAAGTTCTCCAGATTGATAATCGGATCTCTAACATCCGCCCTAACCGTGAACTCGGACTTATTGTTTTGCCTGTCTTTCGCTTCTAGGAGGATTTCATAAAATTCGAAGCTTCTTTCGATATCGGTTTCGATTACTCCCATTTGCAACGAGTTCCAACCGGATGCAGATGTATCGAACCGCGTTCTTTCCCGGAATTGGAAGGTCACTTTACTCGAATCATTTGTGTCGTAGTTATCTTCGGCAGCGACTTCAAATTGATAGGAACGCCCTTTCGTCAATATCGTCGCAGCATCCACAACTGCACCGTCGGCTTTTCGTAATACTACAAGCCCTTTCGGCGGAAGCGTGTCATTAGCAGTGAAGACATGGTTAAAAGTTCCGTCGCCCGCCAAGTTACCTGATATGTCCTGTATCTGAGTAATAGCAACGCGATAACGGGCATTATCCTCCAACAGTTGACCGCTCTTAAGACGCAGCGCAATAGTATCAGACGACAAGTTGACCAGTTCAAATCTGATGCTTATATCAGTTGATGGGGAATCTGAGTAATCCAGAAAATCCTTGATCACGGAGAACTCGGCTACTGCAGCATCGACAGCTTCATTGTAGGGAAGTACAAGTGCCGATTTGTAATCCAGTTTGTTGACGCCACCTCCATCCAGAACCGGCGCTGTGTCGTCAATCCCTAACAATACCAAGGATTCATTTGCAAAGACTGTTTCGTCCGTTGCCTGACGATGAATAACTAACTGGTACTGTTTGCCTGGTAGGCTAACCGGTGAGTCAGCAATTAATCTACCGGCATCTATTCGATAATCCAGGCGGTAGTTATCATGAATAGTCGTACCGTCGTTGAAAGGAATTAGATACACCGCGAGTGATCCGGCGAGGCCTTCTCCGGTAACGGCTATCTGATCACCTCCCGAGTCACTGATGGACAGGGCTCCACCCTTGACATTACTGGTCTCTATACCTTCAATTTCGATGGCCTGGGTCATACGAACAGCCCCAGGTAGTGTATGCACAAGCGCACCGCCATCCTGCACTAATTGCAGTGTCTTAAGGCCTGGAACTGCAAATGAGGTTGAGAATGTCAGCTGCGTACCTGCTTCATTAACCGTAAAGCTATCTACACCGAAGTGCTGTTCGCCAAGAATTACTTCTTGGGTTTGATGTAATTGCCGACCGGTAACCTGATAGAACGTCATACGGTCGGTAATGCTGTTTGCAGGTGCAACGTAGCTTACTTCCATTGGACGCATGCCAAATAACTTGTCCGTCTCGATAAGTCTAGGCAGATCGATTCTGACTGAAGCACCGTCAATATCCTGTTGAGGATCATTCGCGAGGCCAACAGCATAAACATCATTCAGTTGATAAGGACTGGTAGTCACATCGAACAGAAGTTGATCTCCCACCAATCTCGTAATGCCTGGGAGCGGCAGGCCTGTGCTCTCGGGAGTAATTTGAACGACGACATCCTGCCAATTTTCTGCCGGTCCTGCGATACCGAGTGCGAGAGTTTCTCTTTCCATTGCGATTTTGGCAGGTTGCAGTTGCCAGAGATTGTTAAACGGCAGCGCTACGTTGTAGTAGTTTTGTTGATCAAACCACTCCAGAATTTCACCGGATGAAGACAGCTGAGAAATGCTTGCCGATTGAGAAACAACGTTGCTTAGAAAATGCAGGCTTAGTTCCTGTCCAAACGGCTGAATATCATATACTTCGAGGAACGTGTCGCCATCGCTATGGGTTGCGAGCAACTCACCATTCAGGCTTACTCGATTTTGTTCGATGAACGCAACACCGATTAATGGGTCACCACCGCGCTTAAAGAGCCCTGTGTCGAGAAGCTCAAGTTTATCGTCCGAGCGAACCAAGAGAAACTGACCGGAGATAATCAGATCTTCAGCAGCAGCCAGTGTGTGTGAGTGACTAACGGAAGAGTCGGTGAGGTCATTATAAGACCTAAACTCAACCCTGGTATTAAATAAGAGGTAGACGCCTTCATGATCGTAGCTCACTGACAGCGCATCTGAGTTTAGCGGTATTGGTGCATACTCACTACCCCGCGCATAGCCGGCAAACAACCGGTCACTATCCTGGGCAATGATTAGCTCGCCTGAAGTATGGATATTGGCTAAAGTATGGTTCGATTTATTCTCAATACGATTGACCAGCGCAGGAGAATACAGGTTATTCAAATCATATACATAGG
Organism: Hahella sp.; assembly: GCA_028280065.1. GTDB lineage: Bacteria > Pseudomonadota > Gammaproteobacteria > Pseudomonadales > Oleiphilaceae > Hahella. Next base: position 40,202 of record JANQMN010000034.1, read on the forward strand.
TCGTTATTGTGTCTTCTTCGACAAGAAATACCAAATAATTGTTGCTGATTGCCACATCCAAGATTTCTCCCACGAAGCCGCCTTTCGACAACAGCTCGGGTACTAGTCCATCCCGGGTGGTATTGAGCTCCCAGCTCAGTTTGTCTCGACTAACCGTTATGAGGAAATCTTCAGCGCGTTTTGCAAATGCATAGCCTTGGAGCTGGCCGGAACCTGCCAACTCAATAGTAATATTTTCATTCTGGACCTGATCGATGCCCTCTCCGAAATTACTAACCCGGATGTCCAGGTTACCTAATGTGTTTTGTGGCAACCTAAAGCTTAACAAATTAGCGTTTTCCAATGTCAGATCCTGCGCCGAAATGCCATTCACAAGCACTTCGGTCAGGCTACTAAAGCCCGTACCTTGTATAGCGATGTATCCTTGATCACCAAATCCAAAACGCAGTTTGTGGGTGTCGAGAGAATTGTCTGTCTTATCGAATTGGCCAACAGCTTGAATGCCGGGATCGGCAATATAGGTGAATGCACCTCTTTGGGCATCAGCTAATCGTCCATTTTTGACTTCGATTCCAACCAATAGATTGTCGTCAGGGGATGCAACAAGCGCCGGCAAAACAAACTGCAATTCATTGGCACTTGCAATGGTCACTGTCGCTGGATCAACAAGTTGGCCGGCAATGAATATTTCAGTACTTGCATCAAAGCCAGTGCCATAGAGCGTAACGATATTACCGCCACGCCAGCTGGCAAACTCAGGGGTAACGCTGTTAATTGCCGGTTTCATTCCTGCTTCGGCAACAAATCGGAAACTGTAATCGCGACTCAACGTCTGTTCATGCAAATCAGTGATTGAAGAATCCAGTCTTACCCGATACCTTTTTCCGCTTTCCCATGGCTCCACACTTCGGAATACCAGGCGGGAACCATTTATCGTGGTTTCCAGCGACACAAATCCGCTAACCTTAGCGCCATCTAGTGTGACTTCCATCAATTCAGATCCCAGATCATTGATCTGCGAATTATTCAGATGCCGATTAAATTCGACCTCAATAGCCGCATGCAAAGGTAGAAAGCCTTCGGGGCCAGGATTCTGTTTGACAATGGTCAGTAGTTCATTCGCTACGGTGTTTAAGCGCCCTCCCATATGAGATATGCCCTGGGCATTGCCAATCGGATTCTCAACCGGATTGTCACCATCGTAAGCAAATGTGCTACCGACATAGAGGGCGCGCGGATGGAAGGCGAAAGTGTTTACGTCTCCCATTAAGGAGTAATAGTTGATAAGCGGTACATCTGCCCGGTACCTGCCTTCCAACCAAGCAGATACATCGAACATCTGTAAATCGCCCTGACCACCAGCCACATAAAGTGTTTGTCCATGTAACGCCAATTCACCCGCATGAATATCACCATTTTGGACAAGGTAGGCGAGATTAAACGAAGCAACCGGAATTACCTCGGTGTCATTTAGAACATAAAGCTGTACGGTACCTAAATTACCGGTTGAAGCAAAAACGAGGTTTTCTCTGACCAGGACATCTTGAAGAGCACGTAGTTTAATTCGTGCGCCAGATTCATCGACGGCCGTAAAGTCACGGAGAATGTTATAGTTTCCTGAGAGTAGCTCAATTTCCAACAATCTGGATGAGGTCCCCATGATGACCCAAAGACTGTTGTTATGCCGGCGAATAGTGTTTGGCGTGCCGCGGAGATGACTGCTGCCAATACTATGCAGCTTACGAAGTCGACGATCTTCAGAGACCTTAAAGAAGTGTACTCCAGCAGTATCGGCAACATAGACGAGTGAACCATCAACCACCATGCTGCGAGAAGAAACGTTGCCAAGATCAATCGTATTCAATAAGAGGGGATCTGTCGGCAAGGTAATATCAAAGTGGTATAACCTGGAACCGCCCAATGCAAATAAGTCATTGTTATTTGCCTCTATGGCAACGAAACCTTCCGGAGACAGTCCTCCGGTAACCTCAAAATGATAAGGTTTATCAGTACCTAGCAGATTCTTTTCAAGTATCTGCGGCCTTACCGGATCGGAAACATCCGCAACAATCAAGCGGGCTGTTTTGGAACGAAGTAGTTTTTGGGTTTGCCCCTGTTGATTTAAAACTTGGTAGCGTCCCCCGGTTAGGGCATAGACTATCTGATCACCAATATGTATTGCCGACACCGGACTAGATCGATCGGTTGGTAGATCTACGGCTCCGGTTTCCTGATTTGAATAAAAATATGGTTCGTCATAATTGATTGTGATATCGGGAAATTCGGCATTGGCAACGGAAATCGTAGCAAGACCGTAACTCCCGGACGGTACGCGTACTTGAATGTGGTTACTGTTTAGCACCCTGAGATCGCCGGCCAGAGTTCCGTTAAAGCTTACTTGAGTGCTATAGCTGAATCCACGTCCATAAACATCAACAAAATCTCCTCCATTGGGAGGACCGCGCAAAGGAGTTACTTCATTGATGTCAAGCTGGGGTAGAATAACGATAGCGCCTTGTCTGATGTAACTGAGATCTCCCTTCTCGATCCGGATTTGTAATGCGCTGGCTTGATTACCTAAAAACAGATTAGGCATATCAAATTCAATACTGTCATCGGTGATAGAAAGAATCGCTTCCGGAAGTACCTGGACTTCTCCAACATATAACCGTATGGCGGTAGCATCGTCACCGAAACCACTACCCTCAATGACCGCTACTTCATCACCGGCCCCATAGAAAAAGTGCAAGCCCTTTTCGCCATCCGCAAGCCTTGAAACATTATCAATTATCGGTCTGATACCGTCGACAAGCTGGTAGGCAAATTCAACTGGTTGGTAGAGGGCAGTACCATTTAAATCTCTTATCGAATCGTTGACCGATACATTGAAAACGCCGTTATGGACAGCAGACTCAGTAAATACGATATCAATATATCCTCCCGCTAGGGAGTTGATTCCTTCGACAGTATAGTCTTCTGAGCGTAAAGGATTTCCGGACACATCAGTTAAAGAGATTCCAGTCTGAATTACCCCTTCGTCTGTATTGATGAGATCATTAAACAATAATCTAATCGTTTCCCCTATTGTTATCTTTTCACCTGCGGTCGGAATTGCGTTTACAACCGTCAGTACAGGGCTATTTGTTTGCTCAATACCACCCAAGCTGGCCACCATGAGCTTACCAGACTGGTTAGTAATTTCCGCGCCAGGTAGTGAAGTTTCCTGCCAATAGGCAGGGATAAACTGACCATTTTCATTTGGTTGCAGAACAATTAACTCTCCCCCAGCGGTTATAGTTACCTGGCCGTGGTGAACTTGCATGGAAGCCTGTAAATTGCCAACTGTCGCTCTTTCAATCTGGTGTAGATGATAAGTATCGGAAGATGGTAAGTTATCGAATACGGCCAGGTTGAGCTGTCCATCCTGTTTGAACAGCACATAAAGCTCGTTACCTAACCACTGCACATCTACAGGTTGCCCTCGCAAAACGCCCGCGTTAAACGGCAAGGTACTATAACCGGCTGGCGAACTAAGTTGATCATCCGAAATATCATAGAAGCGCACCCATCCCTGCCCCAAATCGTCAGTGACGGCCGCTGCTAATATCTGTTTATTTTCATTGTAAGCGACATCCATTGCCTGCAAGCCTGAAGATAATCCCGGGCTAGAGACCAATAGCGGCTTTTCATAGCGATGTATATCGACAACAAGAATACCGTCTGATCCGCTGGCCAAGTAGGCAACATCATCTACCACAGCTATACCATGAACAGGTTGCTCGGTTCTTAGTTGACTCAAACGAACGGGATTTTCACGAATTCCTATGTCGTATATTTCGAGCCCTGAATTCATCAGGAACCGATTCTCTTGACTTGGGTCGTCGCCTGCTGTCACACCGACAAACAGGTAGTCATCCACAATAACGGAGGCGCCCATCGCATGAGGCGGATAGTTCGGTAAAGCAATACTATTGGAGTTAGCATTGGTATAAGAAAACTCTCCAACGAAATATTCTACACCGTCCCGTACTAAATAGATCTTATAAAGTTCCGGCGTAAACACAGTTGGTACACGGAAACGGAATTCTGTGAGGTTCACGACATCGTCATGCAGATCTGTATGCTCAATACCGGATTGCGAGCGCATGAGTACGCGAGTTCCTGGTAATATGACTGGCTCAGACGCTGAAATCGTCACAGTATGCCCGCCAAGGGTATCTGCTGTTTCACGGTTCAAAATGTAGCGAACATCTTCCAATCGCCCGCCAACCAGAATTGCGCCTAGTTTCTCAGCGATTAACTCACCATTTTCTGCACGGATATGGTGCTGTCCAACCGAGATGGGCAACAAACCTTCGGGAATTACTAATTCGGTATCACTGACCAAACTGAAAGTAACAGGAAAACTGTCGACGTAAAGGACAGTGTCGGCGGTAAAGTTTTCACCTAATACTCTGATTTCCGGCTGACTGTCGAGATGGTAGACACCGTTTTCCACACTGTGAATAACAGGTCGCAGAATACCGCTAGACGCCTGCGTAAACTCTTGAGTAAACGGCGCCCACTGACCAGTGCCCCTAAGATTCTTTGCACCATTAACCTGAATACGATAGGAGGCGCCCTCAGTACGCGCAAACTCCAAGCCAAATCGCGTCGCGGCATCTTCTACAGGGTTAACAGCTGACACCACGACGGGTACGCTTTCCCCGTCGTCCAGGCGCGTAACAGTGACAACGTCCGGCAACAGAAGAGATTCGATAGTAACCAGTTCGTTAAAGACTACTTCGTAGGATTCCATTTCAGAAAGATAGCCACCTTCTTCAACTGTGCTTTCTACAACCAGCGAACCTGGCATCTGGAATACTCGCAGACCGGAGGAACCGCCTCCGACAACAAGACGCTCTTTAAAGTAGTCCAAAGCTACAACACGTTCTTCATTTCCGGCAGAAATTACTCTTGGAGTCTCCGGCGTACTTAAATCAACGGCAATCAATCCACCATAATTGGCTGCAATAAACAGGGTACTGCCTAAAATACGAAGACGAATAGCAGATCCGGGCACGGATTGAAGTTCTGCACCAATATCAATCCCGACTCTACTTTCCGGATTAGTTAAGTCAACAATCTCTACGCCATCTCCGCCAATAGCCGTAATGAGATAATCACCATAGGTAAGGAAGTCAAATACGGTGTTTTGAAAGGTGAAGGTTTCCGTCAGTTCAGGATCGAAAAGATCTACAACCTGAACGACATCATTGTCTCTGCTGCCTGCTGCAGCGGCTGTCGTACCTTTCCAAGCGGGCGGACACCTGCCCCACAGCGCACCTCCTGTGCTACCACCATTGAATAGCAGGCCATTCCGGTAATATAAGACATCTCCGCCTCCCAGAGCGCTAATTGGCTTCAGGCGCACGGGATCCGTAGGATCAATATAGGTTAGGCTGCTAACACCCATTTTCGTGGCATTTCCGATAGCCACCGTACAAGTTTTGGGGGCATCTTCCGCATCGCTTCCGTCTGCCAGCGAGGCAAAGACGCTAGTATCGATAACTTCGACGTCTCGAACCTGGCCAAGCAAATCTGCATTGATCACCTGAAGACCATTCTGTTCATCAAAATTCAGGCGAGCTACACCACCGTGACCAGAAGCAACGTATAAACGTTTACGTGCGACCCCCTCTTCAACATTGATGGAATACTGGAGACGGAGTGAATCTACTGACACTGGGAACTCTGTACCTTGGAGGCGTGCAATTTCCGCCAGCTCTTCGGCCGTTAGCGGTTCAGTATCAATGGCTAATGCCTCACTATCCTTGGCGTAGAGTTCCATGAGCCGCGCATACCTCTCCAACTCCGACCGGCTCGCGGAATCCGCAGACAAACTACCGACTCCCCCTACCAATAAGGGCGAATCCGGATCTTGCACATCAAACGTTGCGGCAAAGAAAGATTCCGGTAAATAGACATTGCCTACCGTCCGAATCTGATTGGATTGATGGAAATACCCTGCAGTCGTTGTCGCGATTCCAGATTCCTGGTCAACCAGGACATCCGTTGGTTTGATACCAGATGGCTGGATATTAGCCAACTGGCGAATACCATAGCCATAGCCGTTTTCCAACAATGCTTCATTTCCATAGCGGTCAGAACCAACAATATCGACCTTCCCTGGAGCACCTCGCGGGACGGTCACCTCCAGTCTGCTGGTAGAAAGTACCCGTATGTCGTTTGCAGGATGAGAGCCAAATTTAATCGTCAGGCCATCTGTCACTGTATTGCCCGGCTCAAAACCAGCCCCCGTTATGACAACACTGTTACCTCCACTCTGAGGTCCCCACATCGGAGTAACGGAATCAAAACGGATGGCCGTATCCACCTGTATGGCGCCAAAAAGTAAGGCTGATTCCCAAATTCCATCCTTTTCAACGAGCGCAACCAAATCATATTGGCCTCCTGCACTAAATGCAGGGACCAATGCTGTGGCAATACCAATGCGTTCGTCCACGTCGCTGGAAACAATCGTCCGGACCTCTGCTTCCACGCCGCCAAAGAACAATCTCACCCGCTCTGGATTCAAAGGCATTCCCAGCATTGAAACCGTGACTTGTTGTTCTGTACCGGCGGAAACTCGGCGAGGAACCACGGAGTCAATATTCAGTCTGTCCGGCCGAGTCCCACGATAAATCAGTTGAATGGTTTGGGTTGAAGATAACTCATACAAGGTAAGTTGAACTTGCTGGCCATCGCTGATAAGCGGTTTACTGGCGATCAGTCCACTGACCACTTCAATTTTTAAGCTATCCCCAACCGCTAGTTGCTCGGGGATTAGCGTCAAAATAGCGTCATTGTTGATTATTTCCGTGTCAAAATGGAGCGGAGTTCCGTCCGCATCATAGATACCGAAATACTGTTCATTGTTCTCAGCCTGATCGATAGGTTTATTAAAACGCAATCGAATCGACAACTTATTATTAGCATCAAAGTCCAAAATGCCATTTTCCGGGTCTAACCGGAATAGCTTTAGCACCACATCCGGTGTTTCCTGTACGACACCGAATCCAAATCTTGTATTACCTGCAGAAATTACTGAGCTAACGCCTGCATAAATCGCTTCTAATCTATTGCCTTCAAACGATTCCCCGGTATCCATTTCCATTGGCGTCGAGGGATTGCTCACATCATAAGTAATAACACCCTGCTCTCCACGGGCGAGATAAAGCACATTGCCTATAAGGCCTATATCATAGACATAGCCGACTCCTTGGATTCGCGACACTATGTAGGGCGATTCCGGATCAGAAATATCGACGATCACCACGCCAGCGTTACCGGCAGCTAAGTAGGCCAAGTCATCTCCCAACTTGATTCGACTTGCAGGTATATCCAACTGGCTGATCAGTCTCAGACCATGCTCGTTACCGCGCTCAATCAAGTAGAATCCACCGCCACCGAAAGTCTCGGATTCAGTCAATCTATTCGTTGCAAAGTCATATTGACCAGCCACAACCGCATACCGTGAAGGCTCGCCGGCAGCCATATGCAGTCGCCCGACATCCAGTGCAGTATGGTTGTTCGGAAGCGCAAAATTATCTACCGGATAGGCCTTCGTGTGAAGATAAGTATCTATGAAGCCGATACCCTGTTCTGCCTGAGCCACGACCACTTGATTGTTTTCAACCAGCAGGCCCTTCGCAAAACTGGCCTCCAAAGTCACTTCATTCACAAAAGTCGCAGCGAAACTATTGGTTTCAACTTCGTCAATAGAGTAGATAAAGAGTCTCGCATCATAGGGGACGCCATTGTGGAGTTTTGCGGCGGTAACGAATATCCGATCATTGCTTCTTTCAAAAAAGGTTTCCACACCGAGGGCGGCATATCCTTCTGGCAGGATAATCCGCATCACGATTCGATCATCAATATCATTACCGTCTCGGTCGATTAATTCACGCAACTCATCGAGGTTTGTAATATCCTCGACATCGGCAATGAATGTAGATGAATCAATGTTATACATCAGCACACCACCTTTGCCTGCGGCAGCGAGTAAGTAGGTGCCGGTAGAGTCTAAAGCAAGATCATAGAAACGGTCAGACTTCTCCGATTCGATGTTGGTTTTTATAGGCTGCTGGTAGGTAAAGGCTCGTTCCAATACCTGTTCTTGACCGTCCACTACAACACGGATGTCGGCTTTACCCAGTTGGCCAGGTGGCGTAACAACCTCTAGCGTAGTCTGATCAATTATCTTCAGATAATCCGGTTTAACCGGCACATCGTTAAAATATACTTCAATCGAATTGGATGTCCCTGAGAATCCTCGTCCGCTAATGGTCACTGAAGTGCCGCCGTTCAAGCTGCCTAAAGCAGGAAAAGCACTATTGAGCAAGAGCGGCTCACCGTACTGGATAGCGCCTAACAATGTGGTATGCCGACCGTCATTCTCGACAATCCGGATACTGGCTGGTCCAGCCAGGTGCGGTGGCGCAATAATTTCATAAAGGGCAGTATCGGGGTCGGTAGTGCCATCTAATACAGTATGGAATGCCGGTTCCCCGCCCACGTAAAACTGCGGATCAAAGGTATGCTTGGCCGTGACCTGAATTGTGCCGCCGCCTAAACCCAACACATTGGGAGTAACATCTAACAGCTCCGGCTGATAACCGAAACCAGAACCGGTCGTAAAGTTTATTTGGTGATCAAATAAGCCCGTGGCTCTGCGACCGCCGTCTGTAGGCTCTGCCCTTAGAATAACTTGATAGTCCGTGTCTTCAACCAGCGTCGCTAATGGCAATAGAGTAACAACATGAGGAGTATCTGCATTGAAATCGACTTCGAACTCGATAGGGTCGCCTGCTTCAGTACCATTGCTCTTAAGTAGCGATAAATAGCGTGCCAAATAGGTGGCCGCCTCTTCGCTCTCAGGTATTGGCACAGGTCTATTGAACCTGAGTGTCACATGAGTATCCAGTGGAACCCCGTAATCGCCCTGCCCAGGATAGTTTGATCTTAAATCAAGCACATAGGTGTCAACGATCTTCAGATCAGACACATAACCTCCCTGCTCCAGAACGGAAACCGTGGAAGCAACCACTAAGCCGGTGTCTGTAAATAGAGCTGGCGGATTTTCACCTGCAATCTCTGCATATCCATCATTTTTGGGTTTCCAACATTCTGATAGGTTGGCAGCGTCCAGCAGACTTATATTGTCCAGCCGGCTCACATCAAATAGCGCCATATAAGCACGGATATAACCTTTGTCCTGACAATTTTGTTTTTTCAGAGATACCGTCATGCTGGTCCTGGCATCCAAACCAGTGGTGGTTCCAACTAACCCGAACCCATTCGCCTCATAGCGTCCGGCAAAAACTGCACTGTTGGCAGCACTAGCTTCGTATAATTCAATCCCACCTTGAGAATAAGCAGTCATTGCCTTTTCGGGCAGTCCAATGTGAAGCCCTTCATAGCCGCCGGAGGCGTTGATCACTTGATGCCCAACCTGAGGAATGGTGGTTCTCGACAAATCAAAAACATAGCGGTCAAGTTCATTTCCTGAACCGGAAACGACAGACAAATACGCACCCTCGATCCCAATATCGGCGGTATTCAAGGGAATTCTAACCCCTTTGCGATTAGCATGGGTAATCTGCGTGATAACATTTGGTGCGACCGGATCTGACAGGCTAATGATTATTACGCCTTCCGCACCCGCATGCGCGACCAGCAAGTTACCTTTGACCAACATTTTGTATGGCGTTTGCTCAACAGGTAAAGGCAAGCTGTATAAATAATACCTGTCTTCGCCATTCGGTTGGTCATGCGAACTCCCCACCCGGTTGTATACGAGCAACCAATTACGATCTTCAAACTCGGTGTCAATATGCGGAAAATGCAAGCCTTTAGCCGATACATAAAAATGCTCTTCTCCCATCACTATGCTCGCGGCATTCAGATCCTGTGGGAGGTCCGCATATCCCAAGCCAAGCGAAGGGCTTGCATTGGCGGGATCGTCCGTGAGTTGCACCAGGTTGATCCAACCAGGCGTGATGAAATGCTCAAAGCTCTCTTGGTTAAAGACTGTATCTGGCGTTGGACCATCGGCAAGCCCAATACCGCGACCCAATACATAAAGTATTCTCTGGTCCGTATCTGCTGCCAGACCCACTACCCTTCCAGCGGTAAGTTTTGAGGGATCCCTGGAGAGAAGTGGTGGTTTTCCTCCAGCAATTCTCTCCAAGTCTTCTTTCACTTGGCCATAGGTATAACGGCCTTCTGTCTCAAGACCTTTTGTGACACTTAGCTTGCCGTAAAACAAAGCTTTTGGCAGAACAAAGAAACGATCGTCTCCATCACTGATTTCAAGATCGACATAGCCACGGTAGTCGTTACCAAAGCCTGCAACATGCCAGTTCATTTTTTCGGAACTGGCGACGTACAACCCATCACCGCCTGCTACAAAGACCTCAGCCAATTCAGGTTGGTCAGATGGATATGCCCGAAGTGTCATCCCATTTTTGAATCCATATCCAGTAATTTCAACCAGACTGTTTTCGCCACCTTGATCGATGTTTACAACCGCTGGAGATACAAAGGAAATGCTTAATGTGTCGAGATAGGTAAAGCCACCGATAACTGAATCCTGAAGCCCCGATTCTGTGCCCAAAATCACTGCTGCAGGACCCGCATAGTTTGGCAAGGTAGTCACTTTGACTTGATCACGCTCTGATCCGTCCACGCCTTCAAGAACGGATTCGACAACTAGCTGCTGGCCACCAATAGTAACGGTAGGATTTTGACCAAAGTTAAATCCTTCGATCGTGACAGGCGTTCCACCTTCTATGCCACCGGCACCCGGATAAACAGCTTCAATAGTTGGTAGCACAGCGTCGACTGCCGGCGCTGTGTAAAAGGAAAAGCGATAGTCATTTGATAGCAAATTGCCCGCCTTCGGTGGAAGTCCAGAACCCACTACAACGACATATTCTGTAGCGGGAATCAGAGAATCTTTTGGCAGGAGTTCAATAAAACGATAGGCGGGCTCTCCATTTCGCTGGGCAAACCGGAGATCAAACCGGTCAGTAACTTCTTTTCCTACCATGTAGTTACCGTTCCCATCGGGAAGCACTCCACCCTCAAAGACGGTAAAATAATCCCTAAGTGATACTTCAGGAGATAGAACTGCCGATAGTTCTATGGTAATCAAATCCAAATCTGTAGACACGGCTTGCTCATCCTTAGCGGGTTGATGAGACATGACAGTGATCTCAGTAAAGTCAACACGATTGATTCCTAACTTACCTGCGGCCGCCTGAATTGCCCCGCGAGCCAGTGTGAGATCCCTGACGGCAAAATCATCCTCTGTGGCATTACGATGAATCACCGCCGGAATAGTGGCGTCCCAAGTCGCATCATCGAGCTTCTCAAGATCGATGATTTCCAGGACTGTTTGAGCCGGCTGGTCCTCTTGATCTGAATAATGTACGGATGCATATACGTGGTTGCCAGTGATGTGTACGGCATAGACGCCGTCGGATTCCAAATCTTCCCTGGCAGGTTCTAGCGGTACGGAGCGTTCTAATTTCAGATCGTACGGATTGCTGATATTAATAATATTAAGCTGAGACACCCCGCCGTCACCAGACATATCCGTTACATACAGCCGATCACCGACTATCTTGATCTGGTTTGCAATACCCAGAGTATCGAAAACGCTAATCACAGGCATAGTGGGATCGGCGATATCCGCGACGACAACACCTTCGTTTGATGCGGCAATAAAAGCAAAATCGCCCTTAACAACCACGTCCCGTGCATAGCCGTTAGGCTTGATATAGCCGACTTTGTAGGGCGAACTATAGTCGGCAATATTGATAACCTGAACACCGCCGTTACCATTCGCAACAAACGCTAGATTGTCGCGCCGGGCAACACCATAGGTTTCCATAAAGGGTAGATTTATACGGCCCACAACCTGGTAGGCGAGGCCGAAATGACCTTCTTCATTGCGGGTATTAAATAGCAGAAGCTCCCCATCAACTTGTAAAGATGAGATAAACTCGGCGTCTCCTAATTGACCTGGAGAATCAGTGAGTATTCCTTCATCGCCTTTTAACAAAGAAACAAAACTACTTTCTTCGGCAGTAAAACCTTCTTCGCCTCGCTTGGCAACCAGAACAACGTTGGCATCCGCCTCCATATCCGAGATTGTTCCGGTCAAGATGTCGCTTGCTATATTCAAAGCCTCGGAGAAGATAAAAATGTCGCCAGAGTCAGTAGTTTCTGCTTCGAGGTCGAGCAGGAACAGACCCGTTCGGGGCACTGAATTCGTGTTACTAAATCCATCCGTGCCGATACCCGGTTCCTGCTTTATGGGATCTCTAGTAGACCAGCTACCTATCATGGCACCATGACGATCAGGACTAATATACTGGTCGATGTTTGAATAATAAACGGAGCGGGCTATTTCTGGAGTGCTGTTTTCAGCAGGCTTCAGAAATCGCCTATCACTGACAGGCATGCCAACTTCATGGACACTTTCCTGAATGACAGTCGGAGTTGCACTCGTGACGATGGTGCGGATTCTAACTCTTTCGTTACGGTTATCCTCACGCTTTAGAATCTTACCTTCAACCGACCTAGCCCAATAGACGTAATAGTGATTATCCGGGTTGCTAAGAGGCAAATCGGGGCGGTCAACAGCTCCGTTATCGTCAAACAGAAGGGTTGTTGCGGAATCGAGCTCCTGCCATACTCCCGCCGCATCCTGATATTCACGCACCCAATCCACCTTGACTGAACGCTCGTCTGCCAAACCGATATCGGTTACCGACACGGCTAATACAACTTCTTCAGCTGTTGTTAGAATATCGTTTGCCAGAGGACTGATAATGGAAACACGAGGCGCTACCGTATCATCAATTCTCCCAACGTAGACGACCTGGCTCTGTCCTGACTGATTAAGGCGATCATAAGCGATTGCCTGAATAGCAAAGCCATCCACTCCCAGCGGTGGTTTTACGACCGTCTGATAAATATCATCTTGCGAGGTAGTTTCACTCGCTTCAGCAAGATTTTGGTACTCGGTTGCTACCAGTACGCCATTAATATAAAACTCAACTCTATCGACACCTTCTATGCCAAGGTCATCATCGACCTTGGCACTGATTTCCAGGTCCTGACCTTCAATAACAACCGTGTCGGCAAGCGGATTTACAATTTCTACAGACGGTGGTACATCTTTAACAATGTTGAGTGTTCTCACAATCGGTGAAAGATCAGATTCATAGCCATCCACGTCTTTCGCGCTTGCCTTGAAACTGATTTTTTGGCCAACAGAGCCGACCGGTATGTCTATATGAAATTGGAAAGGTCCGGCACCATCTGTGCTAACCTGCTGAAAATCCATTTGTTCTTCGCTATATCCAGTTGCCCGGTATAACGTAACGCTGTCCACTCCTTGCTCCGGGTCACTGGCAAGTACGTTAACGACAATACTTCGACCTTCAGTCACCTCATTAACAGCATCGCCAAGATTAAATCCACGCTGATCGAGTATCTGTATGGAAGTTATTTCAGGCGCTTGGTTTTTGACAACTGTGAAGTCTTGGACAACTTCTCCAACATTTCCGGCACCGTCAATTGCCGTCACCTTAAACTTCATTTGCCAGTCTACATCCGTACTCTCAGGATTTCCTGAATAGTCTGCAATAGTTCCCACCGGCATACTGCCAAAGTAAGGTGGAGCCAGTAACAGCTTTTCGGCAACTTCAACAAAATTGCCTTCTGGAGTTTTGGCAAGTAGTTGAACCCTTACGCTGGATACTCGAACATCTTCGTCGACAGTGAACTTAAACGGTAGAGGGCGCTTTTCTGCGACCGTAGTGCCAGAAGTCGGCAGTTCAAGAATTGGTATTGGTGCAATTGTATCTTCTTGAATATAAAGTGTTACTGGCGATATTGTTTCGACACTGCGCGATTCGCCGCTAATCCGTTGCTCTGTTACAGATGCCGTCAGAGCCAGGGACTGCCCGGCTTGACCGTAGGGTACTTCCAAGAGGAATTCATAAGGATAAACCGAATCTGTATAACTACGGTCACCACCTATCAGATTTGCTACATTGAGAACCACTCGGTCGATACCAACGTCATCCAGCGCATTCACCTGCACCAAAACGTATTCGCCTTCTTTAAAAGAATCTCCGTTCTGAGGTTCTCCAATGACTATCGTCGGCGGAACATCCTCGACTAGTTCAATATTAATTTTTTCTACAGCGGTATGATTATCAAGTTCGCCGGTTGAACTACCATAGGAATCAATTGCGATAACTTCTAAAAACACTTGATTTTGAGTGGAATTTTGTTCATCGAATTCCGGCAACTCAACGCTAAAGTTATATGGCGGCTGTCTCAGCAAGATGTTGTAGATCTCGCTACCATCTTCAGCTCCTTGGCGAGCGATTAAGCGTAACGAATCAATTCCTACATCGTCATAGGCGTTGACATTTACCAGCATATTCGTGCTTTCAACTTGTTTGCTGCCGTTGAGAGGCTCGACAATATCTACTACGGGTCTTTCATCCGCTTTAATTGGATAGCTGACTTCTTTAACCCGGATATTTCCGGAATGATCTCTGGCAATAATTTTGAGCCAGACATCGAAACGGGTATTTTGGTCTACCGAAAGACCTGTGAAATTGTCTACAATTTGTTGGAATCGGTTTACATGGACCTGCTGATAATAATTTGAGGTATCTATATTATTGACTGTGACTGGCTCATGATCCAAAGCGGGAACAGATGAGATCGTGCGGATAGCTGCACCATACGGCAGTTTCTGATATCCATTGGGAGCCATCACTCCATAGGTAGTATAGAGTTCAAGATTAGCAACTTTTACATTGTCGAAAGCCCTAAAACCAAATTCAAAATCTGACGATTCCGTTGGGCCGTAACCTATCCCTGGTTTTACTACAGTAATCTCAGGATTTATCTCGTCAGCGGCAGCAGTAAAAGTAACTCTGTTCGTAGCAATGGCCCCTTCACTATCGGTGAGTCGCGCGAGAAGCGCTACTTCTTGGTCAGCCCGGATTAGATCTGCTGGAATGGCGTAGGTTCCGCCAAAATTAATTGCAAAAGGACTATCCGAACTGCCGTAATCTTCCGCGACAGACTTGCTGTACTTTTCTTCAAAAGCATCGTAAATATCGCCAAAAGCCTGCTCGACAATAGCCAGACCACCTGGAGGCTCACTAACCGTAGCCAAGGGAATTTCTACTCCATCAGCAAATAGTGTCAGATTTTTAGTCGACAATTGGCGGTCATCAGATGCCACTACACCAACTTTTATTCGAAAACTTCCTGCTGCAATCTTTTGTTCATCGTTCGGCACGGTGATACGAATTTCAGGGGCAATATTTGCTACAGGATGAATCAAAATTTTGCGATAGGCAGTATTGCCCAGGCTATCGACTAGTTCTATTTCATATTCAGTAGGTTCAATCTGCGCAAAAAATATATTTGCGGCTACGTTGACATCCGTTATTGAAATTTCGGGGCATTGATTTACAAAGTGTTCTTCGATGACATTGTTACTAATGGCATCAATCTCAAGAATGCGGCTTCCACCTCTCGCTTTTCGGAAGATTCGAAAGCTCTGCAATGCAGCGTCATCTGCGAGATTTGCTGCAATACGGAATGTTTCGCCTGATCGAATCCAGAACTCACCATAGTTTAGTGCCGCCTGATCCGTGGTTTCTTTACCGTGAGTTGAAAAACTATAAAGAGAAATTTCCGGAGCTTTGTTTTCCTCTACCGGGAAAGATAAATATGCGGAGTCAGTTCTACCACTTCTGTCTTCCGCTACCACGGTCAACGTCAAATCTCCGCCGTTCCATCCATCCGGCACCTGATAAATAAGCTCATATTCTTCCTGGCCATAGATGGTTCCAACTTCCGATACTTTTTGGATATTATCCAACAACGATAGGTGGCTCAGAATTCCGGAGTTATCAGTTACTGTCACTTTAAGATGAATGCGCTGACCAGCTACTACCGGAGTACCGTCTAATGGTGTCGTAATTTCAAGTTCAGGTGAAAATTCATCGATTGACAATGGTGTCTGCGACAAAGAAGCCAATGCCTGAGGATCACGCTCATGACTTCGACGATCAGAAGCAAATGCAAAAAGATTTAGATTGTTTATGTTTGGAAGGCTTAATGTAGAAATAGCAGTAGTCGCAAGGTTATCTTCATCGCTGAAATTTTTCACAATTCCGGCTTGAACTACAGACTTTTCAAGGGTTGCATCTTTAACAACGAGTTGAACCACCTGTTGGCCATCTGCTGATTCCCATCTTTCATCCTCATCTTGAAAATAGAGTTTTTTAGGAATAGCTGCGAGTTCTAAATGTATAGCCTCAACAAAGTCTGGAAGCCGTCCAGCCCCCAGATCCGTATATTCAGGAGTGATCACAACCCGCGTTGCGTTTGGCTGAATGTAATCACTGAATACCAACTCACCTGAGACATTCTGCAAATCCGATGCAGTGATTCGGGTCTCGACCATTGGAATAGAGCAAGGATCATCAGAATAACTTTGCAGAGTATATTCAATACCTACTCCATCCAATTGCAATTGAATACTTTCTATAAATTCGAGCGCGCTCTCAACTTGATAAGAGTGCATAATGAGCTTATCGCTTTCAACACGAACATATGGTTTGCCATTGACGAGCAGTGCTCCCTTCCATCCTTCTGACTCAGGGTATTCAATTACAAAGCGGTTGTAGTTTTCAGTTGGTTCATCAGGAAAATGGACTAATTCTCCCGTGATAGATCGTTCTGGTTCAGCGCCAGTAACTCCGGACAAAGAAGTGCTGAGTGTGCTAAGCAAGAGCTCATTCAGATAAACCAAGTCATCTTGAGTCCGGAGTGATGGAAAAGCAATGGCACCTTTGACCAAACCGGAAGAGGGGTATAGAGACTCCAATGATATTTGAGGTGGTTGATCAGGCAATATCACCACTGAATGACTGATGGAGTTAGTATTTCCGCTTGTATCTGTCGCCTCTAAAACAAAGGAAATCTCTCTCCCTTCAAGACTTATAGGTACGTAGGCATCAAGCTCTATTGGAACATTTACATCAACTATTTTTTCACTTATCTGAGTTTGACTAACCAATTGTCTGGTCGTCGGGTCGAGAATGGACAAGTTGAAACCAGCAACTGCAATATTATCTGAAATGGTCGCCTTGAAATTAGCTTGTTGCCTGTCCACAAGCGTATTTCCGGGGCTTGAGATTTCTATCCCGGGAGGTTCAACATCGTTCTTAACTGTCAACGACACAGGCAAACTTAGTGCCTGATTGACGCCATTATCCTGGGTGCGCACAAATAACTCGAAAGTTTCTCCTGCGCGGCTGACTAAATATTCGGGAAGGGCTATATCTTCATTAAAGTCTAAGTAGTAACGCTGTGCAGCAACAATAGATCCAAAGGAGCCAGGATTCGGAACGCGTATTTGTTCTATTCTTTCTACTGCACTCACTTGTGGTTTAAGTGTAATCTCGCTTCCATTTTTTGGATCTACCAAAAACGCTTCAACACCAGTCAAATATATGTTATCGCTTGCAACACCTGCTAGTTTAAAACTTTCACCCGGATATAACTCCAGTTTTTCGGAAGGCTCGAAAATGCTTATCTCCGGCGTTTCTTCATCATCAACAATTTCTATGTCCAAATAAAAAGGATCAGACACTAAAGAAGCATTGTCGGTCGCGACTATAACTATTTTTACGTCATCTTGTGTTTGGTTGGTATCAGATTTTGTTGGTACCCGTAAAGTTGCAGAAACATACCCGGTTTCCGCCACCATGTTTGCAATCGTACCAGCGCCTAAACTCTTCAATACTGTCTTTTGGTCGCCAACTTGCTTGATAAACTCAACTTTTGTGACTTGCCTATTGTCCGTTACCAATGCATTGATTGTTATCGGCTCTCCTTCGATTAGTCGACTCCCCGGCGCAGGGTGACGAATCGATATTTCTGGGGGACTATCCGTTTCCAGTGGGTAAGTCCATTCAGTTTGTCCCTGATTATCAAAAAGGTCAGTAGATTCTATCGTTAGAGTTAAGCTGCTTCCTTCAGTTGGGACAGACAAACTAAAGTTGCCTTCCTCCTTCTTGGCACTGAGAGATTTGGAAAAAAGTACATCTGTCCCGTTTCTTATCACTACAGACTTAACATTACTTTCATCTAGCGCTCGCCAACTCACAGAAACATGGTCAGCACCATAAAGGGTCTCACCTGGAATAGGAGCCACAATAGCGGTTTGCGGAGGATTAAGATCGGGAATGATCGAGAGCTGGTGAGTTTCCGTTGAAGAGTACTGACCTTGGGAATCGTAAGCGATAACTGAAACGGAGAGCGTATGCTCTCCATTGGAAACACTAAAATCTTTCAGATCCAGTTCGTCCTTTACTTGCACTACTTCCATTGGAATTAGCAACTGATTGCCCTGTCCCGTGTCGCTATAGGACTTGCTGGCAATTTCCGATCCATCAAGTTCATATCGAATATCAACTCGCGTAACCCCAACATCATCCGTGACTAAAACATCTATTTCAGTCGTATCGGCAGGACGGTAATCATTTAAATTGCTTGTAAGTGATCGTATTTCAGGCGCTTCATCCTGCTTAACTCCTATCTGAACTGCAACTTCAGAAGAATTTCCAATGTCATCCAAAGCTTTTATTGAAATCGGATAGAGATTCAGCAGTACAGTCTTGCCGGCGACAATCACTTCAGTCTGCTTAGCTACATCTAACTTGTATGCAGGTGCTTTCACAATTTCTGAAGCTGAATAAGCGTTTAGCACACCAGGAATCTGTTGCAGCAATATATCGGCTTCGGTAAGCATTCCAGCAGAAGCGTCAAGAGAAAAGCCAGAACTCTCATGAACTACGCCCTGCACGTCTAGTGCTGTTACGCCAACATTGTCGAATCCCGAAACTTTAAGGACAAAATCTTTATTTTCCGTAACAATTGCAATATCTTGACCGGCATGTGTTGCTTCTACAAATGGGGAGCTTAGGTTGATAACCGGAGGTTCTTCATCATGCCCAAGGATGACATTAACGTCGTTACTCCACACTTCCTTGTTTGCCGAGTCTGTAACTTTTGCCTGTACAGTAAGAACTTGCTCCACTTCAATGCCTTCTTGCGTTTCATACAGAACAGCAAAAGGAGCTTGGGAGTCAGAACCAACATGTTTAGAGTTCACATAAAAGTCAACCCTCTTGACTCCCAGGTCATCTGTCGCCTCGGCACGAAGTTGAACAGGTAGTCCCGAAACAAATGAAGCGCCTTCGACAGGATGAGAAATTGCAATAGAAGGAGGCTGATCACTTTTTACGGGAAGTCTGCGCACTTCTGATTGACTAACTTCCTGGTTAAAATCAACGACTCTAGCCTGCAGAGATAGAGTTGAGCCGATCATTTCTTCAACGATGGGCAAATAAAAAGTAACTGTTTTTGATTGAGTGCTAAGACTATCGACAATCTCATTGGCATCCTCAACTCTAACTGTATCTAATTCTTCACCATCAACGAACAACTGCACCGTCGTTCCCATGTAGAGAGTTTCATCTTTTACCTCAACCTGCACTTTGAGCGTTTGGCCACCTGTGGCTAACTGTCCTTCAGAAGGCGTTAAGACTCTTGCTGTAGCAGGTGAGTTGCTTATAAGACGAATTAATTTTCCAGGTGCATCCTCCACTCCTCCGGAATGAGAGTATACTTTTGCTGAAATACCTAGACTTGTTTCATGGGTTGAAATTGAAGGCATATGAGATTCAATACGCCATACTTCATATAACTCTTCTACAACACCATTGATCGTAGGAATTTGTCGAGTTTCAATAGCAGGAAACTTCGCCTCTCCAACTTTGTTCCCGTCAAAAAAGAACTCAATATGTGAGATTCCTGACTTGGTTTTTACATCAGGCAACACCCCGAGAGACGACGAAATCTGAAGTTTAACGGGCGCTTTTTCTACAGCGCGTTGCCCATCAACAGGCAACTCAAAAGCAAAACTCGGCACATTTGGCTGATATTCAGCTTGCACCTCTACCACATAATCCAAACTGGCAACAGTTTGACCTATAGAATCAGTTACTAATGCTGAAAATGTGAGGATTTGCTCCTCCATTGCCTCCGACAAAGGAATAGTAAGTTCATAGGGAGGTTCGCTTCGCCTACCGACAGAGGATCCGTCAACCAAAAAAACGACATCGCGAACTCCAACATCATCTGTAACCAACGCATCAACGACTAAATCAATTCCAACCCTAGCAGTCCCTGGTAGATTCAACTTAATTTCGGGCAGGCCATCTTCGGCTATGACAAGAAAGCTGGATCTAATATCAGGCAGCTCTAGTAAACTGAGCGTAACTTCCGCCGGTGATGTTTCCGGTATAGCCACACTGGATCTCAGCTCCCCCCGTCGATTTTGATCAAGGTAGCCAGCCATGGACGGCTCAATTTCCAATACAGGCTTCCAGTGTGCACTAATAGCCGTTGTAGTATCATCGGTAAAAACAGCTTCAACTTCAGGCAGTTGGTGGTAGGTGTTTAGTCGCGTTAGTTTAAAAGGCGTATTAGTATTAACACCTACCAGTCTCAAACTAGCGATTTCTTTATTAAAATCAGCAACAACCGGCACCTGGACTTCTGGCAGTCCTGGATAGGCAACTGTAATGTATACCTCTGTATCAATTGGCGTTTCTTCCAAGGCATAAATCAGGCCAGCCTTGGTCACCCCAATAGACGGATGTGATGAGGTATAACTTATCCCGCTACCAGCGCCATTTAATTCAACAATGCCACGAAATTGAAACTCAACTGAGGGAGAAAGTACGGGAGTTTGTAGTGGATTATTAATAACGATTGGGGATGTAGGCAATATCAGGCGCTCTGCATTTTCCTGAATATCATCTCCAGTGAACGCAACTTTCGAAATAGCCGTCTGTTTGCCTGTTGCGTCGACAGCAAAAACATCAGCGAGTACAAGCGCATCATATGCAATAGCATCTGCCGTTAAGTCTTCGATCAATGGCAGAGTTAATGAGTAGTACAACTGATCGTTAATTTCTGGATAAACACGAATGGTTCCACTGGAAGTAGCAAAAGCTTTTTCCCTAACCTCTGAAATTACACCTCCAGCGGTACGTATGTCTGACGCTCTTAGCCCTACGATGTTAAATCCGACATACCGGATATCAACATCATCATTGGCCCTAACTATCGTTATAAGCTTTTGTTCACCACCTTGCTCTTCGATACTTACCCTGTCGAACATCAAGGTTGGTGCTTCATTGTCCGTAAGATAGGTCTCTTGAACCGAATATTCGGCGCCATCGGTCAGAGTCACCTCAACGACCGGCTCAAACAACCCTACGCCTTGTGTAGTAAAGCTAAATCGACATAGATCGGGTGTATTGGTATCGGGTTGTACCAGTTCATTGGTATAAGTTCTTTTACTTGAGACTGTTCCAGCTGACACCGATGCGAGCGAGCTGCATTCCGATAGTGTCGCCGTATAGGCAACTTCTGATTCATTTTGGCCTATCGAATATATTGGACGTATATCGACATCAGGAATTGCGAATGCACTGAGGGAAAAAAGATATGTGAGTAATATTGCAAATCTTGCAGGCGACGAAGCTGGCATAAAACCATTCCCTGTCTAACGAACATAACCATTGAATTTTAGAAAAGCCCACGTATTCTCACTTTTTGATTAAGAATTTTCAATAAATATAAGTGACACAACTCAAATAAAGCTAAATTCTTTGCAACAATTCACAACATATCGCTAAATTATCAAACGCTTAAATTCTTGAGCGGCGTTAAATACAATCAGAGTATTTGCCGAAATGGAGGGATGACTTATGCTGCTTTTGATCCGCGGACTCCACATTCTGCGTGTTATTATTAACCCGGAGTTCAAATAGCTTACATAACCAATTGATTTTGCGCCAGAAAAAGCACAAGGGATGAACATTGCCAATAAAGTCGAAATATCATAGACATCTATTGCTTATCACAGGATGCGGAAGAGCGGGAACTCTGTATGCCTCGAAAGTCTGGCAAACTGTCGGCCTGGATATCCGGCACGAAAGGCCTGTTGCCCCAAATGGGGTAGTAGGTGTTCATGGCATTGCGTCTTGGCTTATGGCAGTCGATGATCCATGCCCTCCCCATGGACCTAGCGCTCTGGATCATGAGTTTGAATGGACTATTCACCAAACCCGGCATCCACTCCAAAACATCTCAAGTGCTGCTCAATTCTTGCTCTCACGAAAGGTGGCGTGGGATTATGTCGCAAGAAATTACCCTCCCATAGGCATTGGTCTGCCCCGCTTTGACATAATGATTAAATCAAAGGAAAACATGCTCCTGTCTGCCATGCGGTATTGGCTACATTGGAACTTGTTTGCCGAATCGAATGCCATGATCCATGTCAGAGTCGAGGATTTAGCTAGCCGATTACCCAGCCTGATGCATAAGCTAAGCATCAAAAGCGAGGCGTACGAACTTGATACTATTCCTAGAGATGTAAATAGCAGGAAGCAGTATATAAATGAAGAAAACTGGCACGTTACTTGGTCAGACCTAAAACAACTTGATAGAAAACTGGTAAGTGACATTCAGTTGAAGGCGGAGCAGTATGGATATGAGTAGGACTTTCACATCAGAGTATCAATACAGTCATTACCCATGAGTGCAAAGAGGAAGATATTGCTGGCCTGGGAGCTTGGTAGTAACCATGGGCATATCGCTAAGCTAGTTAAAATTGCTGAAGAATTAATCTTGCGAGGACATCATATTTCTTTTGTGCTAAAGGATCCTTTGTCTCTTGAAAAATTTAATGCGGCTTCATTATTAGAGAATGAAAAAGTAGAATTATTCCAGGCTCCATATAAAAAAATGGCTAGAACTCCTGATCAAGAAGTTAAATCTCTTCCGGAGATTCTTTTTTATCACGGATTTGCGACCATGGCTGATTTGAGTGGTTTGCTAGAAGAGTGGTTATTTCTGTTTGACAAGATTCAACCCGACATTGCAATAGCGGAATATGCACCGTCTCTGCTTGTCGCGTCCAGATCAAAGAAATGGAAAGAGCTAAGGTGCATAGTTGTAGAAAATGGATTTGGCCATCTTCCACCCATACCGCCAGGTCCTTATCTCGCGCTTTCCCAAAACTCCAATAAATCTGCATGGAAAGAAGTCGCGGAAAGTATTGTCAAAGTCATCAACAGCTTGGCAATCGATTACAATTTAGAACCCTTGGAACACCTGGGTGATCTTTTCGCGGTCGAACAAAGTTTTATAACGACTATACCTGAACTCGACTTTTATCCAAGACCGGATAGTTGCCATACTTACGTCGGAAACTTGGATTCTCCTTCTTCAGTATCATTCGGAGAATCTCCAACGATTGGAAAAACCGCCTTTGCTTACCTCCGGCCTGAAAGCGGTCTTTTTTTTAAGATGCTGGATGCTTTCAAAAGTTTGGATATTAAAGTGCATCTGTATGCACCAGGTTTGAGGAGGCGTGATGTATTGAGGCTGTCTACGCAAAGTCTCTTGATTTCCACGCAACCTCTTAACACTGACCAATTCATGAAAAACTCAAATATCGTAGTCCACCACGGCGGTATCGGTATTCTGACATCAAGCCTATTAGAGGGCATTCCTAACCTGATCGCCCCCACTCAACTTGAACAAGAAAACAATGCCGCGAAACTTGCAAAGATAGGATGTGGTTTATCTGTTTCCAAATCAGATAGCACGCTTGGGATACTTATGAAACTCAAACGGCTATTGTCGGATCTCAAATTCCAAACACACGCAAATCAGGTTGCTCAAAAATATGTCCAATTTAAACAGACTGACTTTTTGAAATATATTTGTGATTACCTAGAACAATAATATGCTGCATGATTCACGGATTCTTATAATTGACAAACAAGGCTGGACTGGAATCGCCAGATTACCAAAAGCCTTAAGTGTCGCTGGCTTTAGAGTCGCAACCCTTTCTGCGCCAAGAGCTCTAATCTCTCTAAGCCAATACGTAGATCACCGAATTCATTGGAAATCAAACCAAGCAAAGCTTAGGCAAGAGGTTTTATATGACTTTTTAGAACAAGTTGCTAGAGCTGTGGATTTTTGGAAACCGCACTGGCTAGTTCCTGCAGATGATCAGGTTGTGAGCCTTTTGCTGGATATTATTAGGGGAACCTACAAAACTGACAGTGTATCGCTACGACAAACTCGCGCACTTATTGTTAACTGTCTTGGAAATAGCGATCTTTACCCAAGCTTATTCAATAAGACAGAGACGCTATCTCTGGCAAAGATCTGTGGAGTTTTAACCCCTGGAGAAACATATGTTAAGAATGCGCTTGCGACGTATGACTTTATTGAAAATCATGGCTTGCCAATTGTTCTCAAAGTCGCAATCAGCTCCGCAGGCAGAGGCGTTCAAATAATAAAAGAACTGAGCCAGGTTGAAGACTTTTTCAAATTACATGGACAGGTTCCTACTGCAGCTCAGCGATATATTTATGGCAAACCTGTGTTACGAACTTCTATTGCCTACAAAGGAGAAGATCTTTCCTCTTTATGCTTTATTAAGGAAAAGTGCTTTCCTGGTGAACAGGGGCCAAGCAGCGTAGTGAGCTGGCTTAATCATAATGATATTGAACTAGCGACAAAGACACTGATAGGTAAAACTAACGCAAGCGGCTTTTTAAGTTTTGACTTCATGCTGGAATCAAAAACGAATCGACCCTATCTCATCGAATGCAATCTCCGTCCGACACCTGTAGCGCATCTAGGAGCAAAATTCGGCAACGATCTATGCAAAGCACTATTCAATCGCTTAAACGGCATCGAAATTTCTAATGATAAGCATATAAATTCAGACACCATAGCTCTCTTTCCCCAAGAATGGCAAAGAGCACCAGATAGCAGTTATATACAAAAGTATTACCATGACGTGCCCTGGGACGAACCAGAACTGCTGCAAGGACTACTTTTGAAAATTAACCCACTTAACCATCCAGGAGGAAAACGTAATTAACTTCAGGAAGTTCAAATGACGCGTGAACTATCCGCATCGACGATGCCGCAGATTCGAGCAGGCAAATTCCATCGAGTTACCATAACTGGTGTTCCCCTAAATCGCTCCGAAGTATATCCCTACCAACGGTCTCCTTCAACTTGATTGCCCTAGAAGTCATTGGTTTGGTATTCTGCAGCGTCGCATGGCTGCGAAATCTAACGTTTCTTTTCTACTCCCAATTGCTATAGATTAAATACTGCAGTTTCCTAGTGAATGGAGTTGAAGAACAAGAAACTGATACAGCCCGGCTTCTAACAAGCCGTCAATGAACCACTTTATATCCTTAGCTTAAAAATTTTTAAAACCTAGATAGAAAGGTATGGCAGCAAAATCAAGCGGTCAAAAGAGCGAACACACACCGATGATGCAACAATATCTCGGGATCAAATCCAGCCATCCCGGGCAGTTGGTGTTTTATCGTATGGGTGATTTTTATGAACTGTTTTTCGAGGACGCCAAGCGAGCTGCGGAGTTACTCGACATTACTCTAACCCAGCGGGGTCAGTCCGCCGGTGAGCCCATCCCTATGGCGGGTGTTCCTTACCATGCCGCCGACGGTTATATTGCCAGGTTAGTCCGCTTGGGAGAGTCGGTGGTGATCTGCGAACAGATAGGAGACCCCGCTACCAGTAAAGGTCCGGTCGAACGCAAGGTGGTACGTATAGTTACGCCAGGCACGCTTAGCGACGAAGCCTACCTGGAAGACCGGAAAGATAATCTGTTGGTTGCCATTAGTGTTACCAAAGAGCTCTTCGGAATTGCTACACTGGATATCAGCACCGGCCGGTTCCTGGTCCAGGAAGTTTCCGGGATCGAGGCATTGAATGGCGAGCTTCAGCGCCTCAAACCTGCGGAGATACTCATCAGCGAACAGTTTCCCTTTCTATCGAACCTGGAAGGCTGGTCCGGGGTAAAGAAACAACCGGTGTGGTACTTTGAACTCGACACGGCGAAGCGTCTGTTAAACTCACAGTTTCAAACCAAGGATCTGGGCGGTTTTGATTGCAACGACCTGACAGCGGCGCTGCAAGCCGCAGGCTGTTTACTCCAATACGCCCAGGAAACTCAGCAGTCCAGTTTGCCGCATATACGATCCCTGTTGCGCGAAAGACAGGAAGATAACATTGTTTTGGATGCGGCAAGCCGTCGAAATTTGGAGATCGACACTAATCTTAGCGGTGAGTTTACCTACAGTCTCGCTTGGGTCATGGACAGCACGCAAACCGCAATGGGTAGCCGCCTGCTCCGGCGCTGGCTCAATCAGCCCTTGCGAAGCCAGCCCCAGGTGGAAGCACGCCAATACGCCGTTTCAGAGCTGCTCGATACCTACCTTTTTGAAGATGCACGAGACATATTAAAGCGAATAGGTGACTGCGAACGGATTCTCAGTCGGGTAGCCCTGGCGTCCGCGAGACCGAGAGACCTGGCCCGGCTGCGTGACAGCCTGGCGTTATTGCCCGAACTACAGGAGACGATCCTTGACAACTTACAGCATACGCATATCGCTGAGCTGGCAAGCCAGATTGGCAGCTTTCCCAGCCTGGTCGATCTGCTAGGGAAGGCTATCGAGGAAAATCCGCCGGTTGTGATTCGCGACGGCGGCGTGATAAGACCGGAATATGACGCTGATCTCGATGAACTTCGGGGAATAAGCAGCAACGCGGGCGATTTCCTATTGAGTATAGAGACCAGGGAGAGAGAACGCTGTCAACTTTCCTCACTCAAGGTAGGTTACAACCGCGTCCATGGCTATTATATCGAGCTGAGCCGCAGCCAATCGGAACAAGCGCCGCCTGACTATATTCGCCGACAAACGTTAAAAAATACTGAACGTTTTATCACGCCGGAACTAAAAGAGTTTGAAGACAAAGCACTAAGCGCAAAGAGTCGCGCGCTTGCCAGAGAGAAGCTACTGTATGAACAAATCATACAGTCATTGGCCGAGCAGCTGAACGAACTTCAGACCAGTGCCAGGGCTGTTGCCGAATTAGATGTACTTTGCTGCTTTGCGGAGCGAGCACTAGCGTTGAATTTCGGCAGGCCGGAGTTTGTTGAAGAGGATGTCTTGATTATAGAAGCAGGACGTCATCCGGTCGTCGAACAGGTAAGCACCGAGCCCTTTGTACCCAATGATATTTCTCTCGATCAAAACCATCGCATGCTAATCATTACCGGACCCAACATGGGCGGTAAATCAACCTACATGCGCCAAACGGCCCTGGCAACATTATTGGCCTATTGCGGCAGCTATGTGCCCGCGGCTAAAGCCAAACTAGGGCCAATCGATCGAATATTTACTCGCATGGGCTCTTCGGACGATACCGCGGGTGGCCGCTCCACTTTCATGGTGGAGATGACGGAGACCGCTAACATTCTCCACTACGCCACCGAGCAAAGCCTGGTATTAATGGATGAAGTGGGGCGCGGAACCAGTACCTACGACGGGCTATCTTTAGCCTATGCTTGTGCTGAACACCTGGCCAAAAAGGTAGGGGCATTTGCGCTCTTTGCCACGCATTATTTCGAACTTACAGAACTTCCCGCCCGGCAACCTAATGTTGCCAACGTTCATCTGACGGCGACCGAGCACCATGACGCAATCGTGTTCCTCCATACGGTGCATGATGGTCCCGCCAACAAAAGCTATGGTATTCAAGTGGCGCAGTTGGCCGGAGTACCGCAGGCTGTCATCTCGAAAGCCAAGCATCAGCTCGGCAAGCTAGAAAGTCAGCGCAATCAGCCGGCAAACATGACGCCGACCCTGCAAGACGACCTGTTTGCCGAACTGGAACCGAGCGAAGCCGAGCAACAGCTGTTGGATCTCGACCTTGACGATATGACGCCCAGGCAAGCGCTGGATACACTGTACGCGCTAAAAGAATTGTGCCAAAAAGCTTCTTAATAACTTGCGGTTGCCCGGTGCGCCATGCTTCACTACAATACTTGGCCCGAAAGCCTGACGGACTCCGGCGCCACATTTAGCGCCTGGAGTTCATTGAGGCGGAAATTTAGGCAATCCACGACCAGAAAAACCCTGGTCACTGTATGACAATGACCGTTTTAGATATGTAGGGATCAAATCATGACTTTTGTCGTTACCGAAAACTGTATCAAGTGCAAGTACACTGATTGTGTTGAAGTCTGTCCGGTTGACTGCTTCTATGAAGGTCCGAACTTCTTGGTCATTGATCCGGACGAGTGTATCGACTGTGCACTCTGTGAGCCAGAGTGTCCTGCCGAAGCAATTTTTTCTGAAGATGAGTTGCCGGAGGATCAGAAAGAATTCATCGAAATCAATTCCGATCTTTGCCGAACCTGGCCGAATATCACGGAAAAAAAAGATCCGCTGCCCGATGCTGAAAGTTTCGATGGTGTGAAAGGTAAACTTAAAGACCTTATTCGCGAATAAATATCAGCCAACTGAAGCAACGCTTGTCCGGTGAAGGCTAGTTCCTCACCGGTCAGGGCAAAATATCTCCGCAGAGGCTGGCATATTTACTGTTGATCTGTTTTCTTCGGTTGGCGAGATCTTCATCTGTCAGGTAAGACTTGCTGCCATCTTGGGCAATATCATAAAACGCATAATCGGTGTTAATCACATTCACATGACGCTGCATGGCTTTGCAACGGCTTTTACGCTTTTCTAAATCGACCTGTTCGCGCTGGCGGGCAGCCGCTTCCTGGCTTTCACGCTTTTTTATCTCATTGGCTATTTGATAGAACTCTTGATTAATTCGTTCTGCTTCCAAGCGCTGGCTATCCGAAACTGAAACATCCATCTCAATTTTCTGGGCCTTTTGGTCCGGCGGCCTATCACCAAAATGCACCTGGCCATTCTCATCGGTCCATTTGTAAATTTCCGCCTGCAAGGGGTCAAGAAACAGGGAAAAGCAAGTAACAAGAGCATAGGTTCCGCCCGTGCGCAGTAGAAACCTAATCCAGGCGGTCACGCCAACTGTATTCACCATCATTCCAACAGCTCTTTCACCGGTTTATAGCTTCGACGATGGATTGATGTTACACCCAGCGACCGCAACGCCTCAAGATGTTGCGCTGTCGGATAACCTTTGTGCGCGGCCAGGCCATAACCTGGATAAACCCTGTCCAAGCGAACCATTTCCTGATCGCGCTCCAGCTTTGCCAGAATCGATGCAGCCGAAATCGAAGCGATCTTACTGTCGCCTTTCACTATAGCCTCGGCGGGAATGCTCAGCGCCGGTAGTTTATTACCGTCAATAAATGCATATTCCGCCGGCGGCTGCAACGTTTCAATTGCCCTTTTCATCGCCAGCAGACTGGCCTGCAGGATATTTATCCTGTCTATTTCGGCCACACTGCATCGCGCTATGGACCAGGCGACGGCATTATTTTTGATGGCTTCTGCCAGCCGTATTCGCTGGGAATGGCTAAGTTTCTTAGAGTCTTTTAGTCCCTTAATGGGCTTTTCAGGATCCAGAATGACCGCTGCTGCGACAACCGGCCCCGCCAACGGTCCACGACCGACTTCATCAACTCCCGCAGTGAAACGGTAGACAGCATCTTCAATATCAAACAACCCCAGTTGATCGCCCATGGCCTACCTTTTGTGTTCGATGAGCTCGGCCACCGCCGAAGCGGCCTGTTCATTCGCATTGCGCTGTAGTGTCTGATGAAGATTGCGGAACTGTTCAGCCAAATATGCCGTTTTACTCTGATCAAGTTGCTGCAACAACGCCTGCCCAAGCCTTTCAGGTGTCGCATCATGTTGAATCAGCTCTGGCACTAATGCCTCATCTGCGAGTAGATTAGGCAAAGAAATATACTTTGCCTTGAGCATGAGCCGCATAAGCCAATAGGTGATACCAGCCATCTTATAGGCGACAACCATGGGCCTCTTTGCCAACATTGCCTCAAGTGTCGCAGTTCCCGAAGTAATTAGAATCGCATCCGCCGCTTGCATAAGTTCGCGGCTTTGGCCATCTATGACCATTAAGTTAAGACGCTTTCGCGCCGATTCAGTCACTGTCTCTTGAATAACCGTTTCAATCTGCTTCCTTCGAGTTTGGTTGACCGCCGGAATCACGAACATAAGTTCAGGCTGTTTGTCGGCGAGCCAAATCATGGTTCTCATAAAGGTCGGCAGTAGCATCTTGATCTCCCCGCCACGGGAACCCGGCAATACCGCGAGAAGTTTACCATTTGGATTCAGCGACAGACTGCTTTGCATTGCCCTTTTATCTGGGTTTAGGGGCATGATTTCTGCTAACGGATGGCCAACAAACTTCACCGGCACTTGGTGCCGTTCGTAGAATTCGGCCTCAAAGGGAAACAGAGTCAACATCAGATCGACAGCGCGGGCAATTTTATAGATGCGGTTCTGCCGCCACGCCCAAACCGAAGGGCTTACATAATGACAGGTTTTAACGCCTTGCCGCCGCAAACGTAGTTCCACGCCTATGGTGAAATCCGGCGAATCTATCCCAATAAAGATATCCGGCGGATACAGGGTGAAGTGTTCAAGTATTTTCCGGCGAATGGCAAACAGTTCCCGCAGCCGTCCTAAAACCTCCACCAGTCCCATAACTGACAGGCGTTCCATCGGTACCAGACTGGAGAAACCGGCCTCAAGCATTTTCGGGCCGCCAATGCCTTCGAATACGGCATCGGGATAGTGACTTTTCAGTGATTTGATTAAGCCGCTACCAAGCAGATCGCCGGACATTTCACCGGCAATCATGCCGATTCGTAATGGCGAAGAGAGAGACATCCTAGCGGACAACACCTCTGGTGGAAGATTTGATGCTCTCGACCAAAATAGCCACTTCCTGCACTTCGGATGCGACTTCCGTCAACTCCGCCAGCGCCTGGTCCAAGGTTAATCCTTCGCGGTAGATTGTTTTATAGGCTCGTCGCAACGCATGCTGAGCCTCTTTACTGAATCCCCGGCGCTTCAACCCTTCGAAATTAAGGCCATGGGCAGTTGCCGGCTGTCCGCCAGCCATGACATAAGCTGGAACATCTTTCAAAACGATACTGCCGCCGGCACACATGCTGTGCTGACCAATTTGACAAAACTGGTGCACCATTGTGCCGCCACCCAGAATGGCATAGTTATCCAGACTTACATGACCGGCCAGAGTAGCCATGTTTGCCAGTATGGTGTTATCACCTACCAGGCAATCGTGGGCAACGTGCGCATAAGCCATCAGCAGATTATCGCTGCCTATCGTGGTAACCCCACGATCCTGAACAGTACCCCGGTGAATAGTGCAGCTTTCCCTGATGACGTTGCGATCACCTATTTCAAGACGTGTCGGTTCGCCTTTATACTTCTTGTCCTGATTGGCTTCTCCGACGCTGGCAAACTGATAGATTTGGTTATCTTTGCCGATTTTTGTGTGTCCATTGATCACCACATGCGAATGCACGACCGTCCCGTCTCCAATTTCAACGTCGGGTCCGACTAGCGTCCAAGGACCGATAACCACATCGCTACCGATTTCGGCACTCGGGTCAACAATCGCCTGTGGATGAATTGACATTACACTTTTCTCTCTGCCGTCAGGATTTCCGCTGAGCAAACCAATTTGTCGTCAACCGTCGCTTTGCAGCTGAACTTCCAAATTCCACGCTTGTCAGCGACAAAATTAGCTTCCAGATGTATTTGGTCGCCCGGAATAACCGGTCGTTTAAATCGCACTTTATCCGTGCCTGCCAGAAGATAATTATAGCCATCAGACGGTTTTTTGCCGGTAGTAACAAAACCCAATACACCTGCGGCTTGGGCCATCGCTTCTATGATCAGCACACCTGGGAAGATTGGCAAATCCGGAAAATGACCAGTAAAGAAAGGCTCATTGATGGTGATGTTTTTTATCGCCACAATGGACTCTCCTGGCTTGATATCGATTACCCGGTCGATTAACAGAAAGGGATAACGGTGCGGTAGGTATTCTTTTATTTCATTAATTTCCATGCCAAACAGCCTCTAAGCCAAGCGAAAAAAACAAGCGTCGTTACTCGAAATAATGGACATCCTAAAAAAATCCATGCGATTTCAGGATTGATAATCACTTGAGCAAACCAACTTTTCCGTTTTTGAAACCGGGATAACGATCCAACTGCTATCTCACAAAACGTTGGGGCAATGCGTTACGATTGATTGTTTTGCTTTTCCAGTTTCCGCACCCGCCGGGCAAGCTGATCCAACTGCCGGAAACGAGCGACATTTTTACGCCAACTTTTATTGGGTTCCACTGCGGTTCCGGATGAATAAACACCTGGTTCCTTAATATCATGGGTAATGAGGGTCATACCTGTAACATGGACATTGTCCGTTAGCGTCAGATGTCCAGCGATGCCCACGCCACCGCCAATCATGCAGTTTTTGCCGACACTGGAGCTTCCGGATATCCCGGTACAGGCGGCGATAACCGTATTAGAGCCAACTCTGACGTTATGTGCAATTTGGATTTGGTTATCCAGTTTAGCGCCCTGCTCAATCAAGGTATCGTCTAAAGCCCCGCGATCGATGGTAGTATTGGCTCCTATCTCGACATCGTCCTCAATGGTGACGCCGCCAAGTTGCTCTATCTTGTGCCAGCGATCCTGGTCCGGAGCGAAACCGAAACCGTCTGACCCAATCACTGCGCCGCTATGAATTCGCACTCGCTCGCCAATGCTGACGCCATGGTAAATAGACACGTTCGGCAGAATATTGCAGTCCGAGCCCAACTTACTCCCCCTCCCAATAAAACAGCCTGCGCCGATAGAGCAGTTGGCTCCAATGAACGCAGACGCTTCGATAACAACATTCGGACCGATCTTCACTTCCGGCCCGATTGTGGCATCTGCCGATATCACCGCAGTCGGATGTATTCCCGAGGGTTGCAATCCAACCGGGGTAAAAAGCTGGCTGGCCAAAGCATAGCCCAAGTATGGGTTGGGCATCATCAGTACATTGGTCGAACACGCGTCTGCAAACTTCGGATGCAGTATGACTGCTCCGGCAGCGGTATCGGCAAGATGTTTTGCGTAGTTTGGATTGGCAAGAAAGCTCAGCTGATCAGCCTTGGCATTCTCCAGGGTCGCGATTCCTGCAACCCGAAAATCTGCATCTCCGCGTAGTTCAGCGCCAATATGGGTTGCCAACTGAGCCAATGTGAGCAGTTGTTTTACTTCTACTTTGGATTCCTCAGGTGCTGCTTCAGACTCAGCCATATAAAATCCTGTCGATCAGCGTGCTCGTCGCTAGCAGTACAAGTCAGTTTTCTAATCTTGCATTCAAAGCATAGACTATTTGGAATTCAGCTCTTTGATCAGTTTTGCAGTGAGATCCAGCCCCGGATTCGCGTAAATCACCAGTTTACTCGGTAATACAATGTCGATATTTTCACTATTGGCGATCTTTCTAATGGCTTCATCGACTTTGGGTTTGGATTCCTGGAGGAACATTTCTTCCCGCTTGGAGATGGCAGACTGATACTTATTTTTTAAAAAGTTGAATTCCTGGGCCTTTTCTTCCAGTTCAGCGCCTAACTTGGAACGTTCCGAATCACTCATGATAGCGGCATCCTTCTTCAGGCGATCCTGGAGTTTTTGTGCGATCTCGCCCACTTCGCGCAAACGCGATTCTTCATCGGCAAAGTCTTTCTTTAACTGTTCTCCAAATTTCTTAGCATCCTCAGACGACAACAAAGCCGTTCTAAAATCGACCACACCGACTCTTTGTTCAGCTTGCACACCGAGTGACATAAATGCGCTTAGTGTCAGCATCAGTATCAAAGTGGTTTTAAATAATTTCATGTCACGCTCCTGTTTGCCTTTTCTTGCAACTGCTTAATACAATCTCTCAAATATTCCGGGTCGCCCACTTTACTAAAAAGTCTGGCCTAATAGAAATTGGAAATATTCCCGTTCATCGCCAGGTTGATCCCTGAGAGTCCGTCCATAGCTGAATGACAAGGGGCCAATCGGCGTTATCCAGGTGATCGCCGCACCATAAGAAGCGCGAATCTCGCTAAACGAAAGCTCCGGCTCGGTGTCGCTGGACGAGGTATCGAAGACATTACCAAAATCAAAAAACAGTAAGCTGCGTACCTGCGACCGGTCTTCCAATAGTAAAAATGGAAAAATCAATTCGGTTGTGCCTTCGAACCTGAAATTACCGCCGATGGCGTCACTATCCTGGAACACATCGTTCTCATCCGGCGTACTTCTCGGGCCGAGCGAATTGGATTCATAAGCACGCACCGAGCCAATGCCGCCGGCGAAGAAGTTTTCAAAAAACGGCAACCGGTCCGTGCTTCCATAACCATCGCCGTATGACAACTCGCCCCCCATATGCAATGCCCACTCTTGGTTATCCGAAAGTGCAAAATAGCGGTCCTGGCTATATGACATCTTGAAAAAGTGATAGTCGCTTATCTCTGGAAGTACCAGTTTGGCGAAAAACCGCTGGCGAGCACCATTGGTTGGAAAAACTCCGCGGTTGTAGGTGCTCCGGTTCCAGCCGGCCGACAACTCGAAGAAATCATAACTATCGCCGTTTTCCTCAATGAAGCTACTGAACTCCTGGGCGGGGAACAAAGGCAAGGTAATGGATGTATGGCTGTAACCAAAACCAAACTCGAGTTTACTGAAAAAATCGATCGGATAACCGAAGTTCATGGAAGCCCCGAGACTATCTGAAGCGTAGCGGGCGATTGCGTCGTCGTCGTCATAATCCGTTTCACGGAAATATACACTGAACCCACGACTGACCCCGTCAACGGTAAAGTACGGATTTTTATAGGAAAAGTTTGCACTTTGTACCGAACTGTTGCGGTTTACCGAAAAGCCGACATTTCTCCCCGTACCCCAGAAGTTCTTCTCCGAGATACTCGCTCCAATTTGTATCCCACTACCTTGGGTATACCCCAGATTGGCAGATAAACTCCCGGTGGGCTGCTCCTCAACAGAAAAATTGACATCTATTTTATCGTCTGTGCCCGGTACCAGCGGGGTTTCTACGTTTACCGACTTGAAGAAACCCAGTCTTTCCAATCGGGATTTCGATCGTTCGATCAAATCCGTCGATGCTGCCGCCGCTTCCATTTGCTGCATCTCTTGACGCAACACATCGTCGGCGGTAATGATATTTCCTTGGAAGTTGATACGATTCACATAGGTTCGCTTTCCGGGATCGACATAGAAGGTTACCGTAGCAGTGTTGTCCTCATGGGTTTCCGGTATGGCGTTGACATTGGCAAAGGTATATCCCTCAGCTCCGAGCCTTTTGGAGATGACATCGGATACGAATGTTAGGTTTTGCCTGGAGAAAGTATCCCCTGGTTTTACGACCAACAAACGCCGCAGCTCCTTTTCCTCGACTTTCAAGTCACCTTTTATATGCACTTCCCGTAAAGTGAAAAGAGGACCTTCGCTGAGATTGACGGTAATAAAAACCTGTTCCCGGTCCGGTGATACAGAGACCTGCGTCGATTCAATGCTGAACTGGATATAGCCGTTATTCAGGTAATGGGAGCGAATGCGCTCCAAGTCACCGTTCAGCTTTTGCTTGGAATATTTGTCGTTATTGAGAAGACTGTTCCAGAGACTATCGACCTTTAGTTCCATCAAGTCGCGAAGATCTTCATCGTCAAAGGCGGTATTACCGATAAAATTGAGGTGGTGAATGGTAGCGACGGGTCCTTCGACAATATTGATATTGAGCTGCACCCGGTTGCGGGCAAGCTCTTCAACCGCAGCTTCGACGCTGGCATTATAACGCCCTTGGGCAATGTAACTTCGTAGGATCTCCAACTCCACCCGTTCCAGCGTCGAACGCTGAAACACCTCGCCTTCGGCTAGGCCGGCGGTACGAAGACCGTTGAGCAGGTCTTCGTCTTCAATATTCTTATTGCCCTCAACCTCGATTTTACTTATTGACGGGCGCTCTACCAAGGTCAGGATTAAGACGCTGTTGTCCCTCGACAGCTGAATATCGGTGAACAAACCGATCTTAAAAAGACTGCGCGTTGCAGCCGCCAGTTTTCCCTGATCAACCCGCTCCCCCACATTGATTGGAAACGCGCTAAACACGCTCCCTGCGGAGACACGCTGCAAACCTTCCACACGAATGTCTTCAACAACAAAGTCCAACTTCTGCGCATGACTGGCACTGGACAAGAGAGCAAGAAAAAAAACCAAAAACCACTTCATGAATAAAGGTAAATTCCCAAAACAATAAGGCCTGGCAACCAGCTACCAGGCCAGTAACAATGTCTGACTCAGTTAAATTCTTGAAAGATCGTTATAAAAGGCAAAGATCATTACACAGGCAATGATAGCCATTCCGATTTTCAACCCTAGCGCTTGCTTATCCTCCGACAATGGCTTTCCTCTCACCAACTCTATGAAGTAATAGAGTAAATGTCCGCCATCAAGAATCGGGATCGGCAATAAATTCAAAACGCCCAAACTAACACTTAAATATGCCAGAAAGTTAAGAAAACTCTCCAAGCCGTAACTGGCAGATGTTCCGGCAGCGTTGGCGATTGTAATGGGTCCGCCGAGGTTTTCAACGGAGATCTGTCCAACTATCATTTTTTTAATGGCATTCAGGATGACAAGGGTCATTTCCCAGGTTTTATCCACAGCCTTGGCAATGCTGCCAAACCAGCCATACTCAATAGTCCGAATGAGCTCTTGCGGATAGCTGACCGGTTGCAACTTTACGCCGATAATCCCAATCGTTTCATTTTCGTTGAAGGTGGGCTCCGGCGTAACCAACAGCGTATTTTGCCGCCCCTCTCGCTCGACGATAACTTCCAGCAACAAACCCGGCGAATTTTGAATCCGCTCAACAAAATCGCCGGAATCAGCAACATGTTGATCATTGATATACAACACCAAATCATCGGCTTGCATTCCGCCTTGTTCAGCTGCTCCACCCGGAACGACCTCGTTTATCAAGGCAGGGCCGGATGGCCGGTAGGGAACAAAGCCCAAAGCCAGCATCGGGTCCGGTTCAACTTCGCCGGTCAGCCATCTATCGATGACAATCCGGTGGGAGACAGGGGTATCGGCGCTGTTCGGTTCTTTAAGGTCAAATTCAATCGCACCGGTATCGCCAAGTCGTTTGAGCAGTTGCAGATTAACCTCCGACCAGCCAGGTGTTTCGACACCGTCCACTTCGACGATTTCCAGCCCGGATTGGATACCAGCCCGGGCCGCCGGCGAATTCTCGGGAATAGGCCCTAACACCGGCACCAGGGTTTGAGTTCCGACACCGAACATGATCCAGTAGGCGGCTATGGCAAACAGAAAATTGGCAAGGGGTCCGGCTGCGGCAATGGCTATACGTTTATACACCGACTGCCGGTTAAAAGAATAAGCAAGCTCAGCGGGCTCAACCGGTGCTTCCCGCTCATCCAGCATTTTCACATACCCGCCTAGCGGCAGGGCGGCAATCACGAACTCAGTGCCATGACGGTCACGCCAGCGCACTAAAGGCGAGCCAAACCCGATGGAAAACCGCAAGACTTTGACGCCACATTTCCGGGCAACCCAAAAATGCCCGTATTCGTGAATGCTCACGAGAATACCGAGGGTTACTATCAGGGCTAATATCTGTTCTACAACGCTCATCGACTTACTATGTCAGCCATCTCTATCGTTTTGGAGTTAAATTTAAGTAACTGCGGAGCTATCAGGCGGTTCAGCAAAATTTTCTTAAACAACCGGTTAATGCACACTGAACAAATCATCCCTGAACATCTAAAATTCGCGAGCAAAAGCGATTGGCCAACTCCCTCGAAACCCGATCAGCTTCGATAACGTCTTCCAGAGTCTCGGCAGAATTGGTCTCACAACGACTCAAACAGTGCTCGATCACGTTGGGTATCTCCATAAAGCCCAGGCGTCCGGATAGGAACCTGTCAACCGCCACTTCGTTGGCCGCATTCAGCACTGCCGGAGCCGTTCCACCCGAAGAAAAACATTGTTCGGCAAGCCGCAGACAAGGAAATCGACTTCGGTCTGGCGGAAAGAAATTCAGCTGCTGCACCTGAAACAAATCAAGCATTTGAACGCCGGCATCGACTCTCTCCGGCCAGGACAATCCGTAGCTGATAGGAGTGCGCATATCCGGACTGCCAAGCTGCGCCAGCATAGAGCCGTCCTGGTATTCCACCAACGAATGCACGATAGACTCGGGATGAATATGCACCTGCACCTGCTCGGCCCGGAGGCCGAACAGCCAGCAGGCTTCGATCAGTTCCAGGCCTTTATTCATCAATGTTGCGGAATCCACAGAGATTTTCTGCCCCATATCCCAGTTGGGATGTTTGCAGGCTTGCGCTGGAGTGACAGCGGCTAACTCCTCTAGCGGCTTGGTCCGGAAAGGTCCGCCGGAAGCGGTCAACAGAATTCTGGTAATACCCAATTGCTCCAAGGGCGGGTGTTTCGCCAGCAACTGTCCCGCCCTGGGCAAACACTGATAAATCGCATTGTGCTCACTATCAATAGGCAGCAGCTCCGCTTCATACTCTCGAACGGCTGCCATGAACAACCTGCCGGTCATTACCAACGCTTCTTTGTTGGCCAGCAGCACTCTTTTACCGGTCTTTACCGCCTCGAGGGTAGGCGCCAATCCTGCAGCGCCGACGATGGCGGCGACAACAATGTCCGCCGCCGATTCTCTTATCAAGTCAAGCAGCGCTGTTTGTCCCGTAAGCACCCGGGTAGCTATTCCCAATGATTCGAGCTTCGCCTGTAGTTCAACACCGGCATTTTCGCCGGTAATTACCGCGTATTCAGGCTGAAACTCACGACAAATCTCTTCGAGCTTTTGCAAGTTGCTGTGGCCGGTAACCGCAAACAGGCGGAACCGCTCCGGGTGCAGGCGCAAGATACTTAACGTACTATCGCCGATAGATCCGGTGGCGCCCAAGATAGTCACTTGCTTTGCCATCAGACACTAATCCAGTCGGTCAAAATGGCTAAGAATACAAACACCGGCGCTGCCGCAGTAACGCTGTCTATGCGATCAAGAATGCCGCCGTGACCGGGCAGGATCTGACTGCTGTCCTTGATATCAACGGCCCTTTTGCCAAGACTTTCCAGTAAATCTCCCAAGACCGACACAAGAGCGGCCGACAAGGTGATCATCCAGAGCACGATGGTTTGGCCGGGACTAACCTGCAACAAAGGCATCGCAACAAATGGTAAAATCGATACGACGACCAGTCCCCCCATGACACCTTCGATGGTTTTCCCCGGACTGACACTTGGAGCAAGTTTACGCCGGCCAAAGTTCTTCCCGGCAAAGTAAGCACCGATATCGGCTCCCCAGACAATGAGAAAAATATATAACACCAGCCAGACGGTCGATATATCCGGGGCGACATTCACCACCCCGCCACGAAGGCTGACAAGCGCTTTCCAGGCGGGAACCAAAACCATGAATCCAGCGATAACACGAGCCCAGGCAGGCGTCCACCACTGTTTCGACAACGGATATTGAATCACTAGCAGTAACGCCAGCAACCACCAGAACATCGCAAGACCGAGTACGGCTATCGTCGATAATGGCCAACACAGAATCAAACCAAGCGCGATAGTCAAGGCATAGAGCAGGCGCGCGCTGGAACTACTCCATCCCGCAATTCTCGACCACTCCCAGCCGCCGATACTGACAATCAGGCCCAGAAACAGGGCGAATCCCAAATGATTAGTGCCGAAAAGCCCTATGAGAAACAAGGGAGCAATAATTAACGCCGTTATAACCCGTTGTTTTAACACGATGTTTTCGCAGTGAGCCCTGGCTGAAGTGAGTTACTTTGTTGTTGATCCAGTTGATCGTCTGTCTGCCCGAACCTTCTTTTCCGTTGCGCATAGGCATCCAAAGCTTTGAGCATGTGCTTTTCCCGGAAATCCGGCCAATAATCATCAACAAAATAAAATTCAGTGTAGGCAAATTGCCACAACAAAAAATTGCTGATGCGTTGTTCACCCGCGGTTCGAATACACAGATCAGGGGGAGGAAATTCGCCTAAACAGATATATTGCTGTATGTGGCTGTCAGTTATCTCATCAGGTTGCAGCTCACCGGCGGCAACCTGATGAGCGATTCGCTTCATCGCCTCTGTTATATCCCAGTGTCCACCATAGTTTGCTGCGATAACCAGGGTCATTTGAGTATTGTTGGCTGTTAACTGCTCCGCCGCAGCCATATGTTCCTGGAGGACTGAGCTGAACTTGCTTCGGTCACCGATAATCCACAACCGGATATTGTTCTTATGGAGCTTTTTAACTTCGCGCTGGAGCGCGATTAGAAACAGGCGCATTAACGCGCCGACTTCATCTTCGGGACGCCGCCAGTTTTCACTGCTGAAAGCAAAGAGTGTCAGCACTTCGACTCCCTGCCGGGCACAAGTTTCGACAACGGCTCGTACCGCATTTACTCCGGCTTTATGACCGGCAACTCCGGGGAGCTTACGCTCCTTAGCCCAGCGATTGTTGCCGTCCATGATAACGGCAACATGCCGCGGTCTGCTCGAAGCGCAAAAAGGGATATCCGCAGAAGTCATGGTTAGACTTCCATCAAGTCTTTTTCCTTGTCCGCCAGGACATCATCAACTTTTGCGGTGTATTTATCGGTCAACTTCTGAATATCGTCCAAAGCTTTCTTTTCTTCGTCTTCGGAAATTTCCTTTTCTTTCAACAAATCCTTGAGATGGGTATTTGCATCCCGCCGGGCATTGCGGATGGCCACTTTGGATGATTCGGATTCGTGACGGGCCTGCTTCACTAACTCCCGGCGGGTTTCTTCTGTCAGTGCCGGCATGGGCACCCGGATTACAGTGCCTGCGGTAGACGGATTTAATCCCAGGTCGGACTTCAATATGGCCTTTTCAATTTCGGGAACCATATTTTTTTCCCATGGCGTTACCGCCAAGGTTCGGGCATCTTCCACCACCACATTGGCGACTTGGGTTATTGGCGTGTTCGAGCCGTAATAGGAAACCATTACCGATTCCAACAAGGCCGGGTTAGCCCGCCCGGTGCGGATTTTTGCCAAAGAATGCCCAAGTGCCTCGATGGACTTTTTCATTTTTTGCTCGGATTCTTTTTTTATATCGTTAATCACCTGCTTGTCCTCTTTCGATCAATGTGCCTTCGTCCATACCCAGAACAATATTGGTCAGAGCACCCGGCTTATTCATATTAAAAACGCGCACCGGCATTTCATGGTCGCGGCACAGACATATAGCCGTCAAATCCATCACGCCAAGTTGCTTTTGAAGAACGTCGTCATAGGTAAGACGCTCATATTTAACTGCAGTTTGATCCACCATCGGATCCGCTGAATAGACGCCGTCCACTTTGGTTGCCTTCAGCACTACATCAGCCTCTATTTCAATTCCACGCAGACAGGCGGCAGAGTCTGTAGTAAAAAACGGATTTCCGGTACCGGCACTGAAAATGACAACGTCGCCTTCCTTCAAATCACGGATTGCCCGGCGGCGGTCATAGTGTTCCACGATGCCGCTCATGGGAATCGCTGACATCACTCTGGTCGAGATATTGGAGCGTTCCAATGCATCCCGCATTGCCAAGCCGTTCATTACCGTTGCAAGCATACCCATATGGTCGCCGGTAACCCTATCCATGCCGGCTTGATGCAACGCTGCTCCGCGGAACAGGTTGCCCCCCCCGATCACCAACCCAACCTGGACGCCTATGCCAATGAGTTGACCAATTTCCAATGCCATCCGGTCAAGCACCTTCGGGTCAATGCCAAAATTCTCTTCCCCCATGAGAGCTTCGCCGGAAAGCTTCAATAGAACACGTTTGTATTGGGATTGTGTTTTGGAAGGAGAAGGCATAGTTCGTTCTGCTTAATCAGTTGATAACGGGACTGGTTGATAACGTAACAGCTTTGGCGGCCATGCATAATAAAATGGCGAGAGTAGATGAGTCCACTCTCGCCACTCTATTGTAGCCTATAACTTCGCATAAATGCGTTTATGGCTTAGCCTTTCAATTGTGCCGCAACTTCGGCTGCGAAATCGACTTCTTCCTTTTCGATCCCTTCACCGACTTCAAAGCGTAACATGGCAGTCACTTCGGCACCGGCCTTTTTCACTAAATCACCGACCTTTTGATCGGGATCTTTAACGAAGGGTTGCTCCAGCAAGCTGATTTCCGCGAGGAACTTATTGATTCGACCGTCAACCATCTTCGCGATAATTTCCGCCGGCTTACCACTTTGTTCCGCTTGGGCACTGTAGATTTCACGTTCTTTGGCAACCACATCTTCACTGACATCATTGCGGGAAACATACTGCGGATTGACGGCGGCAACATGCATTGCCACGTCTTTAGCTAACTCTTCGCTACCGCCCTGCAAAC
Source organism: Hahella sp. (assembly GCA_028280065.1). Taxonomy (GTDB): domain Bacteria; phylum Pseudomonadota; class Gammaproteobacteria; order Pseudomonadales; family Oleiphilaceae; genus Hahella. The sequence continues at coordinate 82,758 of JANQMN010000034.1, forward strand.
CAATTAGCGTCGCAATCCGGTTGTTGCCATGAACATAAGCGCCGATTACCTCAGCTTCAACCCGCGCGATACGACGCACATTGATATTTTCACCGATTTTTTGCACCAACGCCTGACGCTTGGACTCCAAGTCCCCTTCCATCAAGGCGGCAACGTCTGTACCGCCGTCGTTAAATGCCACTTCGGTAACATCGCCGACAAAACCTAAAAAGTTTTCGTCGCGGGCGACAAAGTCAGTTTCGCTGTTAACTTCAATCAACATGCCTGCTTTGCCGTCGTTACCAACCTTGGCGCGCACAACTCCATCGGCAGATACCCGGCCGGCCTTCTTGGCGGCTTTCATGCCGCTATTCTTGCGCAGATCTTCAATTGCTTTATCAATATCGCCATCAGTCGCCACCAGCGCCTTCTTGCACTCCATCATGCCAAGACCGGTGCGCTCGCGAAGTTCTTTTACCATGGATGCTGAAATAGCCGCCATTCTCAAATCCTCATTTGCCAGATAATTTACAGAAAAGGGGGGCAAGTTATCCCCCCCTGACAATTCACTATAAGCGCTAAAGATTACTCTGGTTTTTCGGCTTCTTCCGAAGTCGCTTCAGCTGCTTCATTGACTTCAACAAATTCGTCGCCGCTGCCCGCCGCTATGGACAAGCCTTCGATACAGGTATCCGCAACAGCCTTTGTGTATACCTGAATCGCGCGAATCGCGTCGTCATTACCGGGAATGACAATATCCACACCATCGGGGTCACTGTTGGTATCGACGATTCCGATAACAGGAATGCCGAGCTTATTGGCTTCTTTAACGGCGATACGCTCATGATCAACGTCAACCACGAACAAGGCATCAGGCAATCCACCCATGTCTTTGATACCACCGATGCTGCGTTCGAGCTTATCCATCTCGCGGTTCAGCATCAGTACTTCCTTTTTGGTCAGCTTGTCGAACGTACCGTCCTGACTCTGTGACTCAAGTTCGCGGTAGCGCTTGATCGACTGACGAATTGTCTTGTAGTTGGTCAACATACCACCCAGCCACCGGTGGTTGACATAAGGCATGGAAGCGCGTTCGGCTTCTTCTTTGATAATTTTGCTTGCCGCTCGCTTGGTGCCGACGAACAGAATTTTATTTTTCTTCTGCGATAAATCAGCAACGGTTTGAAGGGCATCATTCAACGCCGGAACAGTTTTTTCCAGATTGATAATATGAATTTTGTTACGAGCGCCGAAAATGTACTTACGCATTTTCGGGTTCCAGAATCGGGTTTGGTGCCCGAAGTGTACGCCTGCCTTCAGCAGGTCGCGCATTGATACTTCTGCCATCAGTAAACTCTCTAGTTTGGGTTAAACCTCCATGCATCCCATGCTCCAACCCGTATTCGTGGGCACCCAAAGCACGTGTCGATACATGTGTGTTTTATATAACTTTATCGCCTTAAATCGACGACAACTCCTGAACGGAGAAAATGAGCGGAATACCGCATCATCTCTCCAAGCCAGCTTAGCCACTGCAAAGTTTAGAATCTTTTACCAGCCACAGCCGGCGCGCTTTATATCACAAAATGCCGCCAATATAAAGTCAAACCCTTAACCCATTGTCCGGCACGAACCAAATACGCTGGAAATTTTATTCCGCCGCGTCCAGCAGCAAACGCATTATCGCGTTTGGATTTTTAATCCAATGACAATGCAGTTACAATACCAGCCCGTAAAATAACTGCGGCCAAACCGACAGGCCGATCATATTTCTGGACCTAAGTTTCCCTAATGACTGTCAAAATTAAAACCCCTGAAGAAATTGGAAAAATGCGCATCTCCGGTCAATTGGCCGCCGAAGTGCTTGAAATGATTGGGGATTACGTAAAACCGGGGATAACAACAGGTGAACTTGACAGCATTTGCCACCGTTACATCGTGGAAGAGCAGAAGGCCATACCTGCCCCGCTAAATTACAAGGGGTTTCCCAAATCTATCTGCACCTCACTGAATCACGTTATCTGCCACGGCATTCCCAGCGATAAAAAGCAATTGAAATCCGGCGACATTCTGAATATCGATATCACTGTTATTAAGGATGGTTACCATGGCGATACCAGCAAAATGTTCTTTGTCGGCAAACCGAGCAGCGCTGCCGAACGTTTGGTGAGAGTAACTCAAGAATGTATGTATAAAGGCATAGACTTGGTGAAACCCGGCATTCGCCTGGGCGACATCGGTCACGTCATTCAACAACATGCCGAAGGCAATCACTATTCTGTTGTCCGAGAGTACTGCGGCCATGGGATAGGCGCGGTTTTTCACGAAGAACCCCAAGTTATGCACTATGGAGTTCCGGGCAGGGGGATGGAGATAAAAGAAGGGATGACTTTCACAATAGAGCCAATGATTAACCAAGGCCGTAGACACTGCAAACTGCTACCGGATGGTTGGACCGTCATCACCAAAGACCGCAAACTTTCCGCCCAATGGGAACACACTGTATTGGTCACGGCGACAGGGCACGAAATACTGACCAAGAGAAGCGAAGAATTGATTTAGTGCTTATGAACTCAGCCGAGACAATTGAGTACCTGTTACCCAGGGAACACGCCAACTTTTCCGAGGTAAGCCCTGAACTTAGGGCTAAGCTGACCTTCGATCAGACCGGCTACTTTGACTGTGTGTCGGACAACATCGGCACCGTGCCGTTTTTACGCAATACTATTTCCGCCGGTTCCAGCCATCTCGATGCCTTGTATCGCAAGGGTTTCCCGATCAGGCAACTGGTCTTTGCCCGGGCCTACCTGATCGACCAGATTCTCCGTGCCATTTGGACCCAATGCGGACTTTACGCGGAACCGAAACTAGCATTGCTGGCGGTCGGCGGCTATGGTCGCGGCGAGCTACTGCCCCACTCCGATATCGACCTTTTGGTGTTGCTCAGCGATGACCTGCCGATTCAGGATATCGGCCCGCGTCTTGAACAGTTTGTGACCCTGCTGTGGGATTTAAAACTCGATATAGGCCACAGCGTCAGAACTATCAGCGAATCCATCCAACAAGCCCAGGGCGACATCACCATCGCCACCAACCTACTGGAAACCAGAACCCTTGCAGGTAACGAGGCACTGCGCCTGGAGTTGAGCAGAACCGCTTATAGCGATGCATCCTGGAGCAATCAGGATTTTTTCCGCGCCAAGCGTGACGAGCAGATGGAAAGGCACAGAAAATATGGTGACACCGAGTACAATCTGGAGCCCAACGTCAAGACTTCTCCCGGCACGTTACGGGATATCCAAACTATAGGATGGATAACCAAACGCCACTTTGGATTCCAAGACGAAAATCAGGAAGCCGGTTACGAGTTTCTTACCGACGACGAAGTCACCTCGCTTCGGGAAGGGGAAACTTTTTTATGGCAGGTTCGATACGGCTTGCAAATGATCACCCGGCGGAGCGAAAACCGAATTCTATTCGATCACCAGCCGGCACTTGCAGAACTATTCGGCTATCACGACACGGAAAACCGCCTAGGCGTCGAGCAAATGATGCAAAAGTACTATCGGAATGCGCTCGCCCTGCGGGAACTTAACGATGTCGTACTGCAGCATTACGATGAAGTGATTCTTCACGCCGATGGACAGCTTCCTCCCATACTACTGAACAGGCGGTTTCAGGTACGCAATAACTATATTGAGGCAATTAACAACCAGGTTTTTGCCTTTCAGACATTTGCGCTGATAGAGGTTTTTCTATTGATGGCGCAGCACCCTTACATAGTCGGCATCCGAGCCAGCACCATACGCTCGATTCGTGCACACCGCCATCTTATCGATGAAAACTTTCGAAACGACATCACCAACACATCGTTGTTCATGGAGTTGCTAAAGACGCCCCATGCGCTGCACCGGACACTCTCGGCAATGAAACGGTACGGTGTTTTGGAAAACTACCTGCCGGAGTTCGGTCAGATAATAGGCCAGATGCAGTACGATCTGTTTCATGTACACACGGTAGACACGCACATATTGCGGGTAGTGCGTAATATGGTAAATCTACAGGACCCGGAAAAGAGTTTGGATTGCCCGCTTGCCAGCCGGCTCGCCCACCGGCTGCCAAAGCTGGAGCTGCTTTATATCGCCGGCATTTTTCACGATATCGGCAAAGGCCAAGGTGGCGATCACTCGGATATCGGTTCACTTGACGTTGAGCGTTTTGGCAAGCGGCACCATCTGAGCCAGCGGGATACCAGTTTACTTTCCTGGCTGGTTAAAAATCACCTGCTCATGTCGATGACAGCCCAGCGCAAGGACATAGCCGATCCGGAAGTGATTCACGAGTTCGCCGATCATATCGATACCCAGGTACACCTGGACTACCTTTACACCTTAACGGTATGCGACATCAGTGCAACCAATCCCAAGCTCTGGAACAACTGGCGAGCCGCACTGCTGCGGCAACTCTACAACGAGACAAAACGGGTGATTCGCCGCGGCTTGGAGGCGGCTCCCGACCGCAAGCGTTGGATTGCCGAGACCCAGTTAGAAGCCAAGGATATTCTGCATGTCATGGGTTTTGGTGATCACGAGATCGACCTGTTGTGGAAAACCCTTGACGACGATTATTTTCTCCAGGCCTCTACCCGGGAGATCGCTCGGCAGACCGCTTTGATTCTGCGACACAAAAGCCCTGATCCTTTAATCCAAGTCCGTAAAGCGCGCGATGGCGAGGCAGAAGGATTCCTGCAAATCACGATTTACCAGTATTCTCGTCCAGGCCAGTTCGCCGTCACTACTGCAACGCTGGAACAGCTTCACCTGAATATCCATGAAGCGCGAGTCAGCAGCTCATCCGATACCCATACGCTTAGCAACTATGTCGTCTCCTCCGCCGAGCCGAGCGCGCCTATTGAGGCAAGCAATGAGGAAATCGAGGCAGAGTTAAGCAAGCAGTTGGAAAACCTCGATAATCCCGGCATTATTAAACGCCGCACGCCTCGGCAATTACAGCACTTTTCTTTCCCGACGGAAGTGGCTATTAGTCACGATATGGCAACCAACCGCACTGTTTTGGAGCTGATCACGCCGGATCGCCCCGGGCTTTTGGCACGTATTGCCAGTGTCTTCCTCGAGCATAAGGTCGGCCTGGTAAAGGCACGAATCGCGACCTTGGGGGAACGGGTTGAGGACGTATTTGTGATCACCAACTACAAAGGCAAGCCGATTAATGACCCCGAAGACTGCCGGCAACTGCGGGATAGCCTGTGCAACATGCTGGATGCCCAAAATGCGGCCTAAGTCACACCAACCTTGCGAAACGCTTACCAGCCCGACTACTCTGTGATCCGTATAAGAATCCATGAATCCCGAATTACAACGACTCCAGCCCTATCCTTTTGAAAAGCTCACGGCGTTAAAGGCCGGATTAAGCCCCCCTGCCAATCTTCACCATATTGCGCTTTCAATTGGCGAACCGAAACATGCGCCGCCAAACTTCGCCTTGGAGTTTTTAGCCTCTCAACTCGGTGAGTTAGCGCGTTATCCTACAACTAAAGGCCTGCCGGAACTGCGCCAGGAAATCGCTCGTTGGGCGTGCCGGCGATTTCAATTAAAAGGCCTATCGGCAGATCACGAAGTTCTGCCGGTTTGCGGTACCCGGGAAGCCCTGTTTTCTTTCGCTCAGGCCGTACTGGATCGCCAACGTAAGGCGCTAGTGGTAAGTCCCAATCCGTTTTACCAAATCTATGAGGGAGCAGCTGTTTTAGCAGGTGCGCAGCTGTATTTCACGCCCTGTCAGGATCATCTTGACGGCCTGCCGGATTTCGAGCACGTTCCCGAACATGTCTGGCAACAGTGTCAGTTGTTATTTATCTGCTCTCCAGGTAATCCAACCGGCAAGGTCATTCCTCGGACAACCTTGAAGCGCTTGATATCCCTGGCAGATGAACACGATTTCATTATTGCATCCGACGAATGCTATTCAGAAATTTATCAGGACGAAGACCATCCTCCGGTGGGCTTGCTACAGATCTGCAATGAACTGGGAAGGCACGACTTCAAACGCTGTGTGGTTTTTCACAGTCTTTCCAAGCGCTCCAATGTGCCCGGCTTCCGTTCCGGCTTTGTTGCCGGGGACGGTAAAATACTGGCAGAATATCTGCGGTATCGCACTTATCATGGCTGCTCCATGCCAATCCCAACCCAATTAACATCGATTGCGCTTTGGCAGGATGAAACCCACGTAAGGCAAAATCGCGACCTGTATCGGGAAAAATTTTCATTAGCCGCCGATATTCTCAATCCAGTTTGGGCGGTAGATGTGCCGGAGGCCGCTTTTTATCTTTGGCCGAAAACGCCGATTGAGGATGACGTCTTTGCCCTAAGAGCGTTTAACGAGCAACATATCACACTGTTACCCGGTCGTTTTCTCGGTCGCGAAGCGAATGGTTTGAATCCCGGCAGCGGGCATGTGCGAATGGCATTGGTAGCCACGGTTGATGAATGCAAAGAGGCCGCAGAACGCTTAAGACAACTGGTCGAAACGCTATAACAATCTATGGAGGGGAATTGATGGAACCTAACCAACTGGCAGTGTTCGGTATACGCAACTGCGACACGATAAAAAAGACCTTGAAATGGCTTGAAGCCAATGGAGTTGCCTTCCAGTTTCATGATTATAAAAAGCTCGGCGTTCCGGAGGACGAACTCAACCGCTGGATTCAGGAAGCCGGTGCTGAAGCCCTGATCAATAAGCGCGGTACTACCTGGAGAAAGCTGACGGAAGCAGACAAAGCGGCTTGTGACGATCCCGGCAAGGCAGCGGAACTGCTAAGGGCGCATAGCTCAATGATCAAACGCCCGATTATTACCAAAGGGCAGCAGTTGCTAATCGGGTTTGACGAAGAGCTACTGGAACACTTTAAATAAACGCACATTTTCAATACGCGACCAGCCAAACAATTCAGCGGCTGCATCACTCGCAAAGAATCAACTATATAGGAAAAGGTAAGCAAACATGTTGGCATTTGGCATAGGCTTGGGTACGAAAAATCAAAAACAGGAATGGCTGGAAGTCTTTTACCCCAAACCAGTTTGGCAGCCAAGTTCCGCATTGGCAGATATTGTTAGGCAGCAATTTGCAGTTTCTACAAACACCAGCGTTGAACTGGACGCCGATCAGCTCGAATCCCTGGCGGAGCAATTTGCCGCCGCCGGTGAACAGGAACTCTCAGACGCGACTAAAGCTCTCATTGAAACCAAGCAACCCAGGGTTATCAACATTCTGCTGGAGGATTCTCCATCCAGGTCGACTCCCGAGGTATACCTAAAACTACAGCTGATCTCGCACCGCCTGATCAAACCTCACGGCATCAACCTGGACGGCATCTTCGGCCTGTTGCCAAATGTCGCCTGGACATCCGAGGGGGCAATCGATCTCGAGGAGCTGCCCGCCAGACAGTTGGCAGCGCGAGTTGCCGGTCGAGTCCTGGAGGTCGATTGCGTCGATAAGTTCCCCAAAATGACCAACTATGTGGTGCCTAAAGGTGTCAGAATTGCGCATACGGCCAGGGTGCGCTTAGGCGCTTATGTGGGAGAAGGCACGACCATCATGCACGAAGGTTTTGTTAACTTTAATGCCGGAAGCGAAGGGAAATCGATGATCGAGGGCCGGATCTCCGCCGGCGTGATGGTTGGAGAAGGTTCCGATCTGGGCGGCGGCTGTTCCACCATGGGCACACTCTCCGGTGGCGGTAACATCATCATCTCCGTGGGGAAAAATTCGCTAATCGGCGCGAATGCCGGCGTCGGTATTCCATTGGGTGACCGTTGCAAAGTCGAATCCGGACTCTACATCACTGCGGGAACCAAGGTGGCAGTATTGGATGACCAGAGCCAGGCAGTAGAAACAGTCAAAGCGAGGGAACTAGCAGGGCAGCACGACTTGGTATTTCGTCGCAACTCGGTAAACGGCCGCGTAGAAGCGGTCACGAACAAGTCAGCCGTTCAATTGAATGAAGCATTGCATGCCAACAACTAATGGACTCTAAAGTTGACGGCGCCGTAAGGTAGCAGCCACTTGAAAACTTCTCGATTGGAACCATAGCGATATGACCAACCTGTCCCCCACCCTGGAACTCGCCGTCGACCTGATCCAGCGCCCTTCGGTAACCCCGCATGATGCGGGGTGCCAGGATGTTTTGGCACAGCGCCTGGAATGTCTCGACTTTTCCGTAACCAGGCTACCTTTTGGTGAAGTAGAAAACTTTTGGGCGCGGCGTGGTTCTCAAGGCCCTTTACTCGTATTCGCCGGACATACGGATGTAGTACCTACCGGCCCGGAAACTCACTGGGAAGCGCCGCCTTTTGGCGGTCTCGTGAAAGACGGCGTACTGCATGGGCGAGGCGCCGCGGATATGAAAAGCAGTCTGGCAGCCTTTATGACGGCCTGCGAGCGCTTTGTAGAAAAACATCAAAATCATAGTGGCTCGATAGGTTGGCTGATTACCAGTGACGAAGAAGGCCATGCGGTTAACGGAACCGTTAAGGTAGTCGAATATCTGGAAAGCATCGGCGAGAAGATCGACTGGTGCATCGTCGGCGAACCTTCCAGCACCCACACCGTCGGCGATGTGGTGAAGAATGGCCGCCGCGGTTCACTGGGCGCTAACTTGAAAATCAAAGGTATTCAGGGACACGTGGCATATCCGCATCTGGCCGACAATCCGATTCATAAGGCAGTTCCGGCATTGACCGCACTGGCGGCGGAGCATTGGGATGAGGGTAACGAGTTCTTCCCAGCTACGAGTTTTCAAATTTCCAATATCAATGGTGGTACGGGGGCGACCAACGTCATTCCCGGAGAACTTGATATTATGTTTAATTTCCGTTTCTCCACAGAGCTCACCTATCAACAGCTGCAAGCGCGGACCCGGCAAATTCTTCAACATCACCACTTGGATTTCGATCTCGAATGGCGCTTATTTGGACAGCCTTTCCTGACCAGCCGCGGCCCGCTTGTAGAAGCGGCCCAGTTAGCGATTAAGCAGGTGCGTAATATCGACACTCAACTCTCGACCAGTGGCGGCACCTCCGACGGTCGTTATATCGCACCGACCGGTGCTCAGGTACTGGAGCTGGGTCCCTGTAACGCCACGATTCATCGGGTGAATGAACAGGTGCTGGTCAGCGAAGTGGAGCACTTGACACACATTTATGAAACGATGTTGGAGCGGTTACTGCTGTAACCAGGTTTCATCATCAATTGTTGAACAGACTATGCGACAGCTTAAGCGCCTGAGAAACCGGATTTTAAACGCCTGTTTGCGTCGCGGGTTGGATCAACAATTCGCCTTCCAGAGCTTTGTTACCAGCGGCGTTACCGCTTTGTCCGGAATCGGGATTCTACTGCTGCTGTCCAATATACCCAGCCTGACTATACAATTGGAAATACTCTCCCTGCTTGCCATGCTACTGGTGGCAGGCGGAATCCTTGGGGCATCGTTAAGCTACCTGCTACTATTGTTGCTACGCTTAAGCTACCCGGCTAACACATCTGAAAAACAGTCGCCATGACCGAACAATCTGCCTTTCCCGATATAGAAATCTACCTCTACAAGACCACAACCGCACAAATTCTCGATTGGCTATCCGACCGGTTCGGCGTCTTGGAAAAACCTGAATCAGCAGGAACCGTCGTTAGAACCAATGCCATGTTTCAGGGCATTTCAATTCCAATAAGGATTACACCGCATGCCGCAGGAAAGAACTTTACCTGTGTCACACTGGAAAGCGCTGAGACGCCTTGGTCAACGGATCTCGACTGCGCCCGCGCGGCACAGCAATTCCTCCGCGCGGAAGTGCGATGCTCCGCCAGCGGCTGGACGGAACAAGAGGGCGAGCATTCAGCTAACCGATGGTGGAAGCTCACCAGCGAGGGCGAGCGCAAGATTACCTGGGATAACTAGCATACCTATCAAGCAAAAAGGTCGGCTATAGTCGAATAGGCGGCATTGACTGTCTCATCCTCGGCAGTAACACCGACCAGAACCAGTTCCGCCTCAGCCGTTTTCGCCACATCCCAACTTTGTTCGGCAAGCTCATACTGCTTCGCATAGTTCCAAGCGACCTGCGCCTTGTTTTGAATGAAGCTTCGATCCAGCGTTCCGGGGCTATCCAGTGCGCCATCAATCACCGTCTTGATGATTCCGCCCAATGGACTGCCCGCTGCCAATAAGCTCTGGGCATCGTTCAGCCAATAGTCAAGACCGGCCTGTTCGGGATCACGATCAAAAAGATTCTGATAAATACTGGTAATGAAAGCGGTCAGTCCGGCTGTGTCCAGGTCACCGGAGTTTATACCGGGATACATCGCTTCTGCTTCCGGGGATAAGGCAAAAGAATTGATCTGGTTGCTTAGCGCCTCAAAGTAGCTGGTGCCGGCTTCTAGTGCAGCGAGCATCTGGTTGGTCCAGAAAGTTAATCCTTCCGTGTCAGCTCCTCGACCAAAATAGGCAACGTAAATCTTGGCGACATCGTCTTCTATCAACAAAGTATTCGCCTGGTAACTACCGTCTGGAAACGCGATTTCTTCGACATTCAACAGCAAATCGCTATTTGCGATGCTGATCGTGTCATTGTCCTGCACTTTCACCTGCGCACTCGCCTGCAGATAACCGTCGTATGTCACAGTGTCCACGCCGCTGCCGCCATCAATCTGGTTACTGCCTTTACCACCGACTATCGTGTCGTTTCCACCCCCGGCGAGTACCACATCGTTACCTAACCCGGGATCAATAATGTCATCTCCATCGCCGGTATCGAAGGTTTCGAAATTGTCGGTACCGGAGATATTGTCCGCCCCTTCGGTGCCGTAAGTTACCCCGCTTATACCGGACCCCGTTAACTGGGTTCCCTGTAGGTTGGCAAGAAACAGTCCGCTGTCATAATTTTGATCGCCAGTGTCCGCAATGGCGATACGCAATGTATTTACGCCTGGTTGCGTGGTGCCAAATATCGTGAGGGTATTGGAAAGTCCATCGTATTCTATGGGTATGGAGCCGTCGGTATTATCCTGAAAGTTGCCAACGTCAAGGTTCGTTCCTATAACACTGAGTGGCTGGCTGGCATCGTTGTTGAATAGCGCAATGTTATTACCGTTTAAAAAAACCGCTGCGACATCGACATAACTGCTGTCGCTAAATTCCGGGTATTCGTCCGATCCGAAAACCAAGTCGAATCGAATGCCGTGAATAAACGGATCGGTAACTGTAAAGTCGAACTCTAAAATGTTGATGTCCTGTAGCTCACCGCTATCGGGAAAGGCTGCTGTGGCTACCTCCGAAAGGTCCGGCGCGGAGGGCTCAGCATCGTAGGTAAGGAATGCCCCGTAACCCGACTGCGTATTAGTATCGTTAGGCGCCGCGTTGCCGGAAGTTAGTAGAATACCACTGCCGATATTGATCTCCGGTTTACCGCCATCGTACAACGAGATGGAAGTTCCATCCCCTGAAGTGCCAAAAAAATCGATAAACGAGCCATAGACGACGTCGATGCTGTTGAAGTCAATACTAAGACCTGTATTGCTTGTATAGAAGGCATTTACCAGACTGGCATGCTCTTGGGTGGTGGTGCCGGTATAAAACGTATAGTTATCCATTCGTATCCCCCTTTAGTATCCCTGAATAGCTTTGTCGTAGCCGTAATTAGAAGTGAAATTACGGCTTCGTACTAACGAAACTATAAAGCGCTCGCCGACTACACTCAAGAATCAACCGTAAAATTTAGCTAACAGGAAATCAGCTTTTATCGCTGCCGGGAAGGCGTACACAGACGAATTCAGATAAAGGGATGCAAGCCATTCTCACTGACTCTGCCACTGATCAGATGGTGCGAAATCAATTCAAAGTACTGATTTTTTACTTGAATTAGCGGGTGATCCGGCGCAGTCAATTCTTTACTATCCATCTCTTCTAACTGCAGCGACTCGAGTGCAACGGTGCTATCTTTCAAACTATCGGCAAGCACCCAAAACGGAACACCCAAGTCTTTCGCAACTAGAGCCAGCGGGTAAGTACCGACTTTGTTGACAAAATATCCATAACGCAACCAGGTGTCACAACCACTCAAGACAAGATCCGCCTGCCTGGCAAAGATCCCCATTTGCGCCTCCGTGATCAAAGTGACTGGAATGTTTCGTTCTGCCAGAAACGTCGCCGTGGCGAAGCCTTCGTTACCGGGAACTCCCGCGATAATAACAGGATGAAACTCAGTGCCTTCATACCAGGATTTTACGAAGGTTTCCAGCACTGCGGAACTTCTGCTTAACGTCATCACGCGACTATTTCCGGCAATTAATTTGGCGGCATGTTCGGCAACTTTGACATTGGCAGAGATAAAACGCTGCAGAAGCAATGCCGTTTTCCGTTCGGCATCCGAGATAAATCCTGTTTCAGGGACGCTTTCCAGGTTCTTCTCTAATCCGCTGAATAAGTTTTCCATGACATGCATACTGGGTCTGGCAGATTTGAGTTGTATGATGAACGCAAGCCATTCCTGTTTCGTCACATTCTGCAAATCCGCTGATCGCAACCGGCCGATAAGTCCTTCGAGAGCGAATTTGCATAACTCATTGGCTCCCTGCTTCCGGTCAAGGAGAATCTGCTGATATAGGGCACAAAGAGAGGGATGTGTAAGATCCATTAGGTGTTTAAAAATACTGGTTGGAACTTAATTATTGATGTGCCGGTTAAGCTTTTTATGATGGTATCGCAAGTGTTTATTGATAAAGGTACTGATAAAGAAATAACTGTGATCGTAACCGTTATGCATGCAGACCTCCAAGTCGATCCCGGTACCCACGCAAACTTTTTCCAGGCGCTCCGGTTGCAATTGTGTAGAGAGAAAATCGTCATCAGATCCTTGATCAACCAGTATGCTTGACACTCGCGCACCAGAACCAATTAACTCGCATGTATCGTAGTCTTCCCAGGCGGCAGTATCATCGCCCAAATAGCCTTGAAACGCCTTGATACCCCAGGGACAGGTCATCGGCGCACAAATTGGCGAAAAGGCAGAGACGGAACGGAATTTTGCCGGATTTTTAAGGGCAATGGTTAGCGCGCCGTGTCCTCCCATGGAGTGCCCAAAGATTCCTACGCGATCCGGATCGATAGGAAACCTGGATAACGCCAGTTCATACAGCTCTGAAGAAACGTAGGAATACATCTGATAATTTGTCGACCAGGGGGCAGCTGTCGCATCCACGTAAAAACCGGCGCCCTCGCCAAAATCATAGGCGATAGAATCACCCGGCAATCCCAGTCCGCGTGGACTGGTATCAGGCGCAATCAAGATAAATCCGAATTCATTGGCCATGGCTTCGGCATGGGCTTTTTGTACAAAATTCTGATCCGAGCAGGTCAATCCGGACAGCCAGAACAGCGCCGGATAGTTAAGGATATTTTCGTCCAGTGCCGGCAGAAAAACCGAAAAGGTCATTTGCGATTTACATGCATAGGAGTCGTGTCGAAGTCGTTTCCAATAACCGCCGTGACATTTATTCTGCTGTAAAATTTCGAAGGTCAAATCGGTTGCCTCTAGCTCTATCAAATGCCGTCAGAATTTGATCACCGAGCGAATGCTTTTTCCTTCATGCATATAATCGAAGGCCTTGTTGATCTGCTCCAGAGGTAAATCGAATGACACCATTTGATCGACTTTAATTTCTCCTTGCAGGTAGCGCTCCACATAGTCAGGCAACTGACTTCTTCCTTTTATCCCGCCAAAGGCCGTGCCTTTCCAGGTTCGGCCCGTCACTAACTGAAACGGTCGGGTGGAGATTTCCTGCCCGGCGCCGGCCACCCCAATGATGACTGACGTTCCCCAACCTTTATGACAGCTCTCTAATGCTGCCCGCATGAGTTCGACATTGCCGACACATTCAAATGAATAATCCACCCCACCACTGGTCATTTCTACAATAACTTCCTGTAAGGGAGCGGCATGTTCGTTCGGATTAACGACATCCGTCGCGCCCATCGCTCTGGCGATATCGAACTTATCGGGATTGATATCAATGGCTAATATTCTCTCGGCCTTGGCCATCGTCGCGCCCTGAATGACGCTTAGACCGATCCCGCCTAAGCCAAAAACCGCCACGCTGGAACCCGGTTCGACCTTGGCGGTGTTCAGCACGGCGCCAATTCCCGTGGTGATGCCGCACCCGAGCAGGCAAACCTTGTCCAACGGGGCAGCCGGATTAATCTTAGCCAACGAAATTTCCGGTAACACAGTGTACTCGGAGAATGTGGAAGTTCCCATGTAGTGATAAATAGGCTTGCCTTGATACCGAAAACGGCTACTCCCATCGGGCATGAGACCCTGCCCTTGGGTAACCCGAATCGCTTGGCAAAGGTTGGTCTTACCGGAAGTACAGAAGTTACATTCACCGCATTCCGGAACATACAGCGGTATCACATGATCGCCTGGCTGCACCGAAGACACTCCCGCGCCGATCTCAACGACCACAGCCCCGCCTTCATGCCCCAAGATAGCAGGAAACAGCCCCTCAGGATCGTCTCCCGACAAGGTATAGGCATCGGTATGGCATACACCAGTGGCGACGGTTTGCAGCAGAACTTCGCCGGCTTTAGGGCCGTCCACATCGACTTCGACAATCTCCAATGGCTGACCTGGGGCAAATGCAACGGCGGCTTTCGATTTCATTAGCTTAACCTCTGTAAGAATGGAGTGATTTAGGCAAGACTTCTCGATCGAGGTAACACAAACCTGAACACGGCGAGCACTAAAAATATAGGCAGGCTTTCGGTGCAACACAAGTTAGAAACACTGCCCTACTCAATGCTCAGATCGAACGGTCCGTTGTGCGAGCCTGAAGACAAAAAACAAACAGATCATAAATCAGACAAAGTAAGTAATAAAACCAATACAAAATAAAACTGGATCGAAGTGTTTTGACTAATACCTTGGTATTAATAGGTAAATTTACCTAAAGAAATTTGCCAGCTAGGTGACTATAGTTAACCCTGACCACTCGGAGGAAAGATCATGGAAAACCAATTTGACGAAGACGTTGTTGTGCCAAGCAACAATTAAAATGAAATTCTTGGCTGATTCGATCAATGCAGGAAGCCAGCTGGGCTATTAAGCCGGCGTGTTGCATGGCATCTGAGAATAGCAGCAACAACCATGAGGTGAACAACCTGCTGTTTTTTTAGCAAGCGGTTTTTCCTCATTGATAGAAAAAGATTTATACCCGGCTTTCTGCAAAAGCCGTTTAATCAATAAGGCTAATTCAGCGACTGTTTCACAGCGACTGCTTAGCATAGACATCAAAACGACTACTCTTCCCCACCACCTGAAAAGTAGGTTTAAGGCCTGCCAAATAGGGTGATATTCTAGGTCGCTTAACCACGACCCGCTTTGCGTCCGCGTGTAATGCCGAGACCAGCAAATCATCCCCTGCTTCATCAAATCCCACAATATCGTGAAATACCTGCATCTGCTTTTTCACCAGACTGGTTTTGGAACGCGTAGGAAACATAGGGTCCAAATACACGACATCGCAAGCGTCAGCAAAATACGCGGTTTCAGGCTGGAATTGCATTCGGGATACGATCTTTCTCAGGCCATGATCATCGCTCATGGAAGCACGCGCCATTCCATCCTGCAATAAACAGGCAATGATAGGGTTACGTTCGAACAGGGTAACGGAACAGCCTAAACTGGCGAGCACGAAGCTATCTCCACCTAGACCTGCAGTGGCATCCATTACTGAAAGACTTTTTATGCCCGGTTTCAGTCCTACGGCTTTGGCAATCTGCTGCCCTCGCCCGCCGCCATATTTACGCCGATGAGCGCTTGGGCCGGTCTGCCATTCGACAAATACCGGGCCGGGGCCTTGAGTACGATGCGAGACTAACTCGATGCGTTCTGTTCCGAAGAAAAGGAGGTAGTAATTTGATTCAGTCGGCTCTGGGATCTGGTCTTTTGGCAAATAAGCGTAGTTATTGACCAAAGCAAATTCTTTCGCCCGATCTGCAACATTGGGATCCGCAGTGATAAAAAGGGGGGTGTTAGTGCGATTTGCGGACAAGAATCAACCAATAGCTAAACAAAAATATCAACGCCGACGAGTTCCGATTCATCCCTGGATCCGGCTTGATTTGCCTGATATAAGTTGAGTGCCTGCTGGCTTTCCAGGGGTAATTCACTTTGCTCACGCTGTCTCTGTAGCCGCCCTTCATCCGAGGCTTGCAAGGCTTCGATGCGCCGTTGAAACGCATCAGGGTCTTGTGGTTCGGACCGTACGTCACCCTGCGGACTCAATCGTTCCCGTTGCTCAGTTTCTCTGCGCTGCTGATCCTGCAGGTCAAGAGTGTCCCGTTGTGTAATCGGCGCGGGAAGAAATGTGTTACCTATACCAGAAATCATTGCAATACCGCCAAATCCAACTAACGCGCTTTTGCCTGAATTATAGACAACTTAACCCGAAGTCGCGAAGATCCAAACCAAAAGACCAAATCCTAGAATCAGTCGATAAATGACGAAAGGTAAAAAACCGACTTTTTCCAGAAACCTCAAGAACAAGTGAATACATGTATAGGCGCTGATACCGGAAAGAATGGCAGCGACGACGATAATTTGCCACTGGTCCGCCGTGCCTGTTTCGGCCAACTTCAATCCTTCCAGCAATCCTGCTGCCGCTATCAGTGGGATCGACAGCAAAAAAGAAAACCTCGCCGCAGCATCCCGACTCAGGTTCAAAAACAGTCCGGCAGTCATGGTAATTCCCGACCTGGAAGTTCCCGGTATCAATGCCAACGCCTGCGCCGCGCCAATCACGATAACATCCCGCCAATTCAGGTTCTGCAATGTTCTTCGACCTTTGCAGCGGTCGGCCAATCCTAATAAGACGCCGAATCCGATAGTCGCCAAAGCAATGACCAGCGCTGAACGCAGATACTGTTCTATTATCTCTTCACCCGCCAACCCGGCGATACCTGCGGGGAAAGTACCCAAAATCACAAACCAGGCTAGCTTGGCCTCCTGATTGAGTCCTTTTCCGAACAGATGGCCAAACCACCCGTTACCAAGCTTTACCAGGTCATGCCGAAAGTAGAGCACTACCGCCAACAAAGTTCCAACATGTACGGCCACATCAAATGCCAGTCCCTGATCCTGCCAACCCAGCACCTGCGAAGGAAGCAACAAGTGTGCTGAACTTGAAATCGGCAGAAACTCCGTCAACCCTTGAATGATGGCAAGCACAGCGACTTCAAACCATGTCATCCACTTTTCCCTTTACATTACGTTACGCTTCTGCCGAACAAGAAAACAGACGGTGAAGGTTAAAATGTGTAAAAAATCAGCGACCAGGCAGTTTCTGCCATGTCACTTCATCGCGCAAATAGATTGGCTGAGCCTCGGCAGCAGACATGCATTGATCGTTGCCGTACATTGAGGCCAGTAGGGCAATCGCTCCTGCTTTTGGAAAACTACCTTCCAGTTGACAAAGAGCGCTTTGCAATCCGTCCGCCATTTCCGCCCCATAGCGAAGCCCGCTACCTAGCGCCACGAAGCCGGAATCGGGAATCTCGACCAATGCAGGCGGTACGACCCGTTCATGCATCTGGAGCTTAGGCATACTCCGGGGCATTGTCGGTTTTAGCGTAAAGGTCGCCGTGTAGACTTCCTGCATTCTCGCATCCAGTAAAGTGAGGACTTGTAAACTTTCGCCGAGGTTTTTCTGTTCAGAGCCAAAGACTCTATTCGGACTCGCGAGATAATCCAAGCCAAACTGCATCGCCATGGCTTCAAGGGTCGATACCGGAATTACCGGTATTCCTAGGGACAAGGCCAGTCCCTGGGTAATGCTGGCAGCGATGCGCAAACCGGTGAATGACCCGGGACCTCGCCCAAAAGCGATAGCGTCAAGGTCAGCAAGTTCGATATCTTCTTGTCGAAGAATTTCTTCCACCATCGGCAGACAAAGCCGGGCATGCGCACGCGGCTCCAACGCGACGCTTTCAGTCAAGTCACCATCAAGATACAGGGCGACTGAACAGGCTTCGGTGGAAGTATCGAGGGCAAGCAGTTTATGCATTTGGATAGATAGCTAAAAGGAAGGGTTTTGTGGCGACAACGGTTCACCGCCACACGCAAGGATCAGGCTAAAGCGGCAAACACTTTATCCCGGATCTCATCGACACTCCCAACACCTTCGACGCGGCAATATTTGGGTGCTCCTTCCGACTCTTTGTCTGCCCACTCCTGATAATAGCCGATAAGTGGCGCGGTTTGTGAGTGGTAGACTTCCAGCCGCTTGCGCACTGTCTCTTCCTGATCGTCCGCGCGTTGCACCAGCGGTTCACCGGTTTCATCATCCTTGCCTTCAACTTTTGGCGGATTGTAGACAATGTGATAAACCCGGCCACTTGGCTCATGGACGCGCCTACCGCTTAGGCGCTGGATGATTTCGGCGTCATCCACGGCGATCTCCAATACACAATCGATTTTAACTCCGGCTTCCTTCATGGCTTCCGCTTGAGGAATGGTCCGTGGAAAACCATCAAACAAGAAACCCGACTGGCAGTCATCTTCCTGAATCCGGTCTTTGACTAAAGCAATGATAATATCGTCGGATACCAGTCCACCGGTTGCCATGATTTCTTTAACCTGCAGTCCCAGCGGTGTGCCCGCCTTGACGGCAGCACGCAGCATATCGCCCGTTGATATTTGCGGGATACCGTATTTTTCCATGATACTTTGAGCTTGCGTACCTTTCCCGGCGCCGGGGGCACCCAATAGGATAACTCTCATATCGCTAAAACTCCTGCTGATTATATTTTGTTGGAAGTGAATTTTTGTGTATGCGCTGGCTGATCGCCGGGCAAATACGTAGGTAGAACTCGATAACGCGGGGGATTATACGTGGTTACACCTACAAGCTAAAGCCTAACGGACAAACCCACTACATGTCTGCTGCCAGCTGGCTAATTTCTGAACTAATACTCTTAACTTGATCAAAAACTTCAAAAACCAACTCAGGTTGAATTCCAAGCTGTTGGGCGTAATACACCGGATCGTCCGGGAACAAGTCATCTCCCAAGTCTAACTCCTTGAGCAAACAGTTACTTAATTGGATGGTCCAAACCAACTCTTGGGAGGCGCCCTCATAATTTCTTTCCGTATGGCCATAAGCCGCCGCGACGATTTCCACGGGCAGATTCCAATGCTCCAAAAGCACTGCCCCCAGTTGGTTGTGATGCAACGGAATGACTTCTGCGACTTGTTCCGAGACCTGTTTTTCCAGTACGGGCAATTCCTGGTACCTATCCTCATGCGTGAGTTCATTTAGCAGTTCGAATGCTTGACGGTACAAATGACCGTATAACAGCATGCCAAAGTTATGCAGCAGTCCCCCCATATAAGCCATTCCCGGCGGCACCGCTTTATTGGGAACATGAAATGCAAGGCGTTGCGCCAGCAATGAACAATGCAGGGTATGGCGCCAGAATGTCGCCAACCCCAATGGGCCGTCATGCGGCACATCAAAGGCCCGGCTTGCTGCTATCGACAAGGCGATTTGACTGACCCGCTCAAAACCTAAAACCCGCAGCACCGCATCTCTGATAGTCTCCAGCTTACCCTTGTAGTTATACAAGGCAGATCTTGCTTGCCTTAACACTTGGGCCGCCAAACTTGGATCCAGCTCAATGATCCGCGCAAGATCCTCGGCACTGGCGTCGGGGTCTTGGGTCGTCTGCAGAATGCGTGCCGCCACAGTGGGCATAGGCGGCAGATTTTCTAGGTTTAACAAACGCATCGTTCCGGTCCTTGATAAACACATGGATTGGTCTTTCTATACGCTAGGCGAGTTAATGCCCTGCAAACAGTGTAGCCTATCCTGTGTTACGCATCCCGGCCGCGATACCGGCCATCGCCACTTTTAATGCTCTTTCAACCGTGGCTTTGTTTGTTTCGCCCTCCGTTCGGTCGCGTACCAGCAACTCAACCTGCAGAAAATGCAAGGGATCCGTGTAGGGATTACGGACCCGGAGCGAATGCTGAAAAACCGGATTGTCCCGCAACAACTCGTCCTGCTCCTTCAGCTTATTGATTAACCCGATAATCTGAATTGCCCGGTTCCGCAACGATTCCCCAAGTTCACGTAACTCAGGACGTACCAGGCGTACGTCGTAGTAGCAGGCAATATCCGTATCGACCTTGGCCAATACCATTTCCAACATATCCACATGGGTTTCGAAAAATGGCCAGTGTTGCAGCATATCTCTTAACAATTCGGTTTTTCCGCCATCAACGGAATCCCGCAAGGCTTTGTCGCTGCCCAGCCAGGACGGCAGCATCAGGCGCATTTGGGTCCAGGCAAATATCCAGGGGATAGCCCGCAGCGTTTCCACGCCCCCGCCTTGCCTGCGTCTGGCCGGACGGCTGCCCAGGGCAAGTTTACCGAGTTCCTGTTCCGGCGTCGCGGAGCGAAAATACTCTACAAAGTGATCTGTTTCCCGTACAACCCGGCGATAGGATGTCAGTGCCGCCTGGGACAACTCATCCATCATATCGCGCCATTCCGGTTTTGGTTGTGGCGGGGGCGTTAGAGAAGCTTCCAAAACCGCTCCCACATACAAATCGAAACTCTGAACCGCGACTTTCGGCTGACCGAACTTAAACCGAATCATTTCGCCTTGTTCGGTGATCCGAAAACTACCGGCAACCGAACCGGGAGGCTGGGATAAAATCGCACGGTTAGCCGGGCCGCCGCCACGCCCGACTGTTCCGCCCCGGCCATGAAAAAGCGTGAGCTTCACGTCATGCTTTTGGGCCACTGCCACCAGCGCCTCCTGCGCTTGATACTGCGCCCAAGCTGCCGCCATTTGGCCGGCATCCTTCGCCGAATCGGAATAGCCAATCATGACTTCCTGGTGTCCGTTCACGTAGGCTTTATACCATTCATTGGAAAGCAGTTGGTCGATACTTTGTTCGGCATTCTGCAAGTCGTTCAATGTTTCAAACAGGGGGACAACCGGCAGCGGATACTGCACCCCGCATTCCCGTAACAGTAGAATCACCGTTAACACATCGGAGGGTTTACGGGCCATGGAAATGACGTAAGACCCTAACGCCTCCGCAGGCTGCTCGGCAACCACTCTGCAGGTTGCAAGCACCTCCGCTACTTCCGGGCCGGGTTCCCACAACGGCGGCAGTAGCGGACGCTTGCCACTCAGCTCTTTCACCAAGAAGGACTGCTTTTGCTCCTCGGTCCAGCCCGCATAATCACCGAGATCCAAATAATGACATAGCTCGGCCATGACATCCGCGTGACGTTCCGAATCCTGTCGAATATCCAATCTGACAAGTTGTAAGCCAAAACACTGAACCCTCCGAATCACATCCAGCAGCAAGCCGTTGGCGATCACTTCCATGCCGCTATCGCATAGCGAGCGATAACACACCATGAGGGGCTCGAGCAGGTCCTTGGTATGTAACAAGATCCGATCGTTTTGCTCCGGGTGTCCGGTTAACCCTTGCTCTGCCCAATCACGGGTTTCTTCCAACTTGGTTCGCAGTTCGGCGAGAATTTTTCGATAGGGTTCCCTGGCACGGCCGGTAGCACGGCCCAGTTCCCCATTGCACACCGACATGGACAGTTGAGAACGTAGTTTCTTGATATCGCGGATGTACAGATCAGCAGCCATCCAACGACTGAGGTAAAATACTTCCCGGGTTACTTCCGCGGTAACATTGGGATTGCCATCCCGGTCGCCACCCATCCAGGAGGCATAGCTGATGGGGTTCACGTCGATAGGCAAGCTGGTTCCCAGGTGTTCGAACAACGCTTTATCGAGCTTCCGCATATAGCTGGGAATGGCCGTCCACAATGAGTACTCGATCACTGCAAAACCCCAGCGCGCTTCATCCAGTGCAGTGGGTCGTTCATAGCGAATTTCATCGGTATTCCAAGCTTCGGTGATTAACCGCAGAAGGTGGGATTCGATATTTTCCCGTTCATTGTCCAATAAATCGTCGCGATCCAATTCCTCCAAGCCTTCGGATATATGATCATACTTCTGAATGAGGGTGCGTCGGGTAATTTCGGTTGGATGGGCAGTCAGGACGAACTCGATATTCAAATCCTTAACCTGCGCCATGATTTGTTCCGCACTCAGTCCCTTGGCTTTGAGGCGCAACAAAATATCCTCGATGGTGTCGATGCGGTTATGAACACGCTCTTCTTTCGGCGCGCGACGCCGGACTGTGTGATACTGTTCCGCGATATTGGCAAGATTGAGAAACTGATTGAATGCCCGCGTCACCGGAACCAACTGCTCGTCGGATAAGCAACCTATTGCCGCTTTTAGTTGTTTTCGCTCTCCCAGGTCACTGCCCCTGTCGGCTTTAGCGGCAATACGAATGTTCTCGATCTTGTGAAACATTTCGTCGCCTAAGTTATGACGGATACTCTTACCGAGCAGGTCACCGAGCAAACGAACGTTTTCCCGCAGGTTTGGATGCAATTCTTTGGTCATATCTTGATATTGTGTATTAGTAAATTAATGGTGTTATTAAAAATTCCAGTAATGCCGCAAATAATGAGTTGATTACTTGACAATTACAACCAGACTAAAGCCTTTAATACAGTACAATTTAGGTAATTACGCGTATGGCGCACTGGCAGCCCGGTTCCTAAACTTTTTTCGAAATCAAAGATTGCATGCAATAGAAGCGCCGGGAAGTGGCGCCGTTGTTGAGATGAACCCAGCAAAAATAATAGGTAGATAGATGAAGATTAATGCGCTTGTCAGAGACTGGGAAAATAACGCAAAAGCCAGGCTAACCCATAAAGAATATCACTTACGCCTGCAACTGGAAGACGCGGCGCGGATAGCCGCTTTGGCGGAAATGTACCCGCTGCGCAGCCAGGAAGACATCATCAGCGAGCTACTTTCAGCTGCCCTGGATGAATTGGAAACCAGTTTCCCTTATGTTGCCGGCACCAAAGTAGTCGCCCAAGACGAAATGGGGGATCCGCTGTACGAAGACATCGGCCCCACTCCGCGTTTTGTAGAGCTCAGCCAGAAATTTATGGCGGCTCTGAAGCAGGAAAATAAGGCGGCGAACAGTTAGCGGGTCAGGGTTGTTACCCGTCCTGTTTGGCCTTCTCCCAAAGTGCATCCAGTTCCTGGGGATCCAAATCCGAAAAACTGGCTCCTCTGTTGGCAATCATTTTTTCGATACGCTGAATGCGGGCGGTAAACTTGCGGTTGGCCCCACGCAAGGCGGAATCCGGGTCGATTCCTAGAAATCGGCCTAGATTCACACTCGTGAAAAAGATATCCGCCAGTTCTTCCTCTATCCGTTTCCGGTTGTCACTTCCCTCGGCTAACGCCTCTTCCAATTCCCCCAGCTCCTCGCGCATTTTACTCACAATACCGCCCGCTTCCGGCCAATCGAAACCCTGCTTGGCAGCCTGCTTTTGCAGTTTTATTGCCCGAATCAGCGGCGGCAGCGTAGTTGGGATACCGCTTAGAATTGAATCATCCGGTCTTTTCCGAGACTTTTCTTGTTGCTTTATTTTTTCCCAATTGGCATTGATTTCAGCGGTCTCGGGTCGATTCTTCGGGTCGGCAACACTCTGCAAGGTGCCGTCGGGGAACACATGAGGGTGACGGCGTAGCAGTTTGGCAACAACGCCACTGACGACTTCATCCCAGTTAAACAAATCTTCTTCGGAACCCAGTTGACTGTAAAAAATCACCTGGAAGAGCAAGTCACCCAGTTCCTCACGCAGGTGATTCCAATCTTCGCGCTCGATAGTGTCCGCTACTTCATAGGTTTCTTCGATGGTGTGCGGAACAATGGTGGCAAAAGTTTGCTTTAAGTCCCAGGGACACCCGGTGACAGGATCCCGAAGCCGCTCCATCAAATAGAGCAAATCCTGAATCGTATACTTGTTTCCGTCATGCATAAAGGTAGTCATTACTTCGCTTTGTCACGGCTGGCGTCGATGACATTTGGCAATTGCCGCAACCTATCGAATAGCCGGCCCAGCGACTCAATATTGGGCACTTCCACTTGCAAGTGAATTTTCGCCGTATTGGTTTTTTTATCGGTAATAGTATTGGCAGAGTTCACGTTGATCTTTTCATTTGCCAGCAACGTGGTTATGTCCCGCAACAATCCGGACCGGTCATAGGCTTCTACCAGTATGTCGATCGGATAGGTCTGTTCCGTGTTCCCCCATTCGACCTGAATCATGCGTCCAGGCTCGGCGGCCTGCAGTTGCAGGGCATTGATACAATCCTTGCGATGGATGGAAACGCCTCTTCCAACGGTGATGTACCCGACCACCGCATCGCCGGGCACCGGCATACAGCAGTTGGCCAGTTGGGTAAGCAGATTCCCGACGCCAAGAATATGTACTTCGCCAACCTTCTGTGAGGAAGACGGCGAATGTTCAAACTGAAAATCCATCTGCTTTTCGCGCGGCTCAACGATCTGCTGAGCGACATGCGCCACCTGCATAGGTTTCAGGTCCCCGGCGCCTATAGCGGCGAACATATCGTCAACATGATGCATGTTGACCTTGTGCGCAACGTCTTCGAGTTTAACTTTCTCCAGCGATAAGCGTTTAAGAGTGGCCAGGAGAATGTCCCGCCCCTCTTCTATGTTCTGATCGCGATCCTGCAACTTAAACCAGTGGGTGATTTTGGCCCTGGCACGCGAGGTTACCGTATAGCCAAGGTCTGGATTCAACCAGTCGCGACTCGGTTTATCCTGGTTGGAACGTAAAATCTGTACTTGATCGCCGGTCCGCAGCTTATAGTTCAGCGGTTTGATAACACCGTTAATCTTCACGCCACGGCAGGAGTGCCCCACCTCCGTGTGTACTTTGTAGGCAAAATCGATGGCCGTTGCGCCTGCAGGCAAGTCGATGACGTGCCCGTCCGGGGTAAATACATAAATCCGATCCGATACAATATCGCCGCGAAACTGGTCGACGAACTCGGTGCTGCGACTACCAAGCTCTTCCTGCCATTCGAGAACCTGGCGCAACCAGGCAATTTTTTGTTCATAACCATGTGAGGCGTGCTGCAAGTCATGGCCTTTATAGCGCCAATGGGCGCATACGCCGAGCTCGGCCTCGTCATGCATTTTGTGGGTACGAATTTGCACTTCCATGACCTTACCAGCAGGACCGATCACCGCTGTATGTAACGATTGGTAGCCGTTTTCCTTTGGGCTGGCAATATAGTCATCAAACTCATGGGGTATGTGACGCCATAACGCATGCACAATTCCCAAAGCGGCATAGCAGTCTTTAACAGTGGGCACCAGGATTCTGATCGCCCGGATATCATAAACCTGCTCAAAGTCGATACCCTTGCGATGCATTTTCCGCCAAATGCTATATATATGCTTGGCACGACCGGCCAACTCAGCCTTGATATCATTTTCAGTCAATTCACGCTTTAAAGCTGCCAGGGCTTCTTCAATATAGCGTTGCCGGTCCAAGCGCCGCTCATCGAGCAGTTTGGCGATTTTTTTGTAGGCTGTTTCATGCAGATAACGAAACGACAGGTCCTCCAGCTCCCACTTGAGATAACCTATTCCCAACCGATGGGCCAGTGGTGCATAGATATCGAATACTTCGCGGGCAATCCGGTGCCGCCGTTCGGAACTGGCCTGCTTGACCGCCCTTATCGCACAAGTGCGTTCAGACAGTTTGATTAGCGCCACCCTAACATCGTCGATCATGGTAACCAGCATGCGCCTGATATTATCCACCTGAGTTTGCGACTGACCTAAGACCGTACCTTGAATCGGATGACGTATGTGAGATATTGCCGCCATCTGCAAAACACCGTCAATGAGGTTAGCCACCTCTTTGCCAAATTGCTTCTGGACTTTTATCAAACTGAGTTTTTCTTCCCTAACGGATCGATAGAGAACGGCAGCAACCAGGCTGGGTGAATCCAGTTGCAACTCATCCAAGATGTGCAACATTTCCAAACCAGTCAGGAAACTGCTACTGGCATCTGACCAATGGGTATTCGGTGAGGATTTGTCCTTGGATTTTTTTTGCCTGTTTACTGCCCCGGCAACAGTCTCGGCTTGCTGCGCGACCTCGCAAGCTTTTCTTAATAATGTCGTATCAATATCGTCATCGCGGTGCAAGAGGCGCCCCAGCCAGCCCTCGATGTCAACTGATCCATCATCGAGCAGAGGATAATCTTCGCGCACCTTGACCATACAGTCAGTTTACCTTCTGTCTAGTTAATTCTGTCCTGAAACAGCCAGGATACCTAGGGTCACTCAAATACCGCCATGGACTCAACATGAGTGGTGTGGGGAAACATATCCATCACCTCGGCTTTCAACAGGCGAAATCCCAGATCCGCCAAGATGCCGCATCCCACGCCAACGTAGCCGGGTTGCATGACACATAAACCAGGCGACGAACCGAAAAATTTGCTACCGCATTCACAATCTCTTCCGCGCCGGTACGCGGGGGATCGAGCAGGAGCTTGTCGTAAGGACCTAGCCAGGCGGGTTTATTGACATCCTGCATAGGTAGATGGAGATCGGAAGCATAAAATTCAACATTGGAAATACGGTTGCACCGCGCATTCATAGTAGCCCCGTTAAACCATTGCCTGACTTCCTTCAACCCCGACAACGGCATGCGCCTTCCTTGCACTGGGCAAAGTAAAATTCCCCAGGCCGCAGAATAGATTCAACACCCTATCTCCGGACTCAAGCGCCAGCCAATCCAATGTCTGAGAAACCATCATTTGGTTTATTTCCCGGTTCACCTGGGTGAAATCGCTGGGATGAAAGGCAAATGATAAACCGCTGTCAGACAAATCATAGTGCAAAAACATCTGCCCATCCTCCGGCCAAAACTTGTGAATAGAGTCTGGCCCCTTAGGCTGCAAATACATGGCGATGCCGGTTTCCTTCGCAAACGCAATAAGCTTGCCATGGTCTGATTCGGTCAATGGTTCCATATGACGAAGAATTATAGCGCTCACATCATCTCCACAAGCGACTTCAAGCTGTGGAATTCTGTCAAAACAGGACAGACCACGGATAAGTTCCCGCAACGCCATTAACCGTTGCCCGATACCGGGCAGCAAAATCGGGCAGTGCTCCATTCTGGTGAGAAAATTACTATACCGTTCGCGAATGCCGACAAGCACCTCATCGTGTTTTTTTACATGGCGCACACCTAATCTGGCTTTGCTGCGATATCTCAGGCCGGCTACACGCAACCGGTGAGCTGCCATTTAGTGGCTGCGCATTATAGCGATACAAAGGAATAAAGGGCAGTTGCAGAAATGTAAATTATTACTTGAACACGCCGGTGGATAAATAGCGATCACCCCGATCGCAGATAATTGCCACAATCACAGCTTTTTCCAATGACTCACAGAGCTTTAAAACGCCCGCAATTGCTCCTCCAGAGGACACTCCACAGAAAATACCTTCCTGGCGGGCCAACTGCTGCATCCAATATTCTGCTTCTTCCTGACCTATATCCATCACTAGATCTACCCGCTTCGGATCAAATATTTCCGGCAGATAGGCTTGCGGCCAGCGCCGAATTCCGGGTATTGAAGCACCGTCTCTAGGTTGCAAACCAACAATTTTAACTGCCGGATTTTTCTCCTTAAGGAACTTCGATGTTCCCATAATGGTCCCGGTAGTGCCCATGGAACTTACAAAATGAGTGATTCTTTGTTGGCTTTGTTGCCAAATTTCCGGGCCGGTTGTGCGGTAGTGCGCCAGCGGATTATCCGGGTTGGAGAATTGGTCCAAAACAATGCCTTCGCCTTCTTCCTGCATCTTCTTTGCTAGATCTCGCGCCCCTTCCATGCCTTCTTGCTGGGTAACATTGATAATTTCAGCACCATAAGCGGCCATTGCCTGGCGCCGCTCCTCACTCATGTGCGCAGGCATAATCAGCCGCATTCGATAGCCTTTCATGGCCGCCGCCATTGCCAACGCAATTCCGGTGTTGCCGCTGGTTGCTTCGATCAGGGTATCGCCTGGAGCAATATCTCCTCGCTGTTCAGCGGCTTGAATCATGCTCAATGCCGGCCGGTCCTTCACCGATCCTGCAGGGTTATTGCCTTCCAGTTTGGCTAGAACTGTATTACTACCCATCCCAGGGAGACGTTGGAGCTTTACCAAAGGTGTATTTCCAACATAAGATTCAAGAGTTGGATAAGTTAGATTCGTGTCCACTTTTTGCAGTCCAAATAGTCGTATTGGGTGGATTAGGGGCTAATATTAAGGATTACAGGACGAAGTCATAATATTCCTTTTTTATATAAAAATTACATTTATATATAACCACATTCTTTTATTCAGGATGAAAAAAGCTACTTGAGTTTCTTCCTTCAGAGATAAGCTCTTACATCCCAAAAAGCAATAAAAACGCGAAATACAGCCACAACACATGAAACAATGGAGCATCAACAATAAGGTTTTTCTACTGACTCTTCTGCCAACGGTGAGTGTGGCGATATTTTTTGCCAGCGCCTATGTTATCACCCGTGTTACGGATTTGAAGAGTGACCTGAATCGGCATGGAATCGAATCCGCCATCCACCTGGCTAACGCTGTGCAGCATGGTATTTTGGCAGGCAACACCAATCAGCTCATTGGTTTATGCATCGCCACGCTGGAAGGCGATGAAATCATTACATCGGTTACGGTGTACGGCAGAAACAATCAGATTTTAGCTCACGCGGGTCCTAAAATTAGAGATCTTTACGCCATCCCCGGAACCTTGGTCAGCACACCAGCGACATACAATACCGAGGAACTGTTACGCTTCAGTGCTCCGGTTAAACTGAAAGACCTGAGCCTGGTTACCGAAAGCAATAAGCTTAGCATGCCGCAAGGCTCGGGTTTAACCCTTGGAAGTATAATCGGTTGGACCGTTATCGAGGTTTCCCGTGACTCGATGATGTCAAAAACCTATGCGGCCTATTTGACCGCCTTGACCGGCGTGATCTTAACAGGGTTGGTCGGAATACTGTTGGCTTTTAGCCTCAGCCGAAGCCTGGCTCAACCCTTACAACAGTTCTCGCAAGCCTTGTCGGATATAAAAGAAGGCAAGCTGGACACCCGCGTATTGGTTGAATCCAGCCCTGAAATCATGAAGCTCCAGGGCGGTATTAATGACATGGCGGAGTCGCTGGCTAACGCACGCAGTGAAATGCAGGAGAATATAGATCAGGCGACCCAAGATTTACGAGAAACCCTGGAAACAATCGAAATTCAAAATATTGAGCTGGATATAGCCCGTAAGGAAGCATTGGAGGCAAGCCGGGTGAAATCCGAGTTTCTTGCCAACATGTCGCATGAAATTCGCACTCCGTTAAATGGCATCATTGGATTTACCAAGCTGTTGGCCAAATCCAATCTTGGTATTCAACA
Source organism: Hahella sp. (assembly GCA_028280065.1). Classification (GTDB taxonomy): domain Bacteria; phylum Pseudomonadota; class Gammaproteobacteria; order Pseudomonadales; family Oleiphilaceae; genus Hahella. Next base: position 112,229 of record JANQMN010000034.1, read on the forward strand.
ACGGGACCAATTGAATACTATTCTAAAATCCTCGGAGATCCTTCTCACCATTATCAATGACATTTTGGATTTCTCTAAAATTGAGGCCGGCAAACTGGTCTTGGATCACACTGCCTTAAACATCAGGGAAATCATCGAAGACGTACTGACAATGTTGGCACCGGGAGCCCATGAGAAAAACCTTGACGTCACCGGTATGGTGTATTCCGACGTCCCTGAACACGTGATTGGCGATCCACTGCGCATTAAGCAAATTATCACCAACCTTGTGAGCAACGGTATCAAATTCACTCAAAGCGGCGAAGTCGTCGTTAGAGTCATGGTTGAGGATGAGGACGGCGATATCGCCCAGATCAAAATTACGGTAACAGACACCGGGGTCGGCCTATCCAGGGTACAACAGCAGGCATTGTTTACACCTTTCAGCCAAGCCGATGCATCCACCGCGCGCAGATATGGAGGTACCGGACTGGGACTTGTAATTTCAAGACGCCTGACGGAACAGATGGGAGGAAATATTGGCGTCGACAGTGAACTGGGCAAAGGATCCGAATTCTGGATTCAACTACCGGTTCGGCTCGCCAAAGGAGATGACATCGGTTCCAGCGAAGACTCGCCGGATATCGCCGGAGAGCGCATTATTTATCTAGAATACCAACCTAAAACCCGTTTAGCGGTCAGCCACGTATTGAATAAATGGAATCTGGTCGTCACTCCGGTAGACAATCTGCCGGACCTAATCAAGCAGGTTGCAGAGGCGCAAAAGATCGGCATCGGCTACGCCGCGGCGATGATCGGAGTTACTCGCCACCATTTGCGGTCTGCTTCCGTACTGGACACTGTGCGGCAACTGGAATACCAACTGGATTGCCGTACCCTATTACTAACGCCAACCATTGAGGCTGGCGAGGAAGAACCAGCGATTCTCGCGGAAGCCTCTGGTTACTTGGTAAAGCCAACTTCGCAACGACGCCTGGCCAACACGTTAAGACAGTTGATCCGAGGCACAGAGCCTGGAACGCCTGGCGCAGCGCAAAAATCCCAGCAAGTCATTCAGGTGAGCCGTAAGCCCAGAGTTCTCGCGGTGGATGACAATATCGCCAATCTTAAACTCATCGAGGCATTACTGGACGATTTAGGCGCTATACCCGAGACGGCGAGAAGCGGTTACGAAGCCTTAACAAAGGCAAAACTGCGGCGCTACGATATTATCTTCATGGATGTCCAGATGCCGGGTATGGACGGTATTTCCACCACCGGCAGAATTCGCGAATTTGAAGCTAACAAATACCATACGCCCATTATTGCGCTAACTGCGCACGCCTTGGCCGAAGAAAAATCGAAGTTGCTGACCAGTGGCTTTGATAGCTATCTCACCAAACCCACCAATGAAGAAGAGTTGCAACAGACAATCGCCAAACATGCCGGATTTAATCTTTCCCCCAGGCCGGAAATGCAGGACGTCTACGCCCAACGTGGCGGCCCTATTAAGCCCTCGGTCAAACATGCCATGGCTCCCAGCGTCGATATTGCCGGCAGCGTCCAATTAGCCGGCAAAAAGACCGATTTAGCCGAAGAACTATTTTCGATGCTGCTAGAGAGTTTAATCAACGAACGTGACGATTTGCTTACCGCCAAACAAGGAGGAGACGATGAAAAACTGCTGGAAACCGTGCACCGCTTGCACGGTGCGACTCGCTATTGCGGAGTTCCGGCCATGCGTACTGCGGCGGCTCAACTTGAAACGCACCTAAAGCGCAGATTGCCTGATGCGCAACCCAAACTTGAGTCTCTGCTGGACGAAATAGATCGCGTTCTCTATTGGGCCGAACGTAACGACTGGCAGTCAGCTTTCAGACAGTTTATCCCGGAATAATCGTCAGCCAACAGGCGCTGTTTATTATTCGAGCGAGCCGGGGGAAAGCGCAATCAGGTTTTATCAATAAGAGAGCGCATTTCCTTTACCGCTTCCGCAAATCCGACAAGCAGGGAACGGGCAACAATGCTATGGCCAATATTCAGTTCATGCATCCCGGCGATGGCGGCGATAGGTTGCACATTATGGTAATGCAGGCCATGGCCCGCATTCATTGTCAGCCCCAACTCCCGGCCAAATTTCATTGCTGTCTCAATGGTTTTCAGTTCCCGTGCAAGAGCAGGAGTACCACATGCCTCGGCATAGCTTCCGGTGTGTAATTCGACCACGGGAGCACCAACCTTTTTCGCCGCTTCCAGTTGGGTTGTCGAGGGATCAATAAATAAGGACACTTCAATGCCCGCCTCCCCCAGTTGTTGGCAGGCTTTGCGTATAGATTCTTCGTTACCGACAACATCGAGTCCGCCTTCCGTGGTGATCTCCTCCCGCTTCTCCGGCACCAGGCAACAGTGTTCCGGTTTGAGATCGACGGCGAACTTGATCATATCCTCAGTAACCGCCAGTTCCAGATTGAGTCGGGTTTGTAAAGTTTCCTTCATCACCAACACGTCGCGATCTTGAATATGCCGGCGATCTTCGCGTAGATGTACGGTTATACCATCGGCCCCGGCAATCTCGGCCTGGAGGGCTGCATGCACGGGATCAGGATAGCGAGCGCCCCGCGCCTGCCGCAGAGTCGCCACATGATCGACATTAACGCCCAGTAGTACCGGTTTTTTCACCCATCACCTCCATATAGTCTCGAATAAGCTGCCTTGAACGAAGCGTCTTTCCGCTAAGTTGATAATTTATGACGAGTCGACACAATTTTTTTGCCAAGGGTAAAACTCTGGCATCCGACCAATCGCGGGCGGCAATGGCGTGTAATTCTTCACCGCGTAACACGATTCCATTTTCCGTGTAACGGCTGGATACACCCTGTTCCAAATCCACCCAATAGCTTTCGCCTGCGCCGATTTTCGCCCCTTCGACGGTCAATCCTGCCAAGTCCGGCATATAGCCTAGCATCCCTAAAAGCGCTAGTTCAAAGTTACGCAAACAAATCTCTATTGACGAACGTTCAAGGCTTTTTTCCCGTTTGCCGCTAGCCTGACCTAAATATTCCAATGCTTGACGGTATGCGTTAAATATATCGGGTGCAGGTTCTGCCGGGGGAAGTAGCTTCAACAACAATTCATTTAGATAATATCCGGAATAGAGCGCCAGCCCGGTTAGCGGCATTCTAGTGCAACCTTCCTCAAGAACTCTTAGCTGCTTAAGATCTCCAGGACCTAACACAGAAACATTTAGCAGTTGGAATGTATTTAGCAAACCTTGCCAGGTTTTACTCTTTCTGGCCCCTTTGGCGACAGCACTTATCCGCCCGCCTTGGCGGGTAATCAGATCCAAGATAACGCTTGTTTCCCGATAGGCTCTACAGTGGAGAATATAGGCCTCTTGCACCGAAGCGTTTGCCATGACAAATTCCGCTCGCCGTTATAACCTACTTCATTCACCTTGCGCATTAAAGGTGCGGATCGCTATAGCCAAGACTTTGTAAAGCACGCTCATTATCACTCCAGCCCGACTTTACCTTAACCCACAATTCCAGCATAACTTTGCGCTCAAACATGCTTTCCATATCCTTCCTCGCGTCGGTACCGATACGCTTAATCTTAGCGCCTTGCTGACCGATAATGATTTTCTTTTGGCCTTCCCGTTCAACCAGAATCAGCACATTTATCCGTAACAGTCGACCTTCATCTTTAAATTTTTCAATCTCGACGGCGACATCGTAGGGTATCTCATCACCTAGCTGACGCATGATTTTTTCGCGTACTATTTCCACCGCCATAAAACGTTCGCTCCGGTCCGTCAACTGATCGTCCGGGAAAAAGAAGCCATTCTCAGGAAGCGCTTTAACGATGGCCTTTTCCAACTCGTCAAGATTAGTGCCCTTGGTAGCTGAAACAGGCACTATGGCGTTGAAGTCACACAGATTTTGCAGCCGGTCCATGACTGGCAGTAGTCGATCTTTACTCGAAAGGCAATCCACTTTATTTATCGCGAGCAATTTCACGGCAGAAGCATTCTTGACTTTGTTTAAGACAAACTCGTCTTCATCATTCCAGTAGTCCTGATCTACGAGAAAGACAAGCACGTCCGCATCGCGTACCGCATTGCTGGAAGCCCTATTGAGCGCGCGATTAAGCGCTTTTTTTTCCGTAAGATGCAAACCCGGCGTGTCGACGAATATCGCCTGATAGGTTTTCTCGGTTTTAATGCCTAATATCTGATGGCGGGTAGTTTGAGGTTTCTTGGAGGTAATGCTGATTTTCTGACCGAGAAGGCTATTCAGTAACGTCGATTTACCGACATTTGGCCTGCCGACAATAGCCACAAATCCGCAGCGCGTGCCGCTGGAATCGTCTTTTCTAGTGGAGGAAGAACTCATTTGTCCCGGCCCGACTCACTTATCTATGCCCAAAAGCGCCAGCGCTTTTTTGGCGGCCTTTTGCTCGGCAACTCTGCGACTACTGCCGATACCTTGAGTTGCTTCAGTTAGGTCCTCGACATGACAGGTCACATGAAATACCTGGGCATGGGCTTTACCTTCCACGGAAACAACTTCATAACGTGGTAATTCTTTCTGCCGGCCTTGCAAAAATTCCTGTAATCGAGTTTTGGAATCCTTGGAAGTATCTTTCAAACTCAGGTTGTCCAGACGGGACTGAAACCATACCAATACCCGTTCCTGACTTCTTTCAAAACTACTGTCGAGATAAATCGCGCCAATAATGGATTCCAGGGCATCGGCAAGAATAGACTCCCGCCGAAAACCGCCACTCTTGAGCTCACCGGTTCCGAGACGTAAATATTCGCCCAAATTAAACTCCCGGGATATTTCTGCCAGCGTAACCCCTTTCACCATCCGCGCTCGCAAACGGCTTAGCTGACCTTCCCGCGCTTCCGGAAAGCGGCTGTACAAGTAATCGGCAATAACGAAATTCAGGATGGAATCGCCGAGAAACTCCAACCTCTCATTATTCTGTCCACCATAACTTCGATGGGTGAGTGCCAATTGCAGAAGTTCGACACTGTCGAACTCATAGCCGATTGCCCGCTGTAAATGTTGGAGCTTCTCGGTCACTGAACTTCCAAACGGTTTTTGAAGGAAAGTACTACGTCTATGTTGTAGAACAGGTGCTCTCTAACTTCATAATCAACATTAATCGCGACCAAACGTGTCTTCTCCCTTTCCATTACCACATTTTCCATATTAAAGTTTCTGACGTTGTTTATAATAAAGTGCTTTTGTAACTGCTCCAAAATTTGCCTATCCTTCATTTTGGCTATATTTTCTTCCTGAGCAAGCGCATCTACCGCACCTTTGACAGTAAAACTATCCACATATATGGGGGAAAGTTTAACCACTAGAATGCCCACGGTTACTGCTATCAGAATAATTAGAATATTGCCCCAAAGCGTTGCTCCATATTGTCTTTTTCGCATTTACTATGTCCTCAATGATAAGCACATTTATAAGCTTAGACGGCAAAGTCCCGGAATTGAAGCCAGCCAATGGTTAGTACTTCCACCGGATAAATGGCTAATCAATACTCCCCACCCGAGAAAATGAAGGAATCGAAAAGAACTCATCCCAATGCATCCATATAGCGAAGGCTTGACCTACTATATTTCTATCGGGAACAGTGCCTATAAATCGACTATCTTTACTGCGATCACGATTGTCACCCATCAGAAAGTATTCACCTTCCGGAACGACCCATTCCTTTTCGCCTCCGGGATTTAGTCCGGCATATTTGATTATTCGGTGAGTAGCGTCTTCGAGCATTTCCTCATAGATTCGCTTGCGATACAGCTGCCCTTCCGGGAGATCTGCCAGTAGCCTCTCGTCAATAGGTTCACCGTTTATTGTTAAGATCTTATTTCGATAAGCGATGATATCTCCGGGTAAACCGATCACGCGCTTGATGTAGTTGGTGCTATTGTCTTCCGGCGTCTTAAATACCATGACATCACCACGCTGTGGGTCGCCCACCTCGATAAACTTATATCCGAGGATAGGCACCCTCAAACCGTAGGCATACTTATTCACCAGAATAAAATCGCCTACCTCTAACGTCGGTAACATGGACTGTGAAGGGATTTGGAACGGCTCGATAAGAAATGAGCGCACTACCAGCACCAAGAGAAGAACCGGGAAAAATGACTTGGAATATTCGACAACAATAGGTTCTGCCGCACTTTCTTCCTCTTCTTCCGCTAGTTTCTTTTTCCGCTTGCGGGCAAAAAACAAGCTGTCGATGAGCCATATCACACCAGATAAGCCGGTTAGAGCCACTAGAATTATCGCAAAATCAAAATCCATTAGTTTATCCAATTACCATCTGCTGTTTTCAATGTCTCTAACTATCCACTTTAAGCACGGCCAAAAAAGCATCCTGGGGTATCTCCACGCGCCCTACCTGTTTCATCCGTTTTTTGCCTTCCTTCTGTTTGGCAAGCAGTTTTTTCTTGCGGGACACGTCTCCACCATAACACTTAGCCAATACATTCTTGCGCAGTGCTTTGACGGTCGAACGGGCTAGTATCTGGCCGCCAATCGCTGCTTGCACGGCAACGTCGAACATTTGCCTTGGAATCAGATCGCGCATCTTTTCAACCAACAAACGGCCTCGGGACTGCGAATTATCTTTATGCACAATAATGGCCAGCGCATCCACCTTTTCTCCATTAATCAAGATATCCAGGCGCACCAGGTTGGCGGGTTCAAAGCGTTCGAAGTGATAGTCCAGCGAAGCAAAACCCCGGCTTACTGATTTCAGTTTGTCGAAGAAGTCCAAGACCACTTCTGCCATTGGCAGCTCATAGCTGAGAGATACCTGATTTCCCAAGAACTGCATGTTCTTTTGAACACCACGTTTTTCGACGCAGAGCGAAATTACATTACCCAAATAGTCCTGCGGCACCAGGATATTGGCTACAACAATGGGCTCACGCATTTCCTCAATCAACCCCGGATCAGGCAATCTGGAGGGATTATCGACATTAATAATTTCATTTTTCTTGGTCAGCACCTCATAAACAACGGTAGGGGCCGTGGTAATAAGATCAAGATCGTACTCCCGCTCCAATCGTTCCTGAATAATCTCCATGTGTAGCATACCCAGGAAGCCGCAGCGAAATCCGAAGCCCAATGCATCGGAAGTTTCGGGTTCGAAAAATAGCGAGGCGTCGTTCAAAGTCAGCTTGTCGAGGGCTTCACGGAAGTCTTCGTAATCATCGGAATTAACCGGAAACAAACCCGCATAAACTTGCGGTTGAACCCGTTTGAATCCCGGAAGAGACGCTGTTTCCATAGTATTGGCAAGGGTGATGGTATCGCCGACCGGGGCGCCATGAATATCTTTGATACCCGCGACCACAAAACCGACTTCTCCAGCCTTTAGAATCCCGGTTTCTTTGCGTTTCGGAGTAAAAACACCCGCAGATGTCACCAATTCCTGGGTGTGGGTGGATTTAATAATTATTTTATCGCCCTTTTTAAGCGTCCCGTTTTTCACTCTCACCAGTGACACGACGCCTAAATAATTATCGAACCATGAATCAATGATCAGCGCTTGCAACGGCGCGTCAGGATCTCCTTCCGGGGGGGGGATTTTCGTGACAATCTGCTCCAGAATCTCCTTAATCCCAATGCCGGCCTTGGCGCTTGCTTCCACGGCTTCGGTGGCGTCAATGCCGATAATTTCTTCTATCTCCTTCCGAACTTTGTCGGGTTCGGCCTGGGGCAGATCCATTTTGTTGAGTACCGGGATAACTTCCAGACTCATATCAATAGCGGTATAGCAGTTGGCCACCGATTGAGCTTCAACCCCCTGTCCGGCATCGACGACGAGCAACGCTCCCTCACAAGCAGCCAGCGATCTTGACACTTCATAGGAAAAGTCGACATGGCCAGGGGTATCGATGAAATTTAACTGATATCGCCTGCCGTCTTCGGCATCATAATGCAAAGTGACGCTCTGGGCTTTGATGGTAATCCCGCGCTCTCGTTCGATATCCATCGAGTCCAGCACCTGGGCAGACATTTCCCGTTCCGACAGCCCGCCGCAATATTGAATAAACCGATCGGCCAACGTGGATTTACCATGGTCGATATGGGCTATGATGGAAAAATTCCGGATAAGATCGAGACTACTCACAAAAACCAATCACCTGCTAACAAATTCGCGGCGGAATTTTACCAGTAATCGCACGTAAATTGCAGGGAAAATAATGGTAAAGGGGCGGCAATCCAAGCTTAACAGACCGCCGCACATAGATTTATGTATATCTGACAACGAATTTTATCTAATCATCATCGATTCTCACGACGATGAATGCAGGATTGCCATTACGGACAATGAGTACAGGAATCGATTTGTTTCGAGGCAACTCTTCAACCCGGTCGTTATACGCACTGACGGAATTGACGGGCTCGTTGTTAATACTGTTGATGATATCGCCGACACGAATTCCCGCACTTGCGCCAGGCCCTTGTTTTACTTCAGTGACCAGAACGCCTCCGGCGACGCGCAGTTCTTCGCGTTCCTGATCGGACAGGTTTCTTACCTCAATATTCAACTTGCCCTTGGACGCCACACTCGCCGGGACGGCCGCGATCACCTCGTCGTCTCCCGGAAGCTGTCCTAACACCACATCGATACTTTTCTTTTTACCCTGGCGAACGACATCGAGTTCGACTTTAGTACCAGGTTTCAATTTACCGACCATATGTGGCAATTCAGATGACAAACCGATGTCCTCACCATCCAACTCAACAATCACATCCCCTGGCTGCAGTCCCGCTTTATCCGCTGGAGAACCACTCATTACCTGGGCAACGAGTGCTCCTTGCGGTTTGTCCAGTTCAAAGGAATCCGCCAAGTCTTTGCTGACTTCCTGAATCAACACGCCAAGCCAGCCTCTTTTCACAATCCCGCTAGTCTTTAACTGATCCGCAACATTTAAGGCAACATCGATCGGAATGGCAAACGACAGCCCCATAAAGCCACCGGAACGGGTAAATATCTGCGAGTTGATGCCGATAACTTCTCCATCCAAATTAAATAGCGGACCACCGGAATTTCCCGGATTGATCGCAACATCCGTTTGGATAAAGGGAACATAGTTTTCATTCGGCAGGCTGCGCCCGATTGCGCTGACAATACCGGCGGTGACGGAATAGTCAAAACCAAACGGCGATCCAATCGCCAACACCCATTCACCCACTTTTAGATCCGAAGAAGTTCCCATCTTCAGGGTAGGCAGATCTTCCGCTTCCACCTTTAATACCGCTAGGTCAGACTTCGCATCGGCGCCGATGAGCTGTGCCGTCAATTGCCGGCGGTCTGCTAACCGGATAAATATTTCGTCAGCGCCTGCAACCACATGGTTATTGGTCAGAATGTAACCGTCTTCGGACACAATAAATCCTGATCCCATGGATTGCGCTTCCGGCTGCCCTCGTCTGGGCAGTTGGTCGCCGAAAAAATGCCGAAAGAACTCCGGGATTTGATCAATCTGAGGATGTCCGTAGGGAACTCCACCAGAACCCGCCTTTCGCGTTGTTCTTATATTTACGACAGCAGGAGAAGACTTTTCAACCAGCTCTGTAAAATCCGGCAGGTCAGCTGCCGTGACCATGGAGGCCAACATGAAAAGCATCACTGCGGTAAAACTACTAAGAACTATTTTCATTCATCGCTCCATTGCACATGGTTGTTTGTCTGGCAAAAACAGCACCATAACCAGAAATTGAAAACAAATCACGTACTTGGATTAACCAAGCTTTGACAATAGTTGGGGATGGTAAGCAGGATTACAAGCGAAGTGAAATGACAACTTTTTAACTATAAAAAGACCGATAGATAGACCGGCCACACCGGCTAAAGCGCTTACGCTGTCTGCTTCCTTAAAAAAAACCTGAGCGAAAATAGCTCCAACCAGCATGCAGATAATGGGCAATAAATAAACCATGAGTGACGCATTCAGAAGCGCTCGTTCAGCAATACCGATTCTGACGAAATCTCCCACTGTTAAATCCAGCGTATTGCGCACGCGAACCTGACTTGCTCTGCCCTCAGACAATTTTCCCAATATTTTCTGACCGCATCCGGCTCTCGCCTGACAGGTATTACAGGCACCTTGCCGCATGGTTTGAATCCAGACATATTCTCCGTCTAACGCGACCACCTGGCCTTGCTCTTCGATCACTGCGGCATCCCATCCAGAATCCGTAACTGGTTGGCAACCTTTTTCGCGGTTTGCACCGGCACTTCGCCGACGACAGTCACCGCATACACGGTGTCGGCAACTTTTTTGTGCCTGGTGTAGGCTGAAGTGGCACCCATGCGCGATGCGCCCTCCGGAATGCCGGTTGCTGACTGGGGCTCCACGAAAACACTAAACATGGCCAAGCCGTCGGAATACACTTGGGTGCGGCTGCTTTCCGGCAATACACTATCCCGCCCAGTCACATAGTCTGCATGCTTAAATCCGTCAGGCAACCATTTTAACTGCCAGCGGTGCGAAAGCGGAGCAGTCACATTCATGGCCGCGTTACCTGCATCGTCACTATGATCCAACAACACCCCGCCGGCATCGACAGCGAAGGCTTCGTCCGGAATCGTACTTCCCAAACGCAGGTCGGTAAACTGAAAGTGCTCCAAAACCTCACCCTGTGCGCCGGTCAGGATCGATTTCATCAACAGCCCGGTCTGTTTTTCCAGCCACAGGAGATAACTATAACGAAACTGGTCTTTAGCGATTATCGCCACTTTTACAACTTCATAACCACTGAGGCGTTCGATCCCGGCGACATGGATGCTATAAGCCTCTTTAAGCGGCACAATATCAGAAAAATCGCTATTTAAAGGGCCAACGGGAAGAGATTGCTCCAAGCGTACCTGTTTGTTTCCGGGGAAAATACAGATCACATGGTCGTCCTTGCGAATGATTTCCCTGGGCTCGCCATCCAGCGCAACCAGACGTTCCTGTTCGATACCGTTCTTATAGCGGTGCAATAAGCGCATCGAACTCATATCCTGCCCGCGGCTGTAGACAATCGTTCCTTCGTAGTTCTGCGTCTTTCTCGCTTCTACCATCATCGCCAGCCAATCTGCCGGGTCATCAGAGTTCATTGCCAGGCAGGTAGCGACAAAACTCATCAAGCAAGCAAAAGACAACAGGCGTTTAACTGCCCTCGCACTTATCAAACTTCCCAAAGCCTATTCACTCTCCGCTTCAAAACTGGTTAATCTGGCAAACGGTATGGCGCTCTTGCCTGAGTTGAAGGCCGCATGCCCACTATGCCGCATTAAATATTCGGCCAGCCTTTCCTCATGCTCAGCAGAAAACTCGATAGCATCTTCCTGGTTTGCCAACAACTCAACATCTTGCAACGTTTCTACGGCCGGTGCATGTTCAACTAACTGTTGAGTCGGTTGACTATCCGGCTGAACACTGCCGAACTGAACAGTCAGGACCGCCAGGAATGCCACGGATGCCGCAACAGCCAAACCTTTCCACCAGTGTGTCTGTACGCCGGAAGTAGTTTGCTTCCTGGAAGCAAGCAACGTCACCTTATTTGACGCTGTCTTGATTTCCGTTTCGGATTGTGAATCTTCGCTTCTTTCCGCGTTATCGAAAGCGGAGTTAGCTGGATCGATTTCATCCAATACGTCACTATCCAATGCGGCATCATCCAATGCGGCACTATCCAGTGCGGCATTTATACCTTTGGTTAGATCCACACCAGCCCACGCGGCCTCTTCAGGGCGCATTGCCGCTTTCATTTGGTGAAATCGACGCCAGGTTTCCGTAACCTCCTGGTCATGGCTCTGGGCGAGAATCTTACGCATCTCCAATTCATCCGCCTGGTCATCCAGCAATGCGGAAATGGACTCTTTTAGTTTATCTTTCATCTTTTACTGCCTCTACTTCAGATTCAGGAAAATAGCAATCCTGAATCCTTTAACAAGTTCTTACGCTGTTGCTGCCGTATGGTCCAACAATGGCGCGATGCTCCCTTCCACCGCCTCTCTTGCACGGAAAATCCTTGACCGAACCGTGCCGACGGGGCATTGCATGATTTCGGCGATTTCTTCATAACTTAGGCCGTCAAATTCTCGCAAACTCAATGCGGCCCGCAGGTCTTCCGGGAGACCTTGAATAGCTTTGAACAATACAGCCTGCAACTGATCTTTCTGTAAATGTTTTTCCGGGGAATTGGCATCCTTCAGGCCACCGCTGCCTTCCCAATACACCGCATCTTCCAGCTCCACATCACTCCCAGGCGGCTTCCTGCCCTGGGCGGCGAGGGCATTTTTTGCGCAGTTGACCGCAATCCGAAACAACCAGGTATAGAAAGCGCTATCCCCACGAAACGAACCCATGGCGCGGTATGCCTTGATAAAGGTCTCCTGGGCGACATCCATTGCTTCGTGAGAATCCTTAACATACCGATTAATGAGGGCCAGTACCTTTGATTGATATTTCATCACCAACAGGTCAAAAGCGCGCCGGTCACCACGCTGGACGCGTTCCACCAGCTGCTGATCCGTATTTGTATTCGTTGTCATAACTGCTGAAGCCGTCTGTTGGGATTCTGCTGAAGCACAGCTGTTGTAAGATTGCGCAAAACTTCCATCTGAGCTGTTTGATACCAGTTGTAATGCCATATATTGCCTGTTTCAGAGCTATAATTTCGTCATTTAGCTAATAGACAGCAGCACAGAGTTTTAGTTCACTAAAAACAGGCTATTTCTTAAAGTTAGTTCATTCTGCAATATAAAGACTATATTAATCCATTGATACATGCGTACTGCAAACTTAATCGGCGCGATAAACGCCAGATAGTAAACCGGCTAAAACAAATATCATGAAAACGACTTTTACCCATGACGTGCTGGTGATCGGAACCGGTGCAGCGGGGCTTTCGGTTGCCCTCAACCTGCCCAAACAGCTTTCCATCGCCTTAATTTCCAAAACCTCGCTAAAGAGCGGCTCCACACTTTGGGCTCAGGGAGGCATAGCAGCCGTATTGGACAGTGAAGACAGCATCGAATCACACATTCAGGACACGCTTGTCGCAGGTGCCGGCCTTTGTCGAGAAGAGGCAGTGCGTTTCACGGTGGAAAACGGTCCGAAGGCCATCGAGTGGCTGGTTTCCCAAGGCGTAAAATTCGATATCGACGAATCAAGCTCCGATCCCCGCAAGTTTCACCTCACCAAAGAGGGCGGTCATAGTCATCGACGTATTTTGCATTCGGCGGATGCTACAGGTCTGGAACTGTCCGGTTCGTTGGCAGACCGTATTTTCGAAAATGACAATATTACGGTGTATGAAAACCGGGTAGGCGTCGACCTGATTACCCATCGGAAACTCATGTTGCCGGGCAATCGATGCGTCGGCGCTTATGTACTTAACATTGAAAACGGCCTCGTAGAGACGTTTGCGGCCCGCTCCGTTGTGCTAGCTACAGGGGGCGCCAGCAAAGTTTATCTATACACCAGCAATCCCGACGTCGCAACCGGAGATGGCATTGCGATGGCATGGCGCGCGGGTTGCCGGGTCGGCAACATGGAATTCAATCAATTTCATCCGACTTGCCTGTACCATCCGCAAGCAAAATCATTCCTAATCACGGAGGCTGTGCGTGGCGAAGGCGGGAAGCTGCTGCTACCTGACGGTACCCGGTTCATGGATAACTTTGATCAACGCGCTGAGCTAGCGCCCAGAGATGTGGTGGCCAGGGCCATCGACCATGAAATGAAAAGGCTCGGAGCGGACTGCATGTTCCTCGACATCAGCCATAAAGGCAAGGAGTTCATTGCCAATCATTTCCCCACAATTCAGGAGCGCTGCCTGAAATTTGGCGTTGACATCGCCCGTCAGCCAATTCCGGTCGTTCCGGCAGCCCATTATACCTGTGGCGGCATTGTAACCGACTTGAGAGCCCGCACCGACCTGAATTCGTTATATGCCATCGGCGAAACTGCATTTTCCGGGCTCCATGGAGCGAATCGGATGGCTAGCAACTCGCTGCTGGAATGTCTGGTATTCGGTAGGGCTTGTGCAGACGATATTGTTTCCCGGTTAGACATCTCGCCTTCTCCGCCGGCCATTCCAGAATGGGACGAAAGCCTGGTGACCGATTCCGACGAAGATGTGGTAATTTCCCACAACTGGGATGAGTTACGCAGATTCATGTGGGATTATGTCGGCATCGTCAGAACCAACAAACGCCTGCAGCGCGCAAAACATCGGGTAGACCTTTTACATCAGGAAATTCGCGAATACTACAGCAACTATCGGGTAAGCAACGATTTGCTGGAACTGCGCAATCTGGTCACGGTCGCCGATCTGATAATTTGCTCCGCCATACAACGCAAGGAAAGCCGTGGCCTGCATTATACAACCGACTACCCCAGCCTGGGGAAGGAGATCGATGATACGCTGCTGACGCCGGTGAACTTTTCCTCCGAATCCTGGACGTAAAACCAACGGTGAAATAGCACTTCCCTGGGCAAAGCATTACAATCTGCGATCGACTATCAGATTTGACCTAGAGGTTGCTAAATGAATTCCGACCCGGAATTTAATCGCCTGTTCTGGCACAGCCGGCGCGGCATGCTGGAGCTAGACGTGCTGCTTGTTCCGTTCCTTAAAGAAGCTTACGCAGATCTGGGCGACGCCGATAAAGCCCGGTTTGAAAAACTTCTGTCTTGCGAAGATGCCGACATGTTTCAATGGTTCATGCGACAGTCGCGGCCCCAAGATCCGGACATCGTAAGAATTGTGACAATGATTTTGGATCGTGTTCAACCAAGTTACGATTAGGTTGCGTTTTTCCTGGGTACTTACTGGCCTGTTCCTAACCCTCGCAGGCATAGTGGAGTACTGGTTAACCCTGCTGGACATAAACCCGGATTGGTTCTGGACAGCCACCTGCATTTTGTTTGCTTACACCTTATATATACTGGGCGAATACGCCTGGCAGTGTTGGCCAAATAGCATCGTACGCTGCCAGTTTGCTATCGGCGCCAAGAACAACCTGGACGTTTGGGTATGGCGCCGTAACGGTCAATCGCGAAAAGTTGAAGTGGCTGAGGATACACTGATAACCTCTCCGCTTAGCGTCATTGTGCTGCAAGACAGGCTATTCGCCAAAAAGGTCTTGTTGACTATAGACAATTGCGATCCAGGCGAGTTTCGCAAACTTAGACTATTGGTGCGTATGCACCCCGGCTTCAAACTGGAGGAGGATTGATGAATTTACCTTTTGAATGGAACGCACTATGCCCGGACCCTGGGCAGCAATTGGAAATCACCAATGCCCCCTGTCTTGCTCTACTAACTTCCTACAGCCTAATTTCGGTTACCGGGAAGGATGCCGAGAAATTCATGCAGGGGCAGTTCACCTGTAACCTGCAACGGGTAACTCTTGAAAGCTGTCAACTCGGCGCAAGTTGCGATAACAAGGGGCGTATACTTGCCATTTTCAAAATCGCCAAGGTTGCCAATGAACGGTATCTCGTCAGGGTACCTTCGGAAATTGCCGCCAGCTTCCTCGGTCACATGCAAAAATTTGTCGTCTTCTTTAAGTGCACATTGGCCCTTGAAGAAACATGGCGTTGCTTAAGTTTCGAGGGGGATACGGAAGTTCTCGCCTCTCATTACCCCCGTCTACCGAAAGAAAACCAGCAACAGGAGGTCTATTCAGAGACGGTCATTATCAACGCTGGCGAAATACATAGACGACTGGACATATGGCTCTCCCAATCAGCAGCGTCAGCTCTATATCTGGCACTCAAGGGACGGCTGCGGTATACCGGTGAGCAGGAATGGAGCCTTCGGGAAGTTGAGGCTGGCATCCCGGAGGTTTACGCGGCAACGCAGGGTGAGTTTCTTCCCCACCAGTTCAATTTGCACGCGATCAATGCCGTAAGCTTCGACAAAGGCTGCTATACAGGACAGGAAATCATCGCTCGAACCCATTATCTGGGCAAACTAAAAAAGCGCCTATTCCTCCTGACGGTAGATGGGACCGCACACCTGGGCGATTCGGTTTATCTCGCCGACAAGACAATCGGCTCGGTGATTCGCGCTACGACAGCAAATCAAGAACAGCAGTTAGCATTAGCCTTGCTGGAACAACGGGACCTGGCTTCCGGCACCCAACTTTCCATAGGAAACGAAAATCCGCAAACGGCCCATATTCGCCCACTACCCTATTCACTGCCGGAAATCGGCAAGGGAAGGCCAAACCGCTTGTGAACAGCATTTTACCGGTAACAAAATCGCACTAAAAACTCCAGTTGTTACTCTGCGAATCAGCAAAAATCTGCTATAACTACAGGCAGTTTTGCTGTTCCTCCATTTGGACTCAATGGCCGCCGTCTCCTGGTAGAAGCCATTCATAATCGCATACTACGGACTTGTTTAATGGCTGATTTAGAAAACAGAATTAAAAAAGACATTGTTGATGCAATCAATAACGATAAGCTGGTGCTGCCGACGTTACCGGAAGTTGCACTACAGGTACGGGAAGTTGCCGAAAATCCTGATTCCTCGGTTCAGGAGTTAGCCAAAGTGATCAACAATGATGCAGCCATGACCGCCAGGATAATCCGCGTCTGCAATAGCCCCCTGCTGCGCGGCAGCCGTGAAATCACCAACCTGCCCATGGCCGTGGGCCGCCTCGGCATGGCTTACACCGCTAACCTCGCTACCGGGCTGGCAATGGAGCAAATGTTCCAGGCAACTTCTGAAATGATCGACAAACGCATGCGCGAGGTGTGGCAATCCAGTACCGAGGTCGCAGGCATCTGCCACGTTCTCGCAGCCCACTACACCAAGCTTAAGCCGGATCAAGCGACTCTCGCCGGTCTCATACACCAGATTGGCGTACTCCCCATTCTTACTTATATCGAGGAAAATGACGTACAGATAAATAACATCATTTTGGACAATTTGATAGATGTCATGGCGCCGGCGATCGGCAGTTATATTCTCAAAAAGTGGGATTTCTCCAAAGACCTGCAAATTGTCCCGAAAGAGCATTGCAACTTTAAACGGCAGGTTCCCGCTGCCGACTATGCCGACATTGTCATGGTAGCAAAATTGCAAAGTCTGGTGGGCACCGAACATCCTTACACCAAGAAGGATTGGAGCAAAATTTCGGCATTCGAAAGATTAGGCTTAGATCCGGAAGTCGATATGAATGAGGCGGAAGATCTCACCGATGAAATGGAGGCTGCCATGGCGCTACTGCAATAGTTGCTGCCACCCATGAGATTTCTCTGCTAAGCCTTGTTAAAACTAAACCGTAGTGCCCGGGTAATGGCCGAAAGATGCCAGAAGCTCTGTCAATTGCCCTTCATCCAGGATGTTAATGCCAAGTTTTTCCGCTTTGGCCAATTTTGATCCCGCCTTTTCCCCGGCAACCAAAAAACTGGTTTTTGCCGATACGCTACCCGCAACCTTCGCCCCCAGTTCAGCCAGTATCTCTTTTGCCTGATCCCGCGTCATACTCTGCAGAGTTCCCGTTACAACCACGGTTTGTCCTGTCAGCGGAAGTACGCCGGTATCCTGTCCGGAAACGTCAGGCCATTGGATTCCGGCTTCTCGAAACGCTTGTATAGTTTCCAGATTATGGGACTGTTCGAAAAAACTTTTAATATGACCGGCACTGATTGGCCCGACATCCGGAACGGCTTCAAGGGCTTCCAGGTCGGCTTCCATCAGTTTTTCCAAAGTTCCAAATTGATTTGCAAGGGTCTTCGCCGTCGCCTCGCCGACTTCGCGAATACCCAAGGCATAGATAAAACGGGCCAGTGTCGTGTTCTTTGAATCCTCAATCGCCTTGACCAGATTGGCAGCAGATTTTTGCCCCATACGTTCGAGCCCGGCAATTTGATCAGCTGTCAACCGATACAAACCGGCGGGTGAATCCACCATTTGCAAATCCACCAGCATTTCCACCAGCTTATCGCCCAAACCCTCAATATCCATAGCTTTGCGGGAGGCGAAATGAATAAGCGCCTGTTTACGCTGGGCGGCACAGAACAATCCGCCAGAGCAGCGGGCTACCGCTTCATTTTCAAGCTGCAAAACATCGGAACCACAAACCGGACATTCCGTCGGTATCTGAACAACTTCTGCATCCGGCGGCCGCTGTTCGGCAACCACCTTTACGACCTTGGGAATGACATCCCCAGCACGATGCACAATGACAGTATCACCGATGCGCAAATCCAAGCGCTGAATTTCATCCATATTGTGCAGGGTAGCATTACTGACAGTCACACCACCGACGAATACCGGTTTCAAGCGGGCTACGGGTGTAACGGCACCGGTTCGGCCAACTTGAAACTCAACATTTTCCAGTACGGTCATTTCCTCCTGCGCAGGAAATTTGTAGGCAATTGCCCAGCGGGGCGCACGGGATACGAATCCCAGCCTCTCCTGTAAATCAAATGTATCGACCTTGAATACCACGCCATCGATTTCATAGGCCAATTGTTCACGGCGTCGCAAAATATCCTGGTAATAGGCAATACAGGCGTCAACCGAGGAAACCCGCCGAGTGAGCGGATTGATTCTTAACCCCCAGGTTTTCAGTAGTTGCAGCATCTGCCATTGGCTGTCGGCGGCAAGTTTTCCTTCGACATGGCCAACGCTATAGCAACACATTTCCAGGGCGCGGGTTGCCGTTATTCTAGGATCAAGCTGGCGAAGACTGCCGGCTGCCGCGTTCCGCGGATTAACGAATACTTTTTCATTCTTTTCAGCCGCGTCTCTGTTGAGAGTTTCAAAGGCCTTTTTCGGTAGATAAATCTCACCGCGAACTTCAAGTTCCTGCGGTATATCTTCTCCTCTCAGGCGCAATGGAATGTTCTTGACGGTCTTCACATTGGGGGTTATGTCCTCACCGAAAAATCCATCTCCGCGCGTGACACCCCTGACCAACAACCCTTGCTCATATGTTAGGCTGATAGCAATACCGTCGAGTTTTGGCTCGCAACAGAAATCAACTGCCTCAACCGTTTTGAGGCGGTCTCCAATGCGCCTGGCAAAGTCGCTGAACTCTTCTTCTCCGAAAGCATTATCCAAAGACAGCATGGGAAGTTTGTGCTCGACTGAGACGAAGCTTTCGGAAGGCTTGGCACCTACCCGTTGCGTGGGCGAATCAGGCCGAATTAGTTGAGGGTAGGTCGCCTCCAGTTCCTGCAACGAACGCAGCAAGCGGTCATACTCAGCATCGGGTACGGAGGGTTCGTCAAGGATATAATAACGGTAGTTGTGTTCTTCAATTGCCCGGCGCAGATGCTGCACCGACTCCCGTGCGTGATCGAGATCCGTGGACATAAGTCATTGTTTCCAAAGAAGAAAGTCAGAAAAAGTACGAAGTTAAACCCGAGCTGAAAGTTTCCTTCTCTCAAACTCACGAATCCGCTGACGGCAGTGCTCTATGGTTTGCGCCGTCATAACACTGTGTCTTTCATCCTTCAGTTCCCCGCCCAGATTACGCACAATGGCTTGGGCAGTTTCCACCATATATTCAAAGGCTTGCAAGCTATCGTCCGGGCCGGGCAAGCGGATAAAGAAACAAACGCCGGGAGTATCCATCATTTCAGTTTCGAAAGTACCCGGTTCCATGACGTTGGCCATACTGAACTGGACGGGTCCCTTGTCAAAGTCATACTCATGGCGATGGTAAATCGACATTTCGCCTAGTTGCATACCGCAAGCTTCCACCAGCTTCTGTAACTTGTCGCCCTGGAATACCTCCTCGCCTTTCTGCAGCACGTTAACCACTATAACTTCATCGATATCTTTTGGGCTTTTCGCATGTTTTCCGCCTGAGGGCTTCCGACCTTGCCGCTTTGCCTTACCGGTATCGTGCAACACAGCCTGGGCACTGGTGATCTTCTTAAGGAAACGATCCTTGAAGTCTTCCGTTGCAGGCGTTGCTTTGGGAGGGCGATCAGTGCGATCCGCTTTAATTTCAGGATCAGGAGCTGCAATCTGTTGTGCGGAATGCGACGGCGTTGTCGCCACGAAAGCATCCTCAGGAACATCCGGCAGTTCCTCTCCGGCCTGGCTGATGACTTCCGGATCTGCCGGAACCGAAGAATCCTGCATCGAAAATGTAGGTTCAAGCGGCTGGTCAACCGTATCGTCGACCAGAGGGATTTCTTCCTCAGACAGATCTGATTCAGTGGAACTATCTTGTCCGGACTTGATGACCCTGACTTCTCCGGGAAGCTCAGGATTGTAGTCGTCATCGATCGGGGAGCTGTAAGAATTACCGCCCATTCCGGCCGCAATTTCACGGCTGTCGCGACGCGCCCGTCGCACTCTGCGCAAGCCATCTACCACTACGGCCGCTATTATCACGATACCCGCGATAATCAGCCATTCGCGTAAACTCATTTCCATTATCTATTTATCCTCAGTGTATTGACTCACTGTTTAATAGAAAAAATTGTCGCCGTCGACCCTAGGCTCTGTTGACAAGCGTCTTCACCTGATCCTGGTGATTGATATAAAAGCTAAGGATTGCAGAATCCTCCGATGATTACAATTACATTGCCGCCATTGCGGCTGCTTCCTCGACATCTACCGAAACTAATCGGGACACGCCGGGTTCATGCATGGTCACTCCCATCAAATGATCTGCCATTTCCATCGCAATCTTATTGTGGGTAATGTAGATAAACTGTACTTGAGCCGACATTTCTTTCACCATCTGTGAATAGCGCCCGACATTTGTATCATCCAGCGGAGCGTCAACCTCATCCAGCATGCAAAATGGTGCCGGATTGAGCTGAAAAATGGAAAAAATAAGGGCAATTGCCGTCAATGCCTTTTCACCACCGGAAAGCAAATGGATGGTACTGTTCTTCTTCCCCGGCGGTCGCGCCATAATTGCCACACCCGTTTCCAATAAATCTTCGCCGGTTAATTCGAGGTAGGCATTGCCACCGCCAAAGACTTTCGGGAACAGGCTCTGCAAGCCTTCATTTACCTGGTCGAAGGTGTCTTTGAATTTCGCCCGGGTTTCCCGGTCTATTTTACGAATGGCAGATTCGAGGGTTTCCAAAGCCTGCTGCAACTCTTCATTCTGGCCATCGAGATACTGCTTGCGCTCCGATTGTGACTCGAATTCATCAATTGCCGCCAAATTGATCGGACCAAGGCGGGTAATCTTACTCGTCAGTGTCTCAATTTCCGCCTGGATAGCCATCTCGGTGTCCTGCTCCGCCAATAAGGGCAATAACTGCTGAAGCTCAAACTGGCTCTCGGCCAACTGATCCCGCAAGGTATTTTTTCTGACATCCACTTCACGCAAACGCATCCGGTTGTTTTCAATTTTTCCGCGCACTTCCTGAATCGCCTGCTCATTTATCAAGCGTAACGATTCATCGTTTTTCATGCTGTTTTCGAGCTCGGTCAGGTTTTCCCGGGTTTCCGTCAGAGTTTTTTCCTGCTTGACGCGCAAATCCAAATACTGTTCAAGCGATTCGGTAAATTCTTCCAATGGAACGGTCTGCTCATCCAGATTCGAGGTTATCCATTCACGCCGCTGCTCAGCACGTAGGTAGGCGGTTGCACTCTTCTCCAAGGCAGTCTTTAGTGAATCGCGGCGGGCCTGTAATGCTCCGAGACGTATTTGGGCTTGGTGCGCATGCTCCCGGTCCTGGCGTGCCTGGCTGCGTAATTGGTCAAGCTGTCGGCGTTTAGAGTCCCGGTCGTCAAGCAATTGTTCTTTGCGTTCCAGCGAGATTTCTAAATCTAACAGTGCTTGCTGCCAAACTTCGCGGCTTTCGTTAAGGTTGTGGCGTTCTGTCTCGACCGATGCCGAGAGTTGCTCTAGCTCTATTTTAACGCTTTCACGCCGGCGCACTACTTGCTCCGTTCTTGCTTGACGGGCACTTAAATCCGTCTTGCGCTGTAGAATCTGTCTATTTAATTCCAGTAACCGGTTTTGAATCTGCTCCTGCCGGCTCTCAGCAGCTTGCAGGTCTTCTTTCAATTGCAGCTTTTGCTCCACCAAATGGTTTACAAGCTGTTGCTGCCGGCCAATGTCGCCGGAAAGCTCGGCCAACCTGCGTTTTCTTGCCAGCACTCCAGCGTTATTTGAGCGTTTTGGCGGTCCGGCAAACCAAGTGGCGGCAACGAGCGATCCGTCTGGTAACAGGCAAATCAAGCCGGCATCCTGCCGAATTTTTTGTCGAGCCGCAGCAATGGACGCCGCAGGCTGCAATTTTCCAAACCATTGTTCGACGGCAACCGCGGCATCTTGCCAGTTGGCAAATTCGGACTCTGCAGCGGCGTTTGTATTCTGCCCGGCGATGACCACCACACCTGCAGGCGGATGTGAATGGCCACCTTCGAGGAGTTGGTCCAAGGCATCCTGACTCTCGACTATCCGCGCCTCCAGGCGCTCTCCAAGCAAAGATTCAACGGCTTTCTCCCATGCCGGCTGGATATCGACACTATCCACCAAACGCTGATTATTCTGCAAGCCTGTTTCTGTCAGCCACCGTTGTAGATCCTCATCTACGGCATCTGCGTCATGCCGCTGCAACGCTTGCAAAGAGGCTTCTTCGGCCAGTAACGTCTGGGCCTTGGCATCCGCCTGGTTAAACTCGAGTTGTAACGCTTCCAATTGCTGCCTGGCTGTTTTTGCAGCGACCTTATCGGTTTCCAGCGCTTCGGTCATGTCTGACTGGGCTAATTCAAGCTCGGCAAGCAGTTCTCTTTGTTCAGCCAATTCTTCCGTATCATCTGCCAGCTCATTGGTCTCCAGTTCAACCTGCAAACCATTTATCCGGAGCTGCATTTGTTCTATTTGCTTTTCCGTCTGTTGAATGCGTGTTTGTTCTATTTCGGCAGAGCGTTGTAGCGCATTTCTGGAATCGGTAAAGGCATCCCATTCCTGCTGCCAATCATGCATCCGCTCTTCAGCTTCAGACAACGCCACAGAGGAGTTCTCTGCCTTTTCCGATAGGACTTCGCGCTCAGGTTCCAACTCAAGGATCTCTTCCTGCAAATCTTCCAGTTGGCTTTGTTCCGTGGCCTGCTCTTCTTTTAACTGCGCCAACGTTGATTGCAGTTCCGTTAACTCCAACTTCAACTGCTGCTCGCGTTCCTTGGCGCTTTTTATCTGCTGCTCAAGTTTGGCAATCTCCGCTCCAGTACCATAAAAATCCGCCTGTGCTCGATTGACTGCCTCGCTGGCATCATGGCGTTTTACACGGAGCTCTTCCAGCGTCGCATCGACTTGATTGCGTTCGTACAAGTGCTTTTCGAGGACTACCTCATCGTCCCGCAACCGGACGTTTAGAATTTCTGATTCACTATCCAACTGGTTCCAGCGAAAACTGCTGAGTAACGCTTTCTTCTCCCGTTCCTTGGCTTTCAGTTCTTTATAGCGTTCCGCAGCGCGGGCTTGGCGTTGCAGGCTTTGCAGTTGACGGTCAAGCTCTTCGCGAATATCGGCCAGCCGCTCAAGATTCTCCTTGGTTCGCTTCATACGGTTTTCCGTTTCGCGGCGCCGTTCCTTATATTTTGAGATCCCGGCAGCTTCCTCAATAAATATCCGCAAGTCTTCCGGCTTGGATTCAATTAACCGGGAAATCATCCCCTGTTCGATAATCGCGTAACTTCGCGGACCCAGCCCTGTACCTAAAAACAAGTCCGTAATATCTTTCTTGCGGCATTTGTTGCTGTTCAGATAATACTGGGAAAGGCCGTCGCGAGTGACTTTACGCTTTACCGACACCTCATTATACCGGGCAAACTCGCCTTTGATGATGCCTCCGGTATTATCAAAGATAAGCTCGATGCTGGCTTGACCCACCGGTTTTCGGCTGTTCGAGCCGTTAAAAATAACATCCGCCATGGACTCACCACGTAGATGCTTGGCAGAACTTTCGCCCATGACCCAACGCACCGCATCGATGATATTGGATTTACCACAGCCATTCGGGCCCACAACACCTGCCATATTGCTCGGAAAATGCACGGTTGTCGGATCTACAAAAGACTTGAATCCGGCAAGTTTGATGGACTTAAGACGCATACAGGTTTTATCGGTTCATGCTTGGCGGCTGGTCATACTTGGAAGCTACTATCTTATTATTACTTGCGCTTACTGTTATTCGCGCTTACTGTTAATCGCAATTGGAAATTATTGCCTTATCCTGCCTCCGCCACCGCCGAACCGTCAGCGAGTACTTTCAACAGCAGTTCTTTTTGATGCTCGGAAAAGCTTTCGATGACCAGCTTAATGCCTGCCATGTCCCGGTCTTCCACGGCTTTGAAAAGGCCGTTATAAAATTTCAGGGATTGCACCAACTCATCTCGGTGAGAACGGATGGCCAAATAGTAGGTTCGACTTACGGCGGGCCGGAGATTGATTAGCACTTCTTCCAAATACGGATTATCAACAATTTCCAAGCACATTTGCATTAATTCGAAACCGGATTCGACAATCGCTTCTGCCGTGGAGTCTTGATCCAGGGTGATGGTGTTGATTTTTTGTATTTGATCCAGCAAAGGCATGAGTCTGGTGCCTTCCCAAAGGGAGGCTATCTTCGAGGCCAGCATCACTAGAAGTGTTGCATACACGTCATATAAGGCAGCGATATTCTCGGGAGTGAGGTCGCTTACGACTGCTCCTTTGCGCGGAAAAATTTCAATCAGGTGACGGCGCTCCAACAGGAGCAGTGCCTCTCGCACAGATCCCCGGCTTACGTCCAAATCGGCGACGACTTTGAGCTCCTGGATACGTTCCTTCGGCTGCATCTGCCCGGTAATGATCAACCTACCCAGGTGCTGGGCAATTTGCTCGGATAGGCTTTCGGGTTGTTGAAATCGCATACACTATTTGCCATTAACCAAAGATGGTGTTCCCTGCGTTCCTCGGCGCATTAGTCCGGTGGCTGAAAACAGGACTCAAATGCTAGGGAAGGATTAGCAGCGGATTTTAGCACAGCCACTAGCGATCACCTATGTTATTGTGTCTAGCCAATTTGTTTACCGAATAAGGCGACTGTTCCATGGCTCTTAGCGCCACGATATTTAAGACACAGCTACAAATTGCCGACATGGACCGGGGGTACTACGCAGAACATCGACTTACGCTGGCCAGGCACCCATCGGAAACAGACCAACGCATGATGTTGCGACTTATTATGTTTGCCCTATTTGCTAGTGAGACGTTGCGTTTCACCAAGGGTATTTCCACCCAAGACGAACCGGATATCTGGGAAATAGACCATGCGAATGAAATCCAGCGCTGGATCGAGCTTGGTTTACCCGATAGCAGCCGGATAAAAAAAGCCATCGGCCGCGCCAACGAAGTTGTGGTCTGCGCATATGGTGGCCGCAATGTCGATCCTTGGTGGCAGCGTACGAAAAACGAGCTTGGTGAGGTTAAACATCTAAAGGTGTATGAAGTCTCTACTGACCAGTATGACGGGCTGGCAGATTTTGTCGCTCGCACGATGAATCTTCAATGCACGATTCAGGATGGCCAGATTTGGCTCACGAACGACCGTCTCAGCAGAAGTATCGACCTGCAGATCTTATATTCCAGAGAATCTTAAACTTGCCTGTTCGCTGTCAGAAATAGCCCTCGAAACCGAGACATTTTATTTTTCTTCATTTTCTCAGGCTTCAGCTTTGGCCTTTTCAAGAAAGCCCGCGTCGTTCAACAGGGCTTTCGGGGGCAGACGCCAGTCGATGGGTTTAAGTGCATTCGCTTCCAAATAGCTATTGGTCTGAGAAAAATGCCGACAGCCTAAAAATCCCCGATGAGCCGAAAGAGGCGACGGATGCACTGTTTCCAGAACCAAATGCTTGTTGCGATCTATAAACGCTCCCTTCTTCTGGGCGTAGCTTCCCCAGAGTAAAAACACCAAATGCTCACGCTCTTGATTCAATGCGGCTATGACTGCATCGGTAAACTGCTCCCAGCCCTTGCCTTGATGGGATGCAGCTTTGCTCTGCTCAACGGTCAACACACTGTTGAGTAACAAGACACCTTGTTGCGCCCAATAGCCCAGACAACCGTGTTCCGGCAAAGGGCAGCCAAGATCCGTATTGATTTCCTTAAAAATATTCAGCAATGAAGGTGGCGGTTTGACTCCTGGCAATACTGAAAAACACAGGCCATGGGCTTGACCGGGACCGTGATAGGGGTCTTGGCCCAATACGACCACCTTCACCCTGTCAATAGGCGTGGAATTCAGCGCATTAAAGCAATTACCCAAACTTGGGTATATGGTTTTTCCAGCCCGGTCTTCGCTGGCGAGAAATGCACCGAGATCTGCCATTCGGCTACTGGAAAATTCATGTTGCAAACGCACATCCCAACCATTTCCCGCCTGTAGACTTTTCTGTAAAACCGCTGCGCTCATTTCTTTCTAACCCTCATCACTTTTTTTGCCCCACTTGGATGACCTTAAGAACGCTACTTTATCTAAGTCGTTTTAGTCAGCAGCCTTACTTCCCTCACGAGGACGCATGTGGGGAAATAAAATAACATCTCGGATCGAAGGCGAGTCTGAGAACAACATTACCAGACGATCAATGCCGATTCCTTCTCCGGCGGTCGGCGGCATGCCGTGCTCCAGTGCGACGATATAGTCTTCGTCATAAAACATCGCCTCGTCGTCCCCGGCTTCTTTTTCTTCTACCTGTTGGCGGAATCTATCCGCCTGATCTTCAGGGTCGTTCAACTCTGAAAATCCGTTGGCAATTTCCCTGCCACCGACGAAGAACTCAAAGCGATCTGTCACGAACGGATTTTCATCATTGCGCCGCGCCAGGGGCGACACTTCGGTGGGGTATTCCGTGATAAAGGTCGGCTGCAACAAACGGTGTTCAACTGTTTTCTCAAAAATCTCAATTTGAACTTTACCCAACCCCCAGGAATCCTTCAGCGGAATTCCCAAGTCGGCAGCGACTTTCTGCGCTGCTTCCAATGAATCAAGATTGGTTTTGGTAAGCTTCTGATTATAATGCAGAATGGAATCCAATACGGTCATGCGCTGGAACGGCTGGCCAAAATCGTAGTGCACTTCTTCAACGACTTCGTCGTTGCTATCTCGCACTGTATTGCGCACTATCGTGGCTCCCAAGACTTCCTGGGCCAGCCAACGCAGCATATCTTCGGTCAGATCCATCAGATCGTTGTAATCCGCAAATGCCTGATAAAACTCGATCATAGTGAACTCGGGATTGTGCCGGGTCGATAACCCTTCGTTCCGAAAATTGCGGTTGATTTCAAAAACTTTTTCGAAGCCGCCTACGACCAATCGCTTCAGAAACAATTCCGGCGCGATACGTAAGTACATGTCGATATCCAATGAATTGTGGTAGGTCGCAAACGGCCGAGCCGTCGCACCACCGGGAATTACCTGCAGCATCGGTGTTTCCGCCTCAACAAAATCTTTTTTGGTGAGGTAGTAACGCATGCACTCAATCAATTTCGAGCGAATCTGAAAGGTCTTTTTGGTAGCTTCATTGACAATCAGGTCCAGATAACGCTGCCGGTACTTAGCTTCCGTATCCGCCAAGCCCTTAAATTTGTCTGGCAGAGGACGCAGCGCTTTCGTCAACAGACGGGGCGATTCCATATCGACGTACAGATCGCCTTTATTGGACTTATGCAGCAATCCTTCCGTGGCGACAATATCGCCCAGATCCCAAGATTTCACCATGGCAAGCTGTTCGGCGCTCAGTGCCTTGCGGTTCACATACAACTGGATGCGTCCGCTCATATCCTGAATAACGATAAAGGCGCCCCGGTTTAACATAATCCGACCGGCCACTTTAACGCGCACGCCTAAGTCGATAATTTCCTGTTTATCCTTTTCGCCATAACGAGCCTGCAGCTCTCCGCACATAACATCCCGGCGAAAGTCGTTCGGGTAAGCCTGTCCGAGTTTGCGGAGGCTTTCCAGCTTGGCCTTTCTTTCCGCAATAAGTTTGTTTTCTTCCACCTGGGCGGTTTTATCTGTCATAGCATCTGTCACGATTTCTGAAAATTATTAAGGTTACTGATCCTGGTTGACGCGGTTAACTCATTTTCATCCGGAAACTGAGGTTTCTGAGTGAAAACTAACTACAGCCCTTTCTTCAAACTGGCTTCAATAAATGCATCGATACCGCCGTCGAGTACAGCCTGGCAATTAGAGGTTTCCACTGAGGTGCGCAGGTCTTTGATACGCGACTGGTCAAGCACATACGAGCGAATTTGACTCCCCCAGCCAATATCAGCCTTGCTGTCTTCCAGCGCTTGGGCTTCACTGGAACGCTTTTGCAACTCCAGCTCATATAGCTTGGCTTTTAACTGTTTCATCGCCTGATCTTTGTTTTTATGCTGGGAGCGATCATTCTGGCACTGGGTTACGACTCCTGTTGGCAAATGGGTAATTCGCACCGCGGATTCAGTTCTGTTGACATGCTGGCCACCAGCGCCGGAGGCTCGATAAACATCAACCCGCAAGTCGGCTGGATTGATTTCAATATCGATGTTGTCGTCCACCTCAGGTGAAACAAACACTGAAGCAAAAGACGTATGACGCCGGTTACCTGAATCAAAGGGAGATTTTCTTACTAACCGGTGCACCCCGGTTTCGGTACGCAACCAGCCATAGGCATACTCTCCCTGAAAGTATATCGTTGCACTCTTGATCCCGGCAACGTCCCCTGGTGATGCTTCGATCAACTCCGTTTTAAAACCGCGACGTTCGCCCCAGCGAAGAAACATTCTCAATAGCATCTCTGCCCAGTCCTGGGCTTCTGTCCCCCCCGACCCGGACTGGATATCAAGATAGGCACTGTTGGAATCGAGTTCTCCTGAAAACATCCGGCGGAATTCCAACTCTTCCACCCGGACTGTCAGTTGATCCAACTCCGCGGTAATATCGTCTACAGCTTCTGAATCTGCTTCATCTACAGCCATTTCCAACAGTTCATCCGCATCGGTCAGGCCACCGCTGACGGTTTCACAGGTTTCCACTACTGCCTCTAGGCTGGACCGCTCCTTGCCTAACGCTTGGGCGCGCTCCGGATCATTCCAGACATCCGGATCTTCAAGTTCGCGCTGAACTTCCTCCAAGCGTTCCTTTTTCAGATCATAGTCAAAGATACCCCCGGAGGGATTCTATGCGTGTTCGTAGATCTTTTATGCGGTTTGCGATTGGCGCAACTTCTAACATAAACAGGGTGTCTCCAGCAGGGTCAAAACAAAGCGAGCTATTGTATAAGAACTACTGGCAGAGTAAAACTCCAGTCCGGCACCAAGGAGGATTGATTAAACAGGCTCGAGGTAATGGACAAGTAGCTGGAGATTCCTGTTGCCCATATATTCGTTTACATCCAGTCGGAACACTACTCGTATATCTTTGCTACCCTGTACCAGGGTATCCGGCTCGGCATTGAATTGAATCGCATCGAATAACTGGTCATTACGGCGATCGCGTAACAGCAGCTTGAGATGCCGTTGCCCGACGATGCGCCACTGCTCCAAGGCAAACACGCCATCAAAAGTCGGCTCAGGAAATGCCTGCCCCCATGGGGCAGCCTGGCGCAACAGCTCGGCCATCTCCATGGTCATTTCCGCAGGGGACAGCTCCCCGTCGGTGACAATTTGGGCCTGCAATTGATCTGCGGTCAACATCGCCGTTACCTGTTGATCAAAGGCTTGGGCAAAGTCGTTATAACGCTCCTCGGCTAAGGTCATTCCCGCCGCCATCGCATGACCACCAAACTTTTCCAGAAGGCCTACGTGCCTTTTAGCGATGGCATCCAGGCAGTCCCGCATATGCAGCCCGTTAATTGAACGCGCCGACCCCTTTATTTCTCCGTCGTTTACCTTTGCGAAGGCGATGACCGGCCGATGCAGGCGCTCTTTCACTCTTGCCGCCAGGATTCCAATGACTCCTTGGTGCCACTCTTCATTGTAAAGGCAAATTCCCGTCGGTGTACCTGTTTCCTGGAGCTGCAATTGATCGAGAAGCACCGAAGCGGAATCCTTCATATCCTGCTCGATCGCTTTCCGCGCTTGATTCAATCCATCAAGTTCCATGGCCATGGATGTCGCTTGGAGGCCATCCGTTTCCAGCAAACATTGAACTCCCAACGACATATCCTCCAACCGACCGGCAGCATTGAGCCGTGGCCCGACAACAAATCCCAAATCCATGGCAACCAATCGCTCAGCGTTGCGGCCAGCCTGTTTAATCAGGGCAGAAATTCCGGGACGACAAGCACTGGAACGAATTCGTCGTAAACCTTGCTCAACCAAAATCCGATTATTTCGATCCAAGGCTACAACATCTGCGACGGTGCCTAAAGCAACCAAATCCAGAAGTTGTCCTAGATTGGGTTCTGCAATGTTTTGCTTTAAAAACCAATTGCGTTCCCGGAGTTCGGCCCGAAGCGCCATCATCACGTAGAATATTACTCCGACACCCGCAATGCTTTTACTGGAAAACGTGCAGTCCGGATGATTCGGATTGACGATAACATCAGCAGCAGGCAAAGCATCACCGGGCAGGTGATGATCCGTGATCAATACCTTGCAGCCAAACGCTTTCGCCGCTTCCACACCTTCGATACTGGAGATTCCATTATCCACCGTAATAAGCAGATCAGGATGCTTTCCTTTGGCAACTTCAACAATTTCCGGGGTTAGGCCATAGCCAAAATCAAACCTGTTGGGCACCAGAAAATCGACCGACTGGCAGCCGAATGACTGCAACGCCTGTACGGCTAACGCAGTACTGGTAGCCCCGTCCGCATCAAAGTCACCGATAATAAGTATTCGGGCATTTTGCGCCAAAGCATCAGCCAACAACACCGCCGCATCTTCGCAACCACGCATTTGGCTTGGCGCGATAAGTTTTGTCAGCGAACCATCACAATCCGAGTAATCAGTCAGCCCCCTGGCAGCAAACAGTCTGGCCAAGAGTGGTGACAAGTTGGCCTCAGGATCATGGAAACGGGAATTGAGCGAACGCCGAACTATCTTCTTTTTCATGGACGACGATACATTCGGAGAACTTAGGATTTGAGGCATAAGAGGCTTGCTATTTAGCGGACTGACTTAAAAAACAATGGCTAGACAAATGCAAAACCAGCACACCAGTGATCTAGTTACCGGCTTTGCATCTGGTAGAAGAGTACAAAAAACTTAATGTAGATGCTGCTGCATAAAGCCTTGCACCGCTTCCAAGGAGTTGTCTACCACAGTAAATTTTTCTTCCCGGCTAAACAAGTCCGCCATATGCGGTGGCAGAGCCGGTTCCCTAGGGATGCCGGCTTTTTCCACCGCTTCCGGAAATTTCGCCGGGTGCGCGGTACCCAAGGTCACCATTGGCACACTCGGATCCCGGCTGCAAGCGCGGGCTGCGGCGACACCAATTGCCGAATGAGGATCGATAATTTCACCGGTTTGCTTAAATAGCTGGTCAATCATCTGCAGGGTTGCATCGTCATTCACGGCATGGGAATCGAACAGCTTGCGGGCCTGCTGCCAACGGTAATCCTCTATTTCCACATCTTCTTTGGCGTTCATTTTTTCCATCACTGAGGCGAGCTGGTCGCCACGGCGGCCATATAAATCGAATAACAGGCGCTCGAAATTCGATGACACGACAATGTCCATGCTAGGTGACAGCGTGTGTTGCAAGGGGTGCATCTGATAGAGATTGTTACTCATAAAGCGATGCAAAATATCATTTTGATTGGTGGCAATGACCAGTTGGTTTATTGGCAAGCCCATATTCCGCGCCAAATACCCGGCAAAGATGTCGCCGAAATTTCCCGTCGGGACCGAAAACGCCACGCTTCGGTAGGGTGCTCCCAGGCTGATTGCGGCATGGAAATAATAGACAATTTGCGCCATTATCCGTGCCCAATTGATTGAATTCACTGCAACCAACTGGCGATCCTTCAAAAAGGACTGGTCGTTGAAACTCGCCTTTACCATGCCTTGGCAATCGTCAAAATTACCTTTCACCGCCAGATTGAACACGTTATCGGCAAGGATAGTTGTCATCTGGCGACGCTGAACTTCAGAAACACGCTGATGCGGGTGCAGGATAAAAATATCCACGTGCTTTGAGTGCCGGCAACCTTCAATAGCCGCGGACCCAGTGTCTCCTGACGTCGCACCTAAAATGGCTACTTGCTGCTGGCGCTTCTCCAACACATGATCGACGAGTCTACCGAGTAACTGCAGCGCGAAGTCTTTAAAAGCCAGGGTAGGTCCGTGAAACAGCTCCAAAAGCCACTCGTTTTCCGCCAGTTGTTTTAAGGGAGCTCGTGCGGCATGGGAAAACGTGCCATAGGTTTCCTTCACGATCGCATCAAAAGCTTCCGAGTCGATGCAATCCTCCACGAATGGCAGCATGATTTTAGTGGCCAATTGCTCATATGACATCGACGCCATTGCAGCAATTTCTTCTGCCGTGAAAACCGGTAAGAACTCCGGCACATACAAACCGCCGTCCGAAGCCAGGCCAGCGAGCAGAACTTCTTCAAAATTTAGAGAGGGAGCTTGCCCCCGAGTACTGATATATTTCACGATTAGTTCCCGCCCGCAATTAATCTTCCGATACTGCCACTCGGATGCGTTTCACTTGGCCAGCCACTTCTTCCAACGCTTCTATCGCCTGGGTAGCGTGATTCATATTTTTTTCCTGCACGACATGGGTCAGCATGACTAACGGAATCAAACCATCGTGCTCTTCGGTTTCCTTCTGGGTAATGGACTCGATGTTAATTCCATGCTCACTGAGAATCGTGGCAACCTTTGCCAGAACTCCCGGGTGATCCTGTACCAAAATGCGCAAGTAGTAGGCCGATGTAATCTCTTCGACTGAAACCACAGACAGATCATTGAGCTGATCGGCATTGTGGCCAAGCGATGGCACCCCAACCGTTGATCCCTGTTTACGCGCCCTGGCGATATCAATGAGATCCGCCACAACAGCAGAGGCGGTGGCCATCGAACCTGCACCGGCCCCATAATAAAGTGTTTGACCAACGGCATCGCCGTCAATCACGACCGCATTCATCACGCCATCGACCTTAGCGATTAAATGCTGCTCAGAAATCAGCGTTGGATGCACTCGCAATTCCACGCCGTGTTCCAGCCGTTTGGCGATTCCAAGATGTTTGATACGATAGCCGAACTCTTCAGCATAGCGTACATCCGAGGGCGCAATATCGCTGATGCCTTCAGTATAAGCACGCTCAAACTGCAACGGGATTCCAAAAGCCACGGAAGCCAGAATCGTCAGCTTATGCGCGGCATCGATACCTTCCACATCAAATGTGGGATCTGCTTCGGCGTAACCCAGTTCCTGCGCTTCCTTTAACACATCTTCAAAGGTGCGCCCCTTATCCCGCATTTCGGTCAGGATAAAGTTGCCCGTGCCATTAATAATGCCTGCAAGCCACTTGATTTCGTTTGCCGCCAAACCTTCCCGGAGGGCTTTGATCACCGGAATTCCGCCTGCAATGCCCGCTTCAAAGGCAACGGTCACGCCTTTTTCGCGGGCCAGATCAAAGATTTCATTGCCATATTCAGCGATCAACGCTTTGTTGGCGGTTACCACGTGTTTACCGGCTTCCACGGCTTGCATGACCAAATCTTTGGCAACAGTCGTGCCACCGATTAGCTCGATAACCACATCAACTTCGGGATTTCGCACCACATCAAAGACATTTTCAGTGTGAGCTATACCGTTCAAATCACAGGTAGGATTCATGTTGCGCGATGCCACCTGAATAATGTCTATAGGCATGCCGCAACGTGCCGCAATTTCCTGCTTATTTTTCACCAAGAGGTTAAATGTACCACCTCCAACTGTGCCCAAACCGCACAACCCCACCTTCATACTCTTCGTCTCCGCTCACTGGTTCCTGCGGAACCTTTTACCTAAATAAAACGTTTCAAACAGCTTAATCTTTTCGCTTCTGGACAGCCTGCATAGTTCAATCAAATGTCGTTAGTCGATGTACCCATCCTGACGAAACATAGTCTTGATGCCTCGAACCGCCTGCTTGGTGCGATGCTCATTTTCAATGAGCGCAAATCGCACATGCCCATCTCCATAGTGACCGAATCCTACCCCTGGCGAAACGGCGACTTTCGCCTCCTTCAAGAGCTTCTTGGAAAACTCCAGGGAACCCATTGCCCGATACGGCTCGGGAATCTTCGCCCAGACGAACATCGTGGCTTTGGGCTTATCCACCTTCCAGCCGATATTATTCAAGCCGTTGCACAGAGAGTCCCGGCGCTTCTGGTATTGCGCGCAGATTGTCTTAACGCAGTCCTGTTCCCCCTCAAGCGCGGCGATCGCAGCCACCTGAATCGGAGTGAATGTGCCATAGTCGAGATAGGACTTGATGCGCGCCAAAGCGCCAATCAAGGTGGCATTCCCACAGCAAAAACCGACCCGCCAGCCGGGCATATTGTAACTCTTGGATAGGGAGAAAAACTCGACTGCGATCTCCTTAGCACCCTCCACCTGTAGAATCGAAGGCGCTTGATAACCGTCAAATACGATATCGGCATAGGCGATATCTTGCACTACCCAAATGGAATGCTCTTTGGCAATGGCGACCACGCGCTCAAAGAACTCCAAATCAATACACTGGGTGGTTGGATTACTGGGAAAATTGAGAAGCAGCATTTTGGGTTTTGGCCAAGAATCCAAAATGGCTTTTTCCAGCTCCGCGAAAAAATCCACGTCTTCCGCAATAGGGACATGACGAATATCCGCACCGGCAATAACAAAACCGTAAGGATGGATCGGGTAGCTCGGATTGGGTACCAGCACCGCATCCCCTTGGGACATGGTAGCCAAAGCCAAATGTGCCAGTCCCTCTTTCGAGCCTATCGTCACAATAGCTTCGGTTTCCGGGTCCAAATCCACTTCATAGCGACGCTTGTACCACTGCGTAATGGCGCGTCGTAGCCGCGGAATGCCTTTTGACTGAGAATAGCGGTGAGTGTCGCCACGCTGCACGGTTTCAGTCAGCTTGTCAACTATGTGCTTGGGCGTAGGCTGGTCAGGATTGCCCATACCAAAGTCGATGATATCCTCACCACGGGCTCGCGCTTGCTGTTTTAATTCACCAACGATGTTAAAAACATAGGGCGGTAGACGGCTGATGCGGGCAAATTCCATATGGGCTCCGGGTTAGGGCGCTACGATTGAACAAAGCAAAATAGCAGGCCAAGATACCTTCGCGCCAATACCCTGTCAAATGCCAAAGGATTTTTCAATCAACAACAATCACTCGAGATCCGATCCTAACGGGACATCCCATTCTCACCGATATAACCCCGGCCAAATCCAAAATGCGGATAATCTATTCGCATAAACAGTGAGCCGTTCTATTATTATCAAAAACACAACAGGGAATAATAATGCAATATCTACCATTAAGGGGAGTTGGCTCCACACTTACCAGTATCTGTTTGACAATGAGTCTCACCCTAGTCACGAGCTGCGACGCGAGCCGGCCTTTCGGTGACTACAGCAACTACGATCTTCGAGAACAACACACCGAATGCAGATCCAGCAACTTGTCACCAGGCGGTGCGCAACGCTGCCGCAACATAGAAAAGGAGTGTGAAATCCGCAAAAAAGAAACCGGCTTTCGGTGTTAGCCCGTTGGTAGGACATAATCATCCTACTGAGCTGCAATACCCAAGCCGTTGGCCAAAGCTTCCGCCGGCAGGTAACCCGGAATTAGCCTACCCTCTTCCGTAACGATGGCTGGGGTTCCGGTAATTCCGATGTTTTGCCCCAGTTCATACTGTGCAGCAACGGGATTTTCACAGGTCAAGGGTGGCGGAACCTTCCCGGTTTTCGCATAAGTCATCGCATCTTGCTGATCGTCGGCGCACCAGACGGAAACGAGCTTGTCATAACTACTAGAACCAATCCCAGCACGCGGAAACGCCATATAATTGATTTGAATTCCCAAAGCATTCATTTTCGGGACCTCTAAATGCAACTTGCGGCAGTAACCGCAATCGATATCCGTAAACACGGTTACCTTGGCTTTCACCTTATTATCCTTTGGAGCAAACACAACCTGCTGCGCCTCGGGAATATTTCCAATGAATTCCGATCTACTGACTTCCCGCCGTTTTTCGGCAAGGTTGGTAATACGCCCGTCTTTCACCTGGAAGATATCGCCCGGAACAAAAAACTGTCCGTCAGCACTAATATAGATTGACTGGGGATTATTGGATTCGACCTCGTACACACCAGGGATAGGGCTAGGATTAACGCTAGAAATTTTTAAACCAGGTACTGCTTCTCCCAATCGACTAACGATTTCTTTTTCCGCATTGGCCTCATTTCCAAAATTAGTTAACTCAGCTCGTTTGTCCTCTTCAACTATCTCTTCTACCTTAGAGTCAGATTCGATTTTTTGAGGTTCAATCCGGTCTTTGTCATATGTAGCCACATAGACTAACTCTACTCGGCGATTGGTGTGATGATTGTCAATTATTAGAGGAAAATCACTGCCCCAAGAGAACTCTTGTATCCTATGAGGCTCCAAACCTGATTCCCTTATGACATCAGCAACCAGACCTGCCCGTTTTTTAGCTAAAATTTGGTTGTATTCTGCTCTACCTTGGTGATCGCTATAACCATGGACTTGAAGCTGATACTCCGGATGATGTTTAAGAAACTCAGCATGCATATTCAATATTTGCTTGTTCTTTTCAGATGGCCCTTCCTGGTTAAATTCAAAAAACAGTATTCTTGGCTGCGGAAATTGTGTGGCGCCAACGGCAACCGCGCTATTCACACCAAATGCCGCAAATAGTAGAGAAAATGCCAGCGCTATACCGAGCAATACAGATTTTTTAAACGAGCTAGTCAAGAGTATTTTCCGTCTATATTAAGGTTGAAACTAACGACACCGAAATTACACAATAGTTCCCACTGGTTCCATGAATTCTGTGTAACATTATCCACGAGGATGATGTTCAGCGTGCAAGTTTTGCAAACGCGCTTTGGCAATATGAGTATAGATTTGAGTAGTGGATAAATCGCTATGCCCAAGCAGTAGCTGCACTACCCGCAAATCTGCACCGTTATTCAGTAAATGGGTTGCAAAAGCGTGCCGCAGGGTGTGTGGAGTAATATTTTTGCGAATGCCGCTACGTTGCGCGTAAAGCTTGATCCGATGCCAGAATGTCTGGCGGGTCATGAATTGCCGCCGGGTGCTGGGAAATACCACAGGACTGGACGCCGAACCCATCAACTCCGCTCTTGCAGTTTTCAAATACAAGAGCAGACGCTCAACTGCCGGATCGCCCAATGGCACTAAGCGCTCTTTTCCGCCTTTGCCGGTGATCCGAATTACACCCTGCCGCAGATTGATGTGCTGGAGCTCAAGGCTGACTAATTCAGAGACACGCAAACCGCTGGCATAAAGCACCTCCAACATCACCATATCCCGATGTTCGATGGGATCTTCAATATCGGGCTCTGCAAGCAACTGCTCGACTTCAATTTCGGTAAGCGCTGCAGGCAATGGTTTACTGACTTTTGGGTGATCGATATTGAGCGTCGGATCTTCCTGCAAAAGGTTTTCCCGCACCAGATATCGGTAAAATTTACGCAGCGTCGATAAGTTCCGTGCAGTGGAAGTCGACTTCGCACCAGTTCTAATCTGTTCTGCCAGATAAGAGAACAGTTCATTTCGGCTAGCTTGCTGAAGATTGCGATTTTGCATAGCCAACCAGCGAGCCAATTTTTGCAAATCCGTTCGATAAGCCGATTGCGTGTTGGCACTCAAGCCTGATTCCAACCAGAGATTATCAACAAACCGATCAATCAGTTCATTGTCCCTGCCGGATATCTTAGCTGCCATGAGTTCAAGAAGGGTAACTTGGGCAAAAAGGCAAAAAAAACGGCATCATCAGATACCGTTTTTCCATAACTGCGACCAACCTTGAGGTTAGTCCAGCTTTTCTTTGATTCGTGCCGCCCGACCGCTCAACTCGCGCAAGTAGTAGAGTTTCGCCTTACGGACATCGCCGCGACGCTTGACTTTAATGCTGTCAACCAAAGGACTGTAGGATTGAAAGGTCCTTTCGACACCGACGCCGTAAGAAACCTTGCGTACAGTGAAAGATGAATTCAGTCCGCGATTACTCTTTGCAATCACCACACCTTCATAAGCCTGCAAACGCTCGCGTGTGCCTTCCACAACCTTAACGTTAACAATTACAGTGTCACCCGGAGCAAAGTCTGGGATTTCCTTATTCATCTGCTCAGCTTCAAGCTGGGCAATGATTGAATTTTTGTTACTCATGGCTCGCTCCCAACCAGTTTAAATTTAAAGCGTTAATCTGTGTGATCCAACTGTTCGAGAATTTCTTTCTCTTCTTCGGACAGATCACGGTTATTCACTAAATCCGGACGCCGTTGCAATGTTCGCCGAATCGACTCTTCGAGCCTCCATCGACGAATTTTTTCATGATTGCCACTTAATAGCACCGGCGGCACGGCCTTACCCTTATATGACTCTGGTCGAGTATAGTGCGGGCAGTCCAACCAACCATTTTCAAAGGAGTCTAGTACGGCAGATTCACTGTGCCCCAAGACTCCGGGGATCAATCTCGCAACTCCGTCGATAACGGCGGCGGCTGCAATTTCCCCCCCACTCAGCACGAAATCTCCGAGCGACCACTCTTCATCGATTTCACACTGAATAATCCTTTCGTCGATTCCTTCATAACGACCGCAAACCAGAAGCATCCCTTGTTCCTGCGCCACTTCACGCAGCATCGCCTGCCTGACAGGTATACCTTGCGGGCTTAAATAGATCCGCCGAACACCGTTCGGCAAACTTTTTTGGCCGTCCTGCAGCGCCGCGACTAGCGGCTCTACTTTCATAATCATGCCTGGACCGCCTCCGTAGGGGCGGTCGTCGACCGTCCGATGGACGTCGTGGGTGTAATCCCTGGGATTCCAGGTTTGCAAATTTATCAGTCCTGACTGTAACGCCCGACCAACAACACCCTGCTGCAAGGTTGCCTGTATCATGTCCGGAAATAGTGTGACAACACCAAAAAACACTAAAACTCCGCGCCCCATTCCACCTGAATTAGGTTTTCTTCGAGGTCAACTGCCCGAACAGTTAGGTCAGGAAGGTAGGGAATCAATCGCTCTTGACGATCAATACTTCCCTCACAAGCCTTCACAACGAGCACGTCATTTGCACCAGTTTCCAGTAGATGGCTTACTTGCCCTAAACACTGGTCAAACTGATTCATTACCCGCAAACCTTCTAACTGGTACCAGTAATACTCACCGGCGTCCAATTGGGGCAAAGTTTCAACAGGTGTCGCTATCTCGGCACCGCTATACTTTTTCGCCTGCTCCCGGTCATCAACACCGCAGAGCTTTACAACCAACTTGCCTTGTTGCTGTTGCTTTTTTTCAATGTCTACCCAGCATTCCGACTTATCAGCCAGCCGTAGCAGCCATCGAGAATACTCCGCTATTCCTTCTGGTGGCTCGGTGTAGGATTTCACCTTCAGCCAACCCTTGACGCCAAAAGCGCCGCCAATATGACCTAAAGTAACCTCTGGCAACGTTCGGCACCCTGGTCGAGACAGCCAAATTAGGCTGCAGTACTTGCTTGTGCCGCGTTTTCCTTCACTAGCGTAGCGACCCGATCTGACAACTGGGCACCTTGACTTACCCAGTAATCGAGTCGCTCAGTATTTAGACGAATACGCTCTTCCTGTCCACGGGCTTGCGGATTAAAGAAGCCTAAACGTTCGATAAAACGTCCGTCACGGGCTTTGCGGCTGTCCGTAACAGTAAAGTGGTAAAATGGGCGCTTCTTAGAGCCACCACGAGAAAGACGAATCGTAACCATAACTATTCAATGTATCCTATTATTGTCCACACCCGTTCCGGGCCAGCACATGAAAGGGCGCATATTCTACGCAATTCACCCAATCATGCAAACCATTTTTTAACCAGTTAAGCAAAAATCGATAGAATTTACATTTTACCGAATGGCGGCATACCTCCGCCGGGTGGCATCATGCCTTGCATACCGCGCATCATGCCCATCATTCCGCCCTTTTTACTCATTTTCTTCATCATCTTTTGCATTTGCTTATGCTGCTTCAGCAATCGGTTCACATCCTGGATTTGCAAACCAGATCCCGTTGCTATACGGCGCTTACGGGAATTGTTAATGACATCGGGAAATCGCCTTTCATGCGGAGTCATGGAATTTATCAGCGCTTCCATATGCACGAACATCTTGTCATTTAGATTCTCTTGGGCAGCTTTAGTGACCTGCCCCATGCCCGGAAGTTTATCCAGCAAGCCTGTCATACCGCCCATATTTTTCATTTGCTGCAGCTGGTCGCGAAAGTCCTCTAGATTAAAGGCTTTACCCTTAACCACTTTTTTCGCCAGCTTTTCGGCTTTCTTCTTATCGAGCTTGCGCTCAGCTTCTTCTATAAGAGAAAGCACATCGCCCATACCCAAAATGCGCGAAGCGATTCGGTCGGGATGAAATGGCTCTAAGGCATC
Organism: Hahella sp.; assembly: GCA_028280065.1. GTDB lineage: Bacteria > Pseudomonadota > Gammaproteobacteria > Pseudomonadales > Oleiphilaceae > Hahella. Next base: position 152,844 of record JANQMN010000034.1, read on the forward strand.
GGCTTTTTCACCCATACCGATGTATTTTATGGGCTTGCCGGTGATATGCCGAACCGACAACGCCGCACCGCCTCTCGCATCACCATCGGCCTTGGTTAGTACAACACCGGAAAGCGGTAATGCATCATTGAATGCCTTTGCCGTATTGGCGGCATCCTGACCGGTCATGGAGTCAACGACGAACAGCGTTTCGATTGGTACACCGGAGTTAAAAATTAAAGGCCAGAAAGAATTAGATTGCATGAGTTTTATCATCGATTTGATTCTTATTTGAGCTTTTTAAACTTTTTTGTACACAGGTTACAAATGTACGGCTTTTCGCCGGTGTGTACAAG